>NZ_JBEZYA010000016.1:0-268452 GCF_040638295.1 Actinoplanes sp. NPDC026619
GCGCTCTCATCGGCAGCTAAGAATTCTTGGACAGACGCGTCAGCTATAGCTTTTATATTCATGTGTTTGGATATACCCGTGCACTGTTCTCGGCAAATCCGTGCGCGTGATCATGGTCAAGTCTGGATGCGGAAGGCGACGGGACGCGTTGGTTGGCGCCGGGCCGGCCAGGGAGCACCGTTGTAGTAAAGCGGCTATTTCGACCCTCGAGAACGACGAGGACATGATCGTCGTCGGGGAGGCCGACGACGGCGCCGCGGCCACCGACCTGGCCGTGCGGACCGCGCCCGACGTGATCCTGATGGACATCCGGATGCCCGAGGTCGACGGTCTGGAAGCCACCCGCCGTATCCGCGCGGCCCTTCCGGACGGGCCCCGCATCCTCGTCCTCACCACCTTCGATCTTGATGAGTACGTCTATGCCGCGCTCCGCGCCGGGGCCGGTGGTTTCCTGCTCAAGGACACCCTGGCCGCCGACCTGTTGTCGGGGATCCGGGCGGTGGCCCGGGGCGACGCGATCGTCGCGCCGTCGGTCACCCGGCGGCTGATCGAACGCCACATCGGCGCCGCCGGTGACCCGCTGCCGCGCACCGAGGCCGAGCTGCGTGTGCTCACCGAGCGGGAGCGCGAGGTGCTCGAGCTGATCGCCTGGGGGTTGTCCAACGCGGAGATCGCCGGCCGGCTGTTCCTCACCGAGGGGACGGTCAAGGGTCACGTCAGTCGCGTCCTGGCCAAGCTCGGGCTGCGCGACCGCGTACAGGCGGTGATCTTCTCTTATGAATGTGGCCTGGTCAGAGCAGGTGCCTAAGCCGGGCCGCCGAGCTGGTCGATCGCGCGCAGCGCGTCGATCACGCTCGCGATGTGCTCGCGCATCGCTTCCTCGGCCACCTTGGGGTCGCGGTCGCGGATCGCCGCGATGATCCGCTCGTGCTGGGGCAGCGACGTCTGCGGCCGGCCCGGAAGCAGCGACAGCACGAACTGGTGGCGCACCAGCTGGCCGCGCAGCGTGCCGACGATGCGGTCGGCCGTGCGGTGGCCGGCGATCTGCCGGATCAGCGCGTGCAGCCGGGAGTTGAGATCGCTGTAACGACGGTATTCGCCCGCCTCGACCGCGCGCCGCATCAGCAGGCCGATCTCGTCGAGCTCGGAGGCCTGGTCGGGCTCGACCCGGTCGGCCGCCCGCGCCGCGATCAGGCCCTCGACCACCATGCGCACCTCGGTGATCTCGACCGCCTCGTCGAGCGACACCTTGCGGACCTGGGCGCCGCGGTTGCGCTGCACCTCGACCAGGCCCTCGGCGGACAGGTCGGTCAGCGCGGCCCGCACGTTGAACCGGCTCGCCGCGAACCGGGTCATCAGCTGTGCCTCGACCAGGCGTTCGCCGGGCAGGAACTCACCCCGCAGGATCGCCTCGCGGAGCGCGTCGCTCACGTGCCGGCGATCCCCGTCGCGCTCAGCCACCATCGGTATTCGTCGTCCCTGCGCTCGGCGTCGCGCCCAGGATACTCAACCGTGTCTCGGCAGTGGCACGCCACCGTGTCATGACACCGTGTCTTGGCGGTGGCACGCCACCGTGTCATAGCAGCGGTGCGGCACCGTGTCTTGGCAGCGGCACGACGAGGGGTGTTCCGGTGGCCGGGTCGGGCACCACCAGAGCGGAGAGGCCGAACACGTCGGCGAGCAGTTCGACGGTGAAGACCTCGGCCGGTGGCCCCTGCGCGACGATCTTCCCGTCCCGCATCGCGACGACGTGATCGGCGTAGCGGGCGGCCAGGTTGAGGTCGTGCAGCACCATCACGATCGTGCGGCCGCGTTCGAGGTGCAGCTTCCGCACCAGGTCGAGCACGTCGATCTGGTGGGCCAGGTCGAGGTAGGTGGTCGGCTCGTCGAGCAGCAGCACCTCGGTGCCCTGGGCGAGCGCCATCGAGATCCAGGCGCGCTGCCGCTGACCGCCGGAGAGCGCCTCGACCGGCCGGTCGGCGAGGTCGCGCATGTCGGTCCACTCGAGGGCCTCGGTGACGATCCGCTGGTCGGCCGGCGACCACTGCCGGAACCAGGTCTGATGCGGGTGCCGGCCACGCATCACCAGGTCGGCGACGGTGAGGCCGTCCGGCGCGACCGGCGACTGCGGCAGCATCCCGATGATCCGGGCAACCTCCCGGGTCGGCATCCGGTCGATCCGCGAGCCGTCGAGCAGCACCTCACCGGCGCGCGGTTTGAGCAGCCGGCCGAGCGCCCGCAGCAGAGTCGACTTGCCGCAGCCGTTGGGCCCGACGACGGCGGTCACCACGCCGTGCGGAATGTCCAGGTCGAGCCCGTCGACGACGATGTTCTCGCCATAGCCGAGCTGCAGCCCACGCGCCTGCAGCCGGCTGGCGGGCTCGCCTCGCTCCGCAGCGGCGGTCTCGGCCGTTTCGGCGGCGGAGCCTCGCGCGCTGGCGGCGTGGGCCTGCGTGCCGGCGGCTTGCGCGGTTGGGGCGGCTGCTGCGACGTCGGCCGGCTCGGCCGGGAAGGGTGGCTGCGTGCGGGTCATGTGGTTCTCCGGTTGGTGCGGACCAGGAGCCAGAGCAGGTAGGGGGCGCCGACGATCGCGGTGACCAGGCCGACCGGCAGCTCGCGGGCGGGCAGGGCGACGCGGGCGACCAGGTCGGCGCCGGAGACGAGCAGGGCGCCGAGCACGGCCGAGACGATCAGCGGCGGCCGGGAGCCGCCGCACAGGCGGAGAGCGATCTGCGGGACGACGAACGCGACGAACTCGATCGGGCCGGCGGCGGAGACCGCCGCGGCCGCGAGGGCGACTGCGACCAGCACGACGGCGGCTTGCGCCAATTGCAGCCGTACGCCGAGAGCCCGCGCCACGTCGTCGTCGAACTGCAGCGCCTGCAGGGTGAACGCGGTGGCCACTGCCAGGGGCAGCAGCACCGCGAGGGCGATCGACAGTGGCCGGACCTGTTCCCACCCGGCGCCGGCGACCGAGCCGTTGAGCCAGATGGTGGCCCGGGTCGCGTCGAGGATCTCGGCCCGCACCAGGAACCAGGAGACCCCGCCGGAGACGATCTCGCCGACCCCGATGCCGATCAGGACGAGCCGGTAACCGTCCACCCCGCGCCGCCAGGCGAGCAGGTAGACGATCGTGGCGGTGACCAGGCCACCGGCGAGGGCGGCGAGCGGCACCCCGATGACCGAGGTGCCGCCGAGCACGATGACTGCGACCGCGCCGAGCGACGCGCCGTTGGTCACGCCGAGCACGTCGGGGCTGGCGAGGGGGTTGCGGGCGAAGGTCTGGGTGAGCGCGCCGGAGACCGCGAGGGCCGCCCCGACGAGCAGGGCGGTGAGGATCCGGGGCAGGCGCAGGTCGAGCACGATGAGTTTCTGTGCCGCGGTGCCGCCGCCGAGCAGCGTGTCGACGACGTCGCCGGGCGCGATGGTGAAGCTGCCGTGGCTGATGCTGAACACGACGATCGCGGCCGTCGCGGCCAGCCCGGCGAGCCCGACCGCGATGGATCGCACCGAGACGGTCCCGCCGACCGGCCCGGCCGAGACCGGCCGGCGACCCGGGGGCCGGACAAGGGTCGCGGTCACAGCTTCACCACCCCGGCGCGGCGGCGGACCAGGATGATGAAGAACGGGGCGCCGACCGCGGCCAGGACGATGCCGGTCTGCAGCTCCGCCGGGCGCAGCACGAGGCGGCCGATGACGTCGGCGACCAGCAGCGTCGCCGCGCCGGCCAGGGCCGAGCAGGGGATCAGCCAGCGGTGGTCGGGGCCGGTCAGGGCGCGGGCCGCGTGCGGGACGATCAGGCCGAGGAAGGCGATCGGGCCGCAGGCCGCGGTGGCGGCGCCGGCCAGCAGCACGACGGCGGTCACACCGAGCGTGCGGGCGAGCGCCACCCGCTGGCCGAGCGCGCGGGCCACGTCCTCGCCGAGGCCGAGGGCGTTGAGGGCGGGGGCGTTGGCCAGGGCCAGGAGCAGGCCGGCCGCGATGAACGGGGCGACCTGGACGGCCACGTCGGTGCCGCGGCCGGAGAGCGAGCCGACCACCCAGAAGCGGAAGACGTTGAGGCTGGAGTCGTCGGAGATCAGCATCGACTGGGTGAACGAGCTGAGCAGGGCGCTGATCGCCATCCCGGCCAGGGCGAGGGTGACCGGCGTGGGCCCGCCCCGGCCGCCGGCCGCGATGCCGAAGACGGCGAGACTGGCGAGCAGGGCGCCGGCGAACGCGAACCAGATGTAGCCGGTCAGCGCGGTCACCCCGAACTGGATGCCGATCACCACCGCGAACGAGGCGCCGGCCGAGATGCCGAGCAGTCCGGGGTCGGCGAGCGGGTTGCGGGTGTGCCCCTGCATGAGGGCGCCGGCCGCACCGAGCGCGAGTCCGACCAGGACGCCGAGGATGGTCCGGGGGAGACGAAGATCTCGGACGATCGCGGTCGCCGGCGAGGCCGGGTCGGGCGCGACGACGGCGTGCCAAATTTCGGCCGGGCTCAATGTCTGAGCGCCCAGCGCGAGACTCAGCACGACGGCCAGGAGAACCGCCACCACCAGGGCAATCAAGGCCGACAACCGGCTACGGGTGACCGGTGCGCGCCGGGCGAACCCCGTACTGGCCACCATCTTTTTCCTTCCGTTTCATTGCCCGAATCCTATGGAAGGTTAGCCTTACCAAAACACGGACCCCGCCTTGCCTTCGAATCACGGCGTCGCTTAGCTTAGCCTAACCTAACTTTGCGATCGTGAGGTCCTATATGTTGTTTCCCTCGTCCGCCACCCGCCGTGTCCTGGCGGCCGGACTCGCCCTCACCGCCGGGCTCGCTGCCCTCAGCGGCTGTGGCGGCGACGCCGACGACACCGCGTCGCCGGGCGCCTCGACGGCGGCCGCGGCCAGCTTCCCGGTCACCCTGACGCACAAGCTCGGCACCGCCGAGGTCAAGGCCGCCCCGCAGCGGATCGTGGCGCTCTCCGACGCCGACCTCGACGCCCTGCTGGTGCTCGGCGTGCAGCCGGTCGGCGTGGCCGAGTCCTCCGGCGACGGTGGCGTCACCGACTGGGCCAAGCCGCTGCTGACCAGCAAGCCGACCGTGCTCACCGCGGGCGACACCGGGTTCGACGTGGAGAAGATCGCGGCGCTCGCGCCCGACCTGATCCTGGCCGGCGGCGATTACTACATCGACGACGAGTACGCCAAGTTGTCGAAGCTCGCGCCGACCACGGCGTACGAGACGACTGGCGCCTTTGAAGATCCTTGGCAGTCGACGCTGAAGCAGGTCGCCAAGGCGGTCGGCCAGGACGCCAAGGCCACCCAGGTCACCGCGGACATCGAGGCCAAGGTCGCGAAGGCCAAGGCCGACAACCCGGCGCTGGTCGGCAAGGAGTTCACGCTCAGCCAGATGTGGGAGGCCGGCTCGATCGGCGTGCTGCGCTCCGACAAGGACGCCGGCGTGAAGATGCTCAACGACTTCGGCATGAAGCTGGCGCCGCCCGTGGCAGCGCTCAAGGGCGACGAGTTCGCCGTGCAGCTGAGCCTGGAGAAGGTCGGCGTGCTCGACTCCAACGTCACGCTGATCTACTACGCCGAGCCGTCGCTGCAGCCCACGCTCGAGGGAAACGCGCTGTTCAAGGGGCTCGCCTCGGTCAAGCGCGGCTCGTACAAGGCGTTGAGCGCGACGCAGTTCTCGGCGCTGCGCACCCCGACGCCGCTGTCGGTGCAGTACCTCATCGACAACGTGATCCCGGACATCTCCACCGCGGCCAAGGCAGCCGTCTGAGTGTCCACGCGTGAGGTGACGGCGGGTCTCGCCGCGGCGGTGGTCGCGGCGGGGCCTCCGCCTGTGCCCGTCCTTTCGCCGCCGTGGTCGCTGCGGGTGGCGTCCGGGGCCGATGCGCCGCTGATCAGCGAGTGGATGAACGAGCCGCATGTCGCGCTGTTCTGGGAGCAGGCGTGGCCGCCGTCGCGCTGGTCCGCCGTTCTGGAAGAACAGCTGGCGGGGGACTTCTCACGGCCGTGCGTCGTCTCTTTCGAGCGAAAGCCGATGGCGTACGTCGAGATCTACCGCACGCCTCGAGACGTGGTCGGCCGTCAATACCGGGCCGACCCGTACGACCTGGGGATCCACCTGGCGATCGGGGAGCTGGGCCGGACCGGTCAAGGACTCGGCCGTCGGCTGGTGCGCGCGGTCGCTGATGGGCTGGCGGTCGCGGATCCGCGCGTACGCAAGGTGTTTGCCGATCCGGATGAGCGGCACCAGATCGCCCGCCGCATGTTCTGCGGCGCCGGTTTTCAGTTCCTCGGCATACGCGATCTTGGTCACAAGCACGCTGCCCTGCTCTTTTACGAAATTTCCCCCGGCGGGTGAGAAGACGTCTTTACTCACGCGAAATCGTAAGGTAAGCCTTACCTAACACGAGCGACCTAAGGAATGCCGACACATGACCGCACCCCTGAGCCTCGAACGTCTCCGCAGTGACGTCGCCGAGGTGCTGGCCGAGGAGCCGGGCAGCTTCGCCGACGACGACAACCTGATCGATCTCGGACTCGACTCGATCCGGCTGATGAGCCTCGCCACCCGGTGGCGGGAGGCCGGCTTCGAGGCCGGTTACCTCGACCTGGCCCAGGACCCGACGGTCGCCGCCTGGTTCCACCTGCTGGAGGGGAAGCGTTGAGCGCCAACATCGAGAATGTCGACGTCGTCGTGGTCGGCGGCGGCCCGGGTGGGTCCACCGCGGCCACCCTGCTCGCCAAGCGCGGGCACCGGGTCGTGCTGCTGGAGAAGGAGACCTTCCCGCGGTACCAGATCGGTGAGTCGCTGCTGCCGTCCACGGTGCACGGCATCGGGCGGATGCTCGGCGTCACTGCGCAGCTCGAGGAAGCGTCGTTCATGGTGAAGCGGGGCGGCAGCTTCCGCTGGGGCACCAACCCGGTCCCGTGGAACTTCCTCTTCGCGGTCGCTCCGGAGCTCTCCGGCCCGACCTCGTACGCCTACCAGGTCGAGCGGATGAAGTTCGACGAGATCCTGTTGCGCAACGCCGCGGCCTGCGGGGTAGATGTTCGCGAGAACAGTTCTGTCACTGAGGTCATCGGCGATGACGAACGGGTGCGGGGCGTGCGCTACACCTCCGCCGATGGCGTTCTCCATGAGATCCAGGCGACCTTCGTGGTCGACGCGTCCGGCAACCGCAGCCGCATCCACCAGGGTGTCGGCGGTTCGCGGATCTACTCGGACTTCTTCCAGAACATCGCGCTGTTCGGCTACTTCGAGGGCGGCAAGCGGCTGCCGGCGCCGGACTCCGGCAACATCCTCTGCGCCGCCTTCGACGAGGGCTGGATGTGGTACATCCCGCTGTCCGACACGCTGACCAGCGTCGGCGCCGTCATCTCCCGGGAGCACGCGGCCAAGCTGCAGGGCGACCAGGAGCAGGCGCTGCTCGGCTTCGTCGACCGGTGCGAGATCGTCAAGGGCTTCCTGTCCGACGCGACCCGGGTCACCGAGGGCACCTACGGCGAGATCCGCACCCGCAAGGACTACTCGTACACCAACTCGACGTTCCACCGGCCCGGCATGGTGCTGGTCGGCGACGCCGCCTGCTTCATCGACCCGGTCTTCTCCACCGGCGTGCACCTCGCGACGTACGCCGGTCTGCTCGCCGCCCGGTCGATCAACAGCGTGCTCGACGGCTCCCTCCCCGAGGACCGCGTGTTCGAGGAGTTCGAGGGGCGTTACCGCCGGGAGTACCGGGTCTTCTACGAGTTCCTCTCCGCGTTCTACGACATGCAGAGCAACGAGGAGTCGTACTTCTGGAAGGCCCGCAAGGTCACCAACTTCAACGCCACCGACCTGGAGGCGTTCGTCAGCCTCGTCGGCGGCGTGCACTCCGGCGAGCAGGCGTTCACCAACGCCGACCAGCTGGTCGGCGAGTTCCGGGAGTCGTCCGGCGCGCTCGCCGACGCGGTCGAGCGCACCGGCAGCATGCAGACCGAATCCGGCGAGCGGATGCACCACCTGTTCGGCACGCCGGTGGTGCGGGAGGTCATGCAGGAGATGAACAACATCCAGGTGCGCGGGGTGCAGGGCGCGTCCGCTCGGGAGCTGCCGCTCCTCGAGGGCGGCCTGGTTCCCGCCGGTGACGGCCTGTCCTGGGTCGCGGCAGAGGAGGCGAAATGACCAACCCGTTCGAGGACGAGGAGGGCCGGTACTTCGTGCTGGTCAACGACGAGGGACAGCACTCGCTGTGGCCGGCCTTCGCCGACGTGCCGGCGGGCTGGACGGTGGCGTTCGGTGAGGACGGCCGGGCCGCCTGCCTCGACTACGTCGAGAAGAGCTGGACCGACATGCGGCCCAAGTCGCTGATCGCCCAGATGGACGCTTCCGCCGGCTGATCGCCGACCCTCGTGCTCCACCGCCGCGCCGATGTGACGCGGCGGTGGACCACCCTGCACAAAACGGAGTACGACAGTGCCGCTTGAACTCACCGCAGCCCAGGCCGGGGTCTGGTTCGCCCAGCAACTCGACCCGGGACCGGCGTTCAGCACGGCCGCCTGCGTCGACATCGACGGCGAGATCGACCCGGCGGTTTTCGAGCGGGCACTGCGCCACACCCTCGGCGACGCCGAGGCCCTGCGAGCCCGATTCCGCGGTACGGCGGACGCTCCCTCGCAGGAAATCGTGGCCGCTCCGGCGTGGTCGCTGCAGGTCCTGTCGCTCGACGACGACGCGGCCGCCAGCTTCATCGCCGCTGACCTGGCCTCGCCGATCTCCCTCGCGGACGGTCCCGTCTTCGCCGAGGCGCTGATCCGGCGTAGGCCGGGGCAGTGGACCTGGTATCAGCGGTGCCACCACATCGTCATGGACGCCTACACGTCGGCGCTGGTCGCCTCGCGTCTCGCCGTCGTCTACAGCGCCATGGTGTCGGGCGCTGCGGTGCCGCCGAGCCCGTTCGGCCGGCTCGCCGACGTGGTCGCCGAGGACGCCGTCTACCGCGCCTCGGGCAAGCACGCGGGCGACCGGGCGTTCTGGAAGTCGCATCTGTCCGATGTAGAAGTGCCGGACATCAGTTCTGGACCCAGCCGGCCGAGTTCTAGTTTTCTGCGCCGCCGGGTCGCCCTGCCGGCCTCGGTGGGGGAGGGTCTCGCCGCGGTCGGCAAGGCGGCCCGGGCCACCCGGGTCGAGGCGGTGCTGGCCGCGGTCGGGCTCTACGTGCACCGGCTCACCGGCGCTACCGAAGCCGTGCTCGGGCTGCCGATGATGGGCCGGCTCGGCTCGGTGGCCGCTCGGGTGCCGGTTACCGCGGTCAACGTGCTTCCGTTGCGGATCCGGGTCACTCCGGGGGACACCGTGGCGGAGCTGATCGGCCGGGTCGCCTCCGAGGTCAAGGCGATCCGGCCGCATCAGCGCTATCGCGGCGAGGACATCCGGCGCGATCTCGGGCTGGTCGGCGGCTCGCGGCGGCTGGTCGGGCCGTGGGTGAACATCAAGCCGTTCGGCACCACCCTCGACTTCGGCGGTCATCGGGGCACGCCGCGCTACGTGTCGCCGGGGCCGGTGGACGACCTCTCGATCACCCTCGACGACCGCGGCGGGGACGTCCTCGAATTGGCCATCGACGCCAATCCGGCCCGCTACACCTCCGCCGACCTCGATGGGCACACGGCCCGGCTGGCTGCGCTGCTGGCCGCGTTCGCCTCGACCGACGCGTCGACGCCGACCGGCCGTCTCGGGCTGGTGGACGCGCCCGCCGCCGACGACACCGTGCGGGAACTGCCGGCCGCCGGGGTGATCGACCTGTGGCGGGCGCAGGTACGGCGTACACCATCGGCAGTTGCCTTGATCGAACCGGACGGCGCGGCGCTCAGCTATGCCGACCTCCATGGCCGCGTCGAAGCGCTGGCCGCGGTGCTCGCCGCGCGCGGCGCCGCACCCGGCCGGATCGTCGCATGCTGCCTGCCCCGAACCGCCGACCTGTTGATCACGCTCCTCGCCATCCAGCGAACCGGGGCGGCTTACCTGCCGCTCGACCCGGACTTCCCGCCGGACCGCCTGTCCTGGATGCTCACCGACAGCGCCCCCGCCCTGCTGGTCACGGCCGCGGGCGTCCGCCCCACCGACGATCTTGGCCGCGATCCCGCTTCCGCGCCGTATGGCGGCGCTTCGGTGCCTCCAGTCGCCGGCCCTGTTGAGGTGCCGACGCTTTGGCTCGAGTTGCCGCTTCCGGACGCTGCGCCGCTCGGCGACATCGACTATGTGGCGGACGACGCGGCCTATGTGCTTTACACCTCGGGGTCGACCGGACGGCCCAAGGGCGTCGTGATCACCCGGGAGAACCTGGTCAACTTCCTGCTCGCGATGCGGGACGAGGTGCCGCTGGGCGGGGACGACCGGCTGCTCGCGGTGACCACGGTCAGTTTCGACATCTCCGGGCTGGAGCTCTACCTGCCGCTGCTGTGCGGGGCGGCCGTCGTCCTCGCGCCCAAGGAGGCTGTGCAGGACCCAGCGGTACTCGCGCCGCTGGTGCGGCGCACCGGGGCGACCGTCGTGCAGGCCACACCGACATTGTGGCGGGCGCTGGTCGACGTGCCGGGCGGAGCGCAGGCCCTCGCCGGGCTACGGGTGCTGGCTGGCGGCGAGGCGTTGCCGCCGGAGCTCGCGGCCGCGCTGCGCACGCATGCGGCCGAGGTGACCAACCTCTACGGGCCGACCGAGACCACGATCTGGTCCACGGCATATCGGTTGCTCTGCGATGCGGTAACTGTGGGCCATCCGATCTGGAACACTCGCGCCTACGTTCTAGACGTCGCCCTGCGGCCGGTCCCCGACGGTTTCGCGGGCGAGCTATATCTCGGCGGCGCCGGTGTGGCCCGCGGCTACCTCGGCCGTCCCGAACTCACCGCGTCGCGGTTCGTGGCCGACCCGTGGGCACCGGGGCAGCGCATGTACCGCACCGGCGACCTCGCCCGGCGCCTGCCGGACGGCACGTTCGACGTCCTCGGCCGGGTCGACCAGCAGGTGAAGCTGCGCGGTTTCCGAATCGAGCTCGGCGAGATCGAGACGGTCCTCGAGTCGGACCCGGCGGTGGTCCGGGCCGTAGCCGTCATCCGCGAGGACCGCCCCGGCGACCGGCGCCTGGTCGCCTACGTCGTGGGCGCCGCCCCCACAGCGCGTGGCGGCGCGGTCCCGACGGCGGCGGTCCCGACGGCGGCCGTCCCGACGGCGGCGGTCCCGACGGCGGCGGTCCCGACGGTGGCGGTCCCCACGGCGCGTGGCGGCGCGGTCGCCATGGTGCCTGGCGGCGCTGTCCCTGACCTGGCCGCGCTGCGTCGCCGGGCCGCCGAGGCGCTGCCCGACTACATGGTCCCGTCGGCGATCGTCGTGCTTGACGCATTGCCCGCGACGCCGAACGGCAAGCTGGATCGCAATGCGCTGCCCGCGCCGGACTACGCCGCCGTCGCGCCGGAGACCGCCCGCATCCCGCAGGAGGAGTTGCTGGCCGGCGTCTTCGCCGACGTGCTCGGGGTGCCGGCGGTGGGGGTGCGGGACGACTTCTTCGCGCTCGGCGGGCACTCGCTGCTCGCCGCCCGGGTCGCGGCCCGGGTTCGCGCTCTCCTCGGCGCCGACCTCGCCCTCCGCGACGTCTTCGACGCGCCGACCGTGGCCGGCCTCGCCGCCCGCCTGGAGTCCGCCGCCCGCCTGGAGTCCGCCGCCGGCCTGACGGGGCGGCCGCCGCTGATCGCCGGCGCCCCGGCCGGCACGATGTCGGCCGCCCAGCGCCGGATGTGGTTCCTGTCGGAGCTGGACGGCCCTAACCCGACCTACAACCTGCCGCTCGCGCTCGACGTTGACGGCGACCTCGACCTGGAAGTTCTAGAAGAGGCCCTGAACGATCTGGTACGCCGCCACGAACCGTTGCGGACCGTCTTCGCCTCGCGTGATGGATCGCCGTTCCCGATAGTTCTAGAACCCCAGGTCCGGCTGGTCACCTCCGCGGGCGACGTCGACGAAACGGTCCGCGAACCGTTCGACATCACCACCGAGCCGCCGCTGCGCGTGCACTGGTTCCCGGCCAACCACGTCCTGCTGCTGGTCGTGCACCACATCGCCGGCGACGAGTGGTCGCTGACCCCGATGCTCGACGACCTGGCCACCGCGTACGCGGCCCGGCTGGCCGGCGACGAACCCGGCTGGCCGCCGCTGCCGGTGCGCTACCCCGACTACGCGGCCTGGCAGGACGCGCTGCCGATCGAGCCGCACCTGGAGTTCTGGCGGGAAAATCTGGCCGGCGCGCCCGACGTCCCGCGCCTGCCCACCGACCGCCCGCGCCCGGCCCAAGCCGCCGCGGCCGGCGGGATGATCCACTTCCCGATCGATCCCGCGCTCGAGGCCGAGCTGCGCCGGCTCGCCCGCGAGCACGGCGTGACCCTGTTCATGACCGTGCAGGCCGCGGTGGCCGCCCTGCTCGGCCGCCTCGGCGCGGGCGACGACATCCCGCTCGGCACCCCGGTGGCCGGCCGGCCCGACGACGCCCTCGAACGCCTCGTCGGCTTCTTCGTCAACACCGTCGTCCTGCGCACCGACATCTCCGGCGACCCCAGCTTCGCCGAGCTCCTGCAGCGGGTGCGCGCCGCCGACCTGGCCGCCCTCGCCCACCAGGACCTGCCGTTCGAACGCCTCGTCGAGGACCTCAACCCGCGGCGATCCCTCGCCCACCACCCGCTGTTCTCGGTCATGGTGTCCTACCAGGCCGCGCTGCCCGCGATCGCCGGTTTCCCCGGCGCCCAGGTGACACCGCGCCTGGTCGCGACCGGCACCGCGAAGTTCGACCTCACGTTCGACGTGGCCGAGCGGCCGGCCGGCCTGGACGGCAGCATCGAATACCGCGCCGACCTGTTCGACGAGGCGACGATCTCGGCCATGGCGGACCGCCTGCTGCGCCTGTTGCGCGCCGTCGTGGCAAACCCCGACCACGCGATCTCCGCGGCCGATCTGCTGAGCGATGCCGAGCGGACCGCGTCCGGTTCCGCCTGGCAGGGAGTACGCGGCGAGGTCGCACCCCGTACATTAGGGCAGCTCTTTGCCTCGCGGGTAGCCGCAGCGCCGTCGTCCGTCGCCGTCGAGGACGACGACCGGCTCATGACATACGCCGAGCTGGACAAGCGCGCCAACCAGCTGGCGCACCGCCTGATCGCCGCCGGGGCCGCCCCCGAGCGCGTGGTGGCGGTCCTGCTGCCCCGCTCGGCCGACCTGCTGGTGGCCCTGCTGGCCGTGGCGAAGTCGGGCGCCGCCTACCTTCCGCTGGACCCTTACCACCCGGCCGACCGCCACCGCCTGCAGATCGCCGACGCCGCCGCGGCCCTGCTGGTGACCTCGGCACCGTCGGAGTTGGACATCCCGCAGGTCCTGGTTACCGAACTCGCCGAGGACACCTCTGATCCAGGTGTCGTGGTACTTCCAGAACACCCCGCCTACGTCATCTACACCTCCGGCTCGACCGGCCGCCCGAAGGGCGTCGTGGTTCCGCACACCGGCCTGGCCGGTCTGGTCGCCGCGGTGCGAGCCGTCTTCGGCGCCGGCCCGGACTCGCGGGTCGCGCAGTTCGTCTCGACCGGCGTGGACGTGGCCTTCAGCGAACTGGCCGCCTCCATCCTCTCCGGCGGAACCCTCGTCATCGTGCCCGAGGACGCGCGGCTGGGCGCCGGCCTGGGCGACTTCGTGGCCGCTCGCCGGCTCACCCACGTCGACCTGCCGCCGGCGCTGCTGGCCGCGCTACCGACCTCGGCCATCCCGGCCGGCGTGACCATCACGATCGGCGGCGAGGCGATGGCCGCCGACGAGGTGCGCCGCTGGCAGGCAGACCACCGCCTGATCAACGCCTACGGCCCGACCGAGACAACCGTGACCGCGACTTCCTGGGTGGCACCGGCCGACTTCGACACGGTCCTGATCGGCCGCCCCGACCTGAACCGCACCGCCCACGTCCTGGACGCTCACCTGCGCCCCGTCCCGCCGGGTGTGCCGGGAGAGCTGTACCTGGGCGGCGCCGGCCTGGCCCGCGGCTACCTCGGCCGCCCGTCCCTGACCGCGTCCCGTTTCGTGGCCGACCCGTTCGGCGCCCCCAGCGCACGGCTGTACCGCACCGGCGACCTGGTGCGCCGCACCGCCGCCGGCGACCTGGAGTTCCTCGGCCGCACCGACGACCAGATCCAGATCCGCGGCTTCCGCGTGGAGCCCGGCGAGGTGGAAGCGGTCCTGGCCGCCCACCCGGCGATCGCCCAGGCCGCGGTCGTCGCCAAGGCCGGCCGCCTGATCGCTTACGCCGTCCCGCTCGGAGCCGGCACCGCACAGAAGATCGGTGGCGGCACCGACATCGGGGAGCCGCGTGGCGCATTCGGCGTCGATGAGTTGCGCGACTATCTGGCCGGCCGGCTGCCGGCGGCGCTGGTGCCGTCCGCGGTGATGCTGCTCGACGCGCTGCCGCTGACCGCGAGCGGCAAGGTGGACAAGGGCGCGCTGCCCGAGCCGGCCGTCACCGCGACCGGGGAAAGCCCGGCCACCACCGACGAGCGGGTGCTCGCCGGACTCTTCGCCACACTGCTCGGCCTGGACGAGGAGGCGGTGGGACGCGACGACGGCTTCTTCGCCCTCGGCGGCGACAGCATCCTCTCGATCCAGCTCGTGTCCCGGGCTCGGGCGGCCGGCCTGCACATCGCTCCGCGCCAGGTCTTCGAACACCAGACCGTCGCCGAACTGGCCCGGGTCGCGACCCCGGTCGCCGAGGCCGCAAGCCTTACCGAGTCGGGTGTCGGCACCGTGCCGGAAACCCCGATCATCGCCTGGCTGCGCGGCCTCGACGCGCCGATCAACCGCTACTCGCAGGCCTTGCTGCTGCGCACGCCAGCCGGCGCAACGGCTGCCGACATCCGGACCGTGGTACGCACCGCCTTGGCGCCGCACGATCTGTTGCGTGCCCGGCTGGTGGCGGGCAGCGGCGAAAGGACGCCGGCGAATCTCCATCCAGGACCGGGCGTCGCGGTCGACTCTGGGCTCGCCGACGGTGGCCCGAGTTTCGTCACGCCTCAGCGCCCGACTCCGGCCGAATCCGGCCCGTTGGCCCAAGTGGGAGCACCGGTCCACGTCGGCGCAACGAGCGAAGTCGCCGACGGCCGATGGACGCTGGTGGTCCCGGCGGGCGAGCTTGTGCTGGACCTGCGGGTGGTCGCCGTCGGTGTGCAGAATCTCGCCGACCTGGTCGCGTCCGAGCGGGAATCCGCCGCGGACCGGCTCGACCCGGCCGCGGGCGTGATGGTGCAGACGGTCTGGTTCGACCGGGGCGCCCTGCCGGGACGGCTGCTGCTCGTCGCCCATCACCTTGTCGTGGACGGGGTTTCGTGGCGCATCCTCGCCGAGGACATCGCCACTGCCGCCAACGGCGAGAAGCCGGCGCCGGGTGGCACCTCGTTTCGTGGATGGGCGCTCGGCCTGCACGCGGCGCTGCCTGCACGCGAGGCCGAACGTCGCCTCTGGACGCAGATCGTGGGCGACCCCGGCGGTGTAACTGGTGAGCCCTCGCGGAGTGCCGCCGGGTCTCCGGTCGAGCCTTCCCGGCTTGTCGCCGAGTCTCCGGTCGAGCCTTCCCGGCTTGCCGCCGGGTCTCCGGTCGAGCCTTCGCGGAGTGCCGCCGGCTCAACGGTCGATGCTTCGCCGGGTGCCGACGGATCGAATGAGCTCACGGGAGGCTCTGCCGGGACGTGGCCCAAGCCCACGCGCGGCGCGGCCGGGACCCGGCTCGACCCGGCCCGGGACACCGCTGCCACGCTGCGGCGGGTGACGGTCACGGTGGATTCCGCGGTGACCGGGCCGCTGCTCACCAGCGTGCCCGAGACGTTCCGGGCCGGGGTGCAGGACGTGCTGCTCGCGGGGCTCGCGCTGGCGCTCGCGCGGCGGCACGGCAGTCACGCGGAGCCGCTGATCGGGCTCGAAGGGCACGGCCGCGAGGAACAGGTCGTGCCGGGGGCCGACCTGGTGCGTACCGTCGGATGGTTCACCAGCGAATTTCCGATTCGGCTGCCGGCCGCGTCCGGAGGCGCGGCCGCCGTCGTCCGCGGCGTCAAGGAGCGGCTGCGGCAGGTGCCGGATGGCGGTGTCGGCTACGGGCTGCTGCACCAGTTCGGTGATCTGCGCGGCGCGCGGCCGGAGGTGCTGTTCAATTACCTCGGCCGGTTCGGCGGGACGGCCACGGCGGCGGACTGGGCGATCGCGGACGAGCTGCCGGCCGCGCACGCCACCGCCGACCCGCGGATGCCGGTGAGCCACCGGCTGGCCGTCAATGCGTCCACGATGGACGGACCGGATGGGCCGGTACTGCGGGCGGAGTTCAGCTATCCGGCCGAGGCGATCGGGGACGCCGAGGTGCGCCGGATCGCCGACGACTGGCTGGCCGCCCTGATCGCACTGCTGGCCGCGGCGAACGAGCCGGGCGCCGGCGCGCTCACCCCCTCGGACGTGCCACTCTCCGGTCTCGGCCGCGACGATCTGGCCGCGCTCACCGCGCGCCGGCCGGACCTCGCCGACGTGCTGCCGCTGTCACCCCTGCAGGAGGGTCTGTTCTACCTGGCCGGCCGGGACGAGAACACCGACGTCTACACCGTGCAGCAGGTCTTCACGCTGACCGGTCATGTCGACGCCGCCCGGCTACGCGCGGCCGCGAACGCGCTCCTCGACCGCTACCCGAACCTGCGCGGCGGTTTCGTGCGCACCGACTCCGGCGCCGCCGTGCAGGTGATCCCGGCGTCGGCGGACATCCCGTTCGACGAGGTAACCGTCTCTCCCGAGGACCTCGGCGCGCTGATCGAGGCCGAGCGCCACCGCCGCTTCGACCTCGACGCGCCACCGCTGCTGCGATTCGTCCTGGCCCGGGTCCGCCCCGGCGACCACCGCCTGGTGCTGACCCAGCATCACCTGCTCATGGACGGCTGGTCCGGCCCACTGGCAATTCAAGATCTATTTGCCGCGTACGCCGGTGCCGAGAACCCGGCCCCGCGCCCCTTCACCGACTACCTGGCGTGGCTGGCCGCCCAGGACGACGCGGTGTCCGAGGCCGCGTGGCGGGCCGCACTGTCCGGAGTGGACGAGCCGACCCTGGTCGCGTCGGACGCGCCCGCCGTCGCCGCCCTGCCACAGGTCGCCGAGATCGTACTGTCCCCAGCCGACACCGACCGCCTGACCACCGCCGCCCGTGGCCACGGCCTCACCCTCAACACCGTCGTGCAGGGCGCCTGGGCACTGCTCGTATCCGCCCTGACCGGCCGCGACGACGTCGTGTTCGGCGCCACCGTATCCGGCCGCCCGGCCGGCCTGGCCGGCGTCGAGGACATGGTCGGCCTGTTCATCAACACCGTCCCGGTCCGGGTGCGGCTGCACCCCGCCGAGACCTGGGTCGACCTGCTGCGCCGCATCCAGACCGAACAGGCGGCCCTGCTCGACCACCAGCACCTGGGCCTGGCCGCGATCCAGCGCCTGACCGGCGTCGGCGACCTGTTCGACACGCTGACCGTCTTCGAGAGCTACCCGGCCACCGCGGGCCTCCCGCCGATCGAGGGCCTGGAGATCAGCGGCGGCATCCCGGTCGACGCCACCCACTACCCACTGAGCCTGGTGGTGGTCCCGCACGCCTCCCTGCGACTGCGCCTGGAACACCGCCCCGACCTGTACGACCTCCAGGCCGCCACCGAACTCCTCACCCAGTTCCGCGACCTCCTGAGCGAGTTCGTGGCCGCCCCCGACGCGCTGATGTCGAAGGTCCGTCCCGCCGGCCAACTCGTTCCCGACGAGTCGGCCATGGACGTGCCGCCCGGCACGCTCCTGGACGCCTTCGACGACACCGTCCGCCGAATGCCCGACGCCGTCGCGTTGCGCTTAGGCGAGGACTCCTTGACCTACGCCGAGCTGGCCGCCCGCGTGGACCGCCTGGCGCGCGCCCTGCTGACCGCCGGCGCAGGCCCGGAGCGCGTGGTCGCGGTCCTGCTGCCGCGCACCACCGACGCGATGGTGGCGTGGCTGGCCGCCCTGCGCGCAGGCAGCATCTACCTGCCGATAGACACCGACTACCCAGCCGACCGCATCGCCTACCTCCTCGACGACGCCCGCCCCGCGGTCGTCCTCACCCCAGACCTGCTCCGCAGCCTGGAGACCCATCCCACCACTTCCGCCTCCTTGTCTGCCGCTTCCGCTTCCGCGGACGCGCCTGCTGCCTCCGCGTCCGTTGCCGGGCCGGGACTGGCGGCCGCGCCTGCCCCTGCTCCTGACCTGCCGGCGGTCCTGCCCGCTTCGGGGGCGTACCTGATCTACACCTCGGGTTCGACGGGGCGGCCGAAGGGTGTCGTGGTCGAGCACGGCAGTTTGCTGAATCTCTTTCAGCACCACCGGGAGCGGATCGTCGTGCCGCTTACGGGGGAGCGGCGGATTCGGGCCGCGCTGTCGGCGGCCCTGGTTTTCGACACCTCCTGGGAAGGGATGCTCTGGCTGGTCGCCGGGCATGAGCTGTATCTGCTCGACGACGAGACGCGGCGGGACCCGGAGCTGTTCGTCCGCTACGTCGGCCGGCACGAGATCGACTTCCTCGACGTCACTCCGTCGCTGGCCGGGCCGCTTGTCGACGCCGGGCTGCTCGACGGCGCGCATCGGCCGGCGGTGGTTGCCCTCGGGGGTGAGGCCGCGGATCCGCGGATCTGGCAGTCTTTGCGGGACGCCGACGGGGTCACCGGGATCAACCTCTACGGTCCGACCGAGTGCACGGTGGACACGTTGATGGCGTGGGTGGGGGACAGTACTTCTCCATCTGTGGGGCGGCCGATCGGGAACACCCGGGCCTACGTTCTAGATGGCTGGCTGCGGCCAGTTAAGAATGGTGTCGCGGGCGAGCTATATCTTTCCGGCGCACAGTTGGGACGCGGCTATCTCGGGCGTCCAGCACTCACCGCCGGGCGTTTCGTAGCGGATCCGTTCCGTGTTGGGGAGCGGATGTATCGCACCGGCGACGTTGCCCGGTGGACCGCGGACGGGACGCTTGAGTTCGTCGGGCGTGCCGATGACCAGGTGAAGATTCGTGGGTTCCGGGTCGAGCCGGGTGAGGTTGCTGCGCTGCTGGCGGAACACCCGGATGTGCGTCAGGTTGCGGTGGTGGCCCGCGAGGGGCGGCTCATCGCGTACGTCATCGGAGAAACTGACCTGCGTGAGTGGGCCGCTCAGCGGCTTCCCGACCACCTCGTCCCGGCGGTTTTCGTCGGTCTCGACGCGTTTCCGATGACGGTTGCCGGGAAGCTGGACCGGCGTGCGCTGCCGGCGCCGGATTTCGCCGGCAGCGCCGGGGGAACGGCGCCGCGGACCGCGACCGAGGAAATTCTGTGCGGGCTCTTCGGCGAGGTGCTCGGGCTGCCCGACGTGGGTGCGGGTGACGACTTCTTCGTGCTGGGCGGGCATTCGCTGACCGCTACCGCCCTGGCCGCGCGGGTTCGGGCGGTGTTCGGGGCCACGCTGCCGATCCGGGTCGTGTTCGATTCGCCGACGCCGGCGGCGCTCGGTGGCTACCTCGATCGGGCGGGCGACAGCTCGGAAACGCCGGAACTGGTCGTGGCCGTGCGGCCCGATCCGCTGCCGGTGGCGCCCGCGCAGCACCGGCTGTGGCTGCATCATGAGCTCAACGGGCCGGGGCCGACCTACAACGTGGCGTTCGCGCTGCGGCTGGACGGGGCGCTCGACGAGGCGGCGCTCGAAGCGGCGCTCGACGACGTGGTGCAGCGGCACGAGAGTCTGCGCACCGTCTTCCCGACCGTCGGCGGCCGGCCGGTGCAGCGCATCCTCGACCGGCCGGCGATCGCCTGGCACCGCGGTGAATACGACGACGAGGCGCTCGCTTCGGCGGCCCGCTACGGCTTCGACATCGGGGCCGAGCTGCTGCTGCGGCCGCACCTGTTCGCCGACGGGCCGGACCGGCACGTGCTGCTGCTTCTGCTGCACCACCTCGTCACCGACGAGTGGTCGGAGGGGCGGCTCATCGCGGACCTCGGCGTCGCCTATGCGGCGCGGACCGAGGGTTCTGCTCCGGACTGGGCACCGCTTGCCGTGCAGTACGCCGACTATGCGATCTGGCAGCGGGAAGTTCTGGAAGGCGTACAAGAGGAGCAGTTGAACTTCTGGCGTGCCGCTCTGCAAGGCATTCCGGCCGAGCTTGCGTTGCCCGCCGACCGGAGCCGGCCGGCGACGCCGTCGCACCGTGGCGGCATCGTGCCGTTCGCGATCGGCGCGGCCACCCACCAGCGGGTGCGGGAGCTGGCGCGGCGGACCGGCAGCACCGCGTTCATGGTGGTGCAGGCGGGGCTGTCGGCGTTGCTCGGGCGACTCGGGGGCGGCACCGACATTCCGCTCGGCAGCCCGGTCGCCGGGCGGGGCGATCAGCGTCTCGACGCGCTCGCCGGGTTCTTCGTCAACACGCTCGTGCTGCGCGCCGACCTGAGCGGGGATCCCTCGTTCGGCGAGCTCGTCGGCCGGGTGCGGCGAACCGACCTGGCCGCGTTCGGCCACGCCGACGTGCCGTTCGACCGGGTCGTCGAGGCGGTCAACCCGGAGCGGGCGTTCGGGCGGAACCCGCTGTTCCAGGTGATGGTGGCGTTCCAGCACGTGCCGGCCGCGACGCCGGGGCTGCCCGGCCTGGACACCTCGCCGGTGCCGATCGACACCGGGGTCGCGCAGTTCGACCTGGGCGTCGTCGTCACCGAGCAGGAGGGCGTCGACGGGATGCGCGGCGTCATCGAGTACAGCGCCGACCGGTTCGACCTCCCGACGGTGGTGGCTCTCGCCGACCGTTTCGTCCGGCTGGTCGAGTCGGCCGTCGCCGTCCCGGACCGCCGGCTGTCCGAGCTGGAGATCCTGTCCGTTGCCGAACGGCGGGCGTTCGACTCCGACTGGCAGGGACGGCAGTTCTGCAACGAGCCACGCACACTTCCAGAACTCTTCGCCGCGCATGCCACATCGGACGCGGTCGCGATCCAGGACGGACCGAACCGGCTGAGCTTCGCGGAGCTGGACAGGCGGACCAACCAGCTCGCCCGGCGGCTCATCCGCGCCGGCGTCGGCCCGGACCGCCTCGTCCTGGTGCTGCTGCCCCGCTCCGCCGATCTGTTCGCCGCCGAACTGGCGGTCAGCAAGGCCGGTGGCGCCTACCTGCCGGTCGACCCGTCCTACCCGGCCGAGCGGGTCGCCACCCTGGCCGCCGACGCCCTCCCGGTCCTGATCGTCGCCCACCCCGGCGCGGCCAACCTGCCACCCGGAGTTCCGGTCATTTCGCCGGCCGATCTGCAAGGCGAGGACGACAGTTCCATCACCGACGGCGATCGGCTCGCGCCCCTGCGCCCCGACCACGCTGCCTATGTCATCTACACCTCCGGATCCACCGGCAAGCCCAAGGGCGTCGTCGTGCCGCACGCCGGCCTCGCCGACCTGGCCGGCACGTTCGCCGAGACCTGGTGGGTCGGGCCGGGCGACCGGATCGCGCAGTTCGCCTCGCCCAGCTTCGATGTCACCGTCGCCGAGTTCGCGGTGAGCGTGCTGCGCGGCGCCACCATGGTGATCGCGCCCGAGGAGCAGCGGCTCGGCGACGCGTTCGCCGCGTTCGTGCGCGACGAGGCGATCACCCACTTCGCGCTGCCGCCGGCCGCGCTCAGCGCCCTGCCGGCCGGCGTCATCCCGGCCGGCGTGACCGTGGTCGTCGGCGCCGACCGCTGCCCACCCGAGCTGGTCGAGCGCTGGACCGCCACCAACCGGATGCTCAACGCCTACGGGCCGACCGAGGCGACGGTCAACTCGACGTTCTGGGAGTGCGTCAGCGGCGGCCCCGTGCTCATCGGCAAACCTGATCAGAACAAGACGGCGTACGTGCTGGATGGGTCCTTGAATCTGGTTCCGCCGGGCGTTCCCGGCGAGCTGTATCTCGCCGGGGCCGGGCTGGCCCGCGGTTATCTGGGCCAGTCGGCGCTGACCGCCGCGCGCTTCGTGGCCGATCCGTTCCAGGCCGGCCGGCGCATGTACCGGACCGGCGACCTGGTCCGCTGGACCCGCGACGGGGAGCTCGAATTCCTCGGCCGCGCCGACGACCAGGTGAAGATCCGCGGTTTCCGGATCGAGCCGGGCGAGGTCGCCGCCGCTCTGTGCGAACACCCGGCCGTGACGCATGCCTACGTGCTGGCGCGCGAGGGCCGCCTCATCGGCTACGCCGAGGGCGCCGCCGACCCGGCCGAGGTGCGCGCCTGGGTCGCCCAGGGGCTGCCCGACTACCTGGTGCCGGCTGCGATCGTGATGCTTGACGCGCTGCCTCGTACGGCCGGTGGCAAGGTCGACCGCAACGCCCTGCCCGAGCCGGTGGTCGAGCGCGATGTAGAACGGCCCGGCACCGTTCTGCAAGAGCTGCTCGCCACCCTGTTCGCCGAGGTGCTCGGCCTCGACGAGGTCGGCGTCGACGAGGGATTCTTCGCCCTCGGCGGCGACAGCATCGTCGCCCTTCAGCTGGTGTCCCGGGCCCGCGCGGCCGGTCTCGATCTCGGCGCCCGCCAGGTGTTCGAGCATCAGACCGTGGCCGCCCTTGCGCAGGTCGCGCTGCCGGCCGGCGGTGTGGTCCGCGAACCGGCCGGCGCCGGGATCGGTGAGGTGCCGCTGACCCCGATCCAGGGGTGGCTGCGCGACCAGAATGCCCCGATCGACACGTTCGCCCAGTCCCTGCTGTTGCGCGTCCCGGCTGCGCTCACCGCGGAGCGCCTCGCCGGACTGCTGCAGGCGGTGCTGGACCGGCACGACGCGTTGCGCGCCCGCTGGACGCCGGCCGGTCTGGTCGTCCCGCCGCCGGGCGCGGTCGCCGCGGCCTCGCTCATCACGGCCGGCGCGGACCTGCACGCCGATCACCTCGCGGCCGTGCGGCGGCTCGCGCCCGCCGAGGGCCGGATGCTGCAGGCGGTGCTGTTCGGTGACGGGCGGCTGTTGCTGGTCGGCCATCACCTCGCGGTCGACGGCGTGTCCTGGCGGATCATCGCCGGTGACCTGGCCGCCGCCTGGCAGGGCCGGGAGCTGCCTCCGGTCGGCACGTCGCTGCGCACCTGGGCGCGGGGCCTAGCCGCGACGGCCGCGGACCGGTCCGCCGAGCTGCCGTTCTGGCAGTCGGTCCTGAACGTCGCGGACGCCGCCTCGGATTCCGGTCCCGTTGGCCATGGCACGGCCGTAGCGGACGCCGTCTCGGACTTTGGGCCGGTCGGCCATGGCGTGGCCATCTCGGCTGCCGCCTCGGATTCCGGGACCGTCGGCCACGGCGCGGCCGTGCCGGGCGCCGCTTCCGGCTTCGGGCCTGCGGGTCATGGCGCGGCTGGCCTGGGCGCTCGGCCGGTCCACCATGACACGGTCGCGGACCAGCGGGAGTACACCCTCCGGCTCACGGCCGAGGAGACCCAGCCGCTGCTTACCGCGGTGCCCGAGGCGTTTCATTCCGGCGTACAGGATGTGCTTCTTGCTGGTCTTGCCCTTGCGGTCCGGGCCTGGCGGCCGGCCGCGGCCGAGGGTGGGCTGCTGCTTCGGCTGGAGGGGCATGGGCGCGAGGAACATCTTGTGCCCGGCAGCGACCTGACTCGCACCGTCGGCTGGTTCACCACCGAATTCCCGGTGCGGATCGACCCCGGTGGCGACGATCCGGCGGCGGCGCTCAAGCGGGTCAAGGAGCAGTTGCGGGCGGTGCCGGATGCGGGCGCCGGGTATGGCCTTTTGCGCTACCTCAACCCGGTGGCCGCGCCTGTCCTGGCTGCCGCGCCGCAGCCGGAGATCCTCTTCAACTACCTGGGCCGGCTGGCTTCCGCCTCGGCCTCGGACGACGGAGACGGGGACTGGGTCGCCGCGGCCGGGAACGACACGCTCGGCGACGGGCTCGACCCGGACTTCCCGGTCGCCCATGCCCTGGAGATCAACGCGGCCACCGCAGATCTGCCCACCGGGCCGGAGCTGGACATCCGGCTCTCCTATGTGGACGGCGTGCTCACCGCCGCCGACGTGGCTGCGCTCGCGGGCCGCTGGGCCGAGGCCCTCGGCCGGCTGCGTGACGCGGCCTCCGGCGGGGGCGGCCACACCCCATCCGACCTTCTGGTGACCCTCAGCCAGGACGAGATCGACGAGTTCGAAGACGAATGGAGACTCTTGTGACCACGCCGGGCGGACTGCAGGACATCCTGCCCCTGTCGCCGCTGCAGGAGGGTCTCTACTTCCTGTCCGCGTACTCCGGCGACGGCCCGGACGTCTACGTGGTGCAGCAGATCCTCACCCTGGACGGTGACCTCGACGCGGACCGGCTGCGCGCCGCCGCCCAGTCGCTGCTGGACCGGCATGCCAACCTGCGGGCCGCGTTCCGGCCGCGTAAGGCGGGGCAGCCGGTGCAGCTCATCCCGGCGTCGGTGCCGGTCGACTGGACCTCTGTCGACCTGACCGACCGGCCGCAGAATGCCGACGCGGTCGCCGAGGAGGCCGGCCGCAAGCCGTTCGACCTGGCCCGGCCGCCGCTGCTGCGCTGGACCCTGATCCGGCTCGGCGCCACCCGGCACCGTCTGGTGCTGACCAGCCACCACATCCTTCTGGACGGCTGGTCGGCGCCGCTGCTCGTCCGGGATCTGCTGTTGGCCTACGCGGGCCGGCCCGCTCCGAAAGTGCGGCCCTACAAGGACTATCTCGCCTGGGTGGCGCGACAGGATCGGGACGCGAGCGAGAACGCCTGGCGGACCGCGCTGTGGGGGATCGAAGAGCCGACCCTTCTAGCAGACAACGACCAGGCTTCTGCAACTCCGGAAACCATTGAGCACAGCTTTGATGCGGCAGTTCTAGCTGAGGCGGCCCGTGCGAAGGGGATCACCCTCAACACCGTTGTGCAAGGCTGCTGGGCGCTTGTGCTCGGCGAGCTGACCGGCCGCGACGACATCGTCTTCGGCAGCACCGTCTCCGGCCGGCCCGCGACCCTGCCGGGCGCCGAGGACATGGTCGGCCTTTTCATCAACACCGTGCCGGTACGGGTTCGGCCGCGGCCCGCCGACACCTGGGCCGGCTACCTCACCCGGTTGCAGGCCGAACAGGCCGCGCTCCTTGACCACCAGCACGTCGGCCTGGCCACCGTCCAGCGGCTCGGCGGCATCGGCCCGCTCTTCGACACGCTGCTCGTCTTCGAGAGCTACCCCCTCGACGCCGACGGACTGCGCGCCCTCGAGGACGCGGCCGGCCTGCGCCTGGCCGAGGTCACCGGCCGCGACGCCACCCACTACCCACTCACGCTCACCGTCGTGCCCGGCGAAAAGCTGGCGCTGGGCGCCGAGTACCGCGCCGACGTCATCTCCCGCACCCGCGCGGAGAGCATCCTGAACCGCCTCGAGAAGCTGCTCGAAGCGTTCGCCACCAACCCGGACGGCCGTCTCGCGGCACTCCCGCCGGCCGGCTCCCTGCGGGACCCCGGCACGTCGGTAACGGTTCCTGGCGGCACCATCCTCGAGGAATTCGACGCAACCGTGCGGCGCATCCCGCAGGTGGTCGCGGTGCGCTTCAATGCCAAATTCCTGACGTACGCCGAACTGGCCGCCCGCGTCGACCGGCTCGCACGGGTCCTGCGCGCCCACGGCGCCGGCCCGGAGAAGGTGGTAGCGGTCCTGCTGCCCCGGACCGAGGACGCCATCGTGGCGTGGCTGGCCGCCCTGCGTTCCGGCGGCATCTACCTGCCCATCGACCCCGATTACCCGGCCGACCGCATCGACTACCTGCTGGCCGACGCCGCCCCCACCGTCATCGTGACCCCCGAGCTGCTGGCCGCAGCCGATCCGGTCGAGGCCGCACCAGTCCGAGCGGGCGCCGCTGTTTCGGGGGCTGACCTGTCCGACTCACCGGCCGATCCGATTCGGGTCGTTCTCGGCGAGGGAACCGGCGAGGTGGCCGGGCTGGTCGATCCGGAGCCTGCGCACGGCGCCTACTTGATCTACACGTCCGGGTCTACGGGGCGGCCCAAGGGCGTCGTTGTCGAGCATGGCAGTTTGATGAACCTCTTCCATCACCACCGGGAGCGGCTCGTCGTGCCGACCGCGGCTGGGCGGCGGGTCAAGGTGGCGCTGTCTGCGGCGCTGGTCTTCGACACTTCCTGGGAAGGGATGCTCTGGCTCGTCGCCGGGCATGAGTTGCATCTGCTCGACGACGAGACCCGGCGGGACGCCGATCTGTTCGTCGCGTATGTGGCTGCGCACGGGATCGACGCGCTCGACGTGGCGCCCTCGCTCGGGCAGGAGCTCGTCCACGCTGGGCTGCTCGACAGCGCACCCGCCTTGGTCATGCTGGGCGGGGAGGCGGCCGGGCCGGCGCTGTGGACCGCCCTGCGGGACGCTGCCGGGGTCACCGGGGTGAACCTCTACGGTCCGACCGAGTGCACGGTGGACACTTTGATGGCGTGGGTGGGGGACAGCAGTTCTCCATCTGTGGGGCGGCCGATCGGGAACACGCGGGCCTATGTTCTGGATGGTTGGCTGCGGCCGGTTCAGAACGGTGTCGCGGGCGAGCTGTATCTTTCCGGCGCACAGTTGGGGCGCGGTTATCTCGGGCGTGCGGCCCTTACGGCGGGGCGTTTTGTAGCGGATCCGTTCCGTGTTGGGGAGCGGATGTATCGCACCGGCGACGTGGTGCGGTGGGCTGAGGACGATTCGCTTGAGTTCGTCGGGCGTGCTGACGACCAGGTGAAGATTCGTGGGTTCCGGGTCGAGCCGGGTGAGGTTGCTGCGCTGTTGGCGGAGCATCCGGATGTGCGTCAGGTGGCGGTGGTGGCCCGCGAGGGGCGGCTGGTCGCGTACGTGATCGGCGAAGCTGACGACCTGCGTGAGTGGGCCGCTCAGCGGCTTCCCGACCACCTTGTCCCGGCGGCCGTCGTCGCCCTCGACCGGCTGCCGGTGACGGTGGCCGGGAAGATCGACCGGCGGGCTCTTCCGGCGCCCGACTTCGGAGTCCTGGCCGGTGACGCCGCGCCACGCACCCCGATGGAGGAGACGCTGGCGGGGCTGTTCGCCGAGGTCCTGGGCCTGCCGGCGGTCGGTGTCGACGACGGTTTCTTCACGCTCGGCGGCGACAGCATCGTGTCGTTGCAGCTGGTGGCCCGAGCCCGCGCGGCCGGACTGCGGATCACGCCGCGGCAGATCTTCGAACTGCGCACGGTGGCCGCGCTCGCCGCCGTCGCTGTGCCTGCCACCGAGACCCGGGTCGCGCCGGCCGGGGCGGCGTTCGGCGAGGTGCCGCTCACCCCGGCTCTGACCTGGCTGCGCGATGCCGGACCGGCGTCCGCCTACAGCCAGAGCATGGTGTTGCGCGCGCCGGCCGGCCTGACGCTCGACCAGTTGCACACCTTGGTGCAGGCCCTGCTCGATCGACACGACCTGCTGCGCGCCCGCTGGACCGGCACAAGCCTCACCGTGTCGCCGCCGGGTTCGCTGGCAGCCAAAGACGTCGTGTTCCAGGCGGCTTCCCCGGCCCAAGATCCCGCCGACTCCCTTGAAATCGGGGCCTCGAACGCGGCGCAGGCCGCGATTTCCAGGATCCCGGATTCAAGTCGTGCGGATGAGCCCCCGGTTTCCGGGGTGTCGGGCGCGGCGCGGGCGGAGGCCGCGGTTTCGGGGATTTTGGGCTCGGATCCCGCGGTTCAGGCGCCGATTTCCGGGAGCTCGGGGGCGGGGGCTGCGCGGCAGTCAGGTCCGGGCGCCGACGTTCGGCTGCGGGCGGCGGACGGGATGCCGATCCGTGTCGTCTGGTACGACACGGGTGAGGTTGTCTTTGTCGTGCACCACAGCGTCGTGGACGGGGTGTCGTGGCGGATCCTGTTGTCGGACCTTGCTGCGGCCTGGGGCGACGTGGTTGCTGGGCGGGCGCCGGCGCTGCCGGCGGTCGGCACTTCGTTCCGGGAGTGGGCCACGGGTCTGGTGTCCGCGGCGTCGGACACCTCGCAGGCTCCCTATTGGACCGAGCTGCTCGGTGAGGCGGCTGCACCGCCGCTCGGTGCCCGGTATGTGGATCCGGGCCGGGACACGGTGGCTACCGCTCGGACGGTGACCCTCACGCTCGGCGCGGCGCGGACCGCTCCGCTGATCGGTGAGGTTCCGGCTGCCTTCCACGCGGCGGTGCCGGATGTTCTGCTCACCGGGCTGGCGCTGGCCGTCACCGCGCGGACCGGCCAGGACAGTCTCCTCATCGAGCTGGAAGGGCACGGGCGGGAGGAATCGCTCGTGCCGGGGGTCGACCTCTCGCGGACCGTCGGCTGGTTCACCACCGAATATCCGGTGCGGCTCACGCCTGGCGGCGGAGCGCCGGGTGCCGGATCGCCTGACCGCGGCGTGCCAAGTGCCGTTTCGCCGGGTGACGGCGTGCCGGGCGGTGGCGTGCTGGGTGGCGGGCTGCCGGGTGACGGTGGAGCGGCCGGTGGCGAGGGGGTGGCGGCTGCGCTCAAGCGGATCAAGGAGCAGCTGCGGGGGGTGCCGGAGAACGGTGCTCGCTTTGGGCTGTTGCGTCACCTCAACCCGGAGACGTCCGCGTTGCTCGGCGCGCTGCCCACGCCGGAGATTGTCCTCAACTACCTTGGCCGGTTCGATTCGGGCGAGGAGAGCGGCGAGGACTGGGCCTCGGTCGGTGGGCTTGGTGGTGATGCTGATCGGGACATGCCGCTCAGCCGGGCGTTGGAGATCAACGCCTCGGTGCTGGATGGCTCGCTCTCCGTTTCGCTGACCTATCCGGAGGGGGTGCTCAACGGGGCCGAGGTTGAGGCGCTCGCTGCGGACTGGTTCGCCGCGCTTGACCGGCTGGTCGGCGTCGTGGGCGGGCATACGCCGTCGGACCTGCTGCTTCCCGGTGTGGCGCAGGGTGAGATCGACTCGCTGGAGAGCCGGCCCGGTGGGCTCGATGACGTGTGGCCGCTGGCGCCGCTGCAGGAAGGGCTGGTCTTCCTGGCTGCGCTTGCTGACGACGTCGACCCGTACGTCGTGCAGCAAGTTCTTGATCTTGAAGGTCCGTTGGATCCGGGCCGGCTGCGCGCTGCCGGTCAAGCTCTGCTCGACCGGCATCCGGCCCTACGCGTCAGTTTTCCGGCGGGGCCGGGTGGTGTGCTGCGGCAGGTCGTCTCGGCGCACGTGGAGGTGCCCTGGTCGGAGACCGGCGGTGACTTCGAGGCGATCGCTGCCGCCGATCGGCACACGCCGTTCGACCTGACTGCGGCGCCGCTGCTGCGGCTCACGCTGGTGCGGGTCGGACCCGAGCGGCACCGGCTGATCCTCACCAACCATCACATCCTGCTCGACGGCTGGTCGACGCCGCTGGCTGTACGGGAGATGTTCGACCTCTACAACTCGCGCCCGATGCCGGCGCCTCGGCCGTACACCGATTACCTGCGCTGGCTTCAGCGCGCCGACCGGGACGCCGCGGTGCGCTCCTGGCGGGAGAACCTGGCCGGTCTGGACCAGCCGACGCTCGTCGCGCCGAACGCCGGGGCCGTCCTCGACGCGCGGCCCGGCAAGCTGGAGAGCGAGCTGCCGCGCGAGGTCAGCGAGCGGCTCACCGCGCTGGCCCGGCAGCGGCAGGTCACCCTCAACACCGTCGTCCAGGCCGCCTGGGCGGTGCTGTTGTCGCACCTCACCGGCCGTACCGACGTCGTCTTCGGCACCACCGTCAGTGGCCGCCCGGCGCAGGTCTCCGGGGTCGCGGACATGATCGGGTTCTTCATCAACACCGTGCCGGTACGGGTGTCGCTCGACCCGGCGCAGAGTTGGACAGCGCTACTCGAGAAATTGCACAACGGTCAGGCCGCACTTCTGGAACACCAGCACCTGCCGTTGTCAGACGTGCAGCGGATCGCCGGGATCGGCGAGCTGTTCGACACGCTAACCATCTTCGAGAGCTACCCGATCGACACCGACGCGCTGCACTCGGCGACCGGGGCGGCCGGCCTGCGGATGACCGACGTGACCGGCGACGACGCCCCGCACTACCCGCTGACCCTGGCGGTGGCGCCGGGGGAGCGGCTGCGGCTCGGGCTCGCCTACCGCACCGACGTGTTCGCCCCGGACGTGGCGGGCGAGGTCCTGGACCGCTTCGGTGCGCTGCTCGCCGAGCTGGCGGCCGCACCGGACCGGCCGATCGGCCGTGCGCTGCCCGCGCCCGCCGCCCCGGCTGACACCTTCCGCGCGGTGGCCGAGACGACATTGCCGCAGCTCTTCGCGGCCGCCGCACGCCGTACGCCGGATGCTGTCGCCCTGGTTTTCGAGGGTGTCGAGCTGACCTACGCCGAGCTGGACGACCGGGTCGCCCGGCTGGCCGGCTCGCTGCGGGAGCGCGGCGTCGGTCCCGGCAGCGTCGTGGCCGTCGCCATCCCGCGCTCGATCGACCTGGTCGTTGCCCTGCACGCGGTGCAGCGGGCCGGCGCCGCCTACCTGCCGATCGACCCGTCGCACCCCCGCGAGCGCAACGACTACCTGCTCGCCGACTCCGGCGCGGCCGTGCTGCTCACGTCGGCCGCCACCGACGCCGAGCCGGTCGCGCCGGTCGACATCCCGGCCGACGCCGCGGCCTACGTGATCTACACGTCCGGCTCGACCGGCCGCCCCAAGGGCGCTGTCGTCTCGCACCGCTCGATCGTCAACCGGCTGCTCTGGATGCAGCACGAATACGTTCTGGAACTCGGCGAGCGGGTGTTGCAGAAGACTCCGGCCGGATTCGACGTTTCGGTGTGGGAGTTCTTCTGGCCGCTCATCACCGGCGCGACGCTCGTGGTGGCCCGGCCCGACGGGCACCGCGATCCGGGCTACCTGGCTTCGGTAATCGTTGCCGAGCGGGTCGGGACGGTCCACTTCGTACCGTCCATGCTCCGTGCCTTCCTTGCCGATCCGGCGGCGGCCACCAGCGGCGCCACTCTGCGGAGGGTCATCTGCAGCGGCGAGGCCCTGCCGGGCGACCTCGCCCAGCGTTTCGGCACGGTGCTGCCGGGCGTCGAGCTGCACAATTTGTACGGGCCGACCGAGGCGGCCGTGGATGTCACCTACCACCCGGTGTCCGTCGGCGACGTGACTTCGGTACCGATCGGCCGGCCGGTCTGGAACACCCAGACGTACGTTCTGGATCCCTGGTTGCGCCCGATTCCGGCCGGCTTCGTCGGCGAGCTCTACCTGGGCGGCGTACAGCTGGCTCGGGGTTATCTGAACCGCCCCGCCCTGACCGCCACCCGCTTCGTCGCGGATCCGTTCGGCGCTCCCGGCGCCCGGCTCTACCGCACCGGCGACCTGGCGCGCCTGCGCCCGGACGGCGTCCTCGAATATGCCGGCCGCACCGACGACCAGGTGAAGATCCGCGGCCAGCGGATCGAGCCGGGCGAGATCGAGGCCGCGCTGCTCGCCGTCCCCGGCGTCGACGCCGCCGCGGTGGTCGCCCGCGCCGACGGCCCCGCCGTCCGCCTCGTCGCCTACGTGGTCGGCGCCGGGTATGCCGACCTGGCCACCGCGCTGGCCGCCACGCTGCCCGAACACCTGGTGCCCGCGGCATTCGTCCAGTTGGACTTGTTGCCGCTGAGCCCCAACGGAAAGCTTGACCGCCGACGGCTACCGGCTCCGGACTTCGCTGCCCGGGCCGGCGCTGACGACCCCCGCACGCCGGTCGAGGAGTTCTTCGCCCGCGCGGTTGCCGACGTCCTGGGCCTTCCCCGGGCCGGCGTGCGGGACAGCTTCTTCGCCCTCGGCGGCGACAGCATCCTGGCCCTGCAACTGACCGCCCGAGCCCGGGCCGCGGGCTGGCAACTGACCGCGCGTGACGTGTTCGCCCACCCGACGGTGGAGGGCCTGGCGGTCGCCGCCGCCCGCCCCGCGGTCGTTGCCGAGGACACCACCGAGGCCTGGGGCGACATCCCGGCGACGCCGATCATGCGCGACCTGGCCGTGGCCGACCCGAACCTGACCCAGTCGATGCTGTTGACCGCCCCGGCCGGCCTGACGGAGGCCGGCCTGGCCGACCGTCTGCAGTACCTCCTGGACCGGCACGACGTGCTGCGCGCCCGCTGGACCGGCGACGGCCTGCACGTGCCGGCGCCCGGTTCGGTCCGCGCGACCGACCTGATCGGCGCGGCGCTGGACCCGGCCGCGGGCCGCATGCTGCGCGCCGAACTGCGTGGCGCCCAGCTTCTCCTGGAGATCCACCACCTGGCCGTGGACGCTGTTTCCTGGCCGATCCTGCTGAGCGACCTCGCGGCCGGCGGCGGCGACATCAGTGCGCAGCGCGGCACCTCGTTCCGGGCCTGGGCGGTGGCCCTGCCGCGCGCTGCGCGTGAGCGGGCCGGTGAGCTTGAGCATTGGGAAGAAGTGCTCGGCGGGCCGGCCGGATATCTCGGCGACGTCGCTCTCGACCGGGAAACCGACACCCTCGGCACGCTCGACCACGTCACGGTCAGGCTGGAGGAAGCCCGGACCGCACCGTTGATCGGCGAGATCCCGGCCGCCTATCGGGCGAACGCTCAGGACGTGCTGCTCTCCGCGCTGGCCGCCGCGGTCGGCGGCGACGACCTGGTCGTCGAGCTGGAGGGCCACGGCCGCGAGGAACAGTTGCGACCCGGCGCCGACCTGTCCCGCACCGTCGGCTGGTTTACCACCGTCCACCCCGTGCGTCTCGCCACCGGCCGGGAGACAGATCCGTCCACCCTGCTCAAGCAGGTCAAGGAGACGCTCCGCGCCGTCCCGGACAACGGCATCGGCTACGGCCTTCTGCGTCACCTGAACCCGGATACCGCCGGGCGGCTCGCCGCGTTCGCCCCGCCGCCGGTGCTCTTCAACTACCTCGGACGCATCGGATCGGCAAGCGACGACGAACTGGCGCCCGAGGTGTGGACCCCGGCTCGCGGCGAAGGGCTTCGCGGGGACGCCGGAGACTCCACTCCCGCGAAGCATGTGCTGAACCTCGAGGCGACCGTTCTAGAAGGCGAACTGGTGCTTTCCGCCTCGTACCCGCGAAGGGTTCTAGAAGAAAGCGCCGTGCGGGATCTTCTCGGGCGATGGACCGATGCTCTCGCCGCCCTGGCGGCGGAGCCAGGGGCCGGTGGGCTCACTCCGTCGGACGTGCTCGCTGCGGTGGGGCAGGACGACCTCGATGAGCTGGGCGGACGCTACCCGGGCTTCGTCGACGTGCTTCCGCTGACTCCGCTGCAGGAAGGGCTCTTCTACCTGCATGCGCTGGACGGGACCGATGTCTACACCGTTCAGCAGCAGCTCGAGCTCGAAGGTGAGGTCGATCCGGGCCGGCTGCGGGCGGCCGCCGCCACGCTGCTGCGGCGGCACCCCAACCTGCGGGCGGCCTTCACCACGACCGCCGGTGGGACTCCGGTGCAGGTTGTTCCGGGCGAGGTCGAGGTCGACTGGGGCTACCGCGAGGTGTCCAAGGACGACGCCGACCGGCTCGCTGACGAGGAACGTGCCCGGCCCTTCGACCTGGAACGGCCGCCCCTGCTGCGATTCCTGCTGCTCCGGCTGGCCGGCGCGCATTACCGGCTCGTGCTCACCCAGCACCATCTGCTCGTCGACGGATGGTCCGGGCCGTTGGTCGCCCGGGAGCTTTTCACCGCGTACGCCGGGAAAGCACCCACGCCGAGCCTCGCCTACCGTGACTATCTCGCCTGGCTGGGCGACGCCGACGCCGATGCGGCACGCGAGGCCTGGCAGCAGGCGCTGGACGGGCTCGCCGAGCCGACCCTGGTCGCGCCGGGCGGGAAGCCGGGGCTGCCGGCCGAGGTGACCGGGCAGCTTCCGCCGGCCGCCGCCGAACTGGCGCGCCGTCTCGGCGTCACGCCGAACACGCTGGTCCGGGCGCTGTGGGCGGTGCTGCTCGGGCGGCTCACCGGGCGCGACGACGTGGTGTTCGGCGCCACCGTCGCCGGGCGGCCGGCCGAGCTGGCCGGGGTCGAGGAGACGATCGGGCTGTTCATCAACACACTGCCGGTGCGGGTGCGGCTGCTGCCGGGGGAGAGCTGGCGGGCGTTCCTCGCCCGGGTGCAGGACGAGCAGGCCGCGCTGCTGGCTCATCAGCATCTCGGGCTGGCCGCGATCCAGCAGATGGCCGGGCTGGGGGAGCTGTTCGACACGCTCGTCGTCTTCGAGAGCTATCCGGTCGATGCGGATCGACTCGACGACAGCCAGCGGGCCGCCGGGGTCAAGCTGGCCGGGGTCGAGAGTCGGGACGCCACGCACTACCCGCTGACGCTGGTCGCGGCCGAGGACGATGGGTTGCACCTCGCTCTGGAGTACCAGCCGTCCCGGTTCGACAACGCCACGGCCAGACTTCTGCTGGACCGGTTGATCGCGCTTGCCAACGAAGTGGCGAGCGATCCAGAACGCTCGGTCGAGAGTTCTGATGCGCTCACCGCCGAGGAGAAGCGGCGGATGCTCGTCGACTGGAACGCCGGTGACCTTGCGGTCACCCCGGCGACCCTGCCGGGTCTGGTGCGAAGCTGGGCTCAGCGCACCCCGGACGCGACGGCTCTGGTGGTGGGCAAGACCCGATGGACGTACGCCGAACTGGTCGCCGATGCCGAAACCCTGGCCGCCACCGTCGTCGCGACGGGCGGCGGGCCCGGCCGGATCGTGGCCCTGTTGCTGCCGCGCGGCGCTCACATCGTCCCGGCGATCCTGGCGGCGATGATGTCCGGCGCCGCCTACTTGCCGATCGACCCGGAGTATCCGCCGGCCCGCATCGCCGCGATGATCGACGACGCCAAGCCGGTCGTCACGCTGGCCGTCTCGTCGACGACCGGCCTGCTGCCCCCGGACGCGCCGCGCCTCGTGCTCGACCGGCTGGCGGCGGGAGGCGATCGGCCGGCGCCGGCCGATCGGGAAGAGGCTGCCGGGTTGGCCGCAGCCGGCGGAGAGGCTGCCGGGTTGGCCGCAGCCGGCGGAGAGGCTGCCGGGTTGGCCGCAGCCGGCGGAGAGGCTGCCGGGTTGACGCCGGCGCGCGGAGACGCCGTCGGGCTGACGGCGGCGGGCGGGGAAGCCGTCGGGCTGCCCGCGATCACGCCGGACTATCCGGCCTACGTGATCTACACGTCCGGGTCGACCGGTAAGCCCAAGGGCGTTCTCGTGCCGCACCGCACCGTGGTCAACCTGTTCGCCAGCCATCACGACCGCATCCTCGGGCCGGCTGCGACGCGGCTCGGCCGGCCGTTGCGGGTCGCGCACAACTGGTCGTTCGCGTTCGACGCGTCCTGGCAGCCGCTCCTGGCGCTGCTCGGCGGCGACGAGCTGCACCTGGTCACCGACGAACCCCGCCGCGACCCCGGCCTGCTGGCCGCCCTGCTGCGGGACAACGGCATCGACATGATCGAGGTCGCACCGTCGCACCTGGACCAACTGGTCGCGTCCGGCTTCGACGCCGCCGGTCTCGCGGTGCTGGGTGTCGGCGGCGAGGCGGTCCCCGACCAGCTCTGGACCGCCATGGCCGAACTCCCGCACACCGAGTCCTACAACTTCTACGGGCCGACCGAGTGCACGGTCGACGCGGTGGTGCAGCGGGTCAAGGAGGTGCCGCGGGCCATCATCGGCCGGCCGGTGGCCAACACCAGCCTCTACGTCCTGGACCGCCGGCTGCGCCCGGTTCCGCCCGGCGTGGCCGGAGAGCTCTACATCGGTGGCGCCGGAGTTGCACTCGGCTACCTCAACCGTCCAGAACTCTCCGCGCAGCGTTTTATAGCGGACCCGTGGGCGCGGGGTCAGCGGATGTACCGCACCGGCGACGTCGTCCGCTGGACCGCCGAGGGCCGCATCGACTACCTGGGCCGCGCCGACGACCAGGTGAAGATCCGCGGCCACCGGGTCGAGCTGGGCGAGGTGGCCGCGGTCCTCAGCGAGCACCCGGAGGTCGGGCCGGCCGTGGTCATCGCAGACAACGGGCGGCTCGTCGCCTACGCGGTAACCGGGCTCGACCCCACCGCGCTGCGGAACTGGGCCGCGGAACGACTCCCGGCCTATCTGGTGCCGGCCGCCGTCGTCCCGCTGGACGCGCTGCCGCTGACGGTCAACGGCAAGCTCGACCGGGCCGCCCTGCCGAAGCCGTCCTTCACCACCACCGGCCGCAAACCGGCGGGCGCCGCCGAGGAACGCCTGGCCGCCCTCTTCGCCGAGGTGCTCGGCCTGACCGAGGAAGGCGCCGAGATCGGGGCCGAGGACAGCTTCTTCGACCTGGGCGGCGACAGCATCGCCGCGATGCGGCTGACCAGCCGCGCCCGCGCCACCGGCATCGACCTGCGCCTCCGCGACCTGGTCACACTGCGCACCATCGCCGCCCTCGCGGAAGCCGGCACCGAACGGCCCGTGGCCGTACCGAACAAGGAGGGTGCAGCATGACCCGCGGCGAACTGCTTCGCTGGTCGGTCCGGGATTCGCGGGCCGGGCTGGCCGCCTCCTGGATCGGTGGCCTCGGCTACCAGGCCGGCCTCATCGCGCTGCCCTGGTGCCTGGGCCGCGCCCTCGACCAGGGCATCACCGGCGGCAACCGCAGCGACCTCATCCGCTGGGCCGTCGCCACCCTCGCCGTCTCGGTTGCGCTGACCGCGGCCGAATGGGCGATGCGCTGGTGGGCCACGCTCGCCGGCGTCCGCACCGGCAACGCGCTGCTCATGCGCCTGGCCGGCCGGGTGCTCGGCTGGGACGCCGCCACCGCGAACCGGTTCACCGCCGGCGACCTGGTCGTCCGCGGCACCCGCGACGTCGAGCAGATCACCATCTGGCTGTCCACCGTGCCGTCGCTGGCCAGCGGCGTCATCGGCCTGATCGCGGTGCTGATCGTGGTGGCCACCCTGGACCCGCTGCTCGCGCTGATCGGGCTGGCCACGCTGCCGCTGCTCATCCTGGTCAACCTCTGGTACCCGCGCCGCTACGACCGGGCCAATGAGGCATTGTCGGCCGCGCACGGCGCCCGCGCCGACGCGGTCGAGGACCTTCTCTCGGCCAGTACGGCGGTGCGCGGGCTCGGCGGCGAGACGGTGCTGGTCGAGCGGCATCATGAGGCATCCCGCACCGTACGCGATCGGACTCTTGCCCTGGCCCGGGTTGCGGCCGGCTGGTCGGCGCATGCGCCGTTCGTCCCATGGCTGGCCACCGCGGCCGGGGTGGCAGTGGGCGGCCTCGCCGTGCTGGACGGCCGGTTCTCGGTCGGTGGCCTGGTGGCGTTCGCGAGCTGGATGGCGCTGCTCGGCCGCCAGGTGATGATGCTGACGCTGCGCTTCAACCAGCTCGGCGACGCGTGGACCGCGGCCGGCCGGATCGGCGTGGTCCTCGACGCGGCACCCACGCTGGCCGACCCGGCGGAACCGCTGCCCATCGCCGGCGGCCCGCTGCGGACGAACGCGGTAACCGTGCACCCGCCCGGCCGGGAACCGCTGACCCTCCCGGACGTCACGGTCGAGCCGGGCGAGTTCGTGGCGATCACCGGCGCGGTCGGCACCGGCAAGTCCACCCTGCTGCGCCTGTTCGCGCGCTTGGCCGACCCCGCGACGGGCCAGGTCACGCTGGGCGCAAACGACCTTCACAAGCATGCGATCGATGACGTACGGGCGGAGATCACGCTCGTCGGCCAGCGTCCCCTGCTGCTGTCCGGGACGATCGCCGAGAACCTGCGCCTGGGCCGGGACGGCGTCACCGACGAGCAGATGCGTGACGCCTGCCGCCGGGCCGCGATCCTGGGTCACATCGAGTCGCTGCCCGACGGGTTCGGCACCGAGCTCGGCGAACGCGGCTCCACCGTCTCCGGCGGCCAGGCGCAACGCCTCGCGCTCGCCCGCGGCCTGCTCCGGGGCAGCCGGATCCTGCTGCTCGACGACGTGACGTCGGCCGTGGACGCGGCCACCGAGCAGCACCTCCTGGACGGCCTGCGGGAGTCCGGCACCACGATCGTCTTCGCCACCTCACGCCCGGCCGTGGCCGCGCGCGCCGACCGGGTCGTCGACCTCGGCGTACACGATGGAGAGCTGGTCCATGGCTGACGTACGCCTTCTTGCCGAAGAGCCCGACCAGCGGCACGTGCTCCGGCGCGCCTGGCCCCACCTGCGCCGGCACCGGGCCGCGATGGCCGCCGCCGTGACCGTCAATCTCCTGGCGACCCTGGCGCTGACCCTGGTCCCGGTGGTGATCGGCCGGGCGGTCGACGAGCTGATCGACGGCGACCGCCACGGCCTGCTGGTCGCCGCCGCGGTCGTCTTCGCCCTGGTGATCGCCCGCACGCTGCTGCTGCGCTGGTCGGAGCTGCTGCTCATCCGCACCGGCGAGAAGGTCGTGCACGACCTGCGCGACCTGGTCGTGGAGCGCCTGGGCCGCACCCCGCTGCGGTTCCTGGAGGCCCATCGCGGCGGCGACCTGCTGCAGCGCGCCACGGTAGAGATCAGTGAGCTGGCCGCGTTCGTCCGCGGCCAGTTGCCCGACCTGATCTCGCTGGCCGGCTATGTCGTGTTCGCCACGGTCGTGCTGATCACCTCGTCGTGGCAGCTGTTCACCCTGCTGCTGGTCGTGTTCGCACCGCCGATGTGGCTGCTGACCCGGATCGTCCGCCGCACCGCCGAACGCTCCTACCCGGCCGAGGCCGCCGCCCGGTCGACGCTGACCGCCACCTTCGCGGAGAGCCTGCTGGCCCGCGAGCAGTTGCAGATCGACGGCGCCACCAGTACTTGGCTGGCGCGCCTGCGCGGCGACACCGGCGACTACTACCGCAAGGCCCGCACCGCCCAGCGCGCCGCCACCTGGATCGACGGCACCTGGATCGTCCAGGGCATAACCAGCGCGGCCCTGCTGATATCCGGCGGCATCATGGCCGCGAACGGCTCCATCTCGGTCGGCGTGGTCGTCACGTTCATGCTCTCCAGCCGCGACCTGTTCAGCTCAGTCGACGACCTCACCCTGGTGGTCGGCGACCTCTTGGAAACGCGCGTCGGCCTGGCCCGCCTGCTCGACCTGCTGGACGCGACCAGGCCGGCTCCATCGCAACGATCGGCCACCGAGGTGACGCCCGCCCGGGGCCTCACCGCCGAGGCCGTCACCTACAGCTACCGGGCCGGGGAGCAGGTGCTGCACGGCATCAGCGTGCACTTCGGGCCGGGTGAGCACGCCGGCATCGTCGGCGAGACCGGGTCCGGGAAGACGACCCTCGCGAAGCTGTTGTGCGGGCTCTATCGGCCCGACTCCGGGGCCGTCCGGCTAGGGGGCGCGGACCTGTCCGCCCTGGACGCCGTCGAGCTGCGCCGGCGGCTCGTGCTCATTCCGCAGCAGGTCCACATGATCGCCGGCAGCCTCGCCGACAACCTCGCTCTCGCCCCGGGCAAGAAGAGCCGGGCCGACTTCGCCGCCGCCGCCGAGGCCCTCGGCCTGACCGCGTGGGTCGGTTCGCTGCCGGACGGCTTCGACACCGATCTCGGCCGGCGCGGAGAGCGTTTCTCGGCCGGTGAGCGGCAGCTCGTCGGGCTCGTCCGGGCCGCGCTGACCGACCCCGAGGTGCTGATCCTCGACGAGGCCACCGCCGACCTCGACCCGGACACCGCCCGGCGCATCGAGGAGGCCCTGACCCGGCTCCGCCACGGCCGCACCGTGCTGGTCATCGCCCACCGCCCGACCACCATCGACCGCCTGCCCCGCATCGTCCGCCTGCACGACGGCCACGTCGCGGCAGAGCACGCGGCAGAGCACGACGGCCGCGTCCCGAAAGAGGAGGAGTCATGCCCCTGATCGACGTCGGCGGTGTCCGGCTCAACTACGAGGACCGCGGGGCGGGGCCTGGCGTTCTGCTGCTGGCCGGCACCGGGGCCCGCGGCCGCACCTGGCATCTGCACCAGGTGCCGGCGCTGGTCGCGAGCGGTTTCCGGGTGGTCACGTTCGACACCCGGGGCTTGCCGCCGTCCGACACGCCGCCGCTGGTGACGATGTCTGACCTGGTCGCCGACGCGGCCGGGCTGATCGAGCGGCTCGGCCTCGGACCGTGCCGGATCGCCGGCTCGTCGATGGGCGCACGGGTCGCCGCCGAGTTGTGCCTCCGCCGGCCGGAGCTGGTCGATCGGGCCGTGCTGATGGCCACGTTCGGCCGACCCAGCGCCTTCCTCGATGCCATCTCCAAAGGGGAGCGGGCGCTGCAGGAAGCCGGCACCAAGGTCCCGGAGGAGTACCGGGCGGCGGTGCGGGCCGCGCTCAACCTGTCGCCGCGCACGCTGTCCGACGATCGCGCTGCACAGGACTGGCTGGACATCTTCCAGATCCCGCTGCCGGGAGATTTAGATGGTTCGGCGAGCCGGCTGGAAGCCGACGAAAACGTCAACCGCTTCCCGGCGTACGCCGAAATCGGTGTGCCCTGCCTTGTCGTCGGCTTCGCCGATGACCTGATCGCCTCGGCAAAAGGGTGCCGTGAGGTGGCGGCGTCGATTCCGGGCGCTCGCTACGCGGAGATCCCGGACGCCGGTCACTACGGCTACCTGGAGCAGCCGGCCCAGGTCAACGCGGAACTCGTCCAGTTCCTGACAGAGGAGAAATCATGATCACCGCGCGCGAGGCCGAACTCGTCTGGCACGACCTCACCCCGAGGCTGCTCGAAGTGCGCCGGGTGGAGCGGCTCACCCCGCGGATGGTTCGCGTGACCTTCGGCGGTGAGCAGCTCGACGGATTCTGCTACGGCGCGCCCGACGACCATGTGAAGGTCTTCTTCCCGGAAGGTGGTGCGGAGCTGCCGGTCATGCCGACGCTGGGGGAGGAGGGGCTGGAACCCCCGCCGCCGGGCGCGCCGCTGCCGATCTTCCGCGACTACACGGTCCGATACGTCCGGCCGGCCGAACGTGAGCTCGACATCGACTTCGCCCTGCACGGTCACGGCCCGGGCGGGTCCTGGGCGGCCCAGGCGACGGTGGGCCAGAAGCTCGGCATCCTCGGCCCGCGCGGCTCCACCGTGGTGCCGCTGACCTTCGACTGGTACCTGCTCGGCGCCGACGAGACCGCCCTGCCGGCCCTCGCCGCGTGGCTGGAGCAGTTGCCCGCGGACGCCCGCGTGATCGCGTTCGCCGAGGTCGCCGACGAGCAGGAGGAGCAGCCGCTGGCCCGGGAGATCCGCTGGCTGCACCGCAGCCGGGGCGAATCGCTGACGACAGCGATCCTGGAAACCGCGCCACCGGAGGGCGACGGCTACGTCTGGGTGGCGGGCGAGGCCACCGGCCTCAAACCGATCCGCCGGTACGTCCGGGGCACCGGCCACAACCGCAACTGGGCGGAGATCGACGGCTACTGGAAGCGCGGCGTGGTGAACCTGGATCACCACGAGGACGACAATGAGTAGCCCACTGCCGGGTCTGGACGCGCACGTCCTGCTGGTCTTCCTGCTGCAGGTCGCGCTGCTGCTCGGGCTGGCGCTCACCCTCGGCCGCCTGGCGGTGCGGATCGGGCTGCCCGCCCTGGTCGGCGAGCTGCTCACCGGCGTCCTCATCGGACCGTCGCTGCTCGGCGAGTTCGCCCCCGGCCTGCTGAAGTTCGTGCTGCCCGCCGACGCCGGCCAGCTGCACCTGATCGACGCGGTCGGCCAGATCGGCGTGCTGCTGCTGGTCGGGGTGACCGGCATCCAGCTCGACACGACGATGCTGCGCAGCCGCGGCTCGGCCGGGGTGAAGGTCAGTCTTTCCGGCCTGCTTCTGCCGCTGGCTCTCGGCATCGGCGCCGGTTTTCTGGTGCCGGCCGCGCTGCTCACCGACGGCACCGATCGTGGGGTGTTCGCCCTGTTCCTGGGCGTCGCCATGTGCGTGACGGCGATCCCGGTGATCGCCAAGATCCTCGCCGACATGAACCTGCTGCACCGCGACATCGGCCAGCTCACCCTGGCCGCCGGCACGGTGGACGACGCGGTCGGCTGGTTCCTGCTGTCGGTGGTCTCGGCGGCCGCGACCACCGGCGTACGCGCCGGATCGGTCTCTCTGTCCTTGATCTATCTGGTGGGTTTCCTGCTCGTCGCGTTCCTGATCGGCCGGCCGGTCGTGGACCGGTTGATGCGGCGAGCACCAAGCGGCCCCCGGGTGACGATCACGGTCGTCGTGATCATCCTGGGCGCGTCGGTCACCCAGGCGCTGAAGATGGAGGCCATGTTCGGCGCCTTCATCGCCGGCATCCTCATCGGCCGGGTCCGCCGGCACGACGACCAGCTGTGGAAGGACCTGACCCCGCTGCGCACCGTGGTGCTCAGCGTGTTCGCGCCGATCTTCCTGGCCACCGCCGGCCTGCGGATGGACCTGACCGCGCTCGCCGATCCCAAGGTGCTGCTGGCCGCGATTGCGCTGCTGGTGGTGGCGATCGCCGGCAAGTTCGCCGGGGCCTATCTCGGCGCCCGGATGGCCCGGCTCGGCCATTGGGAGGGCATCGCGCTCGGCGCCGGCATGAATGCCCGCGGAGTTGTAGAAGTCGTTGTCGTCACGACCGGTTTGCGCCTCGGGGTGTTGTCGATCGCGACCTACACAGTTGTCGTTCTGATCGCGGTCGTGACCTCGGTGATGGGCCCGCCGATCCTGCGCTGGGCGATGTCCAGGGTGGAACAGACCCCGGCCGAATCGGAGCGCGAGTTGGTGCTTGCCGGCGGCCCTAGTTAGGTTAGGCTCGCCTTACAAATGAAGGAGGACCATTGACCGGGATTGCGCTCGTCACCGGCGCCGGCCAAGGCATCGGCCGCGCCGTGGCGGTCGGTTTCGCCGCCGAGGGCTACCGGGTGGCCGCCGTCGACCGCGACGCCAAGGGGGTCGAGCGGCTCGCCGCCGAGCACGACGACATCACGGCCTATGTGGCCGATGTCGCGGACTCCGCGGCGGTCGAGGCCACCGTCGCCGCCGTCGAACGCGATCTCGGCCCGATCGAGGTGCTGGCCAACGTGGCCGGCATTCTCCGCACCGGAAACATCGTCGATCTGTCCGATCAGGACTGGCAGGACACGTTCGCGGTCAACGCCGGCGGCGTGTTTCACGCCAGCCGGTCGGTCGCCCAGCGGATGACCGCCCGCCACCGCGGCGTCATCGTCACGGTCTCGTCCAACGCCGCCGGCATCCCGCGCGGCGGCATGGCCGCGTACGCCGCGAGCAAGGCCGCCGCCACCCTGTTCACCAAGAGCCTCGGCCTGGAGCTGGCGCCCTACGGCATCCGCTGCAACGTGGTCGCCCCCGGCTCCACCGACACCCCGATGCAGCGGCAGCTGTGGGCCGGCGACGGGCCGGCCGGAGTCATCGCCGGCGACCCGCACGCCTTCCGCACCGGCATCCCGCTGGGCCGCATCGCCGAGCCGGAGGACATCGCCGACGCCGTCCTCTTCCTGGCCTCGGATCGGGCCCGGCACATCACCATGCACGACCTGTACGTCGACGGCGGCGCCACGCTCCGCGCCTGAGCACGTCCGAGCAAGGGAGAACCACCCGTGACCACCGTCTCCGCCACCAGCACCGGTGCCGAGCTGATCGCCGGTTACCGGCCGGGCGAGTCGTCGCTGTTCGCGTCACCACGCGGCACGCTTCTCGCCGAAGGCACGTACTTCGCCGTCCCGCCGTCGTCCCGCCCCGACGCCCAGGCCGACCTGGCCCGCCGGGTCGAGGCCGTGCTCGGTGTCGCCGAGGCGGCCGGCCACGAGGTCCGCGCCGTCGTCGGCGCGGTCCCGTTCGCCCCCGGCGCCCACGCCCGCCTGGTCGTCCCGATGCGGCTGAGCCGGGGCAGCGCGCCGGCTGCTTTCGTGAATCGGGCAATCCCGGTCGGCATCCGCTCGGTTCGTCCGGTGCCCACACCGGACGGTTACCGCGATGCCGTGGCCCGCGCCGTCAAGCAGATCCAGGACGGCCGCTACACCAAGGTGGTGCTGTCGCGCTCGCTGCGCGTCGAGGCGAACGGCTTCGACCCGGCCCCGGCGGTGCGCGCGCTGGCCGGCCGCGACCCGGGCGGCTACACCTTCGCCGTCGACCTCGGCGCCGGCCGCACCCTCTTCGGCGCCAGCCCCGAGCTGCTGGTCTCCCGGCACGGCCGCACCGTCACCGCCAACCCCCTCGCCGGTTCGGCCGCCCGCAGCGCCGACCCGGCGCAGGACGCCCGCCGCGCCGCCGCCCTGCTCGCCTCGGAGAAGGACCGGCACGAGCACGCCGTGGTCAGCGAGCAGGTGGCTGACGTGCTGCGGGAGTACTGCAAGGACCTGATCGTCCCGGAGGAGCCGTCGGTCGTCGGCACCGCCCGGATGTGGCACCTGTCCACGCTGATCACCGGTGAGATCGCCGACGAGTCGGTGTCCGCGCTGGAGCTGGCCACCGCCCTGCACCCGACCCCGGCGGTCTGCGGCACCCCGACCGAGGCGGCCCGCGCCGCGATCGCCGAGCTGGAACCCTTCGACCGGGAGTTCTACACCGGCATGGTCGGCTGGGTGGACGCGAACGGCGACGGCGAGTGGGCCGTCACCATCCGTTGTGCAACGGCCGACTCCGAAGGTCTGGAACTCTTCGCCGGGGCAGGTGTGGTCGCCGACTCGGATCCGGCGGCCGAACTGGCCGAGACCACCGCCAAGCTCGGCACCCTGCTCACCGCGCTGGGCCTGGACGGCGACGATGTGGCCTGACGACTTCGCCGCCCGCTACCGCGAACGCGGCTACTGGACCGGCCAGACCCTGTTCTCGCTCGTTTCCTCGAATCAAGATCGGGTCGCCGTCGTCGACGGCGACCGCGAGGTCACCTATGAACAGCTCCGGGACCGCGCCCTGCGCCTGGCGGCGGGCTTCCACCACCTGGGCGTACGCCGTGGCGACCGGGTCGTGGTGCAACTGCCGAACGTCGCCGAGTACTTCGAGGTGATCTTCGCGCTGTTCCGGCTCGGCGCTCTCCCGGTCTTCGCCCTGCCCGCCCACCGCGCCGCCGAGATCGGCTACTTCTGCGAGCACACCGAGGCCGTCGCCTTCGTCACGACCGACGTGCACGAGGGCTTCGACCACCGCACGCTGGCTTCCGCGGCGGGAAAGGCGACGACGATCGTCGCGGGCGACCCGGGCCCGCATGTCGCACTTTCTTCGCTGTACCGAGACCCGGCCGGGCTCGAAGACGGCCCGGAGTCGCACGAGGTCGCGTTCCTTCAGCTCTCCGGCGGCAGCACCGGCCTGCCCAAGCTGATCCCGCGCACCCACGACGACTACCTCTACAGCGTGCGCGCCAGCGCCGACATCTGCGGCCTGACCGCCGACAGCGTCTATCTGGCCGTCCTGCCGGTGGCGCACAACTTCACGATGTCCTCGCCCGGCGTCCTCGGCGCCATGCACGCCGGCGCCCGCATCGTGCTGGCCCGCCGCCCCGACCCGGCCACCGTGCTGCCACTCATCGCGGTCGAACGCGTGACCATCACCGCCGTCGTCCCGCCCCTGGCCCACCTGTGGCTGGACGCGGTTGCCGGGATGACCCCGAAGCCCGACCTCTCCAGCCTGCGGGTGCTCCAGGTCGGCGGCGCCAAACTGGCCGACACGGTCGCCGAACGGGTCGAGCCCGTTCTCGGCTGCCGGCTCCAGCAGGTCTTCGGCATGGCCGAGGGGCTGGTCAACTACACCCGGCTCGACGACCCCGACGAGATCGTGCTGCACACCCAGGGCCGGCCCATCTCACCCGACGACGAGGTCAGAATCGTCGACGACGCGGACCAGCCGGTCGCGGCCGGCGCCGTGGGGCATCTGCTGACCCGTGGCCCGTACACGATCCGCGGTTATTGGCGGGCCGACGAGCACAACCGGGAAGCGTTCACCGCCGACGGTTTCTACCGCACCGGCGACCTGGTGCGCAGCGACGAAAACGGCTACCTCGTGGTCGAGGGCCGGGCCAAGGACCAGATCAACCGCGGCGGCGAGAAGATCGCCGCCGAGGAGGTGGAGAACCACCTGCTCACCCACCCGGCCGTGCACGACGCCGCGGTGGTCGCCGTCCCCGACCCCTACCTCGGCGAACGCACCTGCGCGTTCGTGGTCGCCCGGTCCGGGGAGCCGGCGCCCACCCTGCCGGCGCTGCGCGCCTATCTGCGGGAACGCGGCCTCGCCGCCTACAAGATCCCCGACAGGGTGCGGATGCTCGACGCGTTCCCGATCACCGGAGTCGGCAAGGTCAGCCGCCGGGAGCTTCGTGCGGCCCTGCGCGACAAAGCCACCGAGAAAGGCTGATCCGATGCTGCCACGCATCACGGCGTACTCCATCCCCACCGGTTTCGGCCTCGCCCAGGCCAAGGTCGGCTGGCGTCCCGACCCGAGCCGCGCCGCCCTGCTCGTGCACGACATGCAGAACTACTTCCTGGCCCCGTTCGGCACCGCCGACCAGGCGCTGATGGCCCGGGTCGTGGACAACATCGCCGCGCTGCGCAAGCACGCCCACAACGCCGGGATGCCGGTGATCTTCTCGGCTCAACCCGGCGGCCAGTCGCTGACCGAACGCGGCCTGCTGCAGGACTTCTGGGGCGACGGCCCGCCGCCGGACGAGCACGCCCTCGCCATCCACGACGCGCTGACTCCCGGCGACGGCGACGTGCGGATCACCAAGCGCCGCTACAGCGCGTTCGTCGGCACTTCGCTCCCGGAACTCCTGGAAGGCCGGGACCAGCTGATCATCACCGGCGTCTACGCGCACATCGGCGTGCTCGCCACCGCCCTCGACGCGTTCATGCGCGACATCCAGCCGTTCGTGGTCGCCGACGCGGTCGCCGACTTCAGCCCGGCCCACCACCGCGACGCGCTACGACACGTGGCCGAACGCTGCGGCGCGGTCGCCACCACCGCCGAGATCGCCGATTCCCTGTGAAAGGCAAATTCATGCAGGACAACGAGGTGTACGACGTGGTCGGCATCGGATTCGGCCCGTCCAACCTGGCCCTCGCCATCGCCGTCGAGGAACACAACGCCCGCTGCGCGTCCGATGCGGATCAGATTCGCGCGGTGTTCCTGGAGAAGCAGGACGACTTCGGCTGGCACCGCGGCATGCTGTTCGAGGACGCGACGATGCAGGTGTCCTTCCTCAAGGACCTGGTGACGATGCGGAACCCGGCCAGCGACTACAGCTTCGTGTCGTACCTGCATGCCCACGACCGCCTGGCCGACTTCATCAACTACAAGAGCGTGTACCCGCTGCGCGTCGAGTACCACGACTACATGGCGTGGGCGGCCGGCCGGATGAAAGACTACGTCCGTTACGGCCACACCGTCACCGGCGTGACCCCGGCCGCCGGCGGCACCCTGCTCGACGTGACCGCCGAGGGCCGCACCTTCCGGGCCCGCAACATCTCGGTCGCGGTCGGCCTCGAATCCAGCCTCCCGCCGGACATCCAGCCCGCCGAGCGGGTCTGGCACAACCTCGACATCCTGCACCGGGCGGCGACGTTCGACGTCCCCGAGCCGCAGCGTTTCATCGTCGTCGGCGCCGGCCAGAGCGCCGCCGAGTCGGTGTCGTTCCTGCACGAGCGTTACCCGACCGCCGAGGTCTGCTCGGTCTTCTTCCGCTACGGCTACAGCCCCGCCGACGACAGCAATTTCGCCAACGGCATCTTCGACCCGGACGTGGTGGACCTCTACTTCGACGCCCCCGAGGACGTGAAGCGGATGCTGTTCGACTACCACCGCAACACCAACTACTCGGTCGTCGACGGCGAACTGATCACCGACCTCTACCGCCGCGCCTACCGCGAGAAGGTCCTCGGCCGCCCCCGCCTGCGCATGCTGAACGCCTCCCGGGTGACGGATCTGGCGGCCCGCCCCGACGGCGTCAGCGTCGTCGTCGAGCACCTGCCCTCCGGCGAGCGCCAGCACCTGGACGCCGACGCCATCGTCTACGCCACCGGTTACCGCCCGGTCGACGTGACCCGCATGCTCGGCACGGCCGGCTCCCTGTGCCACCGCGACGACGAAAACCTCCTGCGTGTACGCCGCGACTACCGGGTCGTCACCGACGACAGCCTGCGCGCCGGAATCTACCTGCAGGGCGGCACGGAGCACGCGCACGGAATAACGTCCACACTGCTCTCCGCGGTGGCCGTCCGCTCGGGCGAGATCGTCACCTCGATCGCGGCCGGCGAGCGCGCTCCGGTGCCGGACCCGCTTTCCCGGCCACTGGCGATGATCGGTGACCGGTGACCCGCCGCCGACGTCGGTAATTGCCTCCTCGTCGGGGGACCGTGGCGATAGCGTACGGATACCGGCCCCCCGCCCTGACTACGGTGCGCCAGCCACTGGAGGAGATGGGTCGCCGGGCCGCCCGGACCGTCCTGACCCTGGCCCGCCGCCGGTCACCGGACTCCCGGCGAGTGGAACTGAGCACCGAGCTGATGGTGCGCGCCAGCACCGCCCCGGTGCCTTCCCGCTCCGGTCACCTGCGCACCTGATAGCGAAGGTGAAGCACCCGGTTGCCCTGGATCACCACGTCCGGATCCGCCAGCAGGTGCTGCGCGTCGACCGACCCGAAGTAGCGTTTGCCCGACCCGAACACGACGGGTACGACGTCCATCCGAACCTCGTCGACCAGGCCCGCGGCAAGCACCTGGCCACCGACCTCGCCGGCAGCGACCTCGACCAGGCGGTCACCCGCAAGCTCCTGCGCCTTGGCCACGGCTGCCTCGACACCGTCGACGAAGTGGAACGGCGCCTCGGGGTCCCAGCCCTCGGGCGCCGGCCGGTGCGTCACGACGACCACGTGGTCGATCCCGGACGGAGGCTTCCCGTCCCAGCCGTCCGTCATGTCGAAGACGTGGCGGCCGACGACCGTCACCCCGATCTGGTCCCAGTACGGCCGGATGTAGCCGTAGGACGTCTGCGACACCTTCACGTAGCCGCTCTCGTCCAACGGGACGTCACCGCCGGTCAGCCAGTCGAACAGCGGTCCGGGCTGGTCATTCTCGTCCGCGACGAAGCCGTCCACCGACACCGAGCTGTACATGACGACCTTGCCCACGGGGCTCTCCTCTGCTGGGGGATGCCCCAAATTAGCGTGTCGTGAGCCGGCGCTCTTGTAAGAAATCAATCGGCCGGCAGCGGCCAGCCGTCCATCACGTGGCCGGGATGTTCGCGCCGGAACCGCCGCCGGACCTCGATGTACCGGGTCGGCGTGAGCCCGGTGAACGCCCGGAAATCGTGGCCGAAGTGGGCCTGGTCGAAGTAGCCGGCGCTACCGGCGAGGTCGCCCCAGTCGATCGGTCCGGCGGGGTCGATCGAGAACACCGTGGCGGTGAAGCGGTGGGTGCGGGCCAGCCGCTTCGGCGTGACCCCGACGAGCTCCTTGAACCGCTGTGCCAGATGAGTGCTGCTGACACCGGCTGCGACCGTCAGGTCGCCGATCGCCACCGCCCCGCCGGCTGCCGCGATGACGCTGCTCGCACGGCGGACCAGCCCCAACCCAGCGGTCTCGGACAGCCGCCGGCTCAGCTCCTCCTCGAGCAGCGTCAGCATCGCGCCCGGTCCGCCCGCCAGGGCCAGCCGGTCCCGCAGCTCAGCCACGGCAGGCCGGCCCCACACCTGCTCCACCGTCACCGGCCGGTCACACAGCTCGGCCGCGGGCATCGGCAGGAACGGCGCCAGCCCCCACGGCTTGAAGTGCACGCCGACGGACCGGGTCCGCGGCGGGTAGCTGAACTCCCACGCCCGCGTGGCCATCGTGACCACGCAGCCGTCGGCATACTCAGCCGTCTCGATGCCGGCACCGCCGCGGATCCGGAACGGCGCCCCCAGGTTGACGATGAGCAGCGCCGTCGGCGCCGGCGGCAGCGTCAGCCGGTCATACGGCGGCGCACCCTCGAGGTAGTAGAGGTCGTCGATCAGCCCGTCCAGCGGCGGCCGCGGCACTCTGGACACGTACTCCACACCCACAGCATCGCCCACGCCCCGCCACTGTCGCGCGCCGGGACGGGCGTAAGAAAGCCGGGCCCAGCTCAGCGATCGGAGGGACCGGACGATAGGACGATCGTGCCGGAACAGCTTCTTCTGCTCGGCAACCTGGTCATCATGGTCGCCTACGCCGCGATCATGGTGGCCATAGTCGTGCCCGTGAGCCGAGCGGGACAACTGCGCAGCAATAAACTGGCCGTCGCGACGGCGATGATCTTCTTCAGCTGCGCCGTCGGGCACGGGCTGCACGCGCTGACGATCTACCGGAGCATCGTCGACCACGGTGGCGCCCACCTGGGGCACGCCATGAGCGAGGCCTGGCCCCCCGCTGTCTGGGACCTGTTCACCGCCGCCGTCGGCATCTACTACTGGACCCTGCGCCGTGGCTACGGGGTACTGCTGGGGCGGGGCGCCATCTACGTGTCGCCCGGGGAGCAGCGCCGGATCGACGAGGCCGATGCCCGCGAGCGGGCGGCCCGCGACGTTGCCGAGAGCCACCTGGTGACGCTGACCGCCGTGGTCGAGCACACCGACGCCGCGATCATCGGGATCGGCCTGGACGGCATCGTGACCGCGTGGAACACCGGGGCCGAGCAGATGTTCGGCTGGACGGCCGCGGAGATGATCGGGCAGTCGATCGGGCTGCTCACCGACGAGTCCGGCTCTGTTCAGCAGGACGTGGTCCAGCGGCGGGTGCACGCGGGCGAGCAGCACCTGGCCTACGAGGCGCGCCGGCTGCGTAAGGATGGTTCGCCGATCGAATTGTCGATCAGTCTGGCTGCGATCCGGGACGCGTCCGGGGCGGTCACCGGGACCTCGGTGGTGGCCCGGGACATCAGCGCCGCCAAGGAGGCCGCCGACCGGCAGCGCGCGCTCGAGGAGCGCACCCACCAGCAGCAGCGGATGGAGAGTCTGGGCAAGCTGGCCGGTGGCATCGCGCACGACTTCAACAACATTCTCGCGATCATCGTGAACTACACCGAGTTCGCGGCCGAGGCGGCGGAGGGCAACGAGCCGGTGCGGGCCGACCTGGAGCATGTGCGCACGGCCGCGGACCGGGCGATGAACCTGACCCGGCAGCTGCTCACGTTCACCCGGGGCGACACGATCCAGCCGCAGGACGTCGACCTGCGGGATGCCATCACCGAGGTGCGGGCGATGCTGGACCGCACGATCGGGGAGGACATCGCCCTGTTCGCGCGGCCGCCGGCGGAGCCGCTGATCGTGCACGGCGATCCGGGTCAGCTCCAGCAGGTGCTGTTGAACCTGGCGATCAACGCGCGGGACGCGATGCCGGACGGCGGCACGCTGGTGATCGAGGCCGGGCCGGCCGAGCTGGACGGGCAGGAGATCAACATGCAGCCGGCGGTGGCCGCCGGGTCGTACGCGCGGTTGCAGGTCAGCGACACCGGCGAGGGGATGTCGGCCGAGGTGGCGACGCACATCTTCGAGCCGTTCTACACCACCAAACCCCGCGGCAAGGGTACGGGTCTGGGCCTGGCCACCGTCTACGGGATCGTCGCCGAGGCGGGCGGCAGCATCAACATGTTCTCCGAGCCGGGGGTCGGCACCACGTTCCGGATCTATCTGCCGCTGGCCACCGAGTCGGCCGGTCCGTCGACCACCGGCACCCGGCTGATGGCGCCGCCGAAGGGGCATGGCCAGCGGGTCCTGGTGGTGGAGGACGAGGCGCCGCTGGCCCGGGTCGTGCACCGGATCCTGACCGGAAACGGCTATCGGGTCCTGGCCGCCGCGACCGGCGCCGAGGGTTATCAGATCTTTCTGGCCCGGGGCTGCGACGCGCTGCTCACCGACGTGATCATGCCGGAGATGTCGGGGCCGCGGCTGGCCGAGCTGGTGCACGCGCAGCAGCCGGGGCTGCCGGTCGTCTACATGTCGGGCTACAGCAACGGGCTGCTCGGCAGCGCGCGGGTGCTCGACCCGGACATCCCGTTCCTGGAAAAGCCGTTCACGTCGAACGATCTTTTGCACAAGCTCGCCGAGGCTCTCAGTCGCGCACCATCTGATCTTCCGCGGACAGGTGCTCCACGGTGACGCCGGTCTCGGTGAACGTGCGGGTCACGACGCCGGAGGTGTAGACCCAGAGGATCCGCAGTGGCTCGTCGCCGACGTTGCGGAACAGGTGGGGGATCGGCGACGGGATATACGTGGTGTCATGGCGCTCGAGCCGCGTCACCACCCCGTCGACCAGCACCTCGGCGCGGCCGTCGAGGATCGTCACGTGCTCGTCGCAGTTGTGCGAGTGCATCGGGGCGCCGGTGCCGGGCGGGTAGACGCTGATCCCGCTGGTGATCCGGTTCTCGCCGGCCGCCGAGGTGGTGGTGATCAGCGGGGTGGTGGCGACCGCGCCGCCACGGTCGAGCACCTTGACGTCTGCGGACTTGATGATCACGGTCATGGGTTCGAGGCTATGCCCGCGCGACCGGTGATCAGCGATACGAGAAGTGCAGCCTTACGTTGCAGTCGACGACCTGTGAAGGCCTACCACCCCGTTGTTACGGTCCTGCGAAACACACATTCCGAGTGTGCGGGATCACAAGGCAGGGGTTGGTCGTCGATGAGACTTCCCGTCATCAAGCCGGACGCGATGACCGAACGGCAGCAGGAGATCAGCGCGCGAATCGCCGGGCGGCGGGGTGCCGTTCGGGGTCCTTTCCAGGTCTGGATCCAGAGCCCCGAATTGTGCGAGAAGGTCGAGGCGCTCGGCGCGTTCTGCCGTTTCGAGTCGAGCCTGCCGCTGCGGTTGCGCGAGTTGTCCCTGCTGATCGCCGCCCGGCACGCCGACGCGCAGTACTCGTGGAACGCGCACGTCGCCAAGGCGATCGAGGAGGGGATCCCGGTCGCCGCGATCGAGGCGATCGCCGAGCGCCGCGAGCCGTCGTTCGACAACCCGGCGGACGACGCTTTCTATCAGTTCTGCCAGGAATTGCTGGCCGACAATTTCGTGAGCGACGAGACTTTCGAGCGGGCCCGCCAGTATTTCGGGCCGCAGGGATTGGTCGACACGGTCGGCGCGCTCGGCAATTTCACCATGCTCGGCATGCTGCTCAACGCTTTCCAGGTGGATCTGCAGGCCGGCGCGGAGCCGCCGTTCCCGGACATCCGCGGCTACGAGCGGGTCAGCGATGGCCACTGAGGACCCCGTCGTCCGGGTCCGCGGCGTCTCGAAGAGCTTCGGCGGGGCGGTCGCGCTGCGCGAGGTCTCCCTCGACCTGTACCCCGGCGAGGTCCACGCGCTGATGGGGATGAACGGGGCCGGCAAGTCGACGCTGGTGCGCATCCTCTCCGGCGCGCAGAACGCGGACGGCGGCGTGCTGGAGATCGGCGGGAGCACCGCCGGGCAGCTCACCGCGCGCAAGGCCCGCCGGCTCGGCATCGCCACCGTCCCGCAGCGCCGCGAGCTGGTCATGACGCTCACCGTGGCCGAGAACATCATGCTCGGCGACCTCCCCACCCGTACGTCATTGGTGCGCTGGAATTCGGTCCGGCAGTTGGCCCGGCAGGCGTTGCGGGACCTCGGCATCAGCGTCGACGTGGACGCGCTCGCCGGCGACCTGACCGTGGCCGAGCAGACCATGGTCGAGGTGGCCCGCGAGGTGCGCCGGGGCGGCCGGGTGCTGATCCTCGACGAGCCGACCGCGTGCCTCGGCGCCGAGGCGGCCGCGCAGATCCACGCCCTGGTGCGGCGGCTGTGCGACACCGGCGTCGCGGTCGTGTTCATCTCGCACCACATCGCCGAGGTGCTGGCGCTGGCCGACCGGGTGACCGTGCTGCGCGACGGCCGGGTGGTCTGGGGCGGCCTGGCCAAGGAGACCGACGAGGCCGGCCTGGTGCACAGCATGGTCGGCCGGGACGTGGTCTCCACCCGGCCGGCCCGCAGGATCGGCAAGAAAGACAACGGCCTGCAGGTGTACGGCGTAAGCGACGGCCGCTTCATCGAGGACTTTTCGGTGGAGGTGCGGCGAGGCGAGGTCGTGGCCGTGCTCGGGCCGGCCGGCGACGCCCAGTCCCGGCTGTTCGACCTGCTCTCCGGCCGCCGCCGCCCGCAGCGGGGCCGGCTCGAGGTCGACGGCAAGAACGTCCCGTTCGGCAAGGTCGGCCGGTCGTTGCGCAGCGGGCTGCGCTGTGTCACCGGCGACCGCCGCCGGCTCGGCCTGATCCCCGAGCTGACCGTGGATGAGAACCTCCTGCTCGCGCAGGACCGGCTCGATCGCCGCCGGCTGCACCGCCGCGCCGGGCTGGCCCGCCGGGCCGCCCCGCTGCGCGACGACTACCGGGTCGTCACCCTCACCCCGAACCCGCCGGTCGGGCTGCTCTCCGGCGGCAACCAGCAGAAGGTCCTGCTGGCCAAGTGGCTCGGCACCGCGCCGGTCGCCTGCCTGCTGGAAGACCCGACCAACGGCGTCGACATCGCCGCCATGGCCGACATCCACACCCTCGTCGACGCGCTCGCCGCGGCCGGCGTCGCGGTGCTGCTCGCCTCCAGCGACGCCGACGAGGTGATGCGGCTGGCCGACCGGGTCGTCGTGGTCCGCGACGGCCGCCCGATCGCCGAGTACGCCATCGACGGCATCAGCCGCGACGAGCTCGTCGCCGTCGCCCTGGGAGGAACGATCTCGTGACCACCACTCTGCCGGCGCCGGCGGCGACCCGCCGCCGCCTCGTTCCCCGCGGCTTCACCCACGCCGGCCTGCTGCTCGTGCTCGTCGCGATCATCGTGTTCGCGAGCCTGCGCACCGACTCCTTCCTGTCCACCAACAACCTCCTCAACGTGCTGCGCCAGGTCAGCGTCGTCGCGGTCATCGCCGCCGGGCTGACCCTGCTGATGACCGCCGGCGGCATGGACTTCTCGATGGGCGGCAACGTCGCGGTCACCACCGCCGTCGCCGCGCAGCTGATCGCGCACGGCAACGCGCTGTGGCTGACGGTCGTCCTGTCGATCCTGCTCGCCGTCGTGATCGGCCTGGTCAACGGGGCGGTCGTCACGTTCACCGGGGTCGCGCCGTTCGTCGCCACGCTGGCCACCGCCACCCTGCTCGACGGCGTCGCCCTGCTGGTCATCAACGGTCTGAGCGTCTCGATCGACGACCAACTGACCTGGCTCGGCAACGGCAAGACGGCCGGGCTGCCCCACCTGCTGCTGGTCGCGATCGCGGTCCTGATCGTCACCGCGTTCGTCATGCGTTACACCACGTTCGGCCGGGACGCCTTCGCGATCGGCGGCAACGAGGACGTGGCCCGGCTCTCCGGGATCAACGTCAACCGCGACAAGCTTCTGTTGTACGGGCTGGCCGGCGCGCTGTCCGGGCTGGCCGGCCTGATGCTGCTCGCCCGGCTCGGCGCCAGCAGCCCGGGCACCGGTGGGCTGCAGTTGCAGCTGACCGCGGTCGCCGCGGTGGTCATCGGCGGCACCTCCCTCGCGGGTGGGCGGGGCACCGTCTTCGGCACGGTTCTCGGCGTGCTCCTGCTCGGCGTCGTCGCCAACGTGCTCAACCTGTTGCAGATCTCCAGCTATTACCAGCAGATCTCGGTCGGCGCCGTGCTGCTGATCGCGGCGATCGCGAACCTCCTGCAACGCCGCCGTCACTGAATTCCTCCTTCATTTGAAAGGCAATGACGCCATGCCCAAGAAGGCTCTCCGTGCCGTTTCCGCATTATTGTTCGCGGCCGTTTCGATAAGCGCCTGTGGTGACGATTCCGCAGCCGGAAGCTCCGATAAAACCGTCACACTCGGCTTCGTCAACGGCGCCAATACCGAATTCCACACCTGTCTGCAGAAGGCGATCGAGGCCGAGGCGAGCACTGAGGGCGCGAAGGTCGTCGCGGCCAACTCGAAGCAGGACCCGGCGACCGAGCTGTCGAACATCGAGGACATGATCTCGCGCAACGTCAGCGCGCTGATCGTGCAGACGGTGAACGTGGACGCGCTCAAGAACGACATCCAGAAGGCCAAGAGCGCGAACATCCCGATCTTCCTGACCTCGGTGATCACCGACGACACGTCCGGCATTCTCGGCGCGGTGGTGGTCGACCTGAACGGGGTCGGCAAGCTGGACGCCGGCTGGGTGGCCAAGGACGCCGATTCCGCCGACGTCGAGGCCGGGGTCATCGCCGGAGCGCCGGGCGCCGCCTCGGACCTGCTCGTCAAGGGCTTCACCAGCGCTCTGCCGGCCAACGTCAAGGTGGTCGCCAACCAGCCCGGCATGTTCAACCGGGCCAAGGCCCAGGACGTCGCGGACAACATGATCCAGGCCCACCCCAACCTGAAGTACGCCTTCGTCGCGAACGAGGACATGGCGTTCGGCGCCCTGCAGGCGTTCCAGGCGGCCGGCAAGGACGTCAAGATCGTGACGGTCAACGGGACCGACGACGGGCTGGCCGCGGTGAAGGACGGCAGGTTCGCCGCGACCGTGGCGAACTCGGCCACCACCACCGGGCAACTGGCCGTCAAGAACACGATCACGCTGCTCAACAAAGGCCAGGCCGACAAGATCGCGAACACCCCGATCAGCCTGATCACCAAGGACAATCTCAGCGAGGCGCCGAAGTATTGCCTGTCGTAACCCCTTGTCAGCGAGATTGTTGACAATTAGGTTTCCGACGCGGGTCCGCGCGGCTACGAAAGCCGCGCGGCCTGACGGCAGGAGGTTCCATGGACCGCATCCTCGTCATGCGCAGCTTCGTCACGGTGGCGAAGGTCGGCAGCTTCTCCGGGGCGGCCAAACAGCTGGGCACATCCGGTTCACTCATCTCCCGGCACGTCGCCGACCTGGAGAAACAGCTGGGCGTACGCCTGGTCAACCGCACCGCACGCTCGGTCAGCCTGACCGAACCGGGCCTGCGCTACAGCGAGTTCGCCAACCGGATCCTCGACGAGATCGACGCCGAGGACGACAAGATCGCCCAGCTGCACGACCGGCCCGAGGGCCCGCTGTCGATCATCTGCCCGAAATGGATCGGCAGCCTCGACCTCGGCGATGCTATCGCCGCCTTCTCGGTGGCCCATCCGAAGATCGCCGTGCGGTTCGAGCTGGGCGGGATGTCCGACCGCACGTACGACTTCCTCGACTCCGGCTTCGACATCGCGTTCCACACCCGCGACCTGCGCGACTCCAGCGTCCGGTTGAAGAAGATCGCGTCGCTGCCGTTCGTTCTGGTCGCCTCCGAGACCTACATCAAGGAGCGGGGGTTGCTGACCAACCCCAACGACCTGAACAACCACGACTGCCTGGTGCACTCGAACGACCCGGTCTGGCGGATCGGGCACGGCCACGAGAGCACCCTGCACAAGATCCGGAACGTGGCGTTCAGCTCGAACTCGTACATCGCGTTGCAGAAGGCCTGCGTGCACGGGCGCGGCATCGCCCTGCTGCCGAGCCGGCCCGCCTACGACGAGCTGACCAGCGGCACCCTCAAGGTGCTGCTGCCCGAGCTGCAGGTGCCGGCCCGCTCGTTGTACGCGATCTACGGCCCGGCCCAGCAGGCGCCGCGCAAGGTCGAGGTCTTTCTCAGCTTCCTCACCGAATGGTTCACCGCGAATCCCATTCCGGCATTCGAGTAGCGCAATCAAGGCTTGCGTCATCGGAATGCCGATGGCGCGCCTGCCGCCCATAGGATCGGTATCAGCGCTTTCATGGAATTCGTGGAGGCGGGAAGGTGGCGTCGCCAAATGGGAATTCAACGGATCGAATCCGTCGTCTACACGGTCGACGACCTCGGCACGTGCGTGCGCTTCTTCGCCGATTTCGGGCTCGACCTGGTGTCGCTGTCCTCGCTCAGCGCGGTATTCGAGACGAAGATCGGCCAGACGCTGCACCTGCGCACCGACCCGGGCGGGCTGCCGGCCGCGGTGGAGAGCGGCAACACGCTGCGCGAGGTGGTGTGGGGCGCCGCCGACGAGGACGAGCTGGCGGAATTCGTGCGTGCGGCCGGCGCCGACCGGGAGGTCACCCGGGACGCCGAGGGCGTGTTCCACACCGTCGACGAGACCGGCTTCGGCGTCGGGCTCACGGTGGCGGGCCGGTCGAAGCACGAGCCGGCCGACCCGCGCCGGGCCAACGTGACCGGTTTCGTCAACCGGGTCAACGAGGCGCTCGGCAGCGTCGGGCAGGTGCGGCCGCTGCGCATGTGCCACGTCGCGCTGAACATCCCCAAACCCGGGCGGGAGGAGGCGGTCGCGTTCTACGTCGACCGGCTCGGGTTCATCCCGACCGACGTGGTCAAGCCGATGGGCACGTTCATGCGCGTGCCCGGCGACGCCGACCAGCACAACTTCCTGCTCTGCCATCGGCCCGACAAGGCCGGCGTCAACCACGTCTCGTTCGAGGTCCCCGGCTTCGACGACGTGATCGAGGGCGGCAACCACATGATCGAGCGGGGCTGGCAGGAGGCGCGGCGGCTCGGCCGGCACACGGTCGGCTCCAACGTCTTCCGCTTCGTGCACGCCCCCTGCGGCGGCCGGGTCGAGCTGGCCGCCGACATGGACCGCGTCGACGACACGTACGGCACCAGGGTGCACGACGAGACCCCGCCCCACCACATCTGGACCCTGCGCACCAACCGGGAGCAGTCATGACTTCCTATACCGACCTCGGGCTGTTCATCGACGGGGAGTGGAGCGGGGGCGGGTCGACCGTTCCGGTCCTCAACCCGGCCACCGAGGAGATTCTTGGTCACCTGCCGCTCGCCACCACCGCCGATCTGGACCGGGCGGTCGCGGCCGCGGTTGCCGGGTTCGCGGTGTGGCGGGCCGTCCCGATCTCCGATCGCGTGGCCATCCTGCACAAAGCCGCCGACCTGCTGACCGCGCGTGCCTCCCACGTGGGGCGGATCATGACGCTGGAGCAGGGCAAACCGTTCAAGGAGGCGCGGGGTGAGGTGCTGCGGGTCGCGGGCACGCTGCGCTGGGACGCCGACGATGCGCGCCGCGCCTACGGCCGGATCATTCCCTCGGCCGACGACACCGTGCTGTCGGTGCGGCATGAGCCGATCGGGCCGGTGGCCGCGTTCACGCCGTGGAACTTCCCGGCCGGCGGGCCGATGCGCAAGATCGCGGCGGCGCTGTCGGCCGGTTGCTCGATCGTCATCAAGGCGTCCGAGGAGACTCCCGGCACCGCCTGCGAGCTGGTCCGCTGCTTCGTCGAGGCGGGCGTGCCCCGCGGCGTACTCAATCTGGTCTTCGGGGAGCCGGCCGAGGTCTCCCGGCACCTGATCGCCAAGCCGGAGATCCGCCTGGTCGCCTTTACCGGGTCGATCCCGGTCGGCAAGCTGCTGGCCGCCCAGGCCGGCAGCGAGATGAAGCCCTGTCTGATGGAGCTGGGCGGGCACGCGCCGGTGATCGTGTGCGCCGACGCCGAGCCGGTGGTGGCGGCGCGCAAGGCCGCGTTCGCCAAGTTCGTCAACGCCGGGCAGGTGTGCACGTCGCCCAGCCGATTCCTGGTCCACGAGGACGTCTACGACGAGTTCGTCACCGAGTTCACCGCGGCGGCCGGCCGGGTCGTCGTCGGTGACGGCATCGAGGACGGCGTGACCATGGGGCCGATGGCCAATCCGCGCCGGCTCAAGGCGATGGAGGAGCTGGTCGCCGACGCGGTCAGTCGGGGCGCCACCCTTCTCCGGGGCGGGGAGCGGCTCGACCGGGCCGGGTTCTTCTTCGCGCCGACCGTGCTCACCGACGTGCCGGCCGACGCTCTCGTGATGACCGAGGAGCCGTTCGGGCCGATCGCCCCGATCGTGCCGTTCCGCGATCTCGACGCGGCCCTGGAGATCGCGAACTCGCTGCCCTACGGGCTGGCCGCCTACGGCTTCACCCGGTCGTCGGCCACCGCCGAGAAACTGATCCGCGGCTTCGAGGCGGGCATTCTCTCGATCAACCACTGCGGTGGCTCGGTGAGCGAGGCGCCGTCCGGCGGGGTGAAGCAATCGGGGTACGGCAAGGAAGGCGGTCCCGAGGGTCTCGAGGGCTACCTCGTCACCAAGCGCGTCTCGCACCTGCTGGCGGGCTGAGGTGCGCTATTGCCGGATTCTTGTCGACGGCCGGTCGGTCTTCGGTCTCGTCGAGGACGACGTGATCCGCCTGCTCGACGGATCTCCGTTGGCGGGTGGGCGGCCCGACGGCCGAGTCGTTCCGGCCGGCGTCGCCGTGTGGTTGCCGCCGATCGTGCCGCCGGTTTTCTATGCGGTCGGACTCAATTACCGCAGCCACATCTCCCACGCTCTGGCTCACGGTTACGCCGCCGCGCAACTGCCGGAGCGGCCCGAGGTGGGCTATCGCGCGAACAACGCGCTCGTCGGGCACCTGTCGCCGATCGTCCGGCCCGCTGAGATCGAGAACCGCTTCGAGGCCGAACCTGAGGTGGTGGCAGTGGTGGGCCGTACGCTCAAAAAGGCCTCGCGGGCCGAAGCGCAGGAAAGCGTCTTCGGCTGGACCATCGGCAATGATGTTTCCGCTCGTGATTGGCAGAATGCCGATCGCACGTTCTGGCGCAGCAAGAACAGCGACACGTTCAAGCCGATGGGCCCGTGGATCGAGACCTCGGTGGATCCGATGGCGCAGACCACCACGGTGCGGGTCGACGGCTCGGTCCGCGCGAAGTTCGCCACCGGCGCCATGGTCTTCGACCCGTTCGACTTCATCGTCGAGACCACGAAATACATCACCATGCACCCCGGCGACGTGCTGTGGATGGGGGCCGACGCCACCGTCCAGCTGGAACCGGGAAACGTCGTCGACATCGAGATCAGCGGTATCGGCGTGCTCAGCAATCCCGTCCTTTCCGGAAAGGCGCCCTGATGAGTAACAAACCTCGCTACATCCACCACGTGAACTTTCCGACGACCGATCCCGAGCGCACCAAGGAGTGGTACACGAAGGTGTTCGGGCTCAAGGCGATCCAGCCGAAGAGCAACACCAAGGTCGTGCTGATGACCCGCGGCAACTTCGATCTGCACTTCACCCCGGTCGAGGAGATGGACCGGATGGCGCCCTATCACTTCGCCATCGAGGTGGACGACTGGGACGGATTCCTCGCCCATCTCGCCGAGCTCGGGATCCGGCACACCCGGCCGGTCGAGCGGCCGGAGAACAAATCGAAGTTCTGCTACATCCACGACCCCGACCACACCATGATCGAGCTCGTCTATCACGGCAACCGTCCGGCTTAAGGAGGCGACATGGGCATCGCCACATCGGATGGGGTTTCCATCTACTACGAACGGCACGGCGCCGGGCCGGCCATCCTGTTCGTGCACGGCTCCGGCGGGCACCACGCCGCCTGGTGGCAGCAGGTCGCCGCGCTGCGCGGCACATTCACCGTCGTCACCGTCGATCTGCGCGGCTTCGGGAACTCGGATTCGTCCATGCCGGAGTTCGACGGGCAGGACTTCCCGGGCGACATCCTCGCGGTGCTCGACCAGGAGGACCTCACCGACGTGCTGCTGGTCGGGCAGTCGATCGGCGCGGTCGCGGCGCTGCGCGCCGGCCTCGCCCGCCCCTCCCGCGTCTCCGGGGTCGCGCTCGCGCACTCGCTCGGCGGGATCGCCGACCCGGCGCTCTCGTCACTCGTCGCGGCCGACCGAGCCGAAGCCGTGAAACTTCCCGTTCTGGACCGCCTGTTGTCGGCCTCCTTTCAGCGCGCGGAGCCGGCCTTGACGTTCCTGTTCCAGCAGATGGGCACGTTCAACGTCGCCAAGATGGCGGACCTGCGCAACCTCTCCACCGGCGGGCCGTCCATCGACGAGGTCGCCGGCTCCGGCCTGAAGATCACCTTCCTGGCCGGCGAGAACGACGCGGTGCTCAGCGCGGCGACCGTCCGGCGGGCGCACGAGCTGGTCAAGGGCTCGGCGCTGGAACTGATCCCGGACGCGCCGCACTCCATGTACTGGGAGGCGCCGGCGTTGTTCAACGCCGCCGTGACCCGCATCCGCGAGGCGATCATCCCCCTCACCCGAAATGCGGAGGTCGACTGATGCCCAAGCTCACCCTGGCCGATGCCGACGAGATCGTCGAGGCCTGCCAGAAAGCCGGCACCGGCCTCGGCAAGGCGCTCAGCATCGCGGTCGTCGACGCCGGCGGATTCCTGCTGTGCGTCAAACGCTCCGACGGGGCGCGGCCGCTCACCCCGAACATCGCGATCGCCAAGGCCTACAGCTCGGCGGTGATGGAACGGCCGACCCGGATGCTCAAGGCGTGGGCGGAGAGCAACCCCGGCTTCTTCGCGTCGCTGTCGACGATGGGCGCGCAGCCGATCGTGGCCACCGAGGGCGGCGTGACGATCAAACGGGACGGCGAGGTCATCGGCGGCCTCGGCATCTCCGGCGGCACCGGCGAGGAGGACCAGCAGGTCTGCGACGAGGTTCTCGGTGCGCTCGGCTACGAACTGCAGTTCCAGGCGTGGGGAGGGCCCCGCAATGGCTGACACCCACAAATTCCGGATCGATCATCATGGCAGCCTGGTGCGGCCGGCCGAGCTGATCGCCGCCCGGCAACGCCGCGCCGCCGGCGAGATCTCGGCGGACGAGTTGCGGTCCGCCGAGGACCAGGCAATTGCCGAGGCCGTACGCATGCAGCGCAAGCTCAGCCTGAGCGCGGTCACCGACGGCGAGTTCCGGCGCTCGTCACTCGGCTCGGCCGTTTTCGACGCGATGAGCGGCTTCCGGCGCGCCGACGGTGGCGGCTGGGTTGCGGTCGACGAGCTGAAGCCGCACGCGTCTCTCGTCGCTGACGATGCGGCGGCCGTGGCGGCGCAGACCGTGATTCCCGCCAAGGCGACTCTGCCGTCGCCGGCTTTCCTGGCGGCTCAGTGCTTCGACCCCGCGGCCGGATCGCCGTTCGGCAGCGCGCGGGAACTCGGTGAGGCGCTCGCCTTTCTGGTTCGCGACGAGATCGAGGCGATCCTGGCGCGTGGGGTCCGATACATCCAGCTGGACAACCACCTCTACGCGGCGGCGCTGAACGGCGGGTCGTTCCCCGGGCTGTCGCTGGCGGACGCGATCGCGATCGACTCGCTCGCCATCCCAGCCGCCAAGCCCGACGATGTGCGAATCGGCCTGTGCCCGGCGGTCCGCACCCCCGACTCGGTCGCCGCGGCCGTAGCGTCGCAGCTGTTCGCGTCGGTCCCGGTAGATCGGTGGCTGCTGCCGTACTACAACGGTGCCGCCGCCGAAGTAGAACTCTTGCGGGCCGTGCCTAGCTCGAAGGACGTCTGCCTGGGGATCGTCGACCCGACAGTGGTAGAACTCGAAGACATCGACGCCATCATGGACCGGATGGACGTCGCGTTCGGGATCCGCGACCTGGAAGACATCGCGGTCAGCCCGGCGGCCGGTTTCGCACCGACGGCCGACGGCCCATCGATCGGCATCGAGGAGCAGAAACGGAAGCTGATCCACGTCGAGACGATCGCCCGCATGTGCTGGGGCAACGAACTGTAGCCTCACCTCACAGCGTCTCGGCGAACAGGACGGTGCGGTCGGTCAGGCGCGGGCGCACCGTTCCCAGAATGTATTCCGCGAAGTGTTCCGAGGCGGTGTGCGCGTCGAATGCGGCGCGGTCGGTGTACTGCTCGTAGAGAATGAACGCCGGCGGCTCGGCGCCTTCCTCGGCGTGCACCTCGTAGGCCAGGTTGCCGGGCTCCGCACGGGTGTGCTCCCGCATCGTGAGCAGGGCGTCCCGGATGAGCGCGGCCTCCTGCGCCGAGCACCGGTAGTGGGCGATCACCGCGTACGGCATGAGATCCTCCAAGGGTCTTTTCGCCCTGGAATTCCATCAGATTTCGGCCGCCGGGTTCAGTGCGCGCGATGCAAGCAATGCATGCCGCCGACCGCATTGTTGACCACCATTCGCGTTCCTAGAATTCGGCGTAATGCGATCCGAGGAGTGGTGATGTTCGTGCGAACCATGGAGACACTGGCCGGCGGCGAGTGGACCGGGTCCGGGACGTGGGTGGACGTTTTCGACCCGGTGGACGTGCGGCAGCCGGTGGTCCGGGTTCCGGCGCTCACCGCGGCCCAGGTCACCGGGATCTACGCCGCCGCCGCGGCCGGTTTCGCCACGTGGCGGCGCACGCCGGCGCTGGCCCGGGCAAAGATCCTGGCCCGCGCCGCGTCGCTGCTGCGGGTGCGGTCGGCCGAGATCGCCCTCGGCGTGGTCACCGAGAACGGCAAGACCCTCGGCGAGGCGCGTGTCGAGGTGGAGAAGGCCGCCGATTTCTTCGACTACTACGCGGGGCAGGCCCGGGAGGCGTACGGGTCGCTGGTCCACGACGTCCGCCCGGACACCCGCACCTCGTTCCAGCGCGAGCCGATCGGCGTGGTCCTGGCCATCACACCGTGGAACGACCCGCTGATCACCCCGGCCCGCAAGCTGGCGCCGGCGCTGGCCGCGGGCAACGCCGTAGTTCTCAAGCCCGCCTCCGAGACGCCGACCTCGGCGCTCTACCTGGCGCACGCGCTGCACGACGCCGGGCTGCCGGCCGGTGTGCTCAGCGTGGTCACCGGGCGCACCGCGGAGATCTCCGACGCGTTGCTCGACGATCCGCGGATCGCGGCGCTCACCTTCACCGGCAGCAACGAGGTGGGGGAGGGGCTGCGGGCCCGGGTCGCGCCGCGCAACGTCCGTTTCCAGGCCGAGCTGGGCGGGAAGAATGCTTCCGTGGTGCTCGCCGGAGCCGACCTGGCCGCCGCCGCGACCGCCGTGGTGGCCGCGGCGTTCGGGCAGGCGGGGCAGCGCTGCACGGCCACCAGCCGGGTGCTGGTCGACCGGTCCGTGCACGATGCGTTCCTCGACCTGCTGCGCTCGCGTGTCTCCGCGTTGCGGCTCGGGCCGGGGCAGGATGCCGCCACCAACGTCGGACCGCTGGTCAGCCGCAACCAGCAGGACGGCGTGCTCCAGCACATCGTGGCCGCTGTCAAACAGGGCGCGCAGGTCGAGCTCGGCGGCGACGTCCCGGCCGGCGAGCTCGCCAACGGCTGTTACGTCAACCCGACCATCCTGGCCGGTGTCACCGGCGAGATGGACATCTGGCGCGACGAGGTGTTCGGGCCGGTCCTCGCGGTCCGCGCCTGCGACGGCCTCGACGAGGCGATCGCGCTGGTCAACGACTCCGACTACGGCTTGGCGGCGGCGGTGTTCACCGACAGTCTCGAGGCCGCCTACCGGTTCGCCGACGAGGTCGACTGCGGGCAGATCGCGGTCAACACCACGACCTCGGGCTGGGACGTGCACCACCCGTTCGGTGGCTTCCGGAACTCCGGGTCGGCCTTCAAGGAGCAGGGGACCGAGGCGCTGCACTTCTACACCCGGGTCAAATCCGTCGCCGTCCACTTCGGGCGGTGAGCGAGCGTGGCGGACCGGACCATCGGGATCGTCGGCGCCGGCATCGTCGGGCTGGCGATCGGTAGAGAACTCATCCGGCGGCGTTCTGGAACTCGCGTGGTCGTGATGGAGAAGGAGGACCGGGTCGCGGTCCATCAGACTGGCCACAATTCCGGAGTCGTCCACGCCGGGATCTACTACCAACCCGGAAGCCTCAAAGCACTTATGTGTACGCGTGGCGGCGCGATGCTCCGGGAGTACTGCAACGATCGCAAGCTGCCGTACGACGAGTGCGGCAAGCTGGTCGTCGCGGTCACGCCGGACGACGTGACCCGGCTCGACGCCCTCGCCGCCCGGGCCGGGATCAACCTGGTGCCGGGGCTGCGACGGGTCGGGGCGGACGAGATCCGTGACCTCGAGCCGCACGCGACCGGCCTGGCCGCGCTCTATTCGCCGAAGACCGCGATCACCGACTACGTCCGGATCGCCGAATCCTTTGCCGGCGACATCACGGCGGCCGGGGGAGAGGTGCGATTCAATTTCCCGGTCACCGGCGTCGCGCGCTCGCTCGGCGGGCTCACTGTCACGTCGCCGGCCGGCATCGTCCCGGTCGACGAGCTGATCGTCTGCGCCGGCATTCAGAGCGACCTGGTCGCCCGGTTCGCCGGGGATGCCGCCGAGCCACGGATCATTCCGTTCCGCGGCGAATACATGCGAGTCGTGCCGGCGAAAACACACCTGATTCGCGGGCTCATTTATCCCGTACCCGATCCGCGTTATCCGTTTTTGGGGGTTCATTTCACCCGGCGGGTCGACGGATCGGTCGAGGTGGGCCCGAACGCGGTCCTGGCCACCGCCCGCGAGGGTTATCGGCTGCGCGATTTCTCGCCGCGCGACGTCGCCGGGATCGCCGGCTGGCCGGGGTCGTGGCGGATGGCTGGGCGGCATTGGCGCACCGGGATCCGCGAGTTGTACGGCTCGTTCTCGAAGAATGCTTACATGCGGGCGGCCCGCCGCTATGTGCCGGAGATCGGGCCGGCCGACGTCGTGCGGGCCGGCGCCGGCGTACGTGCTCAAGCTCTTGATCGTGACGGCAGCCTGGTCGACGACTTCCGCATCCACCGGCTCGGGGCGGTCACCGCCGTACGCAATGCGCCGTCGCCGGCCGCCACGTCGAGCATGGCCATTGCCGAACACGTCGTGAACGTTCTCGACGGCCGCTGACCGTCATTTCGTGCAAGAACCGCTTGCACGCCACGGACTCCGCACGAGCCGTTCTCCCATTTAGCGTCGAAATACGCCCCGGCCGAAAGGCCGGCACAGGAAGGAAGAAGCCCATGTTCGTCGTCGACTCCCAGGTGCACATCTGGAAGGAGGAGACCCCGGATCGCCCGTGGGTCCCCGGCGCCCGCGAGCGGATCCGCCTCAACGGCCACCGCGAGGACCCGTTCAGCTACGAGGAATGCCTCCAGCTGATGGACGACGCCGGCGTCAACCGGGCGCTGATCCTTCCCCCGTCGTGGGAGGGCAACCGGATCGATTACGCCCTGGAGGCCTGCGAGGCCTATCCGGAACGCTTCGGAATCATGGCGCGCATTCCGCAGAACAAACCGGCCGAGGGTACGGCGATGCTCAAGGACTTCGCGCAGAACCCGTACATCAAAGGCACCCGGCTGACCTTCCACCGCCCGCAGGACCGCAACTGGATGATCGACGGCACCAACGACTGGTACTGGCCGATCGCCGAGGAGCTGAACATCCCGACGATGGTGCACGCCCCGGTGTGGAAGGCCGAACTCGGCCAGATCGCCGGCCGTCACCCCGGCCTGAAGATCATCATCGACCACATGGGGATCATGGCCCGGTGCGTCGACGACGCCATCGGTTACTGGGTGCAGGAGACGGCCGACCTGCACAACTACCCGAACATCTACGTGAAGGTGTCGGCGCTGCCGGGCTACTCGACCGCGCCGTTCCCCAATCTGAACATCGAGAAGTACGTGCGTGAGATGGTCGACAAGATGGGCCCGGAGCGCTGCTTCTGGGGCACCGACATCACCCGGCTGCTCGGGCACGGCCTGAGCTACGTCGAAACCATCGAGCAGTTCACCAAGCACTTCGACTTCACCCCCGAGGAACTCGAATGGATCATGGGCCGGGGCATCTGCGAGTGCCTGGACTGGCCGATCAGCGAGCCGGCGAAGTGACTGGCGGCGGCGCCGGGGCCGAGGCGCGGACCGACGGTGGCGACGCCGTCATCGAGGCCTTCGCGGCGGCCGGCGCCGACTACGTCTTCTCCTCGCCGGGCTCGGAGTGGGCGCCGGTGTGGGAATCGATCGCTCGCCGCCACCGCGACGGGCTGCCGTGCCCGTCGTATCTGGATCTGACGCACGAGACGGTCGCGGTCGGGATGGCCACCGGCTACGGCCTGGTCACCCGGCGCGGCCAGGGCGTGCTGCTGCACGCCGGTCCCGGCCTGCTGCAGGGGTCGGTCGCCATCCACGGGGCGCTGCTGGCGGGGGTGCCGATGGTGGTGGCCTCCTCCGAGTCGACCACCTACGGGGACGGGCCGGGTCCCGACCCGGGCGGCCAGTGGTACCGCAACCTGTCCGTGGTGGGCGGCCCGCACACGATGGCGGCGCCGTTCACGAAGTGGGCGACGCAGGCCGGCAGCGTGCACACGCTGCCCACGATGGTGACCCGGGCTCTCGAACTCGCATCGCGCGCGCCGGCCGGGCCGGTCTACCTGAACATTCCGCTCGAAGTTCTGCTCGAGCCCTGGGACTCTTCTACAACGGTCAAGCCGGTGGTGGCCAAGGGAACGACCGTAAGCTCTCCATCGGATATCTCGGCAGTTCTAGATCTCATCCGCGAAGCTGCCAATCCGGTCATCGTCACCGAGACGGCCGGGCGCGAAGAGGACGGGATGGCGGCGCTCGTCGCGTTCGCCGAGGCGTTCCGGATCCCGGTCGTCGAGCCCAACTCGGCGGTCTGCGCCAACTTCCCGCGCGACCACGAGCTGCACGCCGGCGGCGACCTGGAGCCGTGGGTCGACGCCGCCGACCTGATCATCCTGGTCAACTGCCGGGCGCCGTTCTACCCGCCGTCGCGTAGGCCCGCCCGCGCCCGGATCGTGGTCGTCGACGACGTGCCGCAGCGGCCGCACACCGTCTACCAGGTGTTGCGGGCCGACGCGTACCTCGAAGGCGGTGTCGCGGCGACGCTGCGCGAGCTGGCCGCGCAGGCCGGTCCGGCACCCACCCGGCCCGGGGTTGCCGACCATCACGCGATCGAGACCGCGGCGGTCCGCGCCGCCGAGGAGAAGGCCGCGGAGCTCGACCCGGTGCAGGTCGTGGCCGCGCTGCGCGGGCTGGCCGACGATGCGATCTATGTCGACGAGACCATCACGCACAGCCGCCTCGTCCAGCGACATCTGCAACTCACCCGCCCGGACTCCTACTTCTACGTGCAGGGCGGCCTGGGCCAGGGTCTCGCCGTGGCGCTCGGCGTGAAGCTCGCCGTTGCCGATCGCCCGGTCGTGCTGACCATCGGCGACGGCGCATTCCTCTACAACCCGGTGATCCCGTCGCTGCAGGCCGCCAAGGACAACAACCTGCCGCTGCTGATCGTGGTGTTCAACAACCACGAGTACCGCTCGATGAAGATGAACCACCTGCGCTTCTACCCGCGGGGCGCGGCGGTCGAGACCGGCGAGTTCCTGGGCAACGACCTGTCCACCCAGCCGCCCCTGTCCGCGTTCGCCGAGCCGTTCGGCATGCACGGCGAGACGGTCACCCAGGCGTCCGAGCTGGCGCCGGCGCTGGACCGGGCCCTGAAGTCCGTCCGCAACGGCACCACCGCGATCGTCGACGTCCACGTCTCACGCTGACCCCCTCTGGAGAGACCCCGATGCCAGTCGTGATCCCGGCCGCCGACCTGCGCGGTTTCCTCACCGAACTGTTCACCTCGGCCGTGCCCGACCCCGCGCACGCCCGCACGATCACCGACGTGCTGATGTGGGCCAGCCTGCGCGGCGTCGACTCGCACGGCGTGGCCCGGGTGCCGCGCTACCTGGAACTGCTCGACTCCGGCGAGGCCAACCCGGCGCCGTCGATGACCTTCGCCGGCAGCGCCGCCGGCGTGACCGTGCTGGACGCCGACCGCGCGCCCGGCCCGGTCGCCCTGACCGCGGCCGCCGCCGAGGCGATCAGCCGGGCCCGCACCGGCGGCATCGGCGCGGTCGGCGTGCGCCGGACCGTCCACACCGGCGCGATCGGCTACTACACCTCGCAGATCGCCGACGCCGGCCTGATCGGCATCGCGTTCGTGGCCGGCATGCCGAACATGAGCTACCCGGGCGTGACCGGCGCCGCGGTCGCCACCAGCCCGCTCGCCATCTCGGTGCCGGCCGCCGCCGGCCGCCCGCCGGTGCTGCTGGACATGGCCACCGCCGGCATCGCGCTCGGCAAGATCGCCCAATACCGCAACGCCGGCCAGCAACTGCCCGAGGGCGTGGCCGCGACCGCCGACGGCACCCCCACGACGGACCCGGCGCTGGCCAAGATGCCGTTGCCGCTCGGCGGGGCCAAGGGCGCCGGCATGTCACTGGTCTTCGAGCTGCTGACCAGCGTCCTGGTCGGCGCCCCGATCGTCTCGTCGTTCCACGCGGGCGGCCCGCACGGCCGCGCCCACCGGCAGAACGCCCTGCTCATCGCCCTGGACCCGGCCGCGTTCGGCGACCCGGCCGAGTTCGTCGCGGCGGTCACCGCCACCCTCGACACCGTGCACGCGCTGCCCCGGGCGAACGATTCCACCGAGATCCGTTACCCGGGCGAGCACAGTGCCGCGGTGGCCGAGACCCGCGCGGCGACCGGCGTCCCGGTCGGCCCGAAGGTCTGGGCCGAGCTGGAGGTGGCCGCCGACAAACTAGGCGTCACCGTCCCGAAGCCGGAGTGAACGAGATAAAAATGGGGATTCAGAGCTACGTCTCCGACCGTTATCAGGCCAATATATTGACGGCGCGCGAAACAATCAGAACGACGATGATCAGAGATGACGCGGCCTGCAGCATCATCAGGTATTTAGCATATCGGGCGAGCGGGATTGTATCCCCCGGGCCAAATCCGGCCGCATTCGTGAAGGACAAATAGAGATAGTCGCCGAAGCGCGACTCCCAATCGCTTGGACTTAGGTCCGGCTCGCTCATCTGCTGGAAAAGAATGCCAGGGTAGGGGTTGATTCCATGCGCCCGCGCGGCTGGTCCACCCCTGTCCACCTGCCAGTAGGTCAGGGCGAAGAACAGAATGTTGGTAACCCAGATCGCAGCGCCACTGAGCAGTAGATGGTGGCCGTCGGCCTTCGCCGGTGTCGTCCAGATCTGATGCAGCACCCTGCCGATCGACAATGCGATCACCGTGGCGCTGACGGCGAGCAGTGACAGTTCCAGGCTGCGCAGCCAACGTGACAGATCTGCCCGACCTGGGTTCGCGAGGACGACAGTCAGCAACAAGGCCATCTCTGCGGCCGGCAGCAGCCAACGTGGACCGATGGCCATCTCCGGCGAAGCCCAGGTGATTGCCGCAATAACGGCGCTCGCTGCAGTGGCCGACCAACGGCGCTCACCTAGAGTCCGGCGGCGCCAGGCGGGTGTGTAATGGCCGCTCTCAGGATTAGTCATCGCACTGTCCTCGTCCGCGTGGGCACATTGCTCTCGGATGTGCACCGCCAGGCCGCCAACCGCATCGGGACCTTCGTCTGCCTCCGAGCGTGCGCGCCACTCGCAGGTTCAGTCAACGCCGACGGTGATCGTGGCGGTTGCGAGGCGTACCTGATGTTCGTTGTCACCGCGTTCCCGACGTTCGTGACCGGAAGCGGCACGCCGTCCAGGCGGACCTGCGGGGGCCGCATAGGTCGAGGTCGCGATAGCCGAGCACGACCAGCCTGCTGCCGGCGCCGTGGGACGAGGCACACTGCGGTCACCGGCAGGCCGGCGCATCCGCAGCTACCGGAAATATCGACCGGGAGGCCCTGCGCCGCGCCCACGAGCTCGCCCGCATGCCGGAGGCGCAGCCCCTGGTCGCGGCGGCCGAGGAACTGGCCCGCGTCACCCGCACCCGGCTCGGCGCGGAACCGTCCGGACCACATCGGCCGGACGAGGTCATCCCCGGCCTCACCGCATCCGCCGACCACGCAAACCCAAAGCCGGAACCATGGGTCCCGGTGTCAGCCGGCCCGCTCGGCATCAGGCGATGAACCGGGTGGGGCAACGGCGGACGACCAGGAAGAGGGTGTGACGGGCGTGTGACTATCTCCCTCGTAGGCTTGGCCCGAGCCCGGGGGAGACGGATGAGAGTCCTGGTGGTGGAGGATCATGCTCGGCTGGCCGCCTCGGTGGCGCGGGTGCTGCGGCGCGAAGGCATGGCGGTCGACGTCGCCCCGGACGGGACAGCGGCGCTGGAACGCACCGCGGAGACCGACTACGACGTCGTCGTGCTCGACCGGGACCTGCCCGGCGTGCACGGCGACGACGTGTGCCGCCGGCTGATGCGGGAGCCGGTCCGCACCCGGGTGCTCATGCTGACCGCCGCCGGCGCCATCGCCGACCGGGTGCAGGGGCTCACCATCGGCGCCGACGACTATCTGCCGAAGCCGTTCGCCTATCCGGAGCTGGTGGCCCGCATCCGGGCACTCGGCCGCCGCAGCCAGCCGGCCGTGCCGCCGGTTCTGGTGCACGGCGACCTCGCGCTCGACCCGGCCAGACGGGTCGCCAGCCGGGCCGGCGCCACCCTGCCGCTCAACCCCAAGGAGCTGGGCGTCCTGGAGTGCCTGCTCGCCGCGCGGGGCCGGGTCGTCTCCGCCGAGGAGCTGCTGGAACGCGTCTGGGACTCGGCCACCGACCCGTTCACCACCACCGTGAAGGCCACGATGAACCGACTTCGCGCCAAACTCGGCGAGCCACCCGTCATCGAGACGGTGCCCCGCACCGGCTACCGGATCTGAGCGGGGTTGCGCATGACGGTCCGGCTGCGGCTCACCCTTCTGTACGGGGTCCTCTTCCTGTTTTCCGGCGCGCTTCTGCTGACCATCACCTACCTCCTGATGCTGCAGAAGGGGTCGAGCATCTCGATGTCCACGCACAGCCCGATTACCGCGGGCGGCCAGACCGTCAACACCGTCGTGGTGCAGACGCTGCCGGGCTCGGTGGTGAACGCGCTGCCGGGTGGCGCCCTCACCGAGGCCGAGGGGCGCCTCCGGGACGTGGTCGAGGCGCAGGCCTCAGCGCGGCAGTCGGCGATCATGCGGCAGCTGATCACCCAGTCGGGCATCGCGCTGGCCATCATGGCGGTCGTCGCGGCCGGGCTCGGCCGGCTGGTGGCCGGTCGGGTGCTGCGGCCGCTGCAGACCATGACGAGCAGCATCCGGCAGATCTCGGCGCGCAACGTGCACGAGCGGCTGGCCGCCACCGGGCCGCGCGACGAGCTGCGGAACCTCGCCGAGACGATCGACGGGTTGCTCGGCCGGCTCGAGTCGGCCCTCGAGTCGCACAAGCGGTTCGTCGCCAACGCCGCGCACGAGCTGCGGACGCCGCTGACCCTGGAACACGCCCTGCTCGAGGAGGCGGTGATCGACCCGGACGCTACGGCGGAGACGTTCCGGGCGCGGTTCGGGGAGCTGATGGTCCTGAGCGAGCAGCAGGCCCGGCTGCTGGAATCGCTGCTGGTGCTGGCGACCAGCGAGCGCGGCCTGGATCGCCGGGAGAGCGTCGATCTGTCCGCGCTGACCGGCGACGTGCTGCGGGCCACGCGGCCGGGCGGCCCGGAGGTGGTGGCCGATCTCGGCCCGGCCCCGGTCACCGGCGACCCGGCGCTGGTCGAAAGCCTGGTGGCCAACCTGGTGGACAACGCGATGAGCTACAACGTCCCGGGCGGCCGCGTCGAGGTGGCCACCGGCACCCGGGACGAGCGCACGTTTCTCGCGGTGACCAACACCGGGCCGCCGGTCCCGCCGGAGATGGTGGACCGTCTGCTCCACCCGTTCCAGCGGCTCGACCGGACGGCCGCGGACGACGGTCATCACGGCCTCGGACTGTCCATCGTGCAGGCCATCGTCACCGCCCACGCGGCCGAGTTGACCGTCCGTGCCCGGCCGGCCGGCGGCCTCGAGCTGACGGTGTTGTTCGCCGCCGAAAAGGCGGTTCTTGTGCCCGTCGTGTGACCGCTCGAAGCGTAGAACAATACGTATGCCGACCAATCGAAAAGTACTGTTCGGAATCGCGATCCTGCTCGGTTTCCTGACTGCCGGATGCGGTGCCGGATCCGATGATTCGTCGTCCGGCGGCGACACTTTCCAGCAGAATCTGGCCTACGCGAAATGCCTGCGGGCGAACGGGTTGCCGACGTTCCCCGACCCGGAGCAGGTGGGCGGCGGAACAAAGGTCGGCGGCGGGGAGCTGCTGGACACTCCGGCCGGGAAGAAGGCCGCCGAGGCCTGCCGGGACAAGCAGCCGCAGGACGACGGGGACGCCGCCGGCGGTGACGGCCTCGATCAGTCGAAGGTCTCGGCCTGGATGAAATGCATGCGCGCCGCGCTCGCCAAGTTCCCGGGCGGGCAGGTGACCGGAAGCACCATTACGATAAATCTCGCCGGCACCGGGATCAAAGGCGACTCCACCGAATTCGAGACCGCCCGAAAATCGTGTGAGTCCGATTTTCCCGGGGGCTCGCTGAAAGTCGTGGACCAGTGAGACGGCGGGCACTTATCCTGTTTCCCGCGCTGGCGGTCGGCTCGGCCGCGGTGGCCGCGGGCACCGGCCTGCTGGGCGGCGGAGGCGCGAGCCCCGCGGGCGCCGCTCGCACCGGGCCGCCGGCCACCGCGACGGTGGGGCGGAGGACCATGACCCGTTCCCAGACGGTCGACGGGACGCTGGGCTACGGCGATTCCGCCCCGGTGGCGGCCGGCGCCCCGGGCATGGTCACGTGGCTGCCGGCCGAGGCCGATGTCATCGCCCGCGGTGACACGGTCTACCGCGTCGACCAGAAGCGGATCCCGCTCCTCTACGGTTCCATCCCGCTCTACCGCACACTGTCGGCCGGCCGCGCGGGCGACGACGTGCGGCAGCTCGAGCGGAACCTCGCCGCGCTCGGGTACCGCGGGTTCACGGCCGACGGGAAGTACACCGCGGCCACGGCGGGCGCGGTGCGCGAGTGGCAGCGCGACCTCGGCCGGGACCGGACCGGCGTGGTGCAGCCGGGCGACGCCGTGGTGTCATCGGGGGCACGCCGCGTTGCCACGCTCACCGCCACGCCCGGGACCGCCGCGTCCGGGGTCCTGATGCAGTGGACCGGCACCACCCCGATCGTGGGGGTCGACCTGGACACCGACTACGCCGATCTGGTCAAGGTCGGCGCGGTGGCGACGGTGCGGCTGCCGGACGAGACCACGGTTCCGGCGCGGGTCACCCGGATCGGCACGCCGGCCGCGAAGGAGAAGGGCGGGGGCGCGACCCTGCCGGTGCGGCTGGCCGTGACCGACCCGGCGAAGCTGGGCAGTTACCGGGTCTCCCGGGTCGACGTGGACCTCACCGCCGAGACCCGCACGAATGTGCTCGCGGTGCCGGTGGATGCCCTCGTGGCCCGTCCCGGTGGCGGCTACGCGGTCGTGGTGGGCGGCGACTACGTGCCGGTCACCACCGGACTGTTCGCCGGTGGCTACGTCGAGGTGACCGGGGTCGCCGAGGGCGCATCGGTGGGGGTGCCCCAATGACGGGTCCGGTGACCGCCCCGATCGTCGACCTCCACCAGGTCGCCAAGCGGTACGGCGCGCTGACCGCGCTGCGCGACGCCGACCTGCGGATCGAGCGGGGCGAACTGCTCGCCGTCGTCGGCCCGTCCGGCTCCGGCAAGTCCACCCTGCTCAACATCATGGGCACCCTCGACCGGCCGACGTCGGGCACCCTGCGCGTCGACGGGTTCGACATCGGCGAGCTCAGCGATCGGGAACTCTCCGCGCTGCGCGCCGCCGCCATCGGCTTCGTCTTCCAGCAGTTCCACCTCGCCCGCGGCGTGCCCGCCCTCGACATCGTCGCCGACGGCCTGCTCTACCAGGGAAAGCGGCTCTCGCACCGGCGGCAGGCGGCCGAACGGGCGCTGCGCCGGGTCGGCCTCGGAGATCGGATGCGGCACCGGCCGCACGAGCTGTCCGGCGGCGAGCAGCAGCGGGTGGCGATCGCCCGGGCGGTGCTCGGCGACCCGCCGCTGCTGATGGCCGACGAGCCGACCGGCAACCTCGACTCACACGCCGGCGGCGTCGTCATGGAACTGCTGCACGAGCTGCACGCCGGCGGCACAACGGTCGTGATCATCACCCACGACCGGGACATCGCGGCCACGTTGCCGCGCGAGGTCCGGTTGCGGGACGGCCGCATCGAGCACGACGGGGCGACCCGATGAACGCGACCCCGCGGCAGCCGGCCCGGATGGCGGCGGCCGACGTCGTCCGGGTCGGCGGGTACGGCCTGCGATCGCGGCCGCTGCGGGTGGTCCTGTCGGCGCTGGGCATCGCCATCGGCATCGCGGCGATGGTCGGCGTCATGGGCATCTCGGCGTCGTCGCGGCACGAGCTCGCGTTCGGCACGAACCTGTTGACCGTGGCGCCCGGCCACCTGCCCGGCGGCGACGGCGCGCATCTGCCGGACACCGCCCTCGGCATGATCGGTGCGATGCCGGGTGTCGAGCGGGTCTCCGCGGTCGGCCGGACCGAGGCCCGGGTCTACCGCAACGACCACCTCCCGGTCGAGCAGGCCGGGGGCATCACGGTGTACGCGGCCCGGGTGGACCTGCCGATGGTCACCGGCCTGGAGACGGTCGCGGGCGGCTGGCTCAACGAGGCCCAGGCGCGCTATCCGGCCGTCGTGCTCGGATCGACGGCGGCGAACCAGCTGGCCGTCTTCCGGACCGGGGCCGGCACCCTCGTCTGGCTCGGCGGCCGGTGGTTCACGGTGGTCGGCATCCTCGCCCCCGACGATCTGCTCTCCGACCTGGACTACGGCGCGTTCGTCGGGTGGCCGGTGGCCGAGGCGGAACTGGGCTTCGACGGTTATCCGACCACGATCTACACCCGGGCCGCGGAGAGCGCCGTCACCGCCGTACAACCGCTGCTCGGAGCCACCGCCAACCCGGAGGATCCCGGCCTGGTCGAGGTCTCGCGCCCGTCGCAGGTGCTGGCGGCGAAACAGGCCACCGAGCGAACGTTCAGCGCCCTGCTGGTCGGCCTGGGCGCGGTGGCGCTGCTGGTCGGCGGGATCGGGGTGGCCAACACGATGGTCATCTCGGTGCTGGAACGCCGGGCGGAGATCGGCCTGCGCCGCTCGCTCGGCGCCACCCGTGGCCAGATCCGTACCCAATTTCTGTCCGAGGCTCTGCTGCTGTCGCTGCTCGGCGGCGTGGGCGGGGTGGTGCTCGGCATCGGCGTCACCGCCGCCTTCGCGACCTGTCAGGCGTGGACGACCGTGGTCCCGGTCTGGGCGATGGCCGGCGGGGTGGGCGCCACCCTGGTCATCGGCGGCGTGGCCGGCTTCTACCCGGCGATGCGGGCCGCCCGGATGTCACCCACCGAGGCCCTCGGGAGCGCGTAGCAGCGGGCCCCTGAACTCGCGGGACGTTCAGGGACCTGCGCGCTGCGGCGTTCCCACTCATCCCCGGCCGGGTGACCGCTCGTCGTGAAGGGACGGTGTTAAGAGCGTTCCCAGTCACCTCGCAGCTGAGGCGCAGCGAGCGGCCAGCGGGCTGATAGAAGATGCCGGCATGGTGTCCGAGCGGGTCCGTGCCTTGATCCCGCAGCAGCCCCACCTGAGCCGCGTCTCGTTGCGCACCAAGCTGGTCGCCTCGGTGCTGGTCCTGGTCTTCGCCGCGCTCTCCCTGATCAGCCTGATCAGCACCTACGTCCTGCACAGCTACCTGATCTCGCGGCTGGACGACCAGCTCCGCGCGTTCGCCGACACCTCGGTGGAGACCGCCGCCAGCAACAATCGCGCGCTCACCCACTACTGGGTGGTCGTGCCACCGGACTACCTGGCCGCGGTGACCTCGGTCTCCGGCGTGGGTGACGTCTACGCCGGTGGCAAACTGACCACCACCGACCTGCCGGCGATCCTGTCCGGCCTCGACGAGATCAACGCCCACGCGGACACGCCCTACACGGCGCGCTCGGCCAACGGCGCGTACGTGTGGCGAATGCTGGTGGTCCGGCTCAGCAACGACTCGGTGCTGCACGTCGGGCAGCGGATGGCCGGCATCGACGACGCCATCGCGCGCCTGATCCGCGCCGACGTGCTGGTCGGTGTCGGCGCGCTGATCGCGCTGGCGTCGCTCGGCGCGGCCCTGGTGCGGCGGAGCCTGATGCCTCTGCTGCAGATCGAGCGCACCGCCGCCGCGATCGGCGCCGGCGACCTCACCCAGCGCGTGCCCGACCCCGAGGACCACGACGGCGCGGATCCCACCACCGAGCTGGGCCGGTTGTCGCACGCGCTGAACGCCATGCTGGCTCAGATCGAGGCGGCCTTCACCGCGCGGGCGCAGTCCGAGCACGCGGCCCGGGACGCAGCCGAGGCCGCCCAGCTCTCCGAGGCGCGGGCGCTCGCCTCGGCGACGCAGGCGCTGTCCTCCGAGGCCCGGGCAGTGGCTTCGGAGGCAAAGATGCGGCAGTTCGTGGCGGACGCATCGCACGAGCTGCGCACCCCGCTGACCACCATCCGCGGCTTCGCCGAGCTCTGCCGCCAGGGCGCGGTCACCGACCCCGGCAGCATGGCCCGGCTGGTGCGCCGGATCGAGGACGAGGCCGCCCGGATGGGCCTGCTCGTTACGGACCTGCTGTTGCTGGCCCGGCTCGACCAGGAACGGCCGCTGACACTCGGCCCGGTCGAGTTGCCGGTGCTGGCACTGGAGGCAGTGCAGGCGGCCGAAGCCATGGCGCCCGGCCGAGAGATCAACCTCGAGGTCAAGGACAAACCTCAACAGCTGGTGGCGTACGGCGATGATGCTCGTCTCCGTCAGGTGATCGGCAACCTGATGACCAACGCGCTCGTGCACACCCCGCCGGACGCCGCCGTCACGCTGCGGTTGTCCGCCGAGCCCGGCAACCGGCTGACGGTGGAGATCTCCGACACCGGCCAGGGCCTGTCCGAGGAGCAGAAGACCCTCGTCTTCGAACGGTTCTACCGCGCCGACGAGGCACGCACCCGGCACACCGACCGGGCGGCAACCGGCACCGGACTCGGCCTGTCGATCGTCGCGGCGATCGTCCGAGCACACCAGGGCACCGTCGAGGTGATCAGCGAACAAGGCCGCGGAGCCACCTTCCGGGTCACCCTGCCGGGGTACTCAGCACCCGAATGACGCCCCCGCGGGTTGCGGTCCTGGCGCACAATCCGGGCATGCTCTGGAGGCGACAGGCGGAGTGCCCGGTGCGGCCGGTCGAGCAGGCCTGGATCGAGCGATCAATGGACTGGCTGGTCTCCCAGTTCGGCACGACCAGGCTGAGCGCGGAGGTGGTCCTGCCCACCGACGATTACTTCCCCGGCACCTACCGGGGCACCCGGGACGACGTCCGGGCGGTCCTGACCCGGCTCTGCTCCCACATGGAAATCGACATCGCGCGGATCGACCTGGAACACGACGAGGCCGACGACAACCCCGAACTGTCCGCACACGTCCCGATCACCACGGCCGGGACGGGCGCGGCCGGCCATCACCGCCTGCGCGACGGCCGCTCGGTGATCGGCATCCGCGACGATCAGGCCGCCCGCCCGATGGCCTTGGTGGCGACCCTCGCACACGAGCTGGGCCACGTCCTGCTGCTGGCCGACGGCCGCATCTCCGCCCGGCAACCGGACCACGAGCCCCTGACCGACCTGCTGACCATCTTCTTCGGCCTGGGCATCTTCACCGCCAACGCCGCCTTCGACTACTCACGAGAAGCCCGAGGCGCCTACGCCTACACCCAGACCAGCCGCCTCGGCTACCTGACCGAACCGATGTACGGCTACGGCCTGGCCCGCTACGCCCAACTCCGCGGCGAGCCGAACCCGCAGTGGGCCCGCCACCTCGACACCAACCCACGCACCTTCCTCAAACGCGGCCTCCGCTACCTGGCGACCTGACCGCCCACGGCGATCAGGTCATCCGGCCCCGGTCAGCCGTCTGTCCGGTTGCGCTGGGCGGCCGCGGTCTCTCCGCGTTGCCGCCCGGCGGCCTGGTCGGCGTCGTTGAGGGCTTTGCCCGGCCGGTGGTCCACGATCGAGCCGGAGTCCTGCCTGGCTTCCTTCTGGGCGCGGAACTCAGCAAGGCGCTGCTGCATCTCCGGCGACGGCTTGAGTTCCCGGGCCGGCCCCTCGAGCCCCTGCGGCGCCGGCTTCTCGGGACGGTTCGGATTGTCCGACATGTCAATCTCCTCAGTGACCGATCAGATCCAGCCGAGCCGCGGCCAGACACTGCCTTTCGACCGGAGGGTGGGTGGACTGCTCTGAGTGAACCAACCGATGCGTCGCTTTGAGAAGACACTTACGTCCTGCGGGCGCCTTTTGTAGTCGATCGGGGACGTCTCCGGTGGCAAGATGCCGGCGTGGGGATCCTGGGCTCGATGGTGAATGCGGCAGGGCTGATCGAGGCTGCGCGCGCGACGCTTCCGCCCGCAGTGGCAGACGCGTGGATCGGGCTGCTGCGGCCCGCCATCCGGTTGCGGCGGGCAGAGGCAGGCGAGCAGACCGTCGGGCAGCTGGGAGGATCGCCGGCGTTGCCGGACGGCATGCCCTGGCCGCGGTCGCAGGCGGGGCGATCGCTGGGCTTCGTCGCGGGCATCGATCTGAGCCGGCTGCCGATCAGCAGCCTGGACGTGCCGTTGCCGGCGGACGGCACATTGCTGCTGTTCTACCGCGACCCGTCGGAGGATCCGTACGAGGTGTTCCTGATCAGTGACCCGGTGCCGGTAGAGCAACCACCGACGGGCCTCGTCGTGTTCGTCCCGGAGGGGACCGTGACGACGGTGCGGACTGAGCCCGGCGCGGCCATCTACCCCGAAGTTCCACTCACGGGGGAATTGATCGCGACGGGGCCGGACTGGGAGCATCCTGCATTGCGGTCGGCCGTCGCGCAGCTGTCCGATGCTGATCGGGATTTCATGGCCGACGCGTCCAACAGCGACGATTTCCGCGACGAGGTCGGCGACCGGACCGAACCTCCACGCCATTACCTCGGCGGATACGCCGATCCCGTGCAGGGGTCCGTCGAGGTCGAAGCCGCGCAGCAGCACCTCGGCTCCAGGCTGCCCTACTCCGATCCGGCTTTGTGTGACCAGGCACGCCGGTGGACTTCGCTGGTGCAGATCGACTCCGACGACGATGCCGGGATGATGTGGGGCGACTGCGGCAGCCTGTACTGGATGATGCGGCCCGACGACATCGCTGCCGCCCGCTTCGAAGCCGCCGCCTTCACCTTCCAGTGCTCCTGAACGGCCGGCGAATCGAGTCGAACGGCGGGCGGTATGCCGCGGGTGGGAGAGCAGGATCGCTCGACTAGCCTGCGGTGGTGGGAGCAACCGAACTGGACGAGCTGATCGTGGCCGACGGCGCGGCGCTGCGCGCGTGGCTGCTGGACAACCACACCGCCTCCCCGGGCGTGTGGCTCGTTCTGACCAGGAAGGGCGGCTCTGTCACCACGCTGACCTGGCAGCAGGCGGTCGACGAAGGACTGTGCTTCGGCTGGATCGACGGGCAGGCCCGCACACGCGACGAAGGAAGTTCCTGGAGGCGGTTCACCCCACGCCGCTCCCGCAGCATCTGGTCCCAACGCAACGTCGCCAACGTGGCCCGGCTGGAGGCGGCCGGCCTGATGCTGCCCGCCGGTCGCGCCGCGGTGGACGCCGCAAAGGCCGACGGGCGGTGGACGGCTGCCTATGCGCCGTCGTCGGAAGCGGAGGTGCCGGCCGACCTGCTGGTCGCGATCGCAGCCGACCCGGCGGCGCAGGCAATGTTCGACGTTCTCACCAAAAGCAACCGCTTCGCCCTCATCGGCCGGGTCAATGCCGTCAAGCGGGCCGAGACACGCACCCGGAAGATCGCCGAGTTCGTGGCGCTGCTGGCCCGGCACGAGACGATCCACCCACAGCGAGCCAGGCCGGGCGGACCCGCCGACGTCCTGACGGGGCTGTCTGACGAGAGCGCCAGGCCGGCTGGCGACCAGAACCTCGGGACGGGCCGGTAGTCGTAGGCTCAGCTCGTGGCACGGCTGAGTGCGGAGGCCGCCGATCTCGCGCTCACGCTGACCGTCCGTAAGGTGATCGCAACTCGTAACGTCGCGCCATGAAGCGACGCCGGGGCCGGCGACCGAGCGACGTGGTGCCGGGCGTCGGCGTGGTCCTTTGTCGGCCCAGACACCACGGAAGAGGCTCAGGCACGATTGAGTACGGCGACTCACGCGGCAGCCGATGGCCATTTCATAGGTTGACGCCTATGACTTCGACTGTTGAGCTCGAGCGCCTGATCCAGCCGTCCGACCTGCGCGGTCACCATGGACGGCATATCCGCGCCGGACGATCCGGCTCCCACCGAGGGTGGTCCCGCGTCCTGTCCGATGCGATCGCCGCCGCGACATCGAGAGGGCGGGCGAGCACACCAGGATGTGCAACCGACATGACCCCGGCGGCCCGCGCGGCTGACATAGGGGCGTAGCCGTCGTCCGCTTTCTCGTTCGCTCGCTTGACCTGGCGCTTTTACTGCTTTAGCCCGGCGTCTCCTGGCCAAGGTCGCCGGCGGGCCAATTGCTGACCTCCGGGCCAAGATCGAGCAACTGCGCCGCCCGCAGTCACCCGGAGACCGTTGCATTCCTTGGTCCAGGCCCGTTTGACCACTGCCTCACCGCTGAGGTTCAAACCTTGCCAAGGCCATTCCCGGCTGTTGCCGTCAATCGGGCTCCAGCCCGCTTTCGCGGACCAACTCGTCATCCGGCGGTAGGCCCGAAAGCGGAGGATCAGAATCACCGCGACGCCGACGATTGCGACGCCGATCAGCCCGGCCAGCGCGGGAACGGGATACCAGTCGCCCACAATGCGCGCAGCGACCCCAGCAACCGCGAGAAGCAGCCAGGGAACAGCACCTCGAAGTCGATGTCCGGTACGCATCGTCGGCCAGCGTAGACAAGAGCTTCCACAGGTCACTTCGGTGCCTGGAAGCCGCCGATCCTCTGCTCGAGCAGTTCGGCCAGCCGCAGCGGGGTGCGATCCTCGAACATCGGACCGATGAGCTGCACTCCGACCGGCAGGCCCTCGGGGGTCCGGCCCGCGGGTATGGCGGTGGCGGGCAGGCCGGGCATGGTGGCCAGGCCGGCCCAGACGAGCTGGTCGAAGTACGGGTACTCGACGCCGTCGATGTCGATCCGCCGTTCCATCGGATTGGGCCTGTGGTCGTGCGGGAACGCAGGCGTCGGCGTGATCGGGCAGACCACGGCGTCGAACTCGGCGAACAGCTGGCGCCAGCCGTGGCGGTGGACCTCGCGGCGGTTGTTCGCCACGATCCAGTCGCGGTGGCTGAACACCATGGCGCGTAGACGTACGGCGTCGAGGTTTTGTTCGTCCGCGCTCAGCCCGGCGGCGCGGGTCGTCAGCTGCTCGTGCGACTCGATGGGAAAGCGCGCAACGGAGCCCGAAATCAGTAACTGCATGTAGAGCGTCGCGGCTTCGGTCAGATCGGGCAGCAGCGGACTGTGCCGTGCGACCCGGGCGCCGCCGTCGATGAGCGCGGCGGTCACCCGGTTGACGCCCGCCCGTACGGCGGACCCGGTCCCGATGAGCGGATGCTCGTCGAGGACCAGGACCCGGAAATCGCCGAGCCGCTCGTGACGGGCGGGCGGCAGCGCCAGACGGTGCGCCACGCCGAACGTGAGCGGGTCCGGCCCGGCCATGACGTCGAGCAGGAGGGCGAGGTCGCGGGCGGTGCGCGCCATCGGGCCGACGACGGCGAGGTCGAGGTCGGTCGGCAGGGCCGGCTCGGACGGCGGGACCATGCCGCGGTGGGGCGCCAGCCCGAGCGTCGGCTTGTGCGCGTAGACGCCGCAGAAATGGGCGGGGGTGCGCAGCGAGCCGGCGATGTCGGAGCCGATGGACAACGCGCCGAACCCGGACGCCAGGGCCGCCGCCGACCCGCCGGAGGACCCGCCCGCCGTGCGACCGTGATCCCACGGGTTGGTGGTGGTGCCGTAGATCTCGTTGAAGCTCTGGATATCTTGCAGCCCCAACGGCACATTGGTCTTGCCGAGCACCACTGCGCCCGCGGCCTTCAGTCGCGACACCTGCAACGCGTCCTCCGCCGGCATGAAGCTCCGGTGCGGCGGCATACCCCAGGTGGTGGGCAGACCGGCGATGTCGTACGACTCCTTGACCGTCACCGGAACGCCGAGCAGCGGCCGGTCCTCACCACCCGCGCGTGCTCGGTCGGCATTTTGTGCGGCGGCCCGCGCACGGTCGAAGTCCGGCACGCAGATCGCGTTGATCGTCTTGTCGTCCCGCTCGATACGAGCGATCGCCTCGCCGGTCAATTCCACCGACGTAACCGCACCGTCGCGCAACGCGGCAATCAAATCTTCGGCCGACTGGAAGCTCCATTTCATGAATGCGAAGCTATCGGCCCGCCATTGAGGACACGAAATCCCGGATCACGCAACAGCAAGGCCCGAATGAGTCGTTTCCCAAGCGGTCTTCGCCTCCTCCACCAGTAGAAACACGAGGGCATAGATACGGTGGTCTATGGGATTGCGGCGACGCTCCCGGTTCGGATGCGCGTCCGGGTGGGGTCCGCCGGCGTTGTTCAGGGGGAGAGCGGCCGATCAGCCGATCGGTTCGCGCGATCTTGGAAGAGGCACATCCCCCATGAACAAGAGCGCATCAACCACGATCAAGGGCGGCAGGGCGAAGCGGTACGCCCTGGCCACCGCCATTGCGGCCGTCGTCGCCGGTGGCGGTGTCGCCGCAGTTGGCGTCGCCAACGCGGACACCACGCCCACGCCGTCGAACCCCTACATCGTCGGCCCGCCCGGCATCTCGCTGGAGGGCGGCAAGACCACGACGGTCCAGGTCGCCGGACGGACCTTCTCGGGAACGGCGGTGCCGTCGAACGCCACCGCCGCGCTCGTCAAGATCACCAGCGTCAACCCGGCCTCGTCGGGCAGCCTGACCGTCTACACGGCCGGCACCCGGCCGACCGGCGGCGCGACCGTCAGCTACCGGCGGGGCCAGAACGTGAGCGGCACGGCGAACGTCGCGCTGGACAGCCGGGGACGGCTCAGCGTCTCCAGCTCGGCACGGACGCGGTTCACCCTGCAGCTGCAGTCGTACACCACGCCGACCACCACCACACCGACCACCACCACGCCGGCACCGACGTGCACCGCGACGATCTCGACGATCGAGCCCAGCACCAAGACGCTGACGCAGGTCGGCGGCAGCATCCGCGCCGGAGCCACCGACTTCGGCAGCGTGAACCTGCCGGCGGGCACCTACGACGCCCGCGTCATCGGTGGCTTCACCGGCTTCAACAACAACGACACCTGGCTGCCGTCCGGCGTGTTCCTGACCGGCACGATGACCGTCGTCAAGGGCGCCACGATCAACGCTGACTTCACGAACAACGTCACCGCCGGTGGCGTGATGATCCCCAAGTCGGACAGCACCACCTTGACCCAGGACCCGACGCTGGCGATCTCCACGTTCCTGGTCCTGGACGCGCCCACCGAGGTGCACATCAAGCTGTTCGCGTACGCGTCCAACAGCGGGACCGCCGGATCGGGTCAGGTCAAGGCCAACGTGCAGAGCGCGCAGTTCCGCAAGGTCTGCTGACCGGACCGTGCGCTGAGGTGTGCTTCACCCGCCGGCCCGGGTGAAGCACACATCACGAGACGACCGTCAGCTCACGTTCGGCTGCAGATTGCCGCTGACGGTGGTGCGGGTGATCAGCGGCCGGTCCCCGAGGGCGAGCAGCTCGTTGGCGAGTGCCATGACGTCCCGCGGCTCCTGCTGGCCGTCCATCTCGATGCCGGCCGCGGCGAGCCCGCGCGGCACGGCAGCGGTCCGCAGGAGCGTCCGCCACTCGTCGAGGCCGATCGCAAGGTACTCCAGGCCGGTGAGCCGGGCGATCTGCATGGGGTCGGCCAGTGTGCCGGCCCGCGCCTGGACCGTACGCAACCGGGGCAGGCCGGCGACCGCGGCGAGGCTCAGCGGATCGCCGTCCCAACGGCCGATGACCAGCACCTCCAGGTCCGGGTGGGCGGCCGCCTCGACGCTGGTGAACGCGTTGTCGTTGATGCGTGCGACAGCCGGGTGCTCATGCGGCCGGGGCGTGCGCCGGTCCTGGCCGCCGTGCTCGATCAGGTCGGTGAGTGAGTCGGCGACCAGGTCGGCGCCGATGGTCCGCCCGCCGTCCAGCACAATGATCTGACCGAGGTGACCGGCGGGCCCGGGGGTGAGGTCGACGGCGAACCGGGCAGAGCCCCCGTCGCTGGCGAACACGATCCAGCCCGGCGATCCGGGCAGGCCCTGAACCGCGGCGTCCGGCGGGGTCCAGGCTGCGGCATCGGCCGCGTAGTACCAGGGCGACCAGTGCCGGCGGGCATCGGCAATGCTCAGCTCGCCGATCGGCAGCAGCTCGTGATCTCCGAGTCGGTCGCGCCGATCGAGCCGGGCAGCCGCTCCCGCAGCAGGCGTTCCAACCGGGCCGGATCCGCCGACGGCGCCGGCGCCGCGTTCGGCGTCGGCTCAGGCAACCGGCGCCACGGTTCCGGCACCACGCCCTCGCGCAACACCATCGACACCGGGTAGGGCGACATCACATCTTCCACGGCCGGCCCGTAGTCGAACAGGTCGAGCACAGCGTCGGCCGCCGGCGAAACCCGCAGGCCGTACGCCATCCGGCTCACCCCGGCCTCGTCCAGCGCGGCTGACACCAGCCGCTCCGCCTCCCACCCACAGCCTTGGTCGTTCTACGACTGGACCTGCAGCTCTGCCGTTTCCAGCCAGCTCCGATACCAATCAGTGAAGCTGAGCCGGCCTCCATCCGGCCGGAGCAGCGGCCGGAAACCCCCGCTTCCGGCCGTGTCGTCGGCCCACATCTGCCCACGGGCCGGACCGCTGACGACGATCGCTTCCCGGTAAGCGGATCCGAGATGACAGAGATAGAGCAGCCCGATCGCATGGTCAGCGACGAACACCGTGGCATCGTGCTGTTCCCAGTAGGCGTCCTCGGCCTCGTTGAAGGCCGCCTCCGAGCCGAAGGTGTCCGGTTCGGGCGGTTCGGGCAGGCCGTCAGCGGGATTGAAGGCGTCCGTGTGCGCGAAGGGCTGGGCCAGCGTCTCGCCATCCGTCAGATCGGCACCTTCACCGTCCCAACGCCACCAGCCGCCGGCTCGCTGGAGCGGGAAGAGACCGTACGCCGGGCCGGCGCCACCGCGGCTCACCTGCAACAGAAAAGCCCGGTACTCGCCCGGAAGCTCAGCCCGCAGTTGCGCCTCCGCCTCGGCCAGCTCATCTGTCGTCAGCGGCGCCTGCAGCTCCCACCGATGGTGGTTCGCACCAAAGACCTGGTCGGCGTGGGCGTGTGCGGACAGTCGCCGGACTCGTTCGCCGATGGCTGACCAGTCGGAGTTGATCACGGCGCCAGGATAATCGGGTCACGCGGCAAACGGGCCTCGGACCGTGACGCCCCCGTCGACGACGATGCTCTGCCCGGTGACGTAGGACGAGAGCGGCGAGGCCGGATAGACAGCGGCCGCAGCGGCATCGTCGGGAAGGCCGAGCCGGCGCATCGGAATCTCGGGCACGTCGTCGGCGGGCTGACCGACGTTGGCTACCGCCGTTGCGATGGCACCGCAGGCCACGACGTTCATCCGGATCCCGTCGCCGGCGTACTCGGCGGCGACCGTCCTGGCCAGACTGACGAGGCCGGCCTTGGCGGCGCCGGCCAGGAAGGCACGGATCGCCGCGCGGGCGGCGCGGGCCACGTAGCCGAGGTTCATTTCGTACGCGAGATCCCAGTCCTGGTCACTGATCTCGTGCAGCCGCACCGCCGGCACGAACGCCACCTGCCCGCCGACGACGGTCACGAGAGTGTCGAGCCGGTGGAACTCGGCGACGGTGGCGGCGACGAAGTCGTCCACAGCCGTCCGAGACCGCACGTCGCCGGCGAGTGGAATTGCGCGGGCACCCGATCCGATCAACTCCTCGACGGCATCTCGCGCCCGGCCCGGATCGATGTCCGCGACCGCGACAGCGGCACCAGCCGAGGCGAACGCACGCGAGATCGCTCGGCGGTGTCGCGCTTGGGGTGGAATACCGGTGGCGGCGGCGCGAAGAATGTTGCTGTGACCGATGATCGCAGCCTGCCCGCGGAGCAGCGCCTATATGACGCGGTGGCCCGGTGGAACCCGGACACCGGGAATGGCATGCCGGACCTGATCGACGCCGCCTGTCAGGCGCTCGTCGAGGACCTGGACTCGCCGGCGCTGCGGGAGCTGGCCGGCGCCTCGCCGCGGGATCGGTCGGCGGATGTCGGTGCGCTTGCCGATGGGGCGCTGGACGAGCTGGGGATTCCCCGCCCGGGGACGGTGCCGCCCGGCTACGTGGTGGCGGCAGGTGGTGGAGTCGCCCGCCGGGCCGTGATCGACACGCTGCGGCTGGCGGTGGCGCCCGCACCGGCCGAGGCCGGCGGCGGGTTCCAGGTGGAGGTCTACGTCAACGGGACGGAGATGACCTCCGCGGGCGCGGGTCTCGGGATGGACCCGTACGACCTGATCGTCGCGACCGATCGGCTTCGGGCCACGCCGCAGCCGCACACCGTGCCGATCGCCCGATGCAGATGCGGCGTGTACGGCTGCGGATCGACCGACGTGGTCATCGTCAGCGACGGGGACCTGGTGCACTGGGACTGGTTGATCGAGGTCCCGATGGCACGTGGGGTCTCCTTCGCCGCCGACCGGTACTCCGCGGAGGTCGAGCGGGTCGGCGCCGATCATTCGTGGGAGACGGCTGAGCGGACCGCCGGGCGGCTCGTGAGGACGCATCTTGACCGAGAGGCCCTGCAGTCGCACGGTCTCGCGGTGTCCTGGGTGGCCAACGACTATCGCGATCCGCGCGTGTTCCGGGTAGCCCTCAAACTGCACGACGACTACCAGATCTTCGTCGATACCCCCTGGCGGGACCGCAGCCCCGAAGAACTGGCCGACGAAGTGCGCGACGTCCTCGGGCGCCACCCCGCCGAATGGCGAGCGAGCTGGCACGCCATCAAACCGTCCCTCCCCGGCCCGCCGCCGATCGCCCCGCGGTCATGGAAGCGCGAGCAGTTCAGGTGACGATCGGGGCCGGCGCCTCCGCGTAGCGGGTGCTGAGACGGCGGTACGGGCGGCTGCGCAGTGCCGCGCCCGTAGCGATCAGGCCGATCACGCCGGTCAGCACGAAGACCAGGGCCAGCCCGCGCTCGGCGCCGGTGCCGAACCAGCCGCCGATCCTTCGGGCGCCCACGCCGTCGGTCATGAACGGGATGAAGAACTGCGCGACCGGCGAGATCAGGAAGGCGGTCAGCGGCGACGCGGCCTGTTCGACACTCTGGGCGAAACCGAAGACCCGGCCCTGGCGTTCGTACGGGACGACCTTCTGCATGATGGTCTGTTCGGCGGCCTCCGCGTACGGCGAAAGGGTCATGTGGACGAACAGGCCGGCGCCGAGCAGCCACACCGACGAGCGGAGCGGGAACAGCACGGTCACCGCCCAGAGCACCAGGTTGATCGCCAGCAGCACGCGGACCGGGTTGGCGCCCAGCCCGGTCCGGGCGATCATCAGGCCGCGATCAAAGCCGGCAGACCAGGCACCGAGCGTACGAGGGTGATCGTGCCCCGCAGGTCGACCCGGCGCTTCTCGGTGGTGTCCCTGGCCGGTTCGGGCAGCGACACGAAACCCAGGTGCAGCACGTCGATGGCGGTCTTCGCGGCCGCCCGTCTCCCGCTGATCGCCTCACGGCCCCACCACCTCGCCCGCCCCACCGGAACCAGCCGGCGCCGGATCTTCCTTCCAAGCAACCACGCGCCCATCGCCGCCCGTGCGAAAACGCCCGAAGCGGCCCGGCCGGGGCCGGGCCGCTCGCGGGGTTCGAGGTGGTGCCGCGGCCGGCTCAGGCGCGGCGGAGGCGGACCGTGACCGTCGTGCGGGTGTAGGCGACGGTGGCCTTCAGGCCGGTGGGGGCCACCACCGTGCCGAACCGGCCGGAGACCCGGGCGGCGCGCAGCACCGTCAGGTCCCGGCCGGCGTCGCCGTGGACATCGAGGACGCTGTGCGCGCCGAGGACCGCCTCGCCGCGGACCTCGATCAGCGGGCCACGGCAGTGCGACGGGACGGTCGCGGCCAGGGTGGCCTGCTGACGGTAGTCGCCGCCGAGGCGCAGCGCCTCCGTCGCCCGCAGCGTGCCGCCGGCCACCAGCACGTCGCCGCGGCCCAGCGCCGAGGACGACGCGGCGACCAGGGTGCCGGCGGCGACGAGAGTGCCGCCGGTGTAGGAGTTCGCGCCGGTCAGCGTCAGCGTGCCGGTGCCGTTCTTGGTCAGCGCGCCCCGGCCGCCGATGTCGTTGCGCCACGTGCCGGCGGCGGCGAGACCGCCCGCCGCCGCGTCCAGCGCGACCGTGACGTCGTGGTCGAAGGCGCCGTAACCGTCGGCGGCGGCGAACAGGTTGAGGCGGCCCCAGTTCTCCGGGCCGTCCAGCAGCGGCCAGCCGGCGCCCAGCGCGGTCGTGCGCAGCACCTCGCGGCGCTGGGCGGCGGTCAGGTAGGGCTGGCGGGTCTCGAGCAGCACCTCGGCGCCGGCCGGGACGGTCATCGCGGCGGCGGAGCGGCCGCGCGGCAGGCCGTACGTCAGCTTCGGGGTGACGATGCGCTCGTTGGCGGCCCGGTTCGCGTACGCGTCGGTGGGGTCGGCCCGGTGCGCGTCGGCGAGACTGCTCCCGAAGTAGGCCAGGGCCTGCGCGCGGGCGGCGGCCTTCAGGGTGGCGTTGGCCGGGTCGTTGAGGATCGCGGCGGCGAGCGCGGTGGCCAGGATGCGGCCGCCGATCACGTCCACGGGGGAGTGCATGCCGGCCACGATCCGGGTCTCGGCCAGGTCGAAGGCGGCCGTCACGAGCTCCTGGAAGCGCTCCGGCACGGCGTACGCGAAAGCAAGCGCGGCCAGGTGGAAAGCGTTGGTGTGGCCGCTGGGGAAGCCGCCGTCGTCGGACGGCGTGCTGCTGCGCTGGCGCAGCAGCTGAGGCACCACGATGACCGGCGAGTTATAGATCGGGAAGCCGAACTCATCCAGAACTCCGGTGTCGACGACCTGGCTTTCCGCATCGAGTCGCCACGGCCGCGGGTATTGGTAGGCGGCCTTGCCGGGGTTGCCCGAGGAGTACGAGCCGCGGACGGTGTTGACGAGCGTGACCACCTGGCCGAGCGCGGAGGTGGGGGAGCCGGCGCCGAGAGCGGAGCCGGCCGGCGCGCCGGCCGGGACGGCGTCGTCGATCTTCGCGGGCGGAGTGCCGATGGGCGCCGAGGTGATGCCGGTGACGGCGAGGGCGCCGGTGCGATACGAAGCGGCGAGCGGGCCGAGGCCGGCGATCGCGGCGTAACTCTGGTGCTGACGGTCCTGGATGAACGCGCGGGCCGCGTCGGCGGCGCTGCGGTGCGTGGTGATCCGCACGCAGTAGCGCAGGTTGGCGCGCAGGGTGGCCTCGTCGAGCACGGTGCCGGTGTTCCAGGCGGCGCCGGTCTGCCAGAGCCGCTGCATGCCGGCGAGGATCCGCACCGCCGCGTTGGTGTCGGCGGTCAGGTTGCCGGCGACGTTGGTGCGGTAGTCGTCGACGAATGCCGGGGCCGTTGCGGCGAACGCGGGACGGCTGACCCCGAGGACGGCGCCGGCTACGGCGGCGCTGAGCAGGGCACGGCGGCTGAGAATTATTTCCACGTGCAGGAATGCTTGGCAGGCCCGGCGACGCGCAGGCGACTCCCGGTAGGTCGGCCGGTGAATCTTGAAGTAACGCGACCTTTTTTCACCTATGAGGATAAGCGGGGGCCTTCCCATCGACGGACGTCAAACCCTACTGTCCGGTACATGTCGCGTATCCAGGCAGTTCTTGCCGCCGCTGTGATCGGCGCCGGAACGCTCGTCGCCGTCTCCGCCGAACCCGCGCTCGCCGCGGGCGGCACCTTCACCGCCCTGTCCTACAACGTCGCCGGGCTCCCCGAGGGCCTGTCCAGCGCGCCCACCCCGCGCGACACGGCGACCACCGCGATCGGGCAGCGGCTCGCCCCGTACGACGTGATCCACGTCCAGGAGGACTTCAATTACCACGCTGCCCTCTACGCCGCGGACGCTCACGCCTACCGCACGCCGACCAGCGGCGGCGCCGGGATCGGCAGCGGGCTGAACTCGCTGTCGAACTACGCCTACGACGTCGACGACTTCGAGCGCGTGCACTGGAACTCCTGCCAGCTCGACTCCGGCGACTGCCTGACGCCCAAGGGCTTCTCCTTCATGCGCCAGCGGCTGGCCGAGGGGGTCTACGTCGACCTCTACAACATCCACACGAACGCCGGCACCAACGCCGGCGACCTGTCGTCGCGGGCCGACAACCTCAACCAGCTGAGCGCGTTCATCGCCTCGCACTCGGCCGGCAACGCGGTGCTGGTCATGGGTGACTCGAACACCCGCTACACCCGGTCCGGCGACACGATCGCCGCGTTCGCGGCGGCGAACGGTCTGACCGACGCCTGGGTGAAGATCGAACGCGGCGGGGTCGCGCCGGCCATCGGCACCGACGCGCTGGTCTGCGACGAGAACGCGATCACCGACACCTGCGAGGTGGTCGACAAGGTTCTCTACCGCGGCAGCCGGCTCGTCACCCTCAACGCCACCGACTACCACAACGAGCACGCCGGCTTCCTGGAGAGCGGCACCGGCCTGATGCTCAGCGACCACGACCCGATCAGCGTGAAGTTCTCCTGGTCGACCAGCGCGGCCTACCAGATGAGCGAGCAGTTCGGCGGCCCGCACGGCGACTACTACAACGACATCGACAAGGTGCTGGCCGCCGGGAAAGCGAGCGTAATCAGTCTGCGGGCCGGCAGCCGGGTCGACCAGATCGGCCTCACCCTCACCAGCGGCACCGTGCTCGCGCACGGCGGCACCGGCGGCACGGCGACGTCGCTCACCCTCGGCAGCAGCGAGTACGTCACCGCGGTGAAGCTCTGCTCGGGCAAGTACAACGACACCACGCGGATCTTCTACGCCCAGTTCACCACCAGCGCCGGCAACACGCTGGCCGGCGGCGCGACCACCGCCGACTGCGTGACCCGCACCGCGCCCAGCGGCTGGCAGGTGGCCGGCTTCCAGGGACGTTCCGGCGGCGAGGTCGACAAGGTCGGTGTCATTTACACGAAGCGGTAGCTCACATTCGCGGGGTTCCCGCCGAACGGACGGATGTGAGCGTCGGCTACCTGGATCGGCCGGCCGAGAGCGGGGCGCGTCTGCGGTCGGTGTTCGACTCCTCGCCGATCGGCATGGCCGTGTGTGCCCCGGACGGGTCCTGGCTGCGGGTCAACCCCGTGGTCACGGCCCTGCTGGGCTACTCCGAGCCGGAACTCGTGAAGCTCGGCCTGGCGGCCATGACCCATCCCGATGACCGTCATATCGAGCAGGAACACCGCACCGAACTCCTCGACGGCCAGGTCAGCAGCTACCAGGCGCAGCTGCGGCTGCTGGCCGAGGACGGGCGCGCGGTGCCCTGCCTGCTGGCCGCGACGCTGCTGCGGGACGACAACGGCGTACCGGAGCAGATTTTTGTTCAGATCGTCGACCGCACCGCCGCCGTGGCCACCCGGGAAGCGCTGCTGCGCAGCGAGGCGCAGTTCCGGGCGGCCTTCGACGCCAGCCCGCTCGGCGCCGTGATGGCGGGCGCCGACGGCGTCATCCACCGGGTCAACCCGTCCTTCGAACAGCTGCTCGGGCGGCCCGCGGCCGATCTCATCGGCCATCACTTCATCGAGTTCACCCACCCCGAGGACCGCACGGAGAACGAGCGGGAAAACCAGCGGGTGGGCGCGGCGCCGGGCACGGTGGCGGCTTTCGACAAGCGTTATGTACGGCCGGACGGCGGCGTCATCTGGGCCCGGGTCAGCCTGACCAGCATCCCGGGCGCGGACGGTGCCGTCGACCTGCTGTTGCAGTGCGAGGACGTCACCGCGCGCAAACTCGCCGAGCAGACGGCCGCGGTCGAGGCCCAGCGGCTGCGGACCACGATCGCCGTGCAGCGGGAGGTGACCGCGTCCGCGGCCGACCGCCCCTCGGTGCTGCGGCTGATGGTCGACCGCGCCCTGCAGGTGCTGCCGACCGGGGATTCGGCCGTGGTGCTGCTCATCGAGCCGGACGGCGCGACGCTGCGGGCGGCGGCCGGCACCGGCGCGCTCTCCGCCCACCTCATCCCGAGCCTGCCGCTGGCCGGTTCGCTGGCCGAGCCGGCCATCGCCACCGGCGTGACCGTGCGCACCGGCGACGCGTCCGCCGACTCGCGCGGCAACCAGCGGTTCAGCGCCGCCACCGGAACCCGTTCGCTGATGCTCGCGCCGCTGCGCACCCCGCACGGCTCGCTCGGCGTGCTGGCCGTGGCCGCCCAGCACACCGACGCGTTCGACGACGCCGACGAGCAGCAGCTCACCCTGCTCGCCGACGCGCTCGCCGGGGCGCTGCGGCACGCCGACGACGCCGCGCACAAGCAGGACCTGCTGGCCCGTGCGACCGCGGCGGTGCAGGAGCTGGAGACGGAACGCACCGCGGTGCTGGCCGCGCTGGACCGGCTGGCCCGCAGCGAGCACCGGTTCGCCGAGGTCTTCGAGCACAGCCCGGTCCCCAAGATCGTGATCGGCCTGCGCGGCCGGGACCGCGGCCGCATCCAGCTCGCCAACCCGGCCTTCCTGCGCCTGCTCGGCTACTCCATCGAGCAGCTCGGCGCGGTGCAGCTGCCGGTGCTGGCCCTGACCGCCGCGGACACCGAGGGCGAGCGGGACGGCCGTCCGCCACCGGCCCGCGAGGCCGAGCTGCGCCGCGCCGACGGCAGCCTGGTCATCGTGGCCGTGCACCTGATCGCCATGCCCGACGACCAGGGGCCGCAGTCCGCCGTCGTGCAGCTGCTCGACGTCACCGCCGAACGCAAGGCCCGGGCCGACCTGGCCCGCAGCGAGGAGCAGTTCCGCACCGCCTTCGACGGCTGCCCGATCGGCCTGCTCATCGCCGACGAGCACGGCCAGTTCCAGCAGGTCAACCCGGCCGCGGCCGCGCTCGCCGGCCTGCCGCGGGAACAGATGGTGAACCTGACCCACCGGGACGTCACCGATCCCGCCGACCTGGACGAGGCCACCCTGGGCCGGCTCGCGCTGCTGCGCGGCGCCCACGACGTCTGTTACGACGGCCGGTTGCGCCGGCCCGACGGCACGATCGTCTGGACCCGGGTCACGCTGTCGCTGATCCCCGGGCCGGCGGGCCGGCGGTGGCGGCTCGTGCAGCTGCAGGACATCTCGGCCGAGCGGGCCGCCGCCGCGAACAGCGAGCGGGAGGTGCAGCGGCTGCGCGCCACCCTGGCGGTGCAGCGCGAGGTCACCGCCGCGGCCGGCGAGCGGGACGCCGCGCTGCGGGTGGTCGCCGAGCGGGCCGTGCAGGCGTTCGACGCGGCCGACGGCTCCGCGGTCGAGCTGGTCGACGGTGATGATCTGTACTACCAGGCCACCGCGGGCTCACTGACCGCCGCGGCCGGCGTCCGGGTGCGGATCCAGGGCTCGCTCAGCGGCCGGGTGCTGGTCACCGACGCGCCCGCGCACTGCGCCGACACCACCGACGACCCGCGCGTCGACCGGGCCGCCTGCGAGCGCCTCGGGATCGGGTCCATGCTGATCGCGCCGCTGCACGCCGACAACCGGGTGATCGGCTGCCTGAAGATCTCCGCCACCCGCGCGCACGTCTTCGACGACACCGACGAGCAGCAGCTCGCGCTTCTCGCCGACAGCCTCAGCTCGGCGCTGCGGCATGCCGACGACGCCGAGCGCAACGCCGAGCTGCTGGCCGAGCGGACCCGCGCGCTCGCGGCGCTGGCGGCCAGCGAGACCCGGTTCCGGCTGGCGTTCGACAACTCGCCGCTCGGTCTCACCCTGATCGGCATGGCCGACCCCGACCGCGGGCGATATCTGCAGGTCAACCCGGCGATGAGCGCGATCACCGGCTACCGGGCCGACGAGCTCACCGAGATGACCTACAAGGATCTGCTGCACCCCTCCGATGTGCCCGCCGACGAGGTGGTGAGCGACGCGATCACCGCCGGGCTCGCCCCCTACCGGTCCGAGATGCGCTACCGGCACAAGGACGGCCACGTCGTGTGGGTGGCCACGGCCGGCGCGCCGGTGCTCGACGAGCACGGCCGGCCGCTCTACGTGGTCAGCCAGGTCGAGGACATCACCGCCAAGCGGGCCGCCGACGCCGAGCTGCGCCGGCAGGCCCGGCTGCTCGAGCTCATCCCGGCCGCGGTGATCGTGCGCGACCCGGACGGCACCATCCGCTGGTGGAACGCGGGCGCCGAGAGCCTCTACGGCTGGCCGCTCAGCGTCGCGCAGGGCCGCCGGACGCACCGGTTGCTCGCCACCGGCTTCCCGACCAGCCGCGGCGCCGCCGAGGTGGAGGAGGGCCTCGACCGGGACGGTCACTGGGCCGGCCCGCTGGAGCACCTCACCGCCGACGGGCGGACCGTCGCCGTGCTCAGCCGGCAGGTGCTGCACCGGCCCAGCGCCGGCGCCGATCCGCAGGTCCTGGAGATCAACACGGACGTGACCGCCGCCCGCGCCGCCGAGATCGCCCTGGCCGAGAGCGAGCAGCGGTTCCGTGCCCAGTTCGCCAACTCGGCCGCCGGCCAGGTCATTCGCAGCCTCGACGGCAGCCCGTCCCAGGTCAATCCGGCGTACGCGGCGATGCTGGGCTACCCGCCGGAGGTTCTCGTCGCGCTGCCGGACTCGGAGCTGGCGCACCCGGACGACTTCGCCGCGATCCGCAACGCGATCGCCGGCCTGTTCGCGGGCGCCGCGACCTCCTACACCCATGAGGGCCGCCTGCGGCATGCCGCCGGCCACTGGGTCGACGCGTCCGCCACCATCTCCCTAGTCCGCGACGACGCCGGCCGGCCCAAGAACATCATCGGCGTGGTCACCGACATCTCGGCGCGGCGGGCTGCGGAGCGGGCCCGCGACGCCGCCGCCGCCGCGCTGAGCGAGCGCAATTCCGAGCTGGAGGCGGCCAACCAGCTCAAACTCGACATCATCGGGATGCTCGGTCATGAGATCGGCAACCCGCTCCAGTCGATCCGCGGCTACGCCGAGCTGCTCTGCGACAACCCGCCCGCGCTGGACGAGGCTCGCCGGGAACGGGCGATCGACGCGATCTCCCGGCAGGCCGGCCGGCTCGACGAGATCGTCCGCGAGGTGCTCGCCATGGTCAGCATCGACGCCGGCACGATCAGCGCGATCCGGCAGGAGCTGTCGCTGCGCGCCGAGGTGGAGAAGGTCCTGGCCGCGACCGACCTGGAACACATCACGATCGCCGGCGCCGACGCCCGGGTGCTCTGCCACCCCGGCCACCTGCAGCAGATCCTGGTCAACCTGCTCTCCAACGCGGCCAAGTACGGCGGTGGCGTCACCGCGATGCGCTTGGTCGGCGACGGGCACGGCCACGCGAGCGTGCAGGTCGAGGACAGCGGGCCGGGTGTGCCCGAGGAGTTCCGGCCGCACCTGTTCGAGCGGCTGACCCGCGCCGACCGGGACGCCGCCAGCAGCGTGAAGGGCACCGGTCTCGGCCTCTACATCGTGCAGGGGCTGGCCCAGGCCAACCACGGCGGCATCCACCACGAGCCGAACCCGGCCGGCGGCTCCCGCTTCGTGGTGACGCTGGAGACGGTCGCGTTCGGGGCCGGTACTGACTGATCACGGATAGAAGACTTCCGGCGGCGTGCACGGCGGAGCTAGCGTCGATCGGGGCGGTGTCGTCCCGCTGCGCTCCGGGGAGACGCCGCCATGACTGAGAGCTATTTCCCGCCGGCCCCGACCGCCGGCTTGCGTGAGTTCCGGGTGTTCGGTGCGTCCATGCCCATCCGGCTCGAGATCCCGGCGATCGGGGTGAGCGCCGGCGTGGTGCCGATCGGGGTGTGCGCCGACGGTTCCCTCGACCTCCTGCCGGCCATGGGCGACACCCCCGCCGCGTGGTACAGGGAGTCACCGACCCCCGGCGAGATGGGGTCGGCGCTGATCGCCGGGCCGGCCATCGCGGCCGACGGCGCCCCCGCGGTCTTCTACCGGCTGCGGCTGCTGCGCCCCGGCGACCGGGTCGCGGTGCGCCGCGCCGACCACCGGGTAGCCCGGTTCGCGGTCTCCGGCGTCGGCGTCTACCCGACCGAGGCGCTCCCCGCCGACCAGGCCTACGGCCCGCCCGACCAGCCCACTCTGACCCTGATCACGGTCGGTGGGGCGCAGGACCGGAGCCTCGTGGTCTCGGCTCGGTTGCTGCCGGAGGAGTGACTCAGGGCCGCCACCACGGCGGCCGATCCTGCTGACGTGAAACTGGTGCACCGGGTCCCGCCGCGGGTTTTCGGGCTGCTGCTGATCGTGGTGGCGGCCGTCTTCGCGGCCCAGCAGCTGTCCGTCATCCTCACCGACTGGATCGTGCCCGGGATGGACTACCTGCCGCTGCGCAACGCCGCCACCGACCTGATGCACGGGGCCTCGGTCTTCACCGACCCGCTCTTCGTCTACCCGCCCACCGCGGCGGTCCTGCTGCTGCCGCTCGCCTTCGGCTCGGCGTCCGCCGCGTTCGCCGGATGGGTGCTCGCCGGTGTCGCGGCGCTGCTGCTGGCCGCGCTGCTGGTGGCCCGGGCCGCGCCGCGCCCGCACCGGCTCACCGTGTTCGGCGTGGCCGCCCTCGGCCTGCTCGGCGGCATCATCGGGTCCCGCTCGCTGTTCCTCGGCAACCTCAGCGAGCTGCTGGTGCCGGCGGCGGTCGCGATCCTCCTCGCTTTCCACCGCGGCCGCTGGACGCTCGGCTGCGCCCTGCTCGCCGCGACCCTGCTGATGAAGCCGCTGCTCGTCCCGCTGCTGCTGGTGCCACTGCTGCACCGGCAGATCCGGGCGCTGCTGGTGACCATGCTGCCCGCCGGGGCGCTGCTGCTGCTCGCCATCGCGCTGGTGCCCGGCGGCCGGGAGTTCCCGCACGTGCTGCGCTACGTCGCCGGCGGCACCAACCTGCACGGCGCCAACGCCGTCAACAACCTGTCGCTGCGCGGCTGGGCCGAGGGCCAGCAGGTCCCGCACCTGGTCGGCGTCGTGGCCGCGGCCGCGGTGGTGGCCGCCCTGCTGTGGCGGGTCGGGTGGGCCGGCGGCCACCGGCTGTCGCCGATCTGGCTCGGCAACGTGCTGCTGCTGGGCACGTTCCTGGCCGGTGGCATCTCCGAGGTCCACTTCCTGCTCATCGCGGACGCCGGGATCCTGCTCTTCATCGTCGTGCACCGCCTGCCGTCCCGGATCTGGCTGCGCTTCCTGCCCGGCCTGGTGCTGCTGGCGCTGCCGCCCAGCTACATGGACGTGCTGCTCGGCGTGCGCAACGACGGCCAGACCTGGCTCGTCGGCGCGGAACTGCTGCTGTTCGTGGCGCTGCTGGCCACCCCGGTCGGGGGAGTCCGGCCGGCGGTCCGCCTGCGGCGTGCGGTGGCGGTCCCCGCGTGACGGTTCTGATCCGCTTCCGGTGGGTCGTCGCCGCGGTCCTGGGCGCCCTCGCCGGCGTCGTCACCCGCACCACCCCGCCGGACGCCGCCGACTTCGCGCGCTTCGCCGGCCTGCTTCTGCACGGCCGGTTCGCCGAGGTCTACGCCGACCCGTGGAACCAGGCCGGCCCGGCCCAGCTGCTGATCTGCCGGCTGCTCATGGCGGGCGCGCAGGCCGACGGCACCCCGGCGCTCGGAGTCGCCGCCCTGGTCGGCGCGGCCCTCGTCGCCGGCGCGATGTGGCTGTGCCGCGATCACCTCCATCGCGAGGTGCTCGCCGGTGGGCTCGCGCTGATCTGGGTCGCGTCCCCGCTGCCCTGGAACGGGCATCCGGCGGAGCTCGCGGTTCCGCTGCTCTGGGCGTACGCCATCAAGCTCTCCCGTCTTTCCTCCCGGAGAGGTGATCTCGCCGCCGCGGCCGTCCTCGCGCTCGGCGTGGCGATCGCCCCCTGGGCGATCCTCGGGGTTCCGTGCCTGCTCGCCGGCGCGCCGCTGTGGCGGGCCGTGCGGACCGGGATCGTTGCCGTCGCGCTCGGCGTCGCCGGCTATCTGCCGTTCGTGCTGACCGGCCATTTCGCGATGTTCCGGCTGCACTGGGGGATCAGCGCCGGGACGCTTCCGTCGCTGCTCGGCGTGACCGACGTGACCTGGGCGACGCGCCTCGTGCAGGGCGCGATGGTGGCCGGTGGAGTCGCGCTGATCGCCCGCCACTGCCGGCCCGATCCGCGGGCGGTCGCGATCGTCCCGCTCGCCGCCGGGCTGCTGCGGGTGGCCACCGATCCGGTCTACTACACGTACTACTGGTTCCCGGTCGCGGTGGCGTCGGTGCTGCTCATCGCGGTCGACCGGCGGCGGCCGCTGATCGCCGTCGCGCTCGGCTACCTGGTGCTGCTGGCCGAGTCGGGGAACTGGATCGTGTGGGGGTCGCTCGGCGCACTGGGGCTGCTGCTTGTCTCGGCCGGAAAAAGTCGGGCAAGCGGGGCAACCTTTCCGGCGGTGGTGGCCACCAGGTAAGCATGTCGATCATCCCGTCCCCCCACTCGCACCGGCGCCTCCCCTCGCGGCGCCGGCGCGGTCTTCTCGCCGGCGGTGTCGCCGTGGTGGCCGCCCTCGCCGGCGTCGGCCTGTTCGGTGGCCAGCCCTGGGCCGCCGCGGCCACGAACATCACCTACGACACCGGCAGCGGCATGACGTTCGTGGTCAACTCCACGAACGGCAACATCACGTCGCTCAAGCACAACGGCACCGAGCTCACCCAGTCCGGCCAGGCCGCCGGGCAGTTCGAGTCGGGCTGGTCGTCGGCCGCGGTCACCAGCAAGACGTTCAGCAACGGCTCGCTTCTGGTCACCGCCGCGAACAGCGACATCGGCGTGACGATGTACTACTTCGCCCGCAAGAACGACAACACGATCTACATCGCCACCGACATCGCCAAGGCGCTGAACCCCGGGGAAGCCCGCTTCATCACCCGGCTCAGCTCGTCGCTGCTGAATACGTCGCCGGTCGCGGCTCGCACGGCTTCTACCACTGCGACCGTTGAAGGTTCAGATGTCTTCAGCTTCGCGAACGGTCAGACCGCGTCGAAGTTCTACAGCTCTCAGCGGCTCATCGTGCAGCAGCCGTTCGGAGCCTCCGGGAACGGCCATGGAGCGTTCATCATCCCCGGCAGCAACGAGATGACCTCGGGCGGACCGTTCTTCCGGGACATCGAGGTGAACGACACCGGTGGCGCGGTCAACATCACCCACTACATGTTCAGTGGGCACTACGACACCGAGGGCCTGCGGCTCGGGCTGCACGGGCCGTACGCTCTCGCCCTCACCGACGGGGCGCTGCCGGCCGGGCGCAGTCTGGACTTCCTCTCCGCGTACATCCCGGGGCTGCTGGCCAACACCGCGCGTGGCGGCGTCAGCGGAACCGCCGGCGGGTCGTGGAACGGCCTGACCGGGACCGTCGCCCTGGCCGGCCCGAACGGCCAGTACTGGGGGCAGAGCAAGGCCGGCCAGTTCCTGATCGGTCACGTCCGGCCCGGCACCTACACCGCGACGCTGTACGCCGGTGAGCTCGCGGTCGGCGCCACCAAGTCCGTTACCGTCACCGCCGGAGCGACCAGCACCCTCGCCCTGACCGGCGACGTGCCGGCCGCCGGCACACTGCTGCAGCTCGGCAAGTTCGACGGCACCCCGGCCGGCTTCAAGAACGCCGACAAGATCGAGACGATGCACCCGTCCGACTCCCGGATGTCGGCCTGGACCGGCGCGGTGACCTCGGCTGCCACGCTGCCGATGGCCTCCTTTAAATCCGTCAATTCGCCGGTCGCGATCATCCTGCCGCTGACCTCGGTTCCGGCCGGCGGTGTCAAGGTCCGGATCGCCACCACCGGAGCGTTCGCCGGTGGCCGGCCGGCCCTCGCGGTCGGCAGCTTCACCTCGCCGGCCTCGGCCTCGCCGGCGCCGACCAACCTCAACTCGCGCGGGGTCACCCGTGGCACCTGGCGGGGCGTGAACGTGACCTACACGTTCACGGTTCCGGCGAGCGCGCTCAAGACCGGCAACAACACCCTGTCGGTGTCGACGCTGAGCGGTTCGAGCGGGGACACGTTCCTCAGCCCGAACTTCATCTTCGACGCACTGGCGGTGGACCCGGCGTGATCTCCCGCGGCCGGCGCCCGCTTCGCGGACGCTGACCACACCCACCTGCGGGATCGCACGTCGCCGGTGGCCCGGGCGCCGGGACACGCCCGGGCCACCGGACTGTCCTACATTTCTCTTTGCGCAATCTTGCCCTATGGGCATGTATTGATGGATGCTTGGCGCACACACATCCGGAGGGGACGTGGACAGCGCCGGCCATCTTTTTGAGGTGGGCCGCTTCGTGCGGCAGAGCAAGCAGCAGTGGCAGCACCACCGACCGGGCGTGCCGGCCGGACTGCTCGCCGGCCTCGCCGTGATCGAGTCGGTGTTGCCGGACGGATGCCACGCCACGGAGCCGGCCGAACGCTCCGGGCTCGACCCGTCCACGGTCAGCCGGGCCATCGCCGGCCTGGTCGAGCACGGTCTGGTCGCCGGGCGCGCCGACTCCGGCGGCCGGCGGGCCACCGCGCTGCAGGTCACCGAGGCGCTGGCCGATGCCCGGGACTGGTTCGCCACCTTCCGGCGACAGGCCCTCGTCGGCTGGCAGCCGTCCGAGGTCACGGCGTTCGCCGGCAGCCTCGAACGCTTCCTCTCGGATGCCCGATCCCGCCACCGAGACTGGGAGGCCGCGCGATGAGCGCACCCACCACATCACCACCCGCGCCCGCCGCCGAGGACATGACTCACCGGCAGATCCTCGAGGCGCTCAGCGGCCTGCTGCTGGTCCTGTTCGTCGCCATGCTCAGCGCGACCGTGGTCTCCACCGCCCTGCCGAAGATCATCGGCGCCCTCAACGGCAGCCAGACGCAGTACACCTGGGTGGTCACCGCAACGCTGCTCAGTGCCACCGCGACCACCCCGATCTGGGGCAAGCTCGCCGACCTGTTCAGCAAGAAAGCCCTCGTCCAGATCGCGATCGTCATCTTCGTGGCCGGCTCGGTCGTGGCCGGCTTCAGCCAGAGCGCCGGCCAGCTCATCGCGGCCCGCGCCTTCCAGGGCATCGGCGTCGGTGGCCTGCAGGCACTGGTCCAGGTGGTGATCGCGGCGATGATCCCGCCGCGCGAGCGTGGCCGATACAACGGTTACCTCGGCGGCGTGATGGCCCTCGCCACGGTCGGCGGTCCGCTGCTCGGCGGCCTGATCGTCGACACGTCCTGGCTCGGCTGGCGGTGGTGCTTCTTCGTCGGCATCCCGTTCGCCGTGGTCGCCCTGATCCTGCTGCAGGCCACCCTGCACGTGCACACTTCACGGCGGGAATCGGTCAAGATCGATTACGCCGGCGCCGTGCTGATCGCCGCCGGAGTCAGCACCCTGCTCATCTGGGTGTCCTTCGTCGACAGCACCTTCCCCTGGCTCTCCTGGCAGACCTTCGCCATGGTCGGCGGCGCCGTCGTGCTCCTGGCCCTGGCCGTCTGGGTCGAATCCCGGGCCGCCGAGCCGGTCGTGCCGCTGGACATCGTCCGCGAACGCACCACGGCACTGTCCATCGTCGCCAGCCTCGCGGTCGGCATGGCCATGTTCGGCGGCGCAGTCTTCCTCGGCCAGTACTTCCAGATCGGCCGCGGCTACAGCCCGACCGAGGCCGGCCTGCTGACCATTCCCCTCATGGCGGGCGTCCTGATCTCCTCGATCATCACCGGCCGCATGATCACCAAAACTGGCCGGATCAAGCCGTACATCATCAGTGGCCTGGTTGTTCTTCTCGCCGGTTTCCTGATGCTCGGCACCATCGACCACCAGACCTCCCTGGTGTTCGTCGGCGCCGGCATGCTGCTGGTCGGCCTCGGCGTCGGCGCCAGCATGCAAAATCTCGTCCTCGCCGTCCAGAACACGGTGCCGCTGCGCAACATCGGGGCCGCGAGCGCAACGGTGGCGTTCTTCCGCTCGATGGGCGGCGCGATCGGCGTGTCGGTGCTGGGCGCGGTGCTGGCCAGGCGGGTAACTACCCAGATCACCCACGACCTGGCAGCGGCCGGCATCCCGACCTCCGGCGGCGGCGAATCCAGCAGCCTGAACCTCAACGGCCTGCCGCCCGCCATCACCCACATCATCCGCGCCGCCTACGGCGACGCCACCGGCCACATCTTCCTGATCAGCGCGGCCATCGCGGTGGTCGGATTGGTCGCGGCAGCGTTCCTGAAGCCGGCCCCATTGCGTACGAGCCTGGACCTCCCCGCCCCGGACGCACCCGCCCCCACCCCGTCAAGCCCTGCATCGCCCCCACCCGCGGCATAGCCCCCGGCGTCGCGCGTAAGTCGGCGGGTGCCGCGCTCGTCCTTCCGAGCCGGCGCCCGCCGACAGCGTTTCGGCCCCCGTCTCCGCAGCCGGCGATCTTTCGCGACCTGGCACAGCCCGGTTTCCTTGAACTTGGCGTCTCGGACCGTGGTTGTGGCACCGGTATCCAGGATTTTGGGCCGTCCGCGCGCGGCGAGACCCCAACATTCTGGAGCTGGGCGTGACCACGCCTCCGACACGATCCGGACCGGCGCTGACGTGCCGCGCTCGCCACACTCGCGCCTGGCCTGGCTGAGCCCGGCGCCGGTGCCGCCGGTCAGGGCGGTGGTGCGCTGCGGGCAGGGTTGGTGATGCGGGCAGGGCGGTGGTGCGGGCAGGGCGGTGGTGCGGGCAGGGCGGTGGTGCGCTGCGGGCGAGGTTGGTGGTGCGCGGCGGGTGGTGGTGCGGGCAGGGCGGTGGTGCGCTGCGGGCGAGGTTGGTGGGTGCGCGGCGGGCATAACTGTGCGGCACCGCTGGTGGAGCGGCGTTGCGCGGTGCAGCACCCCGGGTGGCGCGGTGCTGCAACCGCGAGTGGTGACCGCTGTCGGCCGGTGGGTCAGCGCTGGTAGGTCACGGTGCGGCCGGCGTCGTGGAAGCCGACGGCGTGGTAGAGGCGGCGGGGGACCGGGTAGGCGTCGTCGCCGCGCGGGCAGACCACGGCCAGTGTCGCGCCGGCCGCGCGCATCGCGTGCAGGCAGGCCAGGCTGACCGCCGCGCCCAGACCTCGCCGGCCGTGCTCCGGGTCGACGCCGACCGGCTCGAGCAGGGCCACGTGGTTGACGTCGTCGATCCAGCCCAGCGCCGACCCGACGAGGCTGCCGTCCGGGGCCTCGACGACCAGGTCGAGATCGGAACGATAGGGCCAGTGGCCGATGATCTCGCCGTACCGGGCGGTGGTCATGCCGGACCCGCCCTCGCCCAGATCCACCGGCGGTACCTGCATCTCGCCGAGCCGTTTGAGCTGCCACGCGGCCCGGTGCACGGCAGCGCGCGCGGCCAGCTCGCCCGGCCGGACGGAGCGCACCTGGTAGCCCGCCGTGATCTGCGGCGCCGGCAGCGTGTCGTCGAGCTCGCGCAGGCAGTGCCGGAAGAACGTCGTCGTCTGCGCCGGCCGATATCCGGCCGCCGTCAACCCGTCGATGGCGGCCGCGTCGGTCTCCATGACGGTGACCGACTTCTCGTCGTCGCCCGCCATCTCGTCGAACCACGCCAGCACCGCGCCGACCAGCTCCGGCGGCGCCGCCATCTCGAGGCCGTTGCCCGCCGAGAACCACGCCCACGCGGCTTCGTCCCACAGCGCGATGGTGCGGTCCGGCATGGACGGCCGCTGCCAGGCCAGGTCACCGATGTGCCAGTGGCTGTCCGGGTTCCAGGCGCGCTGGACGATGCGCTGCATGGCGGCCAGGTCCGCCGGGCCGGAGTAGTCGCGCGGTTTCATCGGGCCACCACCGTCTTTCCGACCCGCTCGCCCCGATGGTCCTGGCTGATGCGCACCTGGTGGGCGCGCCCCAAGGTGTCGACCACGTCGGGATCGGTGAGCACCGGCACCACGGTCGCGGCCGGGATGGAACGGTTCGTCGTCATGGCACACGATTGAACCAGCTCACCGGCCGGCCGGCTGGCCCTGCGCGTGAGCTTCACCGGTCTGCCGGATCGCCGGGGATGATCAGGCCGGTCTCATAGGCGACCACCACGGCCTGCGCGCGGCTGCTCAGGCGCAGCTTGAACATGGTGTGTTTCAGATGGGTCTTCACGGTGGCTTCGCTGACCACGAGGCGGGCGGCGATCTGGTTGTTGGTCAAGCCGTTGCCGACGAGGCGGAGCACCTCGGCCTCGCGGACGGTCAGCTCGTCGAGGCGGCGGCTGCCACCGGCCGAAGCGCGGTGTGCGCGGGCGTGCGTCTCGATCAGCCGGTGGGTGATGCTCGGCGCGAGCAGGATGTCGCCGGCGGCGATCGTGCGGATCGCGCCGATGATGCGTTCCGGCGGGGTGTCCTTGAGCAGGAATCCCGAGGCGCCCTCGCCGAGCGCGCCGTACACGTACTCGTCGAGGTCGAAGGTGGTCAGCACGATCACTTTCGGCCGGGGCCCGGCGGCGGCCAGGATCTCGCGGGTGGCGGCGATGCCGTCGAGCACCGGCATGCGGATGTCCATCAGCACCACATCGGGGCTCGTGGCGGCGGCCAGCGTGACTGCTTCCGCCCCGTCGGCGGCCTCACCGGCGACCGCGAAGCCGTCGGCGGCCCGGAACAGCGCGACCAGCCCGGCCCGGATCAGCGGCTGATCGTCGGCGACCAGGACGCGAACAGGCTCCTCGTGGGCGGTCATTGCTCCTCCAGGGGGAGGCGTAGCGAGACGGCGAAGCCGCCCGATGCGCGCGGGCCGGCCGTGAGAACGCCACCGTAGAGCTCGGCCCGCTCGCGCATGCCGCGGATGCCGTGCGACTCGGTGTAGGCGCGCACGGGTGGGCCGTCGTCGGTCACCCGGATGGTCAGGGTGTGCGGGCCGTAGTCGAGCGCCACCTGGGCGCCGGCCGGCCCGGCGTGCTTGAGGACGTTGGTCAGCGACTCCTGCACCATGCGGTAGGCGCACAGGTCGGGCCCGGGTGGGAGCGGGCGGGCGGGACCGCTCACGACCACCGTGACGGCCGGCCCGGCGGCGCGGGTGCGGACGATCATCTCGTCCAGCATGGCCAGGCCGGGCTGGGGGCGCAGGTCGGGCTCGTCGTCACGGTCCACGCGCAGCACGTCGAGCAGGCGGCGCAGCTCCAGCATCGCCTCCCGGCTGGTGTCGGCCACCGTGCCGATGGCCTTGCGGGCGGTGGCCTGGTCGGCATCCAGCACATATTCCGCCAGGCCGGCCTGCAACGAGATCACCGACATGTGGTGGGCGAGGATGTCGTGCAGCTCGCGGGCGATGCGGACCCGTTCGTCGGCCACCGCCCGCGCCGCCCGGGCCGCGACCAGCTCGGTGCGCCGGGCCCAGCGGCGGGTGCTCTCGCCGAGCAGCCACGCGCCCGCGATGATCAGCGCGGCCTGGGCGATCTGCGACCAGACCAGCTCGTCGCGCATCGTCAGGTAGACCAGCGCGAGCAGAGCCACCGTGGAGACGAACATCAGGGCCGCCATCCGCCGGGACCGCAGCGTCGCCACCGAGAACATGGCCACCAGCAGGCCGACCCCGCCGCTGGGCAGATCGCCGTAACCGAACAGCGAGGCTGCCGCGATCGCGGCGATGATGGTCAGCATCGTCAGCACCGGCCCGAGCTGCCGCAGCGCCACGGGCGCCACCGACAGCACGGCCAGCAGCACGGCCCACGGCCACGCGCTTCCGGGCTGCCCCGCGACGGTGGCCACGGTCAGCGCGGTCAGCAGGGTCGCGAGCAGCACATCCGCCAGCACTGGTCGCAGGAAGGTCCGCACCCGACACACGCTATCCAGGCCGGGCGCGGGCGGCATCCGCTCGGCGGGGTATCCCGTCTACCCCTCTGGTGGCAGACGGATTCCCCACAGCGGGCGACGATATTCGTCGATGCGCCGCCTAGCGTCGACCACATGAGACGAGCACTGATCGCGATCACCAGCAGCGCTGTGGTGCTGACCGGCGTCACCGCGGCCGGCACCGACCACACCGCCCCGCAACGGCACGCCATGCAGCGCGACGCCGACCGGATCCTCGCCTACGGCGCCCCGGGCGTCCTCGCCGAGCTCGACACCGCGCGCGGCGCCACCATCCGGGTCCGCAGCGGTTTCGGCGACGTCAGCCGCAAGACCCCGGTGCCGTGGGATGCCCGATTCCGGGTCGGCAGCTTCACCAAGACGTTCGTGTCGGCCACCGTCCTGCAGCTGGTGGGGGAGCAGCGGCTGACCCTCGACGACACCGTCGACCACTGGCTGCCCGGCGTGGTCAGCGGCAACGGCAACGACGGCCGCAAGATCACTGTCCGGCAGCTGTTGCAGCACACCAGCGGCCTCACCGACTATCTCGCCGGCATGCCGTGGCTGTTCACCCAGGAGGGTTTCGAGCAGCACCGGTTCGACTCGCTCACCCCGGAGCAGGCCGTCGCCACCGCGATGACGTTCCCGCCGCAGTTCGCCCCCGGCGCGAAGTGGGACTACTCGAACACCAACTACATGCTGGCCGGGCTGATCATCAAGGCGGTGACCGGCAATGACTGGCGGGCCGAGGTGCGCAATCGCATCATCGCGCCGCTCGGCCTGCGGCACACCTACCTGCCGGCCGACAACCCGGGCGTTCCCGGCCCGCACGCGGTCGGCTACGAGCGGTTCCCCGGCCCGGATGCCACCGAGGACGACCCCGACTACGGCGAGCCGATCGACGCCACCCGGCTGAACCCGACCTGGGGCGGCCCGGCCGGCGAGATCATCAGCACCGCCGCGGACGGCAACCGGTTCCTGATGGCGCTGGTCACGGGCAAGGTCCTGAAGCCCGCGCAGCTCGCCGAGATGCAGCGCACCGTGCCGACCAGCCCGGAGTTCGAGCAGAACTGGCCCGGCGCCCGATACGGCCTCGGCCTGATGTGGATCCCCAACTCGTGCGGCGGTCAGTGGTCGCACGGCGGCGACATCATGGGCTTCCAGACCCGCAACGGCGTCCGCGCCGACGGCCGGCGCAGCATCATCGTCTCGATCAACACCGACTCGCTCAAGCGTGACCCGGGCGTGCCGAAGCCGGCGCATGACGTCACGACGGCCCTGATCGACGACGCCCTGTGTGGCGCTTGACCGCGAGGTCCGTAGTCTTGGCGGATGAGCTGGCCCGACCATGCGATCTGGTGGCACGTCTACCCTCTCGGATTCCTCGGGAACGGGAAGCGGAAGCTGCCCGCGCTGGAGGGCTGGCTCGACCACCTCCTCACCCTCGGCTGCAACGGCCTCATGCTCGGCCCGGTCTTCGCGTCGGAGTCACACGGTTACGACACCACCGACCACTTCCGCGTCGACCCACGGCTGGGCACGGAGGACGACCTGGTCGCACTGATCGACAAGGCCCAATCCCTGGGCGTACGGGTGATGCTCGACGGCGTCTTCAACCACGTCGGCCGTTCGTTCTCGCCATTCGCCGACGTGCTCAGCAACGGCGCCGCCTCGCCCTACGCGGACTGGTTCGTCCGCGAGGGAGACGACTTCCGGGTTTTCGAGGGTCACCGCAACCTGGTCGCGCTCAACCACGCCAGCCCGGCGGTCGCCGACCACGTCGCCGGCGTCATGGAGTACTGGAGCGAGCGGGGCGTCTCGGCGTGGCGGCTGGACGCCGCCTACGCCGTGCCGGTCCCGTTCTGGCGGACGGTCACCGACCGGGTCCGCGCGAAGAACCCCGGTGTCTGGTTCAGCGGCGAGATCATCCACGGCGACTACGCGGCGTACGTGTCGGAGGGCGGCCTCGACTCGGTGACGCAGTACGAGTTGTGGAAGGCGATCTGGAGCTCGCTCAACGACACCAACCCGCACGAGCTGGCGTGGGCGCTGACCCGGCACAACGAGATGCTGGCCGGGTTCGTGCCGCAGACGTTCGTCGGCAACCACGACGTGACCCGCATCGCGAGCCGCCTGACCGAGCCGCGTCACCTGCCGCATGCGCTCGCCGTGCTGTTCACGGTCGGTGGCGTCCCGTCGATCTACGCGGGCGACGAGCGCGGCTGGCACGGCGTCAAGGAGGAGCGGGCGGGCGGCGACGACGCGATCCGCCCGGAGTTCCCGCCCACCCCGGCCGACCTGGACGACTACGGCGTGGAGATCCAGAACCTGCACCAGCAGTTGATCGGCATCCGCCGGCGCAACCCGTGGCTGGTCCGGGCCACGACCGAGGTGCACACCCTGGGTGACGGCGTCCTGGCGTACACACTGGGGGCGGAAGCGGGCCGCCTGGCCGTCGCCCTGAATTTCGGCGACCGCGGCGCCGTCGCGAAGCTGCCGCCGGCAGGGTGGAAGCACGAGGCCGGCGACGTCACCATCGACCCGGCCGGCGTCGCCGACCTCCCGCCGTTCAGCTGGTCGATCGGCACATCTTGACGCGTCCCGAAAGGCAACCAGGCTGCGACCGCTGTTACCTGAGGTGAGGGTGCTCGGCCGCCGAACCTTGCGGCATGAGAATCCGTCGCCTGGTCCTCAGCCTCTTCGCCGCTGCCGCAACCGTCGTGGCCGGAGCGCCCGCGCCCGCGCAGGCCGCGCCGCCGCCGGTGCGGGCCGTGACGTTCAACATCTGCGGGAACGTGTGCCGGCACGGTGAGACGAGCGATACCAGTGCGAACATCGCCTACCGGATCTACAAGCTGGGCGCCTCGGTGGCCATGCTGCAGGAGGTCTGCTACTCGCAGTTCCTGGCGTTGCAGACGCGGCTCGCCCCGTTCGGGTATCGGGCCACGTTCGCGCCGGCGGACACCGGTGGACAGTGCGACAACTACGACACCAAGCACGGGCGGGCGTTCGGTGTGGCGCTGGTGGCTCGTGGGTCGTTCGCGAGCCGGGTGATCTATCGGCTGCCGTCGCCCTACGGCGAGGCGGAGGGGCGCGTGGTGCTGGGCGCCACGGCGGTGCTGCGGAGGCGGACGGTGTTCGTGGTGACCACCCACACCACCACGAGCGGGCCGAACCGGGACGCGCAGCTGAGCGCGCTGCGCCGGTGGCTGACGCCGATCGCGGCGACCAGCCCGGTGATCTTCGGCGGGGACCTGAACTCGATGCCGGAGGACAGTGCGCTCGACGGTTTCTACACGTCGTTCGTCGAGGCGAACCGGGACCGGCAGAAGGTGCTGACCACGTTCATCCCGGTGCCGCGGAAGATCGACTACCTGTTCGCCAGCCCGGGGTTCCTCACCCCGGTGGGAGTGGCCCGCGCGAACACCGGCTACTCCGACCACTGCATGTATCTAGGGGTGTTCCGCTAACGGCATGAACTCCCGGACCGCGTCGCCGCCGGAACGCTTGGCGTCGTACATCGCCTGGTCGGCCCGGTGCAGCGCCTCGCCGAGCTCGGTGGCGGACGACGTGGCCACCCCGATGCTCACGGTGGCCGGGCTTTCCCGGAGCTCGCGCACGGCGGTCAGCATCCGTTCGGCGATGGCCGAGCCGAACGCCGGGTCGGCGTCGACGAGCAGGGCCGCGAATTCGTCGCCGCCGAGCCGGGCGATCAGGTCCTGGTCGCGCAGCACGGCGCCGAGCGCGCGGGCGATCGACCGCAGGGTGGCGTCGCCGAACGGGTGGCCGCTGGTGTCGTTGATCTGTTTGAAGCGGTCGACGTCGATGATCATGACAGTGACGGTGGCGCCCGCCGCGCCGCGCTGGGCCTGGGCGCGGCGGACGGCCCGGTCGAAGGCGCGCCGGTTGGCGATGCCGGTGAGCGGGTCGAGGTCGGCGGCGCGGGTGGCCTGTTCGTGCTGGGCGCGCAGCACCTCGAGCGATTTCAGCGTGGTGGCGGTGTGCAGGGTGTGCTGCCGCTGACGCCAGAGGGCGGACGCGACCGTGTCGCCGTACCGCAGCCCGATGGTGGCGTCGGCGGAGCCACGCGCCTGCAGCAGCACCGCGTGGGTGCGATAGGTGGCTGCGGTGATCAGCCAGCCGGCGTCGGCGGGCAGCGCGTCGACGGCCGCCGACATCACCGCGACGGCCTCGTCGAGCCGGCCGATCCGTTTCAGCGCCACCGCCCGGAAGGGCGCGCTGAAGGCGAGCGCCGCCGGGCTGATGCCCTGCTCCTGGCAGATCTCGAAGTAGCGTTCCATGTCGTGTGAGGCGCCGGCCGGGTCGTACCGGTCGGCGCGGGCGCAGGCGGCCATGAGCAGCGCGTAGTCCCGGTAGGCGCCCGGGTCCTCGGCGGCGGCCCGCCGGGCGAACCCCTCGGCGATGAGCGTGTGTTCCTCGGCCGCCGCGACGTCGCCGATCTGATAGAGCTCCAACGCCCAGTGCAGGTGCATCTCGCCGAGGTTGATCAGCCACATGGCCCGGTTGACGTTCTGCGACAGGTCGGAGGCGCTGATCGCGTAGGCCGCCTCGAACTGCGGCCCGGCCAGCTCGTAGAGCCGCAACTGCTGGTAACCGACCGCGATGCCGACGCGCGCGTTGACGGCCGCGATCGGGTCGGGTTCGTCGGTCAGCTGGGTCTCGGCGGCGATCAGGTCGCGCAGGGCGGCGTCCACGTCGTACTCGGCGCCGTCTTCTTCGCCGAGTCGCATCCGTTCGGAGGCGCGGGTGCTGAGCGCGCACGCGATCCACCCGTTGCTGCCTTCGCGTTCGGCGGCGCGCAGCATCAGCTCGATGGCGGCGAGCGCGGCCCGCAGGTCGCCGCGGACGATGAAGACCACGACCCGCACGAAGTGCATGGCCGCGAGGTCGCCGCCCGGCCCGCGCAGAGTGGACTCGACCTCGGTCAGAACCGCGTCGGCCTCGCCGGCCTGCGCCCTCTCCAGCAGGCGCGCGGCCCGCCGCGAGGCTTCATGCATGGGCGACGCTCCAAACGGATCAGCGTGGCAGCTCGCGTTTCAGCACCTTACCGGTGGCGTTGCGGGGCAGCGACTGCAGGAACACGATGTCTCGCGGCACGCAGAAGCGGGCCCGGTTGCTGCGCACATGATCTCTGATCGCGTCGGCGTCGAGCGAGGCGGTGCCGCGGAGCACGACGTAGGCGGCGAGCCGTTGCCCGTACTCGTCGTCGGGCACCCCGATCACCGCCACCTCGAGCACGTCGGGCAGGTCGGCGAGCAGGCCTTCGACCTCGCCGGGGAAGACGTTCTCGCCGCCGGAGACGATCATGTCGTCCTCGCGCCCGTCGACGAAGACTCGGCCGCCGGCGTCGACGTGCCCGAGGTCGCCGGTGGCCAGCAGCCCGTCGTGCAGCTCCCGCGAGCTACCGTTGGTGTAGCCCTCGAACAGCATCTCGTTGCCGACGAACAGCCGCCCGGTCTCGCCGGCCGGAACGGGTTCTCCGTCACCGGCGAGCACGGCGATCACCGTCCCGTGCGGTGGCCGGCCCGCAGTGTCGGGGGCGGCGCGCAGGTCGGCCGGGGTGGCGATGGACGCCCACGACGCCTCGGTGGAGCCGTACAGGTTGTAGAGAACGTCGCCGTACCGGTCCATGAACCGGGTGGCCATGCCACCGGGCAGAGCAGAGCCGCTGACCGCGGCGATTTCCAGCGCCGGGAGGGAGGCTTCGGGCGGGAGTTCCATCAGGCTCTGCAGCATCACCGGTACGGCGATGAGCGCCGTCGCCCCGCTGTCCCGCATGGCGTCGAGCGTCCCGCCCGGCGAGAACTTGCGCCGCAACACGATGGTGGCGCGCAGGGCGAGCGCGATCTGCATGCCGGCGTAGGCCCAGGTGTGGAACAGCGGCGCCGCGATCATCATGCGGACCCCGGCGCGCAGCGGGATCCGGTCGATGATCGAGCAGAGCGGGCTGAAGCCGCCGGGCGTGGGCCGCTGCGCCCCCTTGGGCATCCCGGTGGTGCCGGAGGTGAGCACGATCGTGCGCCCGGTGCGCGACGGCGGCGACAGGTCCTGGGACGGCACGGCGCTGATCATCGCGTCGAGAGCAGAGGACGGGATCGCGCCCGGAAAATCCCCGAGAACATCAGAAAATTCCGGATCGTGTACGACGACCGACAGGTCCTGTGCGTCGATCACCGCGGCGAGCTGCGTGGCCGACAGGCCCGTATTGATCAGAACCGGGTCGGCACCCACGGTCGTGACCGCGACCAGCGTCTCGACCATGACGGCCGAATTGCGGCACAGCACGCCGACCCGATTGCCCGCCACGACCGGGAGCGCCACGGCGAGCCGCGCGGATCGATCGACCAACTCGGCATAGGTCAGGGAGCGGGTTTCGTCGATGACCGCAACCTGCCCGGGGGAGCGGGCGGCGGCCTGTCGCAACTCGCCGGCCAGCCCGAACCCCCACCGATGCAGCTCCGCGAACTGTTGCGCGACCCGGTGCGGCGCCCCCGGCGTGAGCAGCCCGCGCCGCGCCATGGTCGCGACGATGAAGGGGGTGACCTTCACCGGATCTGCACCCCGGAGATGGCGCGGGAGATCACCAGCCGCTGGATCTCGGAGGTGCCCTCGAAGATCGTGTAGATCTTGGCGTCCCGGAACATCCGCTCGACCGGGTGCTCGCGCAGGTAACCGGCCCCGCCGAGGATCTGCACCGCCTTCTCGGTGACGGCCACCGCGACCTCGCCCGCCTTGAGCTTCGACATCGAGCCCTCGCCGGCGGTGAACGGCCGTTCGTTGCGGCCCATCCAGGCGGCCCGCCACACCAGCAGCCGGGCCGCGTCGATCTCGGTCTTCATGTCGGCGAGGGCGAACGCGATGGCCTGGTTCTCGATGATCGGCCGGCCGAACGCCACCCGGGTCTTCGCGTATTCGAGCGCATATTCATAAGCGCCGCGGGCGATGCCGATCGCCTGCGCGCCGACCGCCGGCCGAGAGAGCTCGAACGTCTTCATCGCGGCCTGGCGCGACGCCCGCTGTCCGGACCGGGCCCGGGCGAGCCGTTCGTCGAGGGCTTCCTTGCCGCCGAGGAGGCAGCTGCCCGGCACCCGCACGTCGTCGAGGAAGACGTCGGCGGTGTGCGAGGCACGCAGCCCGAGTTTCTTCAATTTGCGAGTCCCTACCAGGCCGGCCGTGCCCGGTGGGATGACAAAGGCGGCCTGTCCGCGCGACCCGAGGGTGGGGTCGACGGAGGCGGTGACGACGTGCACGTTGGCGATGCCGCCGTTGGTGGCGTACGCCTTCTGGCCGTTGAGCACCCACTCGTCCGACGCCTCGTGATAGACCGCCCGGGTCTTGATCGCCGCCACGTCCGAACCGGCTTCCGGCTCGGTCGAGCAGAACGCGCCGACCTTCGGGTCGGACACGTCGCCGAAGCACTGCGGCACCCACTCCACGAGTTGTTCCGGCGAGCCCGACCCGTAGATCGCGGCCACCGCGAGGGAGGTTCCGGAAATCGCCATCCCGATGCCGCCGTCGCCCCAGAACAGTTCCTCGTTGGTGATCGGCAGGCTCAGCCCGCTCGGATCGGCCCACGTGTTGACCAGGAACTCGAACCCGTACAGCCCGATCTTGGCGGCTTCCTGGAGGATCGGCCAGGGGGTTTCCTCGCGCTCGTCCCACTCGGCCGCGGCGGGCCGGACGACCCCTTCGGCGAAGCCGTGGACCCATTCCCGCAGTTCGTTTTGTTCCTCGTTGAGGTCGAGCCAGAACTCCATGCGTGCGGACACCCTTCGGGCCGAAACCGGAATTTACCCGCCGGTAACGTTACGGTGGCGTAACCACGCCCGCAAGATGCGGCCGCTTGCCGTCGACCCGGAATTCCCAGCCGTCGTTCGCCGCCGACGCGGTGAAGCCGACGGTCGACGGAAGCAGGATGGGCTGCTTGAACGCGACGTCCACTGTGTACTGCGCGGGCAGCCGGCCCTCGAGCGCGGCGAGGCTGCGCGCCTTGCTCCACATGCCGTGTGCGATCGGCCGCGGAAAGCCGAACACGCGCGCCCCGATCCGCGACGTGTGAATGGGATTCCGGTCGCCGGACACGTCGGCATAGCGGGCGCCGATGTTCGCCGGCACCCGCCAGCGAGCGGTCGGGGCCGGCGGCAGCGGCTGGTCGCGCTTGGCGCCCTTGGCACCGCTTTTCGAGAGGTACGTCGAAACGCCGCTCCACACGATCTCGTCGCCGATCGCGGCCGAGGCGTGCACGTCGAACTGCTGCCCGCGGTCGTGCGGTCGCAGATCCTCGCACCACACGGTCAGGTCGAGCACCTCGCCGGCGTCGATCGGCCGGGACACCGTGATGCGGTTGGCGATGTGCACGACGCCGACCACCGGGAACGGGAAGTCGCCCGCCGACATCAACCGCATCGCGAGCGGAAAGGCGAGGATGTGCGGATAGGTCGGTGGCAGGGTGTCGCCGAGCCGGAATCCGCAGACCCGGTTGTAGCGGGCGAGGTGGTCGCGATCGACCGGCACGCCGCGGCGGAGGAGCGACAGGTCGGGCAGGCCGGCCGGGCGCCGGCCGGGCAGCAGACCCAGCGCCGCCCGCAGATAGAGCCCCGACGGCTCGGCGGTGACCTCGACGACGGCCATCACGCCCCCAGCAGGCTCTGACCGCAGACGCGCACCACGTTCCCGGTGATCGTGGCGGACCCGGGGGAGGCGAACCAGGCGATCGTCTCGGCCACGTCGACCGGCAGCCCGCCCTGCGACAGGCTGTTCATCCGCCGGCCGGCCTCGCGCAGGAACAGCGGCATCTTCGCGGTCATCGCCGTCTCGATGAAGCCCGGCGCGACCGCGTTGATCGTGATGTTCCGGTCCGCCAGGACCGGGGCCATCGACTGGACCAGCCCGATCACGCCGGCCTTGCTGGTGGCGTAGTTGGTCTGGCCGCGGTTGCCGGCGATGCCCGCCATCGAGGACACCCCGATGATCCGCCCGCCGGAGTTGATCAGCCCCTGCTCCAGAAGCAGGTCGTTGATCCGCTCCTGGCTGGACAGGTTCACGTCGATGACCGAGTCCCAGCGGCTCTCGTCCATCCGCGCGATCGTCTTGTCCCGGGTGATGCCGGCGTTGTGCACGATGATGTCGAGGCCGGTGAGCCGCTCGGCCAGGCGCTGCGGCGCGTCGGCCGCGGTGAGGTCGAGCTGCAGCGCCCGGCCGCGCACGTCGTTGGCGACGGTGGCGAGCGCGTCGCCGGCGGCCGGGATGTCCAGGGCGATCACCTCGGCGCCGTCGCGGGCGAAGACCCGGGCGATGGCCGCGCCGATGCCCCGGGCGGCGCCGGTGACCAGCACGGTCTTGCCCGCCAGCGGCCGGTCCCAGTCGGCCGGGGCGGCCGGCGTGCCGGCGCCGATCCCGATGACCTGGCCGGACACGTACGCCGATCGGCCGCTCAGCAGGAAACGCAGGGTCGACTCCACCGCGGTCTCGCCGCCGGGTTCGACGTAGACGAGCTGGGCGGTGATGCCCCGCCCGAACTCCTTGCCGATGCTGCGGGTCAGCCCTTCCAGGGCGCGCTGCGCGGTGGCCTCGCGCGGGGTCGCGGCCGAGGACGGCGGGGTGCCGAGCACGACGACCCGGCCGGACGTGCGCCCGCTGCGGGCGACCGGGTGGAAGAAGTCGTAGAGCGCGCGCAACTGCGCCGAGTCGGTGATCCCGGTGGCGTCGAAGACGAGGGCGGCGTACCGCGCGCCGTCGGCGGCCGTCTCGGACACCTCGACGCCGGCCGCTTCCAGCAGCTTGCCGACCGTGCCCGCGAGGCGCCCGCCGTCGGCGGCGCCGAGCAGCACCGGGCCGTCGGTCAGCGGCGTGCCCGGCGAGAAACGGCGCAGCCGCGGGGGATCGGGCAGCCCGAGACGCTTGACGACACCACGACCCATCCCGGAGTTTGCGAAGCTCGCATACCTGTCACCCATGGAGGTAGCCTACTCACCGGTAGTAAATGGTAGCTAGATGGCCAGCCGTTGGAGGAATGCAGTGCCGAACGTGCGTCGCGTCGCCGTCCTGGGGGGAAACCGCATCCCGTTCGCCCGCTCCAACGCCAAGTACGCGGAGGCGTCGAACCAGGACATGCTGACCGCCGCGCTGGACGGCCTGGTGGCCCGGTTCGGGCTGGCGGGGGAGCGGCTCGGCGAGGTGGTCGCGGGCGCGGTGCTCAAGCACTCACGGGACTTCAACCTGACCCGCGAGACGGTGCTCGGCTCCCGGCTCGACCCGCGCACCCCGGCCTACGACATCCAGCAGGCGTGCGGCACCGGCCTCGAAGCGGCGATCCTGGTCGCCAACAAGATCGCGCTGGGCCAGATCGACGCCGGCGTGGCGGGCGGGGTGGACACGACCTCCGACGCGCCGCTGCAGCTCAACGAGGACATGCGCCGCGCGCTGCTCGCGCTCAACCGGGCCCGCACGCTCGGCGACCGGCTCAAGGCGGTGGCGCGGATCCGGCCGCAGCAGGCGTTCATGCCGGCCGTCCCGCGCAACGCCGAGCCGCGCACCGGGTTGTCGATGGGCGACCACGCGGCGATCACCGCGCTGCGCTGGCAGATCGGCCGCGAGGCCCAGGACGAGCTCGCTCTCGCGTCGCATCAGAAGCTTGCCGCGGCGTACGACAGCGGCTTCTTCGATGATCTGGTGACGCCGTTCCAGGGACTGACCCGTGACCAGAACCTGCGGGCCGACACCACCCTGGAGAAGCTGGCCAAGCTCAAGCCGGTGTTCGGCAAGGAGGAAGCGACGATGACGGCGGGCAACTCGTCGCCGCTGACCGACGGCGCCTCGACGGTGCTGCTGTCGAGCGAGGAGTGGGCCGAGCAGCACGGTGTGCCGGTGCAGGCCTATTTCGTCGACGGCGAGGACGCGGCGGTCGACTTCGTGCACGGCGAGGAGGGGCTGCTGATGGCCCCGGCCTACGCGGTGCCGCGGCTTCTCGCCCGCAACGGGCTCACTTTGCAGGACTTCGACTTCTACGAGATCCACGAGGCGTTCGCCTCGCAGGTTCTGGCGACCCTGGCCGCCTGGGAGTCGCCCGAGTTCTGCAAGGACAAACTCGGGCTGGACGCGCCGCTCGGCTCGATCGACCGGGCCAAGCTCAACGTCAACGGCTCGTCGCTGGCCGCCGGGCACCCGTTCGCGGCCACCGGCGGCCGGATCGTCGCGACCCTGGCCAAGCTGCTCGCACAGAAGGGCTCGGGCCGTGGCCTGATCTCCGTCTGTGCGGCCGGCGGTCAGGGCGTGGTGGCCATCCTCGAGCGCTGAAGCCGCTCGCTGAACTCGTCCGGCGGCATCGGCTTGCCGAAGAGGTAGCCCTGCAGCAGCTCACAGCCGGCCGCGTGCAGCGCGTGCTGGTCGGCCTCCTCCTCGACACCCTCGGCCACCGCCGACATGCCGAGCGACTTGGCCAGCCAGAGCACGGCCTGGATGATCGACGTCTTGCGGGGGTCGGTGGACAGGCCGGCCACGAACGAGCGGTCCAGCTTGACCACGTCGGCCGGGATGTTCTGCAGCCAGGTGAGCGAGCTGTAGCCGGTGCCGAAGTCGTCGAGCGCGATCCGTACGCCCAATTCCTTGATCATCTCGAGCCGTTCGGTGACGTCGCGCGACGAGCCGAGCAGGGCCGTCTCGGTGATCTCCAGGATCAGGCGCTTCGGGTCGATCTCCGGCGCGGCGGCGAGCAGGTCGGCGAGCAGCGGCACGAAGTCCGGCTCGGCGAGCTGCCGCGGGCTGACGTTGACCGAGATGTAGCCGATCTGGTCGCGCCATGCCATCAGCTGGCGGAGCGCCATGATCAGCACGTGCTCGCCGAGCGGCACGATCAGGCCGGTCTCCTCGGCGGCCGGGATGAAGTGGCCGGGAGCGAGGATGGAGCCGTCCGCGGCCCGCATCCGGATCAGGGCCTCGGCGCCGAGGATCTCGCCGTCCGCGGCCCGCACGATCGGCTGGAACCAGACCGGCAGGGTTTGCTCGCGGTCGCCGGCCAGCGCCTCACGCAGCATCTTCTCGCCGGCGATGCGCGCCTGCACGGAGACCCGCATCTGCTCGTTGAAGATCTTCAGCCGGTTGCCGCCGGACCGCTTGGCCGAGTACATCGCGGTGTCCGCGGCCAGAACCGCGTCCTCCGCCTGGTCGGCGTCGCCGGCGACGGCGAGGCCGATGCTGAGCGAGACGGTGAGCAGGTTGTCCTCGACCGGCAGCGGCTCGCCGAACGCGGCCAGGATGGACTCGCCCACGTGCGCGCCGACCTCCGGGCCGCCCGGGACCGCGACGACGAACTCGTCGCCGCCGAAGCGGGTGATCAGCGAGCCTCCCGGCACCAGGGCGGTGAGCCGGGCCGCGATGGCCTTCAGCACGCTGTCGCCGGCCGAGTGGCCGGAGCCGTCGTTGATCGATTTGAAGCGGTCGACGTCCAGGTAGAGCACGGTCGCGCCGTCGCCGCCGGTGAGCAGGCCCTCCAGGTCGATCTCGAACGCGGAACGGGAGAGCAGCCCGGTGAGCGCGTCGTGGCGCACCCGGTGGTTCAGCTCCTCCTGCTGGCGCCGGGACTCGGTGACGTCCTGGCAGTGGATGAAGATCAGCTTGAGTCGGCCGTCCTTGTCGAACAGCGAGGTGCTGTGCGCCTCGGCCCAGATGATCTCGCCGGTGTCGTTGCGGCGGTACTGCCGGGTCGCGTTGTAGGTGCTCTTGTCGGCCAGGTTGTCGAACAGCCCGTCCATGGTGTTGCCGACCGGGGTGATCGGCAGGTCGGCGACGCCGAACCCGGCCGGCAGCTCGTCCGGCAGGCGCAGCCACCGCTTGTACGCGGTGTTCATGCGCAGCAGCTCGCCGGTCGGGGAGAACATCGCCATCGGCACCGGCGTCTCGTCGAACGCCACCGACAGCTGCGCCTCGCGGTCGTCCAGGTTCTCCTGGGCGCGCCGCTCCTCGTCCTCGGTCAGCGCCCACTGCACCAGCTGGAAGCCGGCGGCGAGCAGCACCGCGACGCCGTGCAGGGCGGCCCACATCAGCGGGTGCACGTGGGCGCCGTGGTGATCGAAGGTGTGCTCGCTCGCGACGCTGCCGAGCACGGCGTGGTCGAGCGTGGTAGCCACCAGGAAGACGCCGAACGGCGCCCAGTCGCGATAGAGCGCAAGGGCCGCCACGGCGATGAAGAAGGTGAAGTGCGCCTCGGTGAGGCCGTCGCACATGGCGACGAAGCCGGCGCACACGACGACGAAGCCGAACGCGACCGCGACCGACGCGAGCCGGCGGTGCCGGACCCGGGCCGCCGCCACCACGCACGGCAGCACCAGCAGCACCGAGATCAGCCAGGGGCTGGTCAGGGCGTCGCGGAACGCGCCGAAGATGGTCAGACCTGCCACCGACGCGGCGAGCAGCAGGGTCAGCAGCCGATGCCGGCGCGCCCAGTCCTCGTCGCGGAGCCCGCCCCCGGCGGGAATCCAGCTCTGCCATCGTTTCAGCACGTTTGAACAATCGGTCCGGCCGGGACCCGCTGCAGGATCTGCACGGGTGCGGCTGAGTTGCGGCCTTCAACCGGCTTCCTCGACCGGGTGACGTGACGAGACCCACATTCCGATACGGATACGTTCCGTTTCTCTGTCCGGCCGTACTAAAGTCCCTCACTGATACGGAACAGTCTCGTTTCGAAATGAACGGGGAAGCAGAACATGGACACTCCCGCCACCACCGCGACCGGGCATCCCCGGCGCTGGGCAATTCTCGGAGTGCTGGTCATCAGCCTCCTGGTGGTTGTCCTCGACAACACCGTGCTCAACGTCGCGCTGCGCACCATCGCCGACCCGGAGCACGGGCTGGGCGCCACTCAGAGCGAGCTCGAGTGGGCAATCAACTCGTACACCCTGGTCTTTGCCGGTCTGCTCTTCACCGCCGGCATCCTGGCCGACCGGGTCGGCCGCCGGCTCACCCTGACCATCGGCCTGGTGCTCTTCGGTATCGCGTCGCTGGTCTCCGCGTACGCGGACAGCGCCTCCCAGCTGATCGCCGCCCGTGCCCTGATGGGTCTCGGCGCCGCGGCCGTCATGCCGGCCACCCTGGCGATCATCGCGAACGTCTTCGACCCCCGGGAGCGCGGCCGCGCCATCGGCGTCTGGGCCGGCGCGGTCGGCCTCGGCGTGGCCATCGGCCCGATCGTCGGCGGCCTGCTGCTCGAGAACTTCTGGTGGGGCTCGGTCTTCCTGATCAACGTGCCGATCGTCATCGCCGGCGTGGTGCTGGTGCTGGTGCTGGTGCCGGAGTCGCGTGACCCGAAGCCCGGCCGCATCGACTTCCTCGGCGTCATCCTGTCGATCATCGGCCTGTCGCTGCTCACCTACGGCGTGATCAAGGGCGGCGAGGACGGCTTCGGCGACACCCTGGCCTGGACCACGCTGGTCGGCTCGGTCGTCGTGCTCACCGGCTTCGTCCTCTGGGAGCGGCGCGTCGCCCTCCCGTCGCTGGACGTGAAGCTCTTCGCCAACAAGCAGTTCTCCGCCTCGACCGCCGTCATCGGCCTGGTCTTCTTCGGGGCCATGGGCGCGATGTTCTTCGGCGCCTTCTACCTGCAGCTGGTCCGCGGTTACGGTCCGCTCGCCTCCGGCGCGCTGTTCGTCCCGTTCGCGGTCGCTCAGATGATCTTCGCGCCGCGCAGCGCCGCGATGGTCAAGCGGTTCGGCCCGAAGGCGGTCAGCACGGTCGGCCTGCTCCTGGTCGCGATCGGCCTCTCGGCCTGGCCGTTCATCGGGGCCACCACCCCGATCTGGATCGTCGGCGCGGCGTTCTTCCTGATGGGCGTCGGCATGGCGAACGTGATGCCGTCCGCCACCGAATCGATCATGGCAGCGCTGCCCCGCGAGAAGGCCGGCGTCGGCTCGGCGGTCAGCAACACGATCCGCCAGCTCGGTGGCGCCCTCGGCGTGGCCGTTCTCGGCGCGATCCTCTCCTCGGCCTACCGCGACAACCTGGGCTCGGCCACCGACGGCCTGCCGCAGGCAGCGGCGGACGCCGCCAAGGAATCCATCTCCGGCGCGTACGGCGTGGCCGAGCGGGCCGGGGCCGCGGCTCCGAACCTGATCAGCGGCGCCAACGACGCCTTCCTCACCGCCATGCACTACGCCGCGATCGGCAGCGTCATCTTCGCCCTGCTGGGCGCGGTCGTCGCCCTGGTCTGGCTCCCCGGCAAGCGCCCCGCGGCCGCTCCCGCCCCCACCTCGGCCGAGGGTCTGGCCGAGGAGCAGGGTGTGGAACTGGTCGAGGCGTAACGCGTAAGCAACAATGAACACCATGCACACGGCAGTGAACGGGGAGGCCGCCCAGGAGCGCAAAGCTCCTGGGCGGCCCCGCAACGCGCAGGCCGACGAAGCCATCCTTGATGCCGTGCTCGAGATGCTGAGCTCCGGCCAGAGCGTCGCGGCCATCTCCATCGAAGCCGTCGCCGCCAAGGCCGGGGTCGGCAAGGCCACCATCTACCGGCGGTGGCCCAACAAAGAGGCTCTGATCATCGACGCGGTCGCGGCGATGAAAGGCCCATTGCCCGAGCCGGCCGGCGTCTCGGTCCGCGACGACCTGGTGATGCTGGTCAAGGCAAACCGGTCGGGCCGGGCCAAGCGCTTCGGCAAGGCCACCGTCTGCCTGCTGCCCGAGTTCCTCCGCGACGAGCAACTGGGCCAGATGCACCAGGCGATCGTCGAGCCACGCCGCGACGTGATGCGCGGGGTGCTGCGCCGCGGCATCGAGAACGGCGAGCTGCGCCCCGACCTGGACATCGAGCTCACCCTGCTGATGATCCAGAGCCCGTCGATGATGCAGAACATGCTGAACTGGAACCCCAATGTCCCCGAGGAGGGCTTCGCCGAGGCCCTGATTGATGGGATTCTCCGCGGTGCGCGAGCCGTTTGAGACGGTCGCCCTCGGCGCGGCGCCAGTGGTGGCCGCGCCGGACGGCTCAGCGGTGCGCCCGCTGTGCGTCATCCCCGGCGCCGGCAGCTTCGCGAATTTCCGGCTGGACGCCGGCGAGGTGGCCAAGGCAGTCGTCCACCGCACGGTCCAGGAGATTTGGTACGTCGTGGGCGGCGCCGGCACGATGTGGCGCCGAGCCGGCGACATCACCGAGACAGTCGACCTGTACCCGGGTGTCTGCGTGACCATCCCGCTCGGCACCCACTTCCAGTTCCGCGCCGCGGTCGCGGAGCCGCTGGAGGTCGTCGCCGCGACGATGCCGCCGTGGCCGGTCGACTCGCCCGACGAGGCCACCGTGGTCACCGGCCCCTGGAAGCCGACCTTCTAGGTTTTCTGCGTCACGCAGGCTTATCATCGATGCCCACCGATGGGAGCGCTCCCACGCCGTCTGGTCGTCGAATGGAGAACCGTCATGGCCTCCCGTACCCGAAGCTGGCTGGCCGCGGCGGTCGCCGCCATAGCCGCCGCCTTCTTCCTCATCTACGCGCTGCCGTCCGCGCACGCCGACCCGGTAGTCGGCAACGCCACCTACTTCGACGCGCTGGGCGCCCCCTACGGCGGTTGCGGCCTGCCCCAGGCGGAGCTGGACACGCAGAACTTCGTGGCGCTCAACGTCTACAACACCCCGGGTGACTACAACTTCTATCCGCGCCCGGTCACCGACGCGGCCAAGGTCGGCGCGTGGAACAACGGCCTGAACTGCGGCCGCTTCGTGCAGGTCACGATCGGCGACTTCTGCACCGGCGTCAACGACGGCGCGCAGAACCAGCCGTTCTGCCGCAACGGCTCCTGGGTCGCCGACGCCTACAACGGCAAGAGCCTGACCATGCAGGTCGCCGACAGCTGCGGCGACACGAACGCCTGGTGCCGCGACGACCCGAACCACCTGGACCTGGCGAAGGACTCGCTCAACCAGTTCGCCGCCGGCCTCTCCGACCACTTCAACAACCGGCACATCAGCTGGGAGTACGTCGCCGCCCCGTCCTACGCGGGCGACATCAAGGTCGGCTTCCTGCAGGGCGCGCAGGTCTACTGGCCGGCGATAGCGGTCGGCCACCTGGCCAACGGCATCCACGGCGTCGAGTACCTGCAGGGCGGCACCTGGGTAACGGCGAAAATGAACGGCGACATGGGCCAGTCGTACGTGATCGGCGGCCTGACCGCGGGCACGAGCAACTTCCAGATCCGCGTCCGCGACGTCAACGACCAACTGATCAACAACGGCCGGGTGTACAGCTTCGCCCTGCCGTCGTCCTGCGGCACCCAGTGCTCCCAGGCCTACACGGCCACGACGTACACCACGAGCGACGGCGGCACGTCCACCACGTCCCCGACCTCCCCGGCCTCTCCGACACCGACCCCGTCGGCCACCACCTCGTCCCCGGCCCCGACCGGCGCCTGCACCGCCACGTCGGTGGTGGCAAGCTCGTGGAACGGCGGCTTCCAGTCCACCGTGACGGTGAAGGCCGGCAGCGCCCCGATCACCGGCTGGACCACCAGCTGGACCTTCACCGGCGGCGAATCGGTGAGCCAGATCTGGAGCGCCACCTACACCACCAGCGCAAACACGGTGACAGCCAAGAACGTCAGCTTCAACGGCGCCCTGGCCGCGGGAGCGTCCACAACGTTCGGTTACATCGGAAGCGGGACCCCTTCGGCGGTATCGGTGACGTGCACGACCCCGTAATACTGCCCGGGTGGGACGAGAGGTCAGCTACGAAGACGCAGTAAAGCTCCTGGGCGGCGACACCGCCAAGATCGTGAAGCTGGTCGACACCCTCACGGGTGTCGGCCTGCTCGCGCTGGTGGGCCCGTTCAAGGACATACTCGGCTGGTTCGACGCCAAGGCCGAACTCTCCAAGATCACCGAGCACCTGGTGACCGCCCTGGCCGAGAAGCGCTCGAAACTCTCCCGCTACGAACGCACCGAGCGGCTTCAGGCCGCCCATGCCGCACTGGCCCTGACCGCCTTCTTCGAGGCGATGGCCGAAGCGGACTGGCCCTACCGGGATCTCGAGCTCACCGCGGCGGAGCAGCGGTCGCTGGGCTCGGTGAGCGGCCGCACCCACGCTGGCGCCTGGCGGGCGCCGGTGCCCGAGCCGGCCGAGTCCCACCCGGAGTTCCGCCGTCACCTCCTCGACTACTACCGGCTCCTGGTGCCCCGGGTCGAGGATTTCGCCGCCGAGCTTGCGTTCTGGGAGCGGCTGGACGAGCAGAGCCGATCGAAGGCCGCGGCGGTGCTGGAGGGCGTCCCGCCGGCCGCGGTGGCCCGGTTCGACAGCCTGCTCGGCCGGCTCGCCGCCGACTTCCCGGAGGTGGCTTTCTGGGCCGGCATGCGCGAGCAGGCCGCTGTCCAAGCCCGCCTGCGCCAGGTCACGACCGGCCTGGTCGCGCTGCGTGAGGTCCTCGCCGAGATCGCCGGTGACCGGGTGGCCGACGAGCGCCGCCGTCAGGTCGCCGCGGCCTACCAGGCGGCGCTGCGGCGGCCGATCGCCGAGTCCGGCGAGGTGCCCGATGGGCTGCGGGTCCCGACGCTCGGCGAGGCGTTCCTGCCCCAGCTCTACCGGGCGGTCGTGGTTGCCGACGAGGCTCCGCTCAGCAGCGAGGACTGGTGGGAGCACCAGCCGGTCCGGGACGACCTGCTGGCGTTCTTCACCCGCCACCTGACGCTGCCGCCGGCCACGGTGGCGCCGCTGCTGATCCTCGGGCAGCCGGGGTCGGGCAAGTCGGTGCTTGCCAAGGTGCTCGCAGCGCAGCTGCCGCCGGCCGACTTCATGACGGTGCTGGTCACCCTGCGCACCGTGCCCGCCGACGCCGAACTGCAGGACCAGATCGAGCACGCGATCCGCAGGGACACCGGCGAGCGGATGGACTGGCCGGCGATCTGCCGTTCGGCGGGTGGCGCGCTCCCGGTCGTCATCCTTGACGGCTTCGACGAACTGCTCCAGGCCACTGGGGTCAGCCAGACCGATTACCTGCGCCGGGTCGCGGCGTTCCAGCGGCGCGAGGCCGACCTCGGGCGCCCGGTCGCCGTGATCGTCACCAGCCGTACGAGCGTCGCCGACCGGGCCTACCCGGCTAAGGGCTCGCTCGCCGTCCGCCTGGAACCGTTCGACCGGCTCCGGGTTGCCGCCTGGCTCGACGTCTGGAACGCGACCAACGCCGAGCGGTTCGCCTCCGGCTCGGAGGAGCCGCTGGACGTCGAGACCGTCATGCGCTATCCCGATCTCGCGGCGCAGCCGCTGTTGCTGCTGATGCTGGCGCTCTACGACGCCGAGGGCAACGTCCTCCGCAACGCCGCCTCGATGCGCGCCGAGGAGCTCTACGAGCGACTGCTGGAGCGCTTCGCCGCTCGCGAGGTGACCAAGTTCGGCGATACGCTGCCACGGCGCGAGCGGGCCGGGCGGATCGAGGCCGAGCTGCGCAAACTCAGCGTGGTGGCGTTCGCGATGTTCAACCGCGACGCCCAATGGGTCACTGAGGCCCAACTGGAAGCCGACATGCGGGCGTTGCCCGGCCTGAGCGGTGCGACGCCGGCCCCGGCCTCGACGGCGGACATGCGGGCGCCCCTGGGGTCGGCTGAGCGGGCGCTCGGCTCGTTCTTCTTCGTGCACCGCGCGCAGGCCTCCCGCGGCGGCATCTCGCTGGAGACCTACGAGTTCCTGCACGCTACCTTTGGTGAATATCTGGTCGCCCGGCTGGTGCACGGCGTGGTGCAGAGCATGGTCGCCCGGGAACGGGCATCAACCTTCCCGTCCGGTGCCGCGGTCGACGACGACCTGCTCTATTCGCTGCTCTCGTTCGCCCCGCTCGTCGGACGCCGCCAGACCGTGGACTTCCTGCGCGGCCTCGTGCAGGCGATGCGCGGCGACAAAACGGATGACTGGACGGACCTGCTGATCCGGCTCTTCCGGCAGGCTGTCATGCCCCGGCCGCCGCGGGCCTTCGACAACTATGTCCCCAAGCGACTCCCGGTACCAGCCCGGTTGGCCGCATACACCTCGAACCTGCTGGTTCTACTGCTGTGTGCGGGTGAGATCAAGACCTCGTTCCTCTACGAGCAGAAACATTCCGTCGGAAGTTGGCGACGCACGTGCATTCTGTGGCGATCGGAGGAGACAGCCAGTGGGTGGGCGGAATGGACGGCTGATCTGGCGGTGGATCGCGTGGGCCAGAGCCCGGCTATTGATGTGATCTTGAGATGGGGTGGCGACCAGATCAGCACCCCCGCCGTCGATCTGTCCTGGATGATCGGCCGTAAGGGCGTGGGGAACAACAGCTTGTTCCTCCGATCCGAGGCGTTCGAGCAAGGGCGCCGCGAGACTCGCATCATGTGCGACCTCATCGCCGACATCCGGCAACACTCGCTGGATCCGCTGGTCGAGGCCGGCCTGGACGTCACGGGCGACACGATTTACGACGCCAGACGCTTCGGCCATGTCAGTCTGCTCAATCTGTTCCTGCGTACCCTGACCGCGGCCGACTTGCCGATGCGGGAAAGGTTGAAGGTCTACCGGACTACCGCAGAACTAGGCGAGAAGCATCCGGTGATCTTTCGGCAGGTCATTCGCCAGATGGAGGAGGACGAGCAGCTCGGCCCTCGTCAGGTGGCGGTGATCCTGCGGAGACTTCGGAGTCGCAGGCCGGACGCCAGCGCCGCGATCGTGCGGTGCGGGCTGGTGCACCTGGACCCCGCGCTTGATCCGGAGGGCACTCGGGCCCTCGCCGCGGTGATCGAGCAATACATTCCGAAAGAGGCCACGGGCTGGTCCGAGATCGAGACCGACGCGGCAATCCGGCTGGCCGAGCTGGGCTTGCTCACGCGGCCTGTTCCGCGACAGCAGGCGGCGGAACTGGCGCGCCGCCACGCCGCCCGCCGCCCGGACTTCGTCCGCCGCGTCAAAGTCCTGACTGTTGACGACTGAGGGCCCGGGCGAAACGCCCAGGCCCTCGTGAAGCGATCAGGTCAGTGCTTGACCTGGACCGGGTTTACGTGCCAGATCTCGGAGATGTAGTCGCGGACGGTGCGGTCTGCCGAGAAGAAGCCGCTTCGGGCGGTGTTCAGGATTGACTTGCGGAGCCACTGCTCCTCGTCCTTCCATGCCACGTCCACCTCGTCCTGGGCGTCCACGTAGGAGCGGTAGTCCGCCAGCGTCAAATACTCGTCCCAGCCCAGCAGCGACTCCGCCACCTCGCGGCCGACGCCGAGGAACTTGCCGTCGAGGATGGCGTCCAGGGCGTGGCGCAGCTCGGGGTCCTGCTCGTAGTACGCGCGAGGGCTGTAGTCGCCGCCGTTGCGCAGGGCCAGGGCGGCCGGCGTGTCCAGGCCGAACAGGAAGAAGTTGTCGCCGCCGACCCGGTCGCGGATCTCGATGTTGGCGCCGTCCAGGGTGCCGATCGTCAGCGCGCCGTTCAGGGCCAGCTTCATGTTGCCGGTGCCGGAGGCTTCCTTGCCGGCCATCGAGATCTGCTCGCTGAGGTCGGCGGCCGGGATGATCAGCGAGCCGAGGGTGACGTTGTAGTTGGCCGGGAAGACGACCTTCAGGTACGGGGAGACGGCCGGGTCGGCGTCGATCGTGGCGGCGACCGCGTTGATCAGGCGGATGATGTGTTTCGCCGCGTGGTAGGCGGGAGCTGCCTTTCCGGCGAACAGGACGGTGCGAGGAACGTACGCCTGGCCGGGGTTCTGCTTGATGCGGTGGTACTGGGTGATGATGTGCAGCAGCTTGAGCTGCTGGCGCTTGTACTCGTGGAAGCGCTTGATCATCACGTCGGTGAGCGAGTCGGGGTCGCCGAGGCCGAGCCGCTCCTTGTTCGCGCGCTTGACGGCCTTCCAGCGGGAACGGAACGCGGCGTCGTCGGCGAGCGGTTCGAGGCCGGAGAGCAGCGAGAGGTCGTTGATCCAGGCCTCGCTGCCGAGGGCCTCGGTGATCAGCGAGGAGAGCGTGGGGTTGGCGAGCTTGATGAAGCGCCGCGGTGAGATGCCGTTGGTGACGTTGTGGAACTTGGCCGGCCACAGCTCGGCGAAGTCGCGGAGGGTGGTCTCCTTGAGCAGGTCGGAGTGCAGTTCGGCGACGCCGTTGACGGCCTGGGTGCCGACCACCGCGAGGTTCGCCATGCGGACGCGGCGCTCCGGTTCCTCCTGGATGAGCGACATGCGGCGGACCCGGTCGACGTCGCCGGGGAAGCGGTCGCGGACCTCGGCCAGGAACTCCTCGTTGATCCGGTAGATGATCTCCAGGTGGCGGGGGAGGAGGCGCTCGAACATGCCGATCGCCCAGGTCTCCAGCGCCTCCGGGAGCAGGGTGTGGCAGGTGTAGGCGAAGGTCTGCTTGCACAGTGCCCAGGCCAGGTCCCAGCTCAGGCCCTCCTCGTCGACCAGGAGGCGCATGAGCTCCGGGATGGCGAGGGTGGGGTGGGTGTCGTTGAGCTGGATCACGGTCTTCTTGGGGAAGTCCGACCAGTCGGAGTTGCGCAGGCGGAAGCGGCGGATGATGTCCCGCAGCGAGCAGGAGACCAGGAAGTACTGCTGCTTGAGGCGCAGCTCGCGGCCGGAGTCGGTGCTGTCGTCCGGGTAGAGCACCTTGCTGATGTTCTCGGCGTGCACGGCCTCGTCGACCGCCTCGGCGTACTGGCCGGCCGAGAAGCGGGACAGGTCGAACGACGAGGAGCTGCCGCGGGCGCGCCACAGGCGGACGATGTTGACGGTGTCGGTGCCGTGGCCGGGAACCAGCATGTGGCTGGGCTCACCGAGCACGACCTCGCCCGGGATCCACTGCTTCTTGCCGTGCTCGTCGACCTCGGTGTGGCCGTAGAAGAAGACGGTCTGGCGGTCGTCGGGGGCCGGGAACTCCCACGGGTTGCCCTGGAAGGTCCAGTCGTCCGGCCGCTCGACCTGCTTGCCGTCCTGGAAGTCCTGCTTGAAGATGCCGAAGTCGTAACGGATGCCGTAACCGACGGCCGGAATGTCCAGTGTGGCCATCGCGTCGAGCAGGCAGGCCGCGAGCCGGCCGAGGCCGCCGTTGCCGAGGCCGGGTTCGACGTCGAGGCCCTCGACCTCGGCCGGGTCCAGGCCGAGCTGCTGCAGCGCGATCCGGGCGATCCGGTCGGTGCCGGAGTAGAGCATGTTCTGCTCGAGCTGCTTGCCCAGCAGGTATTCCGCGGACAGGTAGTAGACCCAGCGGGGGTTGGCCGCGTAGTGGGCGGCGGCGGTGCGGACCCGGCGCTCGGCCAGACGGTCGCGGACGGTGAGCGCGAGGGTCTCGTACGCGTCCTGCGTGCTCGCCGACTCGACGGTGGTGCCGCGCCGGTAGTAGAGGTTGCTCAGCAGGTCCTGTTCGAACTCGGCCGCCGAAGTGCCAAGTGGCCGCAGGCCCATCCCGTTGCGTACGTCCATGTCCGCACCCTTCCCCAGTAAGATTGCCAGCAGCTGTCAGCCATGTGCCGGTTGCAGAGATTCCTCCACGACATGTGCGTCGTAGAGCTGGGCATCATGGGTGCCACGCCGCTTGGCCGTGTACATCGCCAGGTCCGCCTGGTGCAACAGATCGGTAACGCCGGTGCCCGGTTTAGGAACCGCGATGCCGATACTGGCTTGCACCCGCAACACCCGGCCGTCCACCGTGATCGGTTCGATCATGGCCGCGAGTATGCGCTCCGCGATCGCGACCGCACGTTCGGCCGTCACCGGTGTGGCGAGTGCGACGGCGAACTCGTCACCGCCGAGCCGGCCGGCGAAGTCCGCTCCCGAGATGCTCCGTTCGAGCACCCGGGAAACTCCGATCAGCACCCCGTCGCCGTACCGGTGGCCGTGGGTGTCGTTGATCGGTTTGAAGCCGTCGAGGTCGATGAAGAGGATCGCCGGCGGCTCGGTCATCTGCTCTACCTGACCGAGAAACGCCGATCTGTTCATCAATCCGGTGAGTTGATCGTGCCGGGCCTCGTAGGCGAGCCGTCGCTGCGTCGCGCGACGCTCGGTGACGTCACGCAGGGTGGCGACCACACCACCGACGGCCGGTTTGTCGCGGAAGTCGCGCATGGTCGCCTCGGTCCAGCGCCAGTCGCCGTCCCGGTGCATGATCCGCACGTGAAAGGTGATGTGGCGGCCGGGGGCGGCATGGACGTGCTCGAGGGCGCCGACCACGGCCGGCAGGTCGTCCGGGTGCACGTGCACCGCGTAACCGCCGTCGACGGCGTAGTACGAGGCCGGATGACCGGTGAGTTTCTCGACGGCGGGGCTGAGGTAGGTCGGCGCGCCGTTCTCGTCGAGGATGCTGAGCACGTCGGTGGAGTCCTGCACGAGCAGCCGGAAACGTTCCTCCCGGTCGCGCAGCCGCACCTCGACGGCCTCGCGTTCCTCGGCGCTGCGGCCGATCGCCCGGATGAACATGATGGTGACCACCAGCCCGAGCAGCCCGGCCGGCTGGGCCAGATGATTCGGCAGGTAGCAGTTGATCCAGCCGAGCGCGACGCCGGCCTGCCCGGCCGCGATGACGGCCGCCGACCAGACCGCGATCGGCCGCCACACGGCCGCGCTGATCAACCGGATCTGGTACGTGACGACCAGCGCGAACACCAGCGGCAGCACCGGGCCCCAGCCCAGCGCATAGATGATCCAGCCGCACATGACGACGTTGACGATGGCCGGCGCGGAGAGCCAGGGGCCGCGCCGCATCCAGGCCACCGGCCCGGGTTCGGCCAGGATGATGATGAGGACCAGCGGCGCCAGGGTGAACCACAGGGCCGACGGGCCGGCCCACCCATAGGGATGCAGCAGCGCGATCACCACGATCGCGACCAGCGGTTCGAGAGCCCGGGCGAGGAAGGGCTTGGGGGCAGGTCTCCTCGTCACGGCGGCCCTCATCGACCCCGGCCTGCGAAATTCAAGAAGAACGAAGCAGGAGTACGGGCATGACGAGTCCCGTGGCGCACGGACCGCCCGGTCGGTGGCCCGGGCCGTCCCCGGCCTCCGGCCCCGGACCGGTGGTCACCCTGGAACCGCTCCCATTCGGGGCTGCGCGCCGCCCCGGCGCCGCGCGAAGATGTCCTATGCGTCGAGCGATGGCACTGACCGTGGTGGTGGTCCTGCTGCTCGTCACGGCCGCGGACGGCGCGGCCCGGGCGAGCACCCCGGTCTACCTCGACCCGGCCTATTCGCCGGCCGAGCGGGCCGCCGACCTGGTCTCCCGGATGACCCTGCCGGAGAAGGCGTCGCAGCTGGTCAGCAGCCAGTCGGCGGCGATTCCGCGGCTCGGTGTCGCGGCCTACGGCTGGTGGAACGAGGCCGCGCACGGTGTCGCCCGCGAGCAGACCAACGACGGCGACCAGCCACCGACCCTGATCAACACCACGTCGTACCCGGTGTCGCTGTCGCTCGCCTCATCGTGGGACCCGGAACTGGTGCGCCGCGAGGCCTCGATGATCTCCGACGAGGCCCGCGAGGTCGTCCGCGACAACCGGCTCGACCTCGACTTCTACTCACCGACGGTCAACCTGGCGCGGGACCCGCGGTGGGGCCGCAACGACGAGACGTTCGGCGAGGACCCGTTCCTGACCGCGACGATGGCCGCCCAGTTCGTGTCCGGTCTGCAGGGCGACGGCCCCTACCTGAAGGCCGTCGCCACCCTGAAGCACTACGCCGCCAACAACAGCGAGTCGAGCCGGCTCAACGGCTCATCGGACATGGACGAGCGGACCCTGCGGGAGTACTACACCGCCCAGTTCCGCGACGTGATCCGCTGGGCCCGGCCCGGTTCGATCATGAGCGCCTACAACAGCGTCAACGGCACGCCCGCCGCGGCCAGCTCGCACCTGATCGAGACCCTGGCCCGGCAGACCTACGGCTTCGGCGGCTATTTCACCTCCGACTGCGACGCCGTCTACGAGATGATGGCCGGCCAGAACTGGCAGCCCCCGGGCGGCGGCCTGCTCGACCAGTACTCGCGGACCGCATACGCCCTGACCGCCGGCGAGGACCTGAACTGCACCCAGGGTTATCACGATGAGTGGAACTACGCGAACACCATCCCGGCCGCCGTGGCCCGGAGCATCGGCGGCCTCACCGAGAACGACGTGGACGTGTCGGTGGCCCGGCTGTTCACCGCCCGGATGGCGCTGGGGGAGTTCGATGCGCAATCGCAGGTCCCGTGGGTGACCGCCGCCCGGGCCCGGCTGGCCGCGCGCACCTCGACCGGCACCGAGACCCCCGAGCGCCTGGACATGGCCCGCGCGGCCGCCGCCGAGAGCCTCGTCCTGCTGAAGAACCAGGTCCTGCCGCTCCCTCGCCGCGGCCGGATCGCGGTGGTCGGCGCGTTCGCCGACCCACCCGAGATCTACCTGGGCGGCTACTCGAGCATCCAGACCAGCGCCGGCGTGGCGAAGTCGGTCACCCCGTTGCAGGGCATCACGGCCGCCGCCGCACCTGCGAAGGTCGACTTCCTGCCCGGCATGATCCCCGGCAGCCTGGACACGGTCGACCCGGCCGCGGTGAAGGCGGCGGCCGGCTACGACGCGGTGATCGTGGTGGCCGGCACCGACCGGTCCACCGCCAGCGAGGACCACGACCGGGCAACGCTGGCCCTGCCCGGCGCCCAAGCCGACCTGATCGGGCAGATCGCGCGGGCGAACCCGCACACCATCGCCTACCTGGAAACCGTCGGCCAGGTCGACGTCGCGCCGTTCGCCGGCGCCGCCGCCGCGATCCTGTGGAGCTCGTTCAACGGCCAGCAGAAGGGCGCCGGCCTCGCCGACGTGCTGTTCGGCGCGGTCAACCCGAGCGGCCGGCTGCCCTTCACCTGGTACGCGTCGGAGGCCCAGCTGCCGCCGATGGAGGACTTCGGCATCCGTCCGACCGCGACCACGCCCGGCCGCACCTACCAGTACTTCACCGGCGCCCCGGCCTATCCGTTCGGCTACGGCCTCACCTACACGACCTTCCGGTACGACGCCCTGCACGTGACCAGGTCCGGCGACACCCTCACCGCGACCGCCACGATCACCAACACCGGCGCGCGGCCCGGCGCCGAGGTCGTCCAGCTCTACGCCACGACACCGTCGGCCCGCCCGTCGGACGAGCGCCCGCGCCGGCGCCTGGTCGCCTTCCGCAAGGTGTCCCTGGCCGCACACGAGTCGGCGCCGGTGACGCTGACTTTTCCGGTCGGCGCGCTCGCGTTCTACGACGACGACGCGTTCCGGGTGACCCCGGGCGCCTACGGCCTGGAGCTGTCCGCGTCGAGCGCCGACGTCCGGCAGCGCGCGATAGTGGACATCAGTGAGCCCCCGCCGCCGGCCCTGGCCGTGGTGACCGCCGACCCCCCGCGCCTCCAGCTCCCGACCGGCACCCGCATCGACCCGCAGGTGACGGTCGCGATGACCGACCAGACCCGCTACGGTCCGGGCAAGCTGCCGGCCGGCATGACCGTCCGCTACGACAGCAACCGCCCGTCCGTGATCCGCCCGGACGGCACCGCCCTGATCGCCGTACACCCTGGTGTCGCCACCGTCACCGCGACCGTGACCGACCGCGGTGTTTCCGCCCGGGGCACGTTCGTGCTGGTGGTCCGCTAAGCCTGCGCCCGCAGGTGAGCGCCGCGTCTGGCAGACGAGCGCGGCGACCCCGTCGCCGGCCGCCTGGTGCGCGGCGCCGAGGGCGGTCAGCGCGTGGGCCTCGAGGTGCCGATCCGTCACCTCACGCGAGAGCATCAGGGCCGCCCGGGCGTGCTCCCGGTGAGAACGCGAACGCCCGTCCGGCCCGAGAGGGACCGATCGGGCGTTTCGGTCTGCTAGACGCGTAGGCCGTGATCCACGCGGAGACTCGCGAAGGCCCGATTTCCAGAGCAAAGCCGGCGGGTGTGGGGTCGGCTTGCCCGAAAGTCGCGGCACGTGCCCGTGTTGCACGGCGGTCGCGTGGTGCCGGCGGTCGGGTGAGAGTGCGGTTGTGGACATCGCAGCCCGTACAGGGAAGAGGCTTTGATTGTCGCGACCCTGACCACCCAAAGCTCGCTAGACGAGGGCGCGCTCGATCTGCCCGGCGGGATAGGGCGTGGTCCGGCTCGAACCGAAGAAGTCCCAGTAGAAGTCGTTCACGACGGTCGCGACCGGCGCGTGGCGGCGGAGGAGCGCGGCGATCGGCGGCGGGACATTGCCGGTCGGGGCCCCGGCCGCGCACCGCCGGACGTACTCGTAACGTTCGGCGACCGGCGCCACCCCGGCGACGTTGGCGGTGATCCAGTTGACCAGCTCCCGCATCACATAGCCGGCGTCGTGGCCGGTGTTGCGCGCGACGAAGTCCCGCTCGGCCGGCGACAGATCGAACCGGGGCGACATGGCCAAACCGAGATCCGCGAGGTAGAGCCGGTGGCCGTCGGTCAGGATGTTGCGGAAGTGGGCGTCGAAGTGCAGCAGGCCGCCCGCGTTCATGAAGGCGACGTCGGCGCGCAGGCGGCGCTCCACCATCGCGCAGGCGGCGGCGACCGCCTCCGGGCCGGCGGCGAGCTGCGCGGCCAGCCAGTCGTGCAGCGTCGCCGGGAGGTGTTCGAGGAAAAGCACCAGGCTCGCCGACGCTCCGGCCAGGGCCTGCAGTCGTCGACGCACCGCCGCCGACTCGTCCCAGTAGGCGACGACCCGGCCGATGTCCGCGTGCTCCTCGGCCGGTGGCGCCGCTCCGGGCAGCACGCGCCAGTGGTACATCAGCGGGAATGCCTCGCTCTCCCCGGCGAGCACCCAGCGCGTCGTCATGGTGTTCGCGGTGAGCTCCCGCCAGGCGCCGAAGCCGGGGCCGGCCAGCCGGGCGATGCCGTAGTGGCAGAACGCCGGCACCTCGAACAGGTTCGCGGTCGACAGGACGTTGGCCGGCTCGCGTTCCCGGTCGGTCAGCGGGATCCGCTTCACGAAGACCGGCGCGCCGGCGATCTCCAGCGCCGCGGAGGCGCCCCCGACGCCGGAGCCGGTGGTGGGGGCCGCGTCCACGAGCCGGCCGAGCTGCTGGTCGTCGAGCCGGGCCAGTGCCGTGGACACCGCACCGAACCGGTCGGCGCGGGCGGTCACGATGCTCGCAGGAGCGGCAGCCAGACCTGGTCGATGATCTCCACGATCGATTCCCGGGACATCGGGCGCATCGTCATCAGCATGTCGTGGCGGAGCAGGTCGAACGGCAGGTTCACGACGCGGGAGATGCGCGGCACGTCGGGGAGTTCGCCGCGCCCGACCGCGCGGGCGACGATCTGCTCGAAGGCGGTGGTGCGGTACGGCTTGCGCAGGAGGTCGCGCAGCTCGCTGAAGCTGGTGCCGGTGTCCCGGAAGTAGTCGGCCAGTTGCACGCTCACCAGGGTGATCATGTGTGAGCGGCCGGCCACCGTGTTCTGCATCATGGCGATCGCGTCGTCGCGCAGGTTGCCGGTGTCCGGCACCACGACCGGCTGCGCCGTCCAGAACTTGCGGAGCGTGGCCAGCAGCAGGTCGTTGCGCTGGGGCCAGCGACGGTAGAGCACCGGGCGGCTGGTGCCGGCGCGCGCGGCGATCGCCTCGAAGGTGAAGCCGGGATAACCGTGCTCCAGCAGGATCTCCCAGGCCGCGTCCAGGATCGCGTCTTCGAGGTCGGCGCCACGACGGCGCTGCTTCAGATCGGGCTGCTTAAGACTCACTTGCGTATCTTATCGCGGCGTCGTACCGTCGCAAGCGTTAGATACAGACGCGTACCTTAAGGTGGCGCTTGATGTCCTCACCCCGCATCGACCCGACGGCTCTGCGCACCGCGATCGCGGTGCTCACCGGCGGTGTCGCGGTCATCCTCGACTCCACGATCGTCAGCGTGGCGCTGCACGAGCTCGCCGCCGACCTCGGCGCGGACGTCAGCACCATCCAGTGGGTCAGCACCGCCTATCTGCTGGCCCTGGGCGTGGTGATCCCGGTCGTCGGCTGGCTGCAGAGCCACCTCGGGGCCAAGCGGCTGTGGATGGCCGCCCTCACCGTCTTCCTGATCGGCTCGGTGCTCTGCGCGTTCGCCTGGGACGCGTCCAGCCTGATCGCGTTCCGGGTGGTCCAGGGCGTCGGGGGCGGCGCGATGATGCCGCTGATGATGACCATGATCATGCAGGCCGCCACCGGCGGCGACCGCACCCGCCTGATGTCCACCGTCGCGCTGCCGGCCGCGGTCGGCCCGATCCTCGGTCCGGTGATCGGCGGCCTGATCCTCGGCGCCGGCGACTGGCGCTGGCTGTTCCTGGTCAACGTGCCGCTCTGCCTGGCCGGGCTCTACCTGGCGTGGCGGATGATCCCGGCCGACGAGCCCGGCCGCCGTGTCCGCCTCGACGTGGTCGGCCTGATCCTGCTGTCACCCTCCCTCGTGGCACTGCTGTGGGGCCTGTCGAATGTGTCCGGCCCCGGTGGCTTCACCCGCGCCGACGTGCTCGTCCCGCTGATCGCCGGCGCGTTGCTCCTGGCCGCGTTCGTGCTCTGGGCCCTGCGCCGTCGCGGCGACGCGCTGGTCGACCTGGAGATCCTGCGCTCCCGGCCAACCTGGGCGGCCACAGCGCTGATGTTTCTCTCCGGCGCCTCGCTCTACGGCGCGATGCTGCTGCTCCCGCTCTACTTCCAGGAGCTGCGCGGGATGAGCGCCCTGGACGCCGGCCTGCTGCTGCTCCCGCAGGGCGTCGGTTCGCTGTTGAGCCGCACCGTGGCCGTCCGGCTGCAGGAGCGCCTGGGTGCCCGGGTGGTCGCCGTCCTCGGGTTCGCTCTGGTCGGCGTGGCCACCGTTCCGTTCGCGTTCGCCGGCGGCGGCACGACGCTCTGGCCGCTGATGGCCACCCTGTTCGTGCGTGGCCTTGGCATGGGCATGGTGATGATCCCGCTGATGACGGTCGCGTTCCTCGGCCTGGAGCGCGACCAGGTGCCGCACGCCAGCATCGTGACCCGGATCGCCCAACAGGTCGGCGGCTCGGTCGGGGTGGCCCTGCTGGCCGTGATCCTGGCGACCGCGGCGACGAGCAACTCCCTGGCGACCGCGTTCGGCATCGCGTTCTGGTGGACCGTCGGCTTCACCGGTGTGGCCGTTCTGCTGTCCTTCGTCCTCCCCGAGAAGATGGCCCCGGCACCCGCCCCGGCGGCGGTCAAGGCGTCGGCGTGAAGGCGTCCGCCAGCTTCGGGTCGCCGAAGAGCGTGATCGCCAGGATCCCGTCCGCGGCGACGGTCAGCACCGCCACGCCGAACGGCTCGCCGCGGAACCACGACACCGCGGCGGGCTGGCCGTTCGCCTCGGTCGCCACCATCCGCCAGTCACCCGCGGCGCCCATCGACGGCGTTGCGAAGGCCAGGCAGGCTTCCCGCCCGGAATACACGGCCGGGTGGCCGATCGGCTCGATGGCCGCGTCCGCCCGCAACACCTCGCGGAACGCGGCGGCGTCGGACGCCTCCCACGCCGCCATGTAACCGGCGAGCAGTTCCCGGGCCCGCGGCGAGGAGGCGTCCAGCACGTCGTCGCGAGCCGGGGCCGCCTCGGCGAGCCGGGCCCGGGCCCGCTGCAGGGCGCTCTTCACGGCCGGCACCGACATGCTCAGCGCCTCGCCGGTCTCGGCCGCCGAGAAGGCCAGCACCTCCCGCAGCAGCAGGACGGCACGCTGCCGCGGGGCGAGGTGCCGCAGGCCGGCCACGAAGGCGAGCCGCACGCTCTCCCGCGCGGTGACGACCTCGGCCGGGTCGGCCGGAAACGGCTCGAGCAGCGGGCCGGCCGCCGTCGCGCGCCGGCCGCGAATCTCGATCGTGGACAGGCAGACATTGGTGGCGATCCGGTAGAGCCAGGTCGCGACCGACGACCGATGCTCGAACGCCGCCCACCCGCGCAGCGCCCGCACGTAGGTGTCCTGCACGACGTCCTCGGCCTCGTGATAGGCCCCGAGCATCCGGTACGCATGGGCCAGCAACCCCCGCCGTTCCCGCTCGAACGCCTCGGTCAGAGCCCCAGCTTCGGGCGCACCCATGCGGCCAACCCCCTGATCGCCTCGTCGGCAACCGGCGCCCGCCCGGCGGCCATCTGGAACGTGTGCAACTGCCCGTCGAAGACGTCCAGCCGGGCGCCGGTCACCTTGGCGAGGCGCTCGCTGTCACCCCGGCCGCTCTCGTCGCCGCCGCACTGCACGTAGACCGGCGGCAGCCCGGACAGGTCGGCGTGGAACGCGTTGACCTCCGGCGCCGAGCCGCTCATATCCTCCGGCAGGTACATCCCGATCAGACCCTGCACCATCGGCCGGGTGAAGAAAAGGTCGGTGGCGGCGTTCTCCTCGTACGAGGTCGCGGTCTGCGCCGGGTCCATGTCGATCCACGGCGACAGCAACAGCAGCGCGGCCGCGCCCGGTTCACGGAGCGCGACCTGCACGGCCAGACCGCCACCGGACGAGTCGCCGGCCAGCGCCACCGTCCGGGCCCCGGCTGCCGCCCAGCGGTACGCGGTGACCACGTCCTCGATCTGTGCCGGGTAACGGAACTCGGGCGTGTGCCGGTAGGTCGCGAGCAGCACCCGTACGCCGGCCGCCTTGGCGAGATGGCCGTACATCTTGCGGTGGGTGTAGAGCGAGCCGCCCACGAAGCCGCCGCCGTGCAGCGCGACGATCACCCGGTCGGGGCCGGCGCCGTGCGGGCTGAGCCACATCGCCGGCACACCGCCCGCCGACACCTCCACATAGTCCAGGCCACGCGGCTCGGCCGTCACGTCGCCCCACTGGTCGTCCGCGCCCATGTCGCCGGCGGCCCAGCGGGCGTACATCTCTCTTATCGGATCCATGTGGGTACCGACCGCCGCCGTACACAAAAGGAATCGGGTAACTTGCGGCGATGATCGTGCGTGATTACCGGGAATCGGACTGGCCGCAGGTGTGGGCGATCGTCCAGCAGGTCGTGCGGGCCGCCGACACCTTCCCCTTCGACCCGGCGATGACCGAGGCGCAGGCGCGGAGCATCTGGCTCGAGGCGCCGCCGGGGCGGACCGTCGTCGCCGCCGAGGGCGACCGCGTGCTCGGCACCGCCAAGATGGGCGCCAACCGGGGCGGGCCGGGCGCGCACATCTCGACGGCCAGCTTCATGGTCGCGGAAAACGAGCGCGGGCACGGCGTCGGCTCGGCCCTGTGCCGCGACGCCACCGGCTGGGCGCAATTGCAGGGGTACGCCGGAATGCAGTTCAACGCCGTGGTCGAAACCAACCGCGGCGCCGTCGCGGTCTACGAGCGCCAGGGTTTCCAGGTCCTCGGCACCGTCCCGCGCGCCTTCGAGCACCCGTCCCTGGGTCGCGTCGGCCTGCACCTGATGTACCGCGAGTTTTAACTGCTCAGGTAGCGCAGGACCGCGAGGACGCGGCGGTTGTCGGCCTCGGCCGGGGGCAGTCCGAGCTTGTCGAAGATGCCGGCGATGTGTTTCTCGACGGTGCCGCCGGTCACCACCAGGGCGTCGGCGATGCCGGCGTTCGACCGGCCCTCGGCCATCAGCGTGAGCACGTGACGCTCGCGCGCGGTCAGCGCGGCCAGGCCGTCGGCGCGGCGGCTGGCCCGCAGCAGCTGGCCGACGACCTCGGGGTCGAGCGCCGTGCCGCCGCCCGCGACCCGCTCCAGCGCGCCGGTGAACTCGGCGACGTCGGCGACCCGCTCCTTCAGCAGGTAGCCGGCGCCGGCCGCGTTGCCTTCCAGCAGCCGGGCGGTGTACTTGGTCTCGATGTACTGGGACAGCACCAGCACCCCGGTGCCAGGGTGGGTGCGGCGGATCTCGATCGCGGCCCGCAGTCCCTCGTCGGTGTGCGCCGGCGGCATCCGGATGTCGGCCACCACGACGTCCGGCCGATGCTCGGCCACCGCGGCCAGCAGCGCGCCGCCGTCGCCCACGGCGGCGCACACGCGGTGGCCGCGGTCCTCGATCAGCCGGGTGAGCCCGGCCCGGAACAGGACCGCGTCCTCGGCGATCACCACCCGCACGCTCATGCGCGCATCGGGAGCTCGACGGTGATCGTGGTCGGCCCGCCGGGTGGGCTGGTGATCGTGAGCCGGCCGTCGACCACGGCGACCCGCTGCGCGAGCCCGGTCAGGCCGGTGCCGCGGGCCGGGTCGGCGCCGCCGGTGCCGTCGTCGGCGACACTGAGCAGCAGAATGTCCCGCTGCCCGGCCGCCCGGACGGCGAGCCGGCCGGCGTTGCTGTGCTTGGCCGCGTTGGCCAGCAGCTCGGCGGCGCAGAAGTAGGCGATGGTCTCGATCGCCGGGGTGGGGCGATGCGGGATGCGGACGTCCAGCTCGACCGGGATCGCCCGGTCGGCGGCCAGCGAGGCGAGGGCGTCGGCCAGCCCGTTGTCGAGCACCGGCGGGTGCATGCCGCGGGCCAGGACGCGCAGCTCGCCGATCGCGTCCTTGGCGCCCCGCAGCGCGGCGTCGACCAGCTCGCGGGCGGCCGCGGCGTCCGGCACCTCGGGGCCGTCGCCGAGCTTCTCCCGGGCCATGCCGAGGTTCATCGCCAGGGTGGCCAGCCGGATCTGCGCGCCGTCGTGCAGGTTGCGCTCGAGCCGGCGCAGCAGAGCGGCCGAGTCGTCGACCGCCAGGGCCCGGCTCAGCTCCAGATCGTGGACGCGCTGCGCCAGCCGCCCGGGCCCGAGCAGGCGGCGGATGAGCCAGGCGTCGGCGGACACGACGGCCGGGGTGATCCACGGGGCGGCCAGCAGCATGGCCGCTCCGGCCGCGGCGGCGGCGAACGTGCCGGGGAGGGTGGCGACGTGGAAGGTGCCCTCGCCGAACAGCCCGAGCGGCGTGAACACCGGCACCGGGCTCAGCTCGGTGCCGGCCGGGTGGTTGCGGAACGCGCCCCACCAGAGCGGGTAACACAGGTTGACCAGGCCGCCGATCCAGAAGTACACGGCGTACAGCTCGACCAGGCCGACCGGCAGCTTGATGAACTGGTAGGCGATGACCCGCCAGCCGGCGCCGTCGCCGGGGTGCCGCCGCGCCGGCGGCGCGGCGACCCGTAGTCCGAGCAGCCGGTCAGCGAGTCGCCGCTGCAGTGCGCCGAGCCGCCGGGCCGCCCCGGTGGCCACCGCCAGCACGAGCAGCAGTCCCACGCCCGCGATGGCGACGGCGATCTCGGCCGGCGACGGGTTGCCCCGCCCGCCGTCGGCCGCCCACCAGGTCAGGTCCACCGCGAGGACGGCGAGCACCGGCGGGCTGATCAGCGCGAACGGCGCCCCGGCCAGGCAGAACCACAGCTCGCGAAGGCGCATCATCACATCCTCCCGCTTACGCGTTCCGCTTGGACAGCAGCCATCCGCCGGCGGCGAGGGCAATCGCGGCGTACAGCGACAGCATGCCGAGCCCGGCCCACGCGGACAGGAAGTCCGGACAGGACGGGTCGCTGCCGCAGGTCACCGGCCTGGTCGTGCTGAGCGAGTTCTCCAGGATCAGGATCGGCATGTACGCCGCCGCGTCGCGCGCGAGGAAGCCGACGACCTGCGCGACCACGTACACGCCGGCCACCAGCACCCCGACCGCCGCGGCGCTGTACCGGATGATCGCGCCCAATCCCAGGCCGAGCAGCCCGATCAGGCAGAACGCCGCCCCGGACAGTACGACCGCCCGCAGCACGCCGGGATCGCCCAGCGCCGGCGCCGCGATGCCGTGGCGCACGGTGGCCGCGGCGGCGAGGAACGCGGTGAATGCCGCGAGCTCTCCGACGACCAGAGTCACCGCCCCGAAAACCGCTGCCTTCGCCGCCAGCACCAGCGGGCGGCGCGGGATGACGGCGAGGGTGGCCCGGATCGTTCCCGAGCTGTATTCGCCGGTCATGGTCAGGACGCCGAGCGCGCCCGCCAGCAGCAGCCCGGGAACCACCCCGGCCAGCGCGTTGTTGGTCAGGTCCGCGTCGGCGTTCCGGCTGTTCAGGCCGACCGCGAGGCCGATGCCGACGGTGCCGGCGGCGGTGACGGCCAGGGTCCACCAGGTGGAGCGCAGGCTGCGCAGTTTGATCCATTCCATCCGCGCCGCCTGGGCCAGGCCGTAACTGCCGCCGCTCATGACGTCGCCCCCCGGTACTCGACCGCTCCGCTGGTGAGCCGGAAGAACGCGTCCTCCAGCGATGCCGCCCCGGCCGACAACTCGGCGACGGTCGTGTCGGCGAGCAGCCGGCCCTGGCCGATCACCACCAGCCGCTCGGCGGTCAGCGCCATCTCGCTGATCAGGTGACTGGACACGAACACCGTGCGGCCCTGCGCGGCCAGCGACCGCAGCAGCGTGCGGATCCAGCGGACCCCCTCCGGATCCAGGCCGTTGACCGGCTCGTCCAGCAGCAGCACCGCCGGATCGCCGAGCAGCGCCGCGGCCACCCCGAGACGCTGCCCCATCCCGAGGGAGAACTTTCCGGCCCGCCGCCCGGCCGCGCCGGTCAGGCCGACCATGTCGAGGACCTCGTCGACCCGGGACCGCGGAATCGCGTTGCCGGCGGCCAGCGCGGCCAGGTGGCTGCGGGCGCTGCGGCCCGGGTGGAACGCCTTGGCCTCGAGCATCGCGCCGACCTCGCGCAGCGGCCGGCGCAACTCGCGGTAGCGGCGGCCGCCGATCAGCGCCTGGCCGGCGTCGGGCCGGTCCAGGCCGAGGATCAGCCGCATCGTGGTGGACTTGCCCGACCCGTTGGGGCCGAGGAAGCCGGTGACGCTGCCCGGCCGCACCTCGAAGCTGAGCGCGTCCACCGCCAGCGTCGGTCCATATCGCCTGGTGAGTTCCCGAACCTCGATCACCCGAGCTCCTTCCGTTGCCGTTGCTTACGGAAGATGACGCTAGGGAGGTGGTGGCCCGGGCGGGATCCGGCTGGCTGCCGTCTTCGGCTGGGGGATTTCCCCCGTACGGCCGCCTGAGAGTTCTTGCAAGACCGTCCACAATGCCGGGTACGACGTCGGCCGCGCAACCCCGAATCGCGTTTCTTCGCCATGCGCGACCAAATGTGGTCGTCCACAACAAATCATCTAGCTGCGCCGATGGTGTTCACCTGGCGTTGTCTCGGTCCTGACATGCTTACGAAACAAGACTGCAAGAACTGCAAGAACTTGCATGACGTCCAGCCGCGTCGATACCTTCCGTCCGTTCGCGGGGGCGACCGTTCCCCGCGGGCTGGGGGGATTTGGATGAGATTCCGATCTTGGGCAGCCGTGCTCGCCACGGCTGCCGTCATGACCGGAACAGTCGCGGCGCCGGCTTCCGCGGCTTCCTCGGCCGCCGGACCTGACAAGGTCGCCGCGAAGGTCAAGGCGCAAGTTGCGGGGGGCCGCAAGGCCGCGTTCTGGGTGCTGCTGCGTGGGTCGGACAACCTGGCGGCCGCCCGCAAGGCCACTGGCAAGGCGGCCAAGGCTTCTGCCGTTCTGCGGGACGGCAAGGCCGGCGCGAGCCGCGACCAGGCCGCGTTGCGCACGCTGCTCGGCAAGCGCAAGGCCACGTTCGAGACGTACTGGATCGCCGACACCATGCGCGTCACCGGCGACGCCGCGACCCTCGCGGCCGTGGCCGCCCGGCCCGAGGTCAAGGCGATCCTGCCGGACGACCCGATCCGGCTGCCGGCGGTGCAGGCCGGCGCCGCGCAGGCCGAGGCCGGCGGGGTCGAGTGGAACATCGACCGGATCAACGCGCCGCGGGTCTGGACCGAGCGCGGCGACACCGGCGCCGGCATCGTGGTCGCCAACGTGGACACCGGCGTCCAGTTCGACCACCCGGCGCTCGCCGCCAACTACCGCGGGCGTAACGCCGACGGCAGCGTCAGCCACGACCACAACTGGTACGACCCGTCACACACCTGCCCGGACAACGTGCCCTGCGACAACGCCGGGCACGGCACGCACACCATGGGCACGATGGCCGGGGCCGACGGGATCGGCGTCGCCCCGGGCGTGAGGTGGATCGCGGCGAAGGGCTGCGAGAGCACCTCCTGCTCGATCGGCTCGCTGCTCGCCGCCGGCCAGTGGATCGTCGCCCCGACCGACCGGGACGGCAACGACCCGCGCCCCGACCTGGCCCCCGACGTCGTCAACAACTCGTGGGGCGGCGGCTCCGGCTTCGACCCGTGGTACTCCGACATCGTCAACAGCTGGGTGGCGGCCGGGATCTTCCCGGCGTTCTCCAACGGCAACAACGGCCCCGGCTGCGGCACCGCGAGCACGCCGGGCAGCTACAACGCGACGTACGCGTCCGGCGCGTTCGACGTCAACAACGCGATCGCGTCGTTCTCCAGCCGCGGCACCGGTGAGGCCGGCTCGATCAAGCCGGACATCGCAGCGCCCGGCGTCGACGTGCGGTCCAGCGTCCCGGGCGGCTACGGCGTCTACAGCGGCACCTCGATGGCGTCGCCGCACACCGCCGCCACGGTCGCGCTGATGTGGGCGGCGGCCCCGGCGCTGCGGCACGACATCGCCGCGACCCGGGAGATCCTCGACGAGACGGCGATCGACACCGACGACACCGGCTGCGGCGGGACGGCCGCCGACAACAACGTCTGGGGCCAGGGCAAACTCGACGCGTACGCGGCGGTCACGATGGCCGTGAGCCCGAGCGGCAGCCTGACCGGCACGGTGACCGGCGTGGGCGTCCCGCTGACCGGCGCCACCGTGACGGTCAGCGGGCCGGCGAACCGGACGCTGACCACCGCGGCCGACGGCGGCTACCGGTTCGGCCGGCTCCTCGCCGGCCGCTACCACCTGCGGATCAGCGCCTTCGGCTACGACACGTTCGAGGGGGACGTGTCGATCGCCGGGGGAGACGCCGCGCACGCCGACGCGGCTCTGACCACCAGCGCTTCCGCGCTGCTCTCCGGGCTGATCATCAGCGGCGGGAGCCCGGTTCCGGGTGTGACGGTGGCTTTGGCGGGTACGCCGGTGTCGGTCACCAGCGATTCGGGCGGCCATTACCGGCTCGCCGCACCGCTCGGCAGTTACTCACTCGCCGCCCGCCCGGCCGGTGGTTGCGCGTCGCCGGTCACCCGCGCGATCACCCTGACCGCCGACCAGAGCCTCGACCTGGACCTGCCGCTGCTGGCCGACCACTACGGATACACCTGCAACGCCGCCATCGAGGGTTATAGAGCGGGCGACCAGCAGTTGCAGATCACGGGCGACGACAGTTCCGTATCGGTGACGCTGCCGTTCTCGTTCCCGCTCTACGGAGTCGGGCACACCCAGGCCTGGGTGGGCAGCAACGGGCTGATCGCGTTCGACAACGCCTCGACCTCGTTCGCGAACACCACCCTGCCGCTGAACACCGAGCCCAACGACGCGCTCTATCCGTTCTGGGACGACCTCTACCTCGATTCGGCGGCCGGGATCTACACCGCGGCCGGCGCGGACACGTTCGTGGTCGAGTGGCGCAACGTGATGTTCTTCGGCGACTCGTCCCAGCGGGTGTCGGTCAGCGCGATCCTGCACGCCGACGGGGCCGTCACCTACAAGTACCGCGGGTTGACGGGGGAGCGGGCCAGCGGCACGAGCGCGACGATCGGCCTGGAGAACACCGGTGGCACCGACGGCTTCACGTACGCGTACATGACAAGTGCCGTCACCGACGGCAGCGGGGTGACCCTGCACCCGCCGGCCGATCGCATCGCCGCCACGTTCAACGTCACCGGCTCCACCGTCTACGGCCAGAACCTCTACGTCGTCGGCAGCATCCCGGAGCTGGGCCAGTGGGACCCGGCGCGGGCGATCCCGCTGTCCGCCGCGACCTACCCGGTCTGGTCGGCGAGCGTCTCGCTGCCGCCGAACACCGCCATCGAGTTCAAGTACCTGATCCGCAACACCGACGGCAGCTGGACGTGGGAGTCCACCCCGAATCGCTCGACCGTGACCCCGCCGACCGGTCAATACATCACCCACGACACGTTCGACCAGCATTAAGCACACCTAGTCGACCGGTCGGAGATGTGGTTATGGTGGGGCCGGTACGACCCGACTCGACCGGGAGGCCCCACCACACCGACTGCGGCATGCTCACCTTCACCGACGACGAGTTCAAGAGCGCGATCGAGCGCGAGGTCGGCATCCGCCCGCCGTGGGCGGCCGAGGCCTTCAGCGACCTCGACGCGGACGTGCGGCAGTCGTTGCGCCGCATCCTCGAGGACCCGTTCGTCCCGGTGAAGGAGTCGGTGCGCGGCTTCGTCTACGAGGTGGAGACCGGCAAACTCCGCGAGGTGCACTGACCGCAAGGCTGGTTGCGCCGGCCCGCCGATGGGTAGGTGCGCTCCGTGGCCGAGAGCAGCAGTAGCCGTACGGTGATCGTCGCAGTCATCGCCAACCTGGGAATCGCCGTCGCCAAGATCGTGGCGGCGCTGCTGACCGGGTCGGCGTCCATGTGGGCGGAGGCGGCGCACTCGGTCGCGGACACCGGCAACGAGATCCTTCTTTTCATCGGCCTGCGGAAATCGGCGCGCGGACCGGACTCCGAACGACCTTTCGGGTACGGGCAGGAGCGCTACTTCTGGTCGTTCCTCGCCGCGCTCGGCATCTTCCTCGTCGGCGGCACGCTGTCGATCGGCGAGGGCGTGCGCAGCCTGCTGCTGCCCGAGCCGGTCGAGTCGCTGTGGGTCGGCGTCGGGGTCCTGGTCGTGGCGTTCGGCTTCGAGGCGTACTCCTGGCAGACCGCCCGCAAGCAGCTCAAGAGCGACGCCGCCGAGCAGCAACGCTCGATGCGCGAGCATCTGGCCCGGGCGTCCGATCCCAGCGCCACCACCGTGTTCATGGAGGATACGGCCGCGCTGATCGGTCTCGGCATCGCGATGGCCGCGCTGCTGCTGCACGCCGGCACCGGCTGGGCCGCTTGGGATGCGATCGGCAGCATGCTGATCGGCGTGCTGCTGATCGTGGTGGCGTTTCTGCTGGCCCGCCGCTCCAAGGCGCTGCTGGTGGAGGAGGCCGCCCCGGACGACGTGGTCGACCCGATCCGGCAGCAGGTCGGCGCCGCGGACTGGGTGGCCGAGCCGACCACGGTGCACGCCGTCTACATGGGCCCGTCCAACCTGCTCGTCAACATCCGCCTGACGCCGCAGCGCCAGGACGGCCCGGTCGGCGACCTGCTCGCGAAGGTGGACCAGATGCACGCCGACCTGCTGGCCGACCCGTCCATCGCACAGGTGACGATCACCCTGACCGGCCAGGCCGGCGACGGGCCCGATTCACGCTGAGCGGTCGTCGCGTCCGAGGTCGGGGCGGCCACCGGGGCGGCGGACGGTGTCGCCGGCCGCGTCGACGGCCTTTCGCGCCGCGTCGGCGGGGGAGTCGCCGCGCAGCAGCGCGACAGTGAGCGCCGCGGTGAACGAGTCGCCCGCCCCGGTGGTGTCGACGACCGGGCCGCCGGTGAGTGGCAGCTCCAGTCGTCCTTCACCCCAGCGCGGCCCACGCCACGCGAAGAGATTTCCGTCCGTGGTGGCGAACGCGACCAGCTCCGGGCCGGAATCGAGGACCTTGTCGATGTCTCCGAGCATCCCGGCCTCGTGCTCGTCGGCGCGCACCACGTCGGCCCGGGCGATGATCCCGGCGTCGGCGAAACCGTCGGCCACCACCAGCGCGTCGCCCTCCCGGGCGAGCCGGATGGCGGTTTTGACGGCGTCGGCGGGCTGCTGCAGCTGGATCGTGACCGCGCCGGCGTCCCGCAGCAGATTGGCGGCACCGTCGACGTCGGTCGGGGTGAGCAGCACCGACTCGGGAAGATGTTGCAGGTAGCGCCACTGGCCGTCGGCTTCGAGGACCTCCACGATCAACCCGGTGGGCGCGCCGCGGCGCCGCACGACCGGCCGCACGTCGATGCCGTCGCTGATCGCCCGCGCGAGGAGCTGGTCGCAGACGAAGTCGTCGCCGACCACCGCCACCAGGCTCACCGGCACGCCGAGCTGAGCGACCGCCACCGCCTGGTTGGCGCCCTTGCCGCCGAGCATCTCCCGCCGCCCGGACACGTCCCCGGCCGTCCCGGCCTCCGGGATCCCGTCCACCTGCAGCACGATGTCCCGGGCCAGTTGCCCGACCACCACGATCCGGTCAGTGCTCACGGCCGACCCGCACCAGCGCCGACATCAGAACGGGAAGCTCTCCGGCCGGGACCAGACCCGCGAGCTCGTCCGGGTCCGCCGGCAGATGGGCGCGCCGCGCTCCGTCGAGCACCTTCTGGTCGGCGTACGGGGCGATGTCCGGCCACACACCTTGCACCTCGCGCAGGAAGATGTCGGCCCCGGTCGGCCCGATTCCCGGGAACCGGGTGAGAAGGTCCTTCAGCGCGCGCACATCGCTGCCGCCCTCCTCGTGGAGGCGGCGCAGGTCGCCGCCCCAGCTGTCCAGGCACAGCTGGGCGCTGTCGGCGAGGATCGTGGCGGTGCTCTCGTCGTAGCGCCGGTAGTGCCCCCGGCCCAGCGCGTCGACCCGGTCCTGCCAACTGGCGGCGAGCATGCGCTGCGGCGTACGGCAGCCGGCCTTGAACAATTCCCGGGCGGCGGCGACCGCGACTCCCGACGAGATCGGTTTGCTGAGCAGCGTGGCCAGAACGAGCAGCCGGTACAGCGGCGACGGTTTGTCGCCCAGCGTGATGCCGGCCTCCTCGGCATAGCTCTGCCCGCGCTGCTCCAGCAGCTCCTTGACCGTGTCCCGTTGCTCCATGCGCATGGGGTTACCCGCCGCCCCGGCGATGAATCGGGGTGTCGCGGGCCGGCCAATTGATCTGACTATTCGGTTGATCTTGGGATGGCCGGGCCGGAACTACCATCTGCGCGGCTTGTTCAGATCGAAGAACGGGATCGTCATGCAAGAGAAGCTCCAGACTCGCGCGTTTGCGCAGGTAGAGACCATTCTTCAGCCCGGTGAGGCGCCCATCGTGGCGACTCGCGCGATGGTCGGGAAGTTCTCGTCCGGCCGACTCGGTGCCATCGCCAAGCAGGCGATCCTCCAGGAGGCCGTCGGCTCGGTGCTGGCGAACAAACTGGCGAAGTCGAAGAAGCAGTTCATCGTGGTCACCAACCGGCGGCTGATCTTCCTGCCGCAGACCTTCCTGGGCGGCCCCGGCAAGGCGATCCTCGGCGAGATGCCGCGCGAGGTGGTGTCGCTGGCCGAGGTCAAGATGGGCGTCATGAGCCTGGTGCGGATCGCGTTCGGCAACGCGGGCGACGGCATCGCGCTGACCTTCCCGCGGGTCGACAAGAAGAACGCCGAGGCCCTCGCCCAGGCGCTGCAGCAGACGCCGGTCGTCTGAGGCCGGTCACAGATCCGGAGCCGGTTCGGTCTCAGTTGGCAAAACCCCAACGGAAGGCCGAAACAATGAAGGTCGCAGTCATCGGCGGAACCGGGCTCATCGGCTCCCAGGTCGTCCGGATTCTCAACGCCGCCGGGCACGAGGCGGTGCCGCACTCGCCGTCCAGCGGTCTCGACCTGCTCAGCGGCGCCGGGCTGGCCGAAGCGCTGGCCGGCGCCGACGTGGTGGTCAACCTCACGAACTCGCCGACGTTCGACGAGGCGTCGCTCGCGTTCTTCCGCACGACCATGGACAACCTGCTCGCCGCGGCCCAGGAAGCCGGCGTCGCGCACGCGGTCGTGCTGTCGATCGTCGGCGCCGAGCTGGTGCCGGAGCTCGACTACTACCGGGCGAAGGTGCTCCAGGAGGACATCCTCAAGGCCGGCCCGATCCCGTACTCCGTCGTCCGGGTCACGCAGTTCTTCGAGTTCATGAACGCGGTGCTGACGTGGACCGCCGACGGGAACGCCGTCCGCCTGCCCGCGACGCTGGTCCAGCCGATGGCGGCCGCCGAGGTGGCGCAGGCGGTGGCCGACGTCAGTGTCGGCAGCCCGCTGATGGGCACCCGCAACTACGCCGGCCCGGAGGTGTTCGCCCTCGACGAGCTCGGCCGCCTGACCCTGGAGGCGCGCGGCGACAAGCGCCCGGTGGTCACCGACGACACGGCCGGCATGTTCGCCGCCGCGAAGGGCGACGCGCTGATCGCCAAGGACGGCACGGTCATCGAGAAGACCTCGTACCGGGAGTGGCTGGCCCGATAGACCCAGCAGGTCGCGCCCGGCGGTGCCGTAGGTTGGTGCCGCCGGGACGCTCGCCGGGCCGGAGCACGTGGTGGCGACGGCGAACCCGGCGTTCTTCGCGGCCATCGGGAGGAACGGCACCGCACCGGGGTCGCGTTCGCCGAGCTGATGCCCGAGCTGGCCGGGCAGGGTTTCCTCGCCCTGCTCGACGAGGTCTACGCCACGGGTGAGTCCTACACCGGCCGTGACGTGCGGGTGGAGCTGGGCGCCGGCGCGCACGCCCGGGATCGCCGCCGGCGAAGGCGTCGGCTCCGGTGGCACCGCCGCCCATCGGCGGCAACCGGTCATCGTCACCGACATCGGCACCGACCCGTTCTGGGACGACTTCCGGCAGCTGGCCGGCCGGGCCGGGCTGGCCGCCTGCTGGTCCACGCCGATCCTGGCCCGCGACGGCGGCCTGCTGGGCACCTTCGCCATGTACCACCGCACCCCGCGCGTCCCGCAGGAGTCCGACCTGGCGCTCGCCCGGCTCTTCGCCGGAACCGCTGCCCTGGCCATCGAGCGCCACCACATCGAACAGGCGAAGGCGGCCGCCGAGGCGCGCGCCAAGTCGGCCCACGACGGCCTGGCCAAGGCGGTGCTCGCGGAGCGGGAGCTGCGCGCCGATACCGAGAAGCGGGCCGCGGCCGCCGCCGGCCTCACCGCCCAGATGCACGCCGCCACGGCCGTGCAGGCCGCCCGGCCGCACCCCGAACGCTGCCGGCTCGGCGGCGGCGCCGCGTGCACCGCGCCGGCCGAGATCAAGATCGCCGACTCGTGGGGCGCCGCCGCCTGGGGCTGCCCCGCGCACGTCGAGGAGGCCATCATCAACGTGCGGTCGGTGTTCATCGCCAGCGAGGAGCTCGGCGGCCTGGCCGCCTACCGCAACCGCTGACCGGTTCAGCGGCGGCGCCAGCCGCGCAGCTTCGCCGGGCTGAGCACGATCCACAGCGCGATGATCCGGGCCGCGACCAGGTCCACGGCCACCACCGCCAGCGCCTGGCCGGAGACCGACCACAGCGCCAGCCCCTCGGACCCGTTGACCGATTCCAGGGTCAGCGACGTGTCCGGCCGGCCGCACAGCAGCTCCAGAACGAGCCGGGCGACGGCCGGGGCGCCGGAGACCGATCCGACGCCGTCGCAGATCGCGACCACGTCGGCGTCGAGGGCGGCCCGGATCCCGGCCAGGTCGGATGACCGGCAGGCTTCGGCGAAGTCGCACACGACATCGTGCATGCCCGGCTAAGACCGGGCAGCAACCGACTTTGTGACTGCCGCGATCTTCTCCTGGCTGGCCATCCAGAGGATCTGTTCGATGCCGTCGGGCGATCCGATGACGGTCAGCACCCCCTCGACCGCGCCGTCGCGGCTCAGCACCGCCGACGCCTGGCCGTTCGTGGTGACATAGGAGATCTCCACGCCGTCCCAGTACGAATGGGAGAGCGCGGCGTGGAACTTCGCCACCCGCTCCCGGCCGAGCACCGGCCGCCGGGCCACCCGGATCGCGCCGTTGCCGTCCGAGATGCTGGCCACGTCGGCGGCCAGGAGCTTCTCCAGCGCGGCCAGGTCACCCGAGCGCGCCGCCGCCAGGAACGTGCTGAGCAGCTCCTTCTGTGCCGCCGGGACCACCTGCGCGCGTTTCTCGCCGGTCATGTGTTTGCGGGCGCGACTGACCAACTGCCGAACCGCCGGTTCGGTCGACTGCACAATGCCGGCGATCTGGGCGTACGGGTAATCGAAAGCCTCTCGCAGCACGAAGGCCGCACGTTCCGTCGGGGTGAGTTTTTCCATCAGCAGCAGCGACGCGAAGGCGAGGGCCTCGTCGCGCTCGGCGCCCAGGTAGGGGTCGGCGCTGGTGTCGACCGGCTCGGGCAACCATGGCCCGATGTAGGTCTCCCGGCGCACCCGCGCCGACTGCAGCTCGTTGATCGCGAGCCGCGTCGTGGTCGTCGCGAGGAACGCGCCCGGATTTTCCACCCGGGCGCGGTCGGTGGTCTGCCAGCGCAGCCACGCGTCCTGCACCAGGTCTTCCGCCTCGGAGGCGCTGCCCAGCATGCGGTAGGCGATGCCGAACAGCCGAGGCCGCACGCTCGCGAAAACCCGGGCGGCATCTTCGAGATCGGTCACCCCGCCATCCTCGCCCCCTTTCGCCGCCCTGTCTGTCACCGACTTCACCGCCGCCGTTGCGGCCGTTGCTCAGGCCCGGACGTACTCCGCCAGGTGCTGCCCGGTCAGCGTGGACCGGTCGGCGATCAGGTCGCGCGGCGTGCCCTCGAAGACGATCTGGCCGCCGTCGTGGCCGGCGCCGGGGCCCAGGTCGATGATCCAGTCGGCGTGGGCCATGACGGCCTGGTGGTGCTCGATGACGATCACCGACTTGCCCGCCTCGACCAGCCGGTCGAGCAGGGCCAGCAGGTGGTCGACGTCGGCCAGGTGCAGGCCGGTGGTCGGCTCGTCCAGCACGTAGAGGCCGCCCTTGTCGCCCATGTGGGTGGCCAGCTTGAGGCGTTGCCGCTCGCCGCCGGACAGGGTGGTGAGCGGCTGGCCCAGGCTGACGTAGCCGAGGCCCACCTCGGACAGGTGCGTGAGGATCTTGTGGGCGGCCGGCGTCTTCGCGTCGCCGTCGGCGAAGAACTCGACCGCCTCGGCCACCGGCATCGACAGGACCTCGCTGATGTCGCGGCCGCCGAACTGGTATTCGAGCACCGCGTCGTCGAAGCGCCGCCCCTCGCACACCTCGCAGGTGGTGGCGATGCCGGCCATCACGCCGAGGTCGACGTAGGTGACGCCGGCGCCGTTGCAGTTCGGGCAGGCGCCCTCGGAGTTGGCGCTGAACAGCGCCGGCTTGACGCCGTTGGCCTTGGCGAAGGCTTTGCGGATCGGTTCGAGCAGTCCGGTGTACGTCGCCGGGCTGCTCCGCCGGGACCCGCGGATCGGCGTCTGGTCGACCGAGACGACGTCGTCCTTCTTGGCCAATGACCCGTGGATCAGCGAGCTCTTGCCCGAGCCGGCCACGCCGGTGACCACGACGAGCACGCCGAGCGGGATGTCCACGCTGACGTTCCGCAGGTTGTGGGCGTTCGCGTCGGCGATCTTCAAGAACCCGGACGCCTTGCGCACGTCGTCCTTCAGTGACGCCCGGTCGTCGAGGTGCCGGCCGGTCAGGGTGCCGCTCTTGCGCAGCCCGGCGACGGTGCCCTCGAACATCACCTGGCCACCCTCGGTGCCCGCCTTGGGGCCGAGGTCGACGACGTGGTCGGCGATCGCGATCATCTCCGGCTTGTGCTCCACCACCAGGACCGTGTTGCCCTTGTCCCGCAGCTGCTTGAGCAGGTCGTTCATCCGCTGGATGTCGTGCGGGTGCAGGCCGATGGACGGCTCGTCGAAGACGTACGTGACGTCGGTGAGCGCCGAGCCCAGGTGCCGGATCATCTTGGTGCGCTGCGCCTCGCCACCGGAGAGGGTGCCGGACGGCCGCTCCAGCGACAGGTAGCCGAGCCCGATCTCCACGAACGAGTCGAGCGTGTGCCGCAGCGACGCCAGCAGCGGCGCCACCGACGGCTCGTCGAGGCCGCCCACCCACTCGGCCAGGTCGCTGATCTGCATCGCGCAGCAGTCGGCGATGCTGATGCCCTTGATCTTGGACGAGCGGGCCGCCTCGGAAAGGCGAGTGCCGTCGCACTCGGGGCAGGTGGTGAACGTGACGACCCGCTCGACGAACGCGCGGATGTGCGGCTGGAGCGCGTCGATGTCCTTGGACAGCATCGACTTCTGGATGCGGGGGATGAGTCCCTCGTACGTCAGATTGATGCCTTCGACCTTGATCTTGGTGGGTTCCTTGTAGAGGAGGTCGTGCATCTCCTTCTTGGTGAACTTGCCGACCGGCTTGTCCGGGTCGAAGAAGCCGCAGCCGCGGAAGATGCGCCCGTACCAGCCCTCCATGCTGTAGCCCGGCAGCACCAGGGCGCCCTCGTTGAGCGACTTGTCCGCGTCGTACAGCTGGGTGAGGTCGAAGTCGGTGACCGCGCCGCGGCCCTCGCAGCGCGGGCACATGCCGCCGACGATGCTGAACGAGCGCCGCTCCTTGACCTTCTCGCCGTTTTTCTCCGTCGTCACCGCGCCCGCGCCGGAGATCGAGGCGACGTTGAAGGAGAACGCCTGCGGTGAGCCGATGTGCGGCGTGCCGAGGCGGGAGAACAGGATGCGCAGCATCGCGCTGGCGTCGGTGGCGGTGCCCACGGTCGAGCGCGGGTCGGCGCCCATCCGCTGCTGGTCCACGATGATCGCAGTGGTCAGGCCCTCGAGCACGTCGACGTCCGGGCGGGCCAGGGTCGGCATGAACCCCTGGATGAACGAGCTGTACGTCTCGTTGATCATCCGCTGCGACTCGGCCGCGATCGTGTCGAACACCAGCGAGCTCTTGCCCGACCCGGACACCCCGGTGAAGACGCTCAGCCGGCGTTTCGGGATCTCGATGCTGACGTCTTTGAGATTGTTCTCCCGCGCACCGTGCACGCGGATCAGGTCGTGGGCATCGGCCTCGTGCATCGGTCGTTTCTCCCCTTATAGCCAGCGGCCGGCGCGCATCAGCACGCGGCCGGGCAACTCGTTCTCCTCGCGCCAGGCCTGCACCCGGCGCGGTGTCACCCGGAACCAGCGGTAACCGGAAAGGCCACGCGGGTCGAACCCGGTGCGCGCCGCGAACCGGTCACCCCGCTCCCGCGGCAGCGCGCCCATCTCGAGGACCTCGACGTCGCCATCGATCATAGCCACGTCGCGGACGTCGCCCAGACCCAGCCGGACGGCGCCTTTGTCCAGGTTACGGCCGGTCGGGCTGATCGCGGACGTGGCCAGCAGCAGTGTCTGGCCGTCCCACTCGAAAGAGAGCGGGATCAGCCACGGCACGCCGTCCGCGGAGGCGGTGGCGACCCAGAGATCGACGTCGTGGGCGAGGCGGCGCTCGGTGTCGAGGCGGCGCTGCTCGCGGGAGCGGGGTGCGGCGGTCACTTGTCCTGGACCAGGCCCAGCAGGTTGCCGTCGGCGTCGGTGAACGAGGCCACCAGCCGCCCGCCGCCGACGTCGTTCGGCTGGTCCTTGACGGTGGCGCCGGCCGCGGTCACCTCGGCGAGCTTGGCCTCGATGTCGTCGACGTGCCAGTAGGCGGTCGGCCCGGTGAGCCCCTGCGGCCCACCACCGGGCACCAGCCCGATGTGCTGCCCGGCGACGTCGAAGCCGACATACCACTCACTGTCCGCCGACGGCTGCGTTTCCAGCAGAGCGGCGTAGACAGCCTTGGCTTTGCCCAGGTCAGCAACGGGGTGCAGGACAGTCTTGATGCCGTGGTTCATGATCTTCCTTCTCTCGCTCGTCCTGCCCGAAACGCTAACCGCGCCCCTCCGCCGAAACTTCTCGTTTCCTGATCGGTTCGGCGGCCGGGCATCGTTGGCGCGGTGCGCACTCTCATCGTCGGCGACATCCACGGCTACGAGAACGACGACGTCCGGGTGGTGCACGGGACCGCCGCGAAACGCGACGAGGCCGCCGTCGCCCGGAAGTGCCCGACGCCGCGCCGGACGATCGAGCCGGCCGCCACGCTCGGTATCGACACGCCCACATTCTGACAAGACGCGATCACCGCGAATATTGGATCGAGATCGGTCTAACTCTTCCCCTTGCGTCGGATCGATGCCTACCTTCCTAAGGTCTTTGCATCCGGGCCGCGCCCGTTCCACCGGCGGGTGTCGGCATGACCGCTTCGGGGGTAGTCGATGCGCAAAATTGTCGTGGGACTGCTGGGCCTCGGCCTGGCTTCAGGATTAGGCATTTCGGCAAGTCCGGCGGCCGTGGCCGCTCCGCCGGCGGACTCGACCGCCGTGACCCCGTCCACTGATAGAAGCGACGAACTCGTCGGACCGCTCGAACAGAAGCGACGGGCGCTCCGCGAGAAAGCCGTCAGTGACGTCGCCTCCGGTCGCGCCACAGTGGAGAACCGCAACGGCAGCACGGTCGTCAAGGTCGGCCAGGCGGCCGGCGGGGGAGCGTTCGGCGGCCGGGCCCGCAACCGGCACGGTTCGAAGGACAACCGTGATCAGTACGTGGAGCTGGCCCGGGAGAAGACCGATCGGATCTTCGTGATCCTGGCCGAGTTCGGCAACGATCGCGATCCGCGGTTCCCGGACCAGGACACCGACCCCACCACGGCCGGGCCGGCGCGGTTCGACGGGCCGCTGCACAACCAGATCCCGGCGCCGAACCGGGCGCTCGACAACACCACCGTCTGGCAGGCCGACTACAACCGGCAGCACTACCAGGACCTCTACTTCGGCAAGGGCCGCAACACCGAGTCGGTCAAGACCTACTACGAGACGCAGTCGTCCGGGCGGTACAGCGTGGACGGCACCGTCACCGACTGGGTGAAGGTCAACTACAACGAGGCCCGGTACGGGCGGTCCGGTGACGACCCCACCGATGAGAACGGCGACGACCCGAACGTCTGCGCGGGCAACGTCTGCAACACCACGTACGACCTGGTGCGCGACGCGGCCAACCAGTGGGTGGCCGATCAGCTGGCGCTCGGGCGCACCAAGGCCCAGGTGGTGGCCGAGCTCAAGACGTTCGACCAGTGGGACCGGTACGACTTCGACGGGGACGGCAACTTCAACGAGCCGGACGGCTACCTCGACCACTTCCAGATCGTGCACGCCGGCGGCGACGAGGCGGACGGCGACCCGAACCAGGGCGAGGACGCCATCTGGAGCCACCGAGCCTTCGCGTACGGCGATGACGAGGGCGACCGCGGCCCGTCCGGCAATCTGCTCGGCGGCACCGAGATCGCCGACACCGGCCTGTGGATCGGCGACTACACGATGCAGCCGGAGAACGGCGGCCTGAGCGTGTTCGTCCACGAGTACGGCCACGATCTGGGCCTGCCGGACGACTACAACGTGCTGGCCGGCGGCAACGGCAACAACGAGTACTGGACGCTGATGGCGCAGAGCCGCCTCAACGCCGCGGGGGAGCCGCTCGGCACCCGGCCGGGCGATCTCGGCGCGTGGAACAAGCTGCAGCTCGGCTGGCTCGACTACGAGACGGTGGTGGCGAAGCAGAAACGCACCATCGACCTCGGTCCACAGGAGTACAACAGCTCCAAGGCTCAGGCCGCCGTCGTGGTCCTGCCGAAGAAGACCGTCACCACGCAGTTCGGGGCGCCGTTCGCGGGAAGCGGGCAATACTTCTCCGGCAACGCCGACGACCTGCGCAACTCGATGACCCGCCAGTTCGATCTGACCGGCGCGGCCGCACCGGCCTTGACGCTCAAGGCGCGATACAACATCGAGGAAGGCTTCGACTATCTGTACGTGCGGGCGTCGCTCGACGGCCAGAAGTGGACCGCTCTCGACGGCACGGTCAACGGGCAGCCGTTCATCCGGGACGGGGCCAACCCGCCGCGGCCGGCGCTCGGTGGCAGCACCGGCGATCAGTGGGTGGACGTGTCGGTGCCGCTCAACGCGTACGCCGGCCAGAAGGTTTATCTGCAGTTCTACTACCGCACCGACGGTGGCTTCGCGGCCGGCGGCTTCTTCTCCGACAACATCCAGGTCACCGACGGCGCCGCGGTGCTGTTCAGCGACGACGCTGAGGGCGCCTCGCCATGGACGCTGCACGGCTTCTCGATCGTCGCCACCAGCGCGACCAACCAGTACGACAACTACTACATCGCCGGCCACCGGACGTACGTCTCCTATGACCGCTACCTCAAGACCGGCCCGTACAACTTCGGCTTCCTCAACACGAAACCGGACTGGGTCGAGCATTACTCGTACCAGCCAGGTCTGTTGATCTCGTATTGGGATCGTTCGCAGGTCGACAACGACACCAACTGGCATCCGGGCGTCGGCCGCAACCTCTACATCGACGCGCATCCGCGCCCGTTCTACCGGATGGACGGTCTGCCGTTCAGCTCCCGCATCCAGGTCTACGACGCACCCTTCGGCCTGCGCAAGGCCGACTCGATGACGCTGCACATCAACGGCCAGGCGTCTTATGTACGCGGTCAGCCCGCCCAGCCGCTGTTCGACGACACCCAGAAGTACTTCTACGACGAGCTGCCGAACCACGGCGTCAAGCTCCCGGCAGTCGGCGTGAAGATCCGCGTCCTCTCCGAGAACGGCACCTCCGCCAAGATCCGCATCTCGTGATCCACTGAGCACGCCCGCGCGGCGGCCCGGAAACCTCTTGGTTCCCGGGCCGTCGTCGCATCCAGCCAGGCAACATCCTCCGCCGCCGTTTTCGCCCGAGCGGCGTGCCCCCGAGATCCTCGATCAGGGGCCCTCCGCCGCGTCCGAGAGCCCAACTTCAATGAAACGCGGCGCGCCCCTGCGGGTAGAGATCCCTGGTCGTGGTCGCGGGTGCGGTGCCGCCCCAGCGGCATTCCGTTGCTGCCGATAACGCACCGTCATTGGCAGCCCGCGGCGGCACCAGTCGTGGCGCGGCTTTGCTCTGCTTACTTATACGCGCCGATCCGTACCGAATGGCTTGAGCTGCAGGAACGCTTGCGGTAGCGGAAAGTCTCAGGCTGAGATGCCGTCACCGTGGGTAGTTGGTGCGTATAGGTAAGCAGAGCAAAGTCCCCGCGACGAGGCATCCGTGACCGGCGGAGTGGCGCGATCACTGCGCGCCGCCGGGCTCAGTGGCTGGTTGCGTGCGGCTGGTTCGATGGGTCGATGGATGCGTGGGAAGCGATTCTGCTCGTCATCGCCACTATCGGGTCGGTCGCCGCGGCGGCCGGGGCCTGGTTCCAGGAGCGGCGCAGCTCGGCCGCGCAGCTGGCGGCCGTCCAGCGGAAACTCGATCTGGTGATGGGCCACCTGGGCATCGCCTCGCCCGAGGAGCCGGAGGTGGTCCGGCTCCTGGAGAACGGGCAGATGATCGAGGCCGTCCGCGCTTACCGCAAGCAGACCGGCGCGAGCCTGCTCGAGGCCAAGCAGGCGGTGGACCGCATCGCCGCCGGCCGGTGACGATGCGTCCGGATCAGCAGGCGCCCTTGACGACCTTCGGCTCGCCGTTGGTGGTGGCCGGCAGCTTCACGCAGGCCTTGCTGCCGCCGGCGGTCACCTCGGCGACGCCGGTGCGCACGAGGCGGGCGGTGGCGCCCGACCCGGCCATGTCGGCGATGGCTTCCTTGAGGTGCTTCGACGGCTTGCCGCCGTTCTCGTCGGCCAGGCTGATGGCCTCGTAGCCGAGCATCTCGGCGAACCCGGTCGCGCCTGCGGGCTCGGCGCCCGAGCCGATCAGGCTGGAGAGCGCCGACGAGTCGACCTTCGTGGCGCCGGTCGGCACGTCGATCGTGGCGCCGGTGGTCACGTCGAGGCGGATCGCGGCGCGGCCGGTCGCGCCGTCGATGAACTGCAGCACGTTCACCTCGAGCGCGGTCAGGTTGCCCTTGTCGATCCACAGGTCCAGCACGATCGGCCGGTCCTTCGGGGCTTCGTCCATCTCGTCGGTGAGATCGGCGGTCTCGGCCCCACCGACCGCGGTGACCAGGCGCTTCACCTCGGTGTACGCCTTCGTGGTCGACGACGTGACGATCAGGTGCTTGCTGTCGGCGGCGTCGCGGACGATGGTGGCGCCGTCGAACAGGGCCGTCCCGCTCTTCTTCACCTCGGTGAGGGCCTTCGCCGAGTCGACGTCCTCGGCCGGAAGGCCTGCCTTGGCGGCGTCCTTGACGTCGAGGGCGACCCACTTGCCGTCGAAGAACGCGTCGAACCCGCCGACCCCGGTCGTGACCTCCTCGCGCAGGATTTCCGGGTCGTCTTCGCCGAATTTCTTGGCCAGCTCCTTCACCGGCGCCTTGGCGTAGAGCGTGGTGCCGACGACGCGGATCTCGGTGCCGGTGACGCCGTCGATGGTGGCCGACAGCATCGACCGGTCGTCGTCGGGCCCGTCGCCGCCCGCGTCGTACGCGATCGTGGCGGAGGAGTTGAGCAGGGTCCGCAGATCGTCGCCGTCGGTCTTGGCAGCCTTGATCAACGCGTCGGCGTCGCCGGTGAACTTGACCGTGAAGCCGGCCTGCTTCGCGTCGGCGAGGTGCTGCGCGGCCGCGCGCAGCTCCAGCTTCGGCTCCAATTTCTTGATCTCGCCGGCGCAGGCGCCCGCGAAGGCCAGAGCGGTGACACCGGCGACGGCGCCCGCCGTCAAACGCTTAGCACGCATTGTTTCTCCCCGTTTGCGGCGGTCAGCATCCCCGATCGTGACGGCCCGGCGCAAGCCCGTTCACGGGACCACGATCAACGTCGATACGTGCCACGATGACGGCGGGTCCGATCCTCCGCACTTACCACCGGAAGGATGTGACATGACCGTTTTCCGACCGTTCCTCGCTGTTCTGGCCGGTGCCGCCGTCGCGCTCACCGCGGCGGTGGCCGCACCGGGCGCCGCGACCGCCGCGGCCCGCGTGCAGTGGGCCGCCTGCACCGAGGCGTCGCTGGCCGGTTTCGAGTGCGCCACCCGGGAGGTGCCGCTCGACTACGACAAGCCGCACGGCGCCACCACCACGATCGCGCTCTCCCGCCGCTCCGCCGACGACCCCGCCCACAAGATCGGCACCATCTTCCTGAACCCCGGCGGCCCGGGCGGCGCCGGCCGCGGCATGGTCGTCGCGGCGGCGGCCGGCCGGTTGGTCGCGCCCGACGTCCTCGCCCGCTTCGACATGGTCGGGTTCGACCCGCGCGGCATCGGCGCCAGCGACCCGCTGCAGTGCTTCCCGACCGACGCCGAGGCCGAGGCGCTGTTCGCGCAGATGCGGCTGGTGCCGCTGAGCCGCTCCGAGATCAGCAGCACGATCCGTGCCAATGTGAAGTACACCGAGGGCTGCGTGCGCAACGCCGGCCCGCTGCTGACCCACATGAGCACGCTGAACGTCGCGAAGGACCTCGACCAGTTGCGGCAGGCGGTCGGCGACAACAAGCTCAACTACATCGGCTATTCGTACGGGACATTGATCGGCGCCACCTACGCCAACCTGTACCCCGGCAAGGTCCGTGCCGTGATCATCGACGGCAACGTCGACCCCGACCAGCGCACCAACCGCCGGCTGGACAACAAGTTCGACCGGGCCGGCGGCTTCGAGATCGTGCTGAGCGGTTTCCTGTCGGAATGCGACAAGGCCGGCGCGAACTGCGCGTTCGCCGGGAACGCCCGCACCAAGTTCGACGCCCTGCGTGATCGCCTGCGTCACGGCCCGGCCGAGGTGCCCGACCTCGGTGGCACCGTGACCATCGACGATCTGACCGACTTCATCTCCGGCACCATGTACAACATCGCGACCTGGCCGGACGCCGCGCTTCAGCTCCAGATCGCCTATGACGCGATCTTCGGTGGTGGCTCGGCGCCGGCCGCCCTGGCCGCCCATCCGTTCCCGAAGGCCAAGCCGGGTCCGGGCTGGTCGGCGGACGACTACCTCTACAACGGCAACGACTCGTTCCTCGCGGTGAACTGCGCGGACGCGCCGCTGCCGCGCGACCCGTGGCTCTACCCGTCCATCGCTGCCGGCTTCGAGAAGGCCAGCCCGACGTTCGGCCGGGCCGAGGCGTTCGGCGAGGTGGCCTGCGCCAACTGGCCGCGGATCAGCGAGCGTTACGACGGACCGTGGGACCGGAAGACGGCGAACACCGTGCTGGTGGTCAACCCGACCTACGACCCGGCCACGCGCTACGACTTCGCCAAGCGGATGACCACGGAGCTGGGCAACGCCCGGCTGCTGACGCTGGACGGCTACGGCCACACCACCCGTTACAGCGCATGCATCACCGGCTGGTACAGCCAGTACCTGATCAACGGCGCCCTGCCGCCGGCCGGAACCCACTGCAAGCAGGACCGCGCACCGTTCCCGGCGGCGCCCTGACCGAACGGGTCAAGTATTTGTTCACTGGTCTGCGGCAGCGTGGGCCGGGTGGATGACGACGCGGTGCCGAGCGGGCCGGTGCTGGACGACGAGCAGTTCCGGCGGCTGGCGGGGTACGGCGAGGCCGAGCCGGTGGCGGCCGGGCGGCAGCTGTTCGCGTCCGGGGCGGAGTCCTACGACTTCTTCCTGCTCGACACGGCGGCGGTGGACATCGTCCGGGACGCCACCGTGGCCGAGCCGGAGCGGCTGATCTACCGGGGCCGGCCGGGTGACTTCCTCGGCTCGGGTTGCGTACCTATGTCACCCAGCTGTACCTGCCGCATTCCTGGCTGGACGCGGCGTCGTCGGCCGGGCGGGCGCTGATGAGCTCGGCCGACATCGGCGCGGGCGACCTTCCGGCCGCGGTGGTGAACGGCCGGGTGCTGCGGCGGGCAACGCCCGGAACGGTCGGGAAGGCGCTCGGGCTTACTTACCGCGCCGGCGACGGCCACGCCGCTGTCGTTCGAGACCTATCAGCACAGCGCGCTGGGCTCGTTCTACGGCCTGGCGGCAACACCGCAGCGGTTGCGGTCGGCGCGCGCCGGGTGCCGTACGCCGGTCAAGGGCCTGTTCGTCGCCGGGCAGGACGCCTGGGGTTCCGGCGTGGTCGGTGCGCTGGCCGGCGGCCTGATGGCGGCGAACGCCGTGCTGAAACCGCGGCAGCTCGGCACCATGTGGCGGACCATCCGCGCCGGCCGCCCGGCCCCGTCGCTTCCCTGGCAGGGTTACCTGCGGGTGGCCGCGGTCGAGGCGCTGACCCCGCAGATCCGGCGGATCCGTCTGGAACCGCTGGACGGTGGGGCGATGCCGTTCGCGTTCACCGCCGGGCAGTACGTGAAGGTCGACCTGCCGGTGGCCGTCGAGCCGATCGAACGCTCCTACTCGATCTGCAGCGGCCCGGGGGAGACCGGCTTCGTCGAGATCGCCGTCAAGCACGAACCGGACGGCCTCGGCTCCGGCTTCCTGCACGACGCGCTGGCGACCGGCCAGGCGCTGCGGGTGAGCGGCCCGCACGGCGAGTTCACCTGGGCGCCCGCCGCCGCCGAGGCGACCCTGCTGCTGATCGCCGGCGGCGTCGGGATCACCCCGCTGATGAGCGTGCTGGTCGCCGCGGCCGATGCCGGCCACGCCGGGCGGATCGTGCTGCTGGCGAGCTTCCGCACCGAGGAGGAGGTGGTGTTCCGCCCGGAGATCACGGCGCTGCAGGACCGCCTGCCCGGCCTCGAGGTGTCGATCTTCATAACCGGCAGGGAGGGCCGGATCGGCGCGGCGGCGCTGCGGCCCTATGCGGGCGCGATGACCCGCGTCCACCTCTGCGGGCCGGCGCCGATGATGCAGGACCTGATCGGCCACCTGACCGAGCTGCAGGTGCCACGCGAGGCCATCCGCACCGAGGCGTTCGTGTCCGGCCGCAGCCAGGAGACCCGGCGCGAGAAGGCACACACCATCGCCCTGACCGCGGCGGCGTCCGGCATCACCGAGTTCACGATCGGGATGGCCGGCGGCGAACCCGGCTTCCCGTGCCGGCCCGGCCAGTCGGTCCTCGACGCGGCCAACACGGCCGGGGTCGACCTGCCACAGTCGTGCGGCGAGGGCGCCTGCGGCACCTGCCGGGTGCGGGTGCTCACCGGCGCCTACGAGACCGACACGCGCGGCATGTTCTCAGCCGGCGAACTGGCCGCCGGCTGGCGCCTGGCCTGCCAGACCCTCCCCACGGAGGACCTGCTAATCGACCGCTAGCACCTTTCGCGGCCAAGGTCCGGTTCCCACCTCCCCATGCACGCCGCGCGTCGGCCGTGCTCCGCGCGAAGGCCCGATTTCAAGAAAACTGGTCTGCCGCGGCGTCGCGCGTTTCGCTAACGCTCTCTTTTCGCGTACGCGCCGCCCTGCTCCCGTGGCAGTCGGTCCCGGCAGGTGCAGCTCACCCTCCGCGCGCCCGCTACGGGCGGGCCCGGCCCCAACGCCCTCCCGGGCCGCCGACCGGCCCCGGGACCATCCACGCTGACCCGGGCGGACACCGGCCTGTTCGGGGCTTTGCTTTGCGTACATATCCGCGCGGATCCGCGCGCATATGTACGCAAAGCAAAGCCGGCGGGTGTGGGGTCCGGTTGCCCGAAGGTCGCGGCGCGTGCTCGTGTTGCACGCCGGCCGCGTGGTGCCGGCGGTCGGGCGAGGGTGCGGTTGTGGACGTCGCAGCCCGTACCGGAAGAGGCTTTGATTGTCGCGACCCTGACCGTAAAGCTCACTGGAGAGCCAGCAGGAGCACGCTGACCAGCAGGCTGCCGAGGATGTTGTAGCCGCCGGAGATCGCGGCGTAGAACAGCGGCCGTGGGAAGTTCGGGTTGATCGCGATGTTGACGGTGTTGGCGGTCAGGTAGCCGACGTTCTCGGGCCGGCCGAACTGACCCAGGCGTTCGCCGATCTGGCCCGGCGATTCGCGATGGCGGCCGCCCCGACGAGCTGCTAACGTCGTCCCCGGCGTGGCCCACGCCCAACCTCTGGTGACCGTCCCCGACGCGCGGTCCTCCACAGAGGCAAAGGGATCACCTCTCGGGTCGCTGTCCTGGTTCGTCTGTCCCGGTTGTGGAGATCGCGCGGGGGGTCGACGCACGGGACGGCGGAGGGCCAGATGACAGCGAAGAGGAACTTCAAGCGCCAGGTTCGCGCGCGAGCCGCCCGGACGGGCGAGTCCTACACCGCTGCGCTACGGCATTTCCGCACGGCTCCGCGAGGAGAAACGATGCCGGAGACCACGTTCATGCGACTGTCCGTCGCTCAACTCGAAGTCCAGCCCGACCCGGGCGACACCACGGCGCTGCGTGAGAGCGGCGCCGAGATCCGCCGGCTCATGCATGCCGCCCACGCCGCCGGCGCCCGGCTGCTGCACCTTCCCGAAGGGGCGCTCACCTGCCCCGGCAAGCGTGTCATGTCGTCCACCGGACCGGCCGAGGTCGGCCCGGCCGACTGGGACCGGGCGGACTGGGAGACACTCGCCGGGGAGCTGCGGGCGATCGCTGCCCTGGCCGGTGAGCTGCGACTGTGGACGGTCGTCGGCTCGGTCCACCGGCTGACCCCGCCGAGCCGGCCGCACCTCAGTCTCTACGTCATCTCCGACCGCGGCGCGATCGTCACCCGATATGACGAGCGGATGCTGTCGAACACCAAGGTCAGCCACATGTACACGCCCGGCTCGGCGCCGGTCACCTTCACCGTCGACGGCGTCCGGTTCGGCTGCGCGCTCGGCATGGAGGCGACCTACCCCGAGGTGTTCCTGGAATACGAACGGCTCGACGTCGACTGCGTCCTGTTCTCCACCCACGGCGCGGGATCCGCGGTCAACAACGGCCCGTTCGCGCTGCAGGCACAGGCGCTGGCCGCGGCCAACAGCTACTGGGTCAGCTACGCCGGCACCGCCCAGGACGCCCCGAACGCGGCCTCCGGCATCATCTCGCCGGACGGCGACTGGGTGACCCGCTGCCGGCCGGACCCGGTTGCCGCCCTCGCGACCGCCGACCTCGACCTGGCCGCCGAGAACCTCGCCCGGCCCTGGCGCCGGACCGCCCGAAGCGGTCTCTACGCCCAGCATCAGGTCGCCGACGATCCGCGAAGTCTCGATCGGGCGCGCCCCTGATCAGGGTCCAGTAGTGCCTTCGCCGCCGCCGCGTCCAGCTCCCAGCCGGCCGCGTAGGCGGCGGCGAAGGCGTCCTCGCCGAGGGCGGCGCGGCCGCCTTCGGTGAGCTCACGCACCTGCGGGTCGGTGCGGTCGTGCGCGCCCCGCAGCCGGGCGGCCGCGCCGAGCAGCGTGGCCGCGTCGGCGCGGTGTCCACGCGCTTCGGCGAGCGCGGCGGCGTGCACCGTGACCGGCGCCAGAACGGGCAGTTCGTGGGTTTCCAGCGCGGCCGCGTGCGCCTCCCGCAACGCCTTGTCTGCGCCGGGCAGGTCGCCCCGTGCCAAGCAGAGCGCAGTCCGCACGCCGGCGGCCAGCGCCTGTGCATGGGGCGTGGCGGAAGCGAAGCCGAGCAGATCGGCCGCGCGGTCGAGGTCGCCGAGCCGCACCCGGATGCCGGCCTCGTGCACGTCGACCAGCACCCGCATCTCCGCCGAGGACACGTGCCGCGCACGTTCCCGGGCCGAGTCGATCAGTGCCAGCGCCCGGCCGGTGTCGCCGCGCCGCAGGAACAGGTCGATCCAGCGCAGGTCGCGGTAGAGCTGGTCGCCGAGACTGAGCGACCCGAAACGGTCGGCCAGCTCCCGGGCCTCGCGCAGGTCGGCCAGCGCGCCCTCGAGGTCGTCGTAGCGCCGCAGCTGGGCGCGCATCGGCAGGATCGCGGCCCGGCCCCAGCCGTCGCCGGCCTGCCCGAAACCGGCCAGCGCCGCCTCGACGTGGCCACGCATCCGGTCCAGCTCGCCCGCGTTCCCGGCGATCTCGGCCAGGAACATGTGCGCCAGCCCGGCCAGCCACCGGTCGTCGCCACCGGCCAGACCCTCGAAGTCGGCCAGCGCGGCCGGCTGGTCCTGCAGGAAGAGCAGGATCGGGCCGATCACCCGGTAGTGGCTGGGCAGCTCCGGATAGGTCCGCAGCCGGCCGGCCAGCTCGCGCATCTCGGCCCGGTCGAGCGCGGCCTCCCCGGCGGTGATCCCGGACAGGATGTCGGCCCGGTTGAGCAGGTAGGCGGCGCGGGCGCAGTCGCGCGCGGCGCTGGCCGCGCCACCGGGCACGCCCAGCGCCTCGGCCAGCCAGAAGGCGGCGTCGGAGTGCCGGCCGAACATCTGCCAGTACCAGGTCAGGGCCAGGGCGAGAGTGATCGCGCCGGCCGAGTCGCCGGTGGCGCAGAGATGGCGCAGGGCGGCGAGCGTGTTGTCGTAGTCGGCCCCGATGACCCGCATGGCGGCCGGCTGGCCGGGCCCGCGCAGCTGCGGGTCCTGCCGGGACATCAGCTCGGTGAAGTAGGCGGCGGCGAGGTCGCGGGCCGGGCCGGCCGCGCCCGAGCCGTACTCGCGAATGGTTTCCAGCATGCGGTAGCGGCCGCTCTCCGGCGCGAGCTGCACCAGCGACCGGTCGACCAGGGTGGCGAGCAGTTCCGGGATCTCGTCCGGGGGTATCTCCGGGGCCACCGCGCGCGCCGATGCCGCGGTGACGCCGCCAGGCAGCACCGAGATGCGTTCGGCAAGGGTGCGTTCGTCGTCGCCGAGCAGGTCCCAGCTCCAGGCGATGACCGCGCGCAGGGTGCGGTGCCGTGGCGGCGCGCTGCGGCTGCCGGTGGTGAGCAGCCGGAACCGGTCGGAGAGCCGGTCGGCCAGCTCGTCGAGGGACATCGTGCGCAACCGGGCGGCGGCCAGTTCCAGGGCGAGCGGCAGGCCGTCCAGGCCGCGCACCACTCGCACGATGCCGGGCAGCGTGGCCTCGTCGGCGGCGAACCCGGGGCGGACCGCGGCGGCCCGCTCGACGAACAGTCGCACCGAGGCGGCCCGGTCGGCGGGGGCGTCCGGTTCAGGCAGCGCGAGCGGGCCGAGCGGCACGAGCGCCTCGCCGTCGATCGCGAGCGGCTCGCGGCTGGTGGCGAGCACGCGCAGGCCGGGGCAGCGGGTCAGCAATCCCGAGACCAGCTGGGCAACCGCGTCGATGAGATGCTCGCAGTTGTCGACCAGCAGCAGGCTCTCCCGGCCGCCGAGCTCACCGACCAGGACGTCGAGCTCGTCGCCCTCGGCCCGGCCGCCGCGCAGCCCGATCGCGGCGAGCACCGCCGTGGCGATCTTGGCAGGCTCGGTGACCGGCGCCAGATCGATGAACCGGGCGTCCAGGTGGTGGCTGCGGGCGGCCTCCAGCGCGAGCCGGGTCTTGCCGGCGCCGCCGGGGCCGAGCACCGTGACCAGGCGCCCGGTCGTGAGCAGCGTGTGGATCCGGTCGAGGTCGTCGTCGCGGCCGATGAAGCTGGTCAGCGAGGCGGGCAGGCTTTCGGGAGCCGCGGGCGGCGCCGGTCGCAGCAGCCGCAGGTGCCGTTCGCGCAACGCGGCGCCCGGGTCGGTGCCGAGGGTCTCGGCCAGCGCCTGCCGGGTCTGCTCGTAACGGGCCAGCGCGTCGGCCTGCCGGCCCTGGGCGGCGAGCGCGTCGATCAGCAGGGCGGCCGCCCGCTCGTGGACCGGGTGGCCGGCCAGCAGCCCGGTCAGCCGGGTGGTGGCGGCCCCGGCCCGGCCCCGGGACAGCTCGGCGGCGGCGAGGTCGGTGACCGCCTCGACCGACAGCTGCGCGAGCCGGGTGGCGACCGTCGGCGCGACCGCGGCGACGACCGCGGGCTCGGCGCCGGGGTGGTCGCCCCAGAGCGCCACCGCCTCGGCGAGCGCTTCCGGGTCGCCGGCCGCGATGAGCTGCTCGAAGCGCAGGGCGTCCACGTCGGCCGGTTCCACCGCCAGCCGGTAGCCGCCGGGGCCCTGCCGCACCAGGTCGGCGGAGAGGACGCGGCGCAGCCGGGAGACGAGGGTCTGCAGCGCGGGGCCGGCGCCGGACGGCGGCTGCTCGGGCCAGATCGCGTCGATCAGCACGGCCGGCTCGACCGGACGGCCACCGGCGAGCGCCAGCCGGACGAGCAGGCCCCGCAACCGCGCGCCCACGACAGGCAGCACCGTGTCGTCACGGGACACCCGGAACGCGCCGAGCAGCGTGACGCGTGTCAGCGCCACGTTTGCCGCGTGTCAGTCGTCCGTCCCAGTCTTCGCCCCATGAACGACAACATAGGCCGCAGGGCCGGGACGACGCTCGTCGCGGGCGGCATCATCTATCTCCTCGCCGAGTTCATCGCCGCCGCGGCGTGGACGGATCCGCCGTACAGCTACACCTATCACTTCATCAGCGACCTCGGGGTGCACGGCCCCTCGACCGGCTTCGGGCAGTACATGTACTCGCCGCTGGCGTGGGTGATGAACGCCGGCTTCCTCCTGTTCGCGCTGGCCGCGCTGGTCGGCGTCGCCCTGCTGCGGGACCGGGTGGCGACCGCTCTGGCGGTGCCGCTGGCCGCCGGCATGACCCTGGTGGCGCTGTTCCCGGGTTCCGGTGAGGCGATCGAGAACGGCACGGCCGCCTATCACGGTCTCGGCGCGTTCGCCGCGTTCATCTGCGGGAACATCCTGGTGATGCGGCTCGGCCGGCGGTGGCTCGGGATCGTCGGCCTGGCCGGCGTGGTCGCCTTCATGGTCGACATGTCGACCGGCGGCATCCTGATCGGCCTGATCGAGCGCGGGGCCGTCTATCCGGTCGTGTTCGGGCTGATCAGCGTGGGGCTGGCACGGCGGCGGGTGCGGCCCGCGACAGTGGCAGCGTGACCGTGAAGGTGCTGCCCACGCCGACCCGGCTGGTCGCGGTGACCCGGCCGTCGTGGGCCTCGGCCAGCTTCCGGGCGATGGCCAGGCCGAGCCCGCTGCCGCCGGTGGCCCGGCTGCGGGAGGCGTCGGTGCGCCAGAAACGGTCGAAGACCTTCGCCAGGTCGGCCTCGGCGATGCCCTCGCCGGTGTCGGTGACCTCGATGACGAGGTCGTCGCCGGTCACACAGGTGCGGACGATTACCTTGCCGCCCGGGTCGGAGTGCCGGATCGCATTGGAGAGCAGGTTGCCGACGATCTGGCGCAGCCGGACCGGATCGACCGACAGTTCCAGATCGACGGTGAAGTCGGTGGCCAGCCGCACGGTCCCGCGGTGCGCCTCGACGACCTGGGTCAGGGCGTCGTTCACGAAGACGAACTCGGGGTAGATCTGGAGGGTCCCGGTGTCCGCGGCCGCGAGATCGCGCAGGTCGTCCACGATGCGCTGCAGCACGGCGGTCTCGTCGAGCAGCACCTCCAGCAGCCGCGGGCCGGTCGGGGTGATCCCGTCCTGGGCGGCCTCGAGCCGGCCGCGGATGTTGGTCAGTGGCGTACGCAATTCGTGGGCCAGATCGCTGACCAGCGCCTGACGCTGGGCCTGGAGGGTCTCACGCCGGTCGAACAGGTCGTTCAGGGCCATCGCCAGGTAACCGATCTCGTCGCGGCTGCCGACCGGGACCCGGCTCTGCAGTTCGACCGGCCGCCGGACCGACTCGGTGAGCCGGCGCAGCGGGCGGACCAGCCGGGTGCCGACCAGCACGGTGACCGCGACCGCGATCACCAGCACGAGCGCGGTCCCGGCGGCGATGCGGAGCAGGTTGCCGCGGGTGAGACTGATCGACGGCTGCGTGGTGCCGCTGCCGGCGTCGGTGATGAAGAGCAGAACGGCCGGCGCCACGTACGGCGTGAGCTGCGCCTGCCGTGCCGAGGCCAGGCATTTCTGGATGTCCGCCGAGGTGACGACGCGGGGGAGTGGCCGGTCGAGCGGCGTCACGTCGAACAACGGCCCGATGCTGAGGTACGACGCGGTCTTCACCCCGGTGCAGCCGTCCATCATCCCGGTCAGCGCGGTGAGCGCCTTCGCCTCCGTCGGGGTCGGGGCGAGGAGTTCCTTGGCGGCGCAGACACCGGTCTCGACCGGCAGCGGGGTCACCACCGGCCGGCCGTTGGGCAGGTGCACCAGCCGGATGTTGAGGTTCCCCTTCATGCAGGCCATCGCCTGCTGCGCGTAGCCGTCGAGTTCCCGGCGCTCCGCGGAAGTTAGCCGGTACGGCCCGACGGCGCGGGGATCGATCGCCCCGTTGACCCGCAGCGCGTCGACGGTCGCCGAGGGCCGGGCGGCGGCCAGGGACGGTCCGGCCGGCGCCGAGTCGGCGATGACCTGGCGGTCCCGGGTGAGCAGGGTGATCCGGTGTCCGGTGCGCCGGCTGAGATCGGCGACGGTGGGTGCGACGCCGTCCCATCGGGGGTGGGTGGCCGCGAACCCGGTCAGCGTGTCGTAGACCAGGGTGTCGTCGGTGATCGACCGTCCCTGCTGCTGCTGGATCGCCTGCGTCGTGGTGTGCACGGTCAGCCAGGTGGCGGCGGTGATCGCGGTGATCGCGACCAGCACCGACGTGGCCAGCAGCCGCATGATCAGGCTGCGGTGGAACGGCAGGTCAGGAACGCGCATCGGTGAGCCGGTACCCGAGTCCGTACACCGACTGCAGCCGCACCGGCCGCCGGGGATCGGTCTCGATCTTGCGCCGCAGGTTCAGCACGTGGGTGTCGACCGCCCGGTCGGCGGCGTCCGGATCCAGCTGTTTGCGGGAGAAGACCCGATCGGGCTGCCCGGCCAGCACCGCCAGGATCGCGAACTCGGCCGGCGTGCAGGCGATCCGCCGGTCCCCGACGGTGACGGTCCGCCGGCCCAGGTCGACGGTCAGGTCACCGACGTGCAGGACGGTGTCGTCGCCGCGGACCCGGTCCACCCGCCGCAGCAGCGTCCGCACCCGGGCCACCAGCTCCCGCGGGCTGTACGGCTTGGTCAGGTAGTCGTCGGCGCCCAGATCCAGCCCCAGCAGCAGGTCCTCCTCGCCGGCGCGGGCGGTGAGCATCAGGATCAGGACGGACGACTCCCGGCGCAGGATCCGGCACACGTTCAAGCCGTCGAGACCGGGCATCAGCACGTCCAGGATGATCAGATCCGGCCGCCGACGGCGGGCCTCAGCGAGCGCCTGCTGCCCGTCGTGCACGACGAGCAGGCGATGGCCTTCGGCACGCAGATACTCCCCGACGATCTCGGCCTGCCGATGGTTGTCCTCCGCGACGAGGATGTGGGCGCACACCAGCCGGACTATAGGTCGCCACCAGCACTTGCCGGCAAGTGTCCTCGACAGTTCGCCGACAATCTCCCGGCAGCCTTCCCGGCATGCGCCGAACCATCATCTGCGTCGCGGCGGCCCTGATCGTCCTGGCCGCGGCCGTCGGACTGACCCGATGGCCCGGCCGAGCCGCAGCCCCCGCCGCTGCCACCTCCCCGCCGGTGGCAACCGTCAAGATCATTAAAGCCGACATCTCGACGGTACGGATGTTGCCCGGCACCCTCGGCTACGGGCCGGCCCGCACCGTCACCGGCACCCGCACCGGCGTGGTCACCTGGTTGCCGGCCGCCGGCACAAAGATCAAACGCGGACAACGGGTGTACGCCGTGAACGACGCCGCCGTGCCGTTGTTCTACGGCACGATCCCGCTCTACCGCGACCTGGCGACACCGGGCACGACGGGCCGGGACGTCCGGATGGTGTCCGACAACCTGCGCGCCCTCGGCTACTCCGTCGGCTCGCAGAAGATCCGCGACGGGGAGGCCACCCTGACCGCGGCCCTGCTCGCGGCGATCGCCGCCTGGCAGGAGGATCTGGGCCTCCCGGCCGGCCCGTTGCCGGCGGGCGCCGTGCTGGTCCGGGCCGCGGCCGTCCGGATCAGCGCGCTGACCGCCCAGGTCGGCGACCCGGCCACCGGCGAACTGCTGTCCACCACGTCGACCAGCAAGGTGCTCACGGTGCAGGCCGACCAGAGCGAGGCCGCCGCGATCGACAACGGCGACCGCGCCACCGTCGCCCTGTCCGACGGGAGCACCACCCCGGCCAGGGTGACCGCGGTGAGCACGGCGCTGCAGACCCCGGAGGGCGGCGACACCCCGAAACTGGCCCTGACGCTCACTCTCGACCAGCCGGCGAAGCTGAAGAGCATCGACTCGGCCGACCTGCAGGTCTCCTTCGCGGCCCAGACGCACAAACAGGTCCTGACCGTGCCGACCGGCGCGCTGCTTGCCCTGCGCGAGGGCGGCTACGCGCTGCAGACCCCGGCCGGTGCCCTGATTGCGGTCAAGACCGGGATCTTCGTCAAGAGCCGGGTCGAGGTCAGCGGCGCCGGTGTCACCGACGGCCTGACCGTGGTGACGACCGGATGAGCGTCGTGCTGGCGGTCCGCCACGCCACCATGCGGTACGCCGGGCCGGTCACCGCGCTCGACGACGTGTCCCTCGACATCGAACAGGGCGAGATGCTGGCCATCGTCGGCCCGTCCGGCTCCGGCAAGTCGACCCTGCTCAACATCATGGGCACTCTCGACCGGCCCACCTCGGGCACGGTCGAGATCCTCGGCCAGGACGTCACCCGGTTGTCCGACCGGAGGCTGTCCGACCTGCGCGGCCGGTGGCTCGGCTTCGTCTTCCAGCAGTTCCACCTCACCGCCGGGCTGAGCGCGGCCGAGAACGTCAGCACCGGCCTGCTCTACGCCGGGGTGCCGCGCCGCCACCGCCGCCGGCTCGCCGAACAGGCCCTCGACCGGGTCGGGCTCGGCCACCGCATCACCCACCGCCCGCACGAGCTCTCCGGCGGCGAACGGCAGCGGGTGGCCATCGCCCGCGCCCTGGTGAACGGCCCGGCCGTGGTGCTGGCGGACGAGCCGACCGGCGCCCTGGACACCGCCAACGGCCAGGCCGTCCTCGACTTGCTGACCCAGCTGAATGCGGAGGGAACCACCATCGCGATCATCACCCACGACCGCGACATCGCGGCCCGCGCCCCGCGGCAGCTGCACATGCGCGACGGCCGCCTGACCGGCGACCTGCGACCCGCGAGCGCGGGCGGCGCCGGGCGGCCCGCGGACGCGTCCGGCTCTGTGCAGCGGGTGGCCGGCTCTGTGCAGCGGGTGGCCGGCTCTGTGCAGCGGGTGGCCGGCTCTGTGCAGCGGGTGGCCGGCTCTGTGCAGCGGGTGGCCGGCTCTGCGCAGCGGGTGGCCGGCTCCGCGCAGCAGGTGGCCGGCTCCGCGCAGCCCGCGGGCGGTTCGTGGTGAGCCGGCTCGGCCCGCGCGACCTGCTCGATGTCGGACTGGTCGGCATCCGCACGCGGAAGCTGCGCGCCGCGCTGTCGGCGCTCGGCATCTCGATCGGCATCGCCACCATGCTCGTGGTGACCGGGATTCCCGCCTCCAGCCAGGCCGACCTGCTGCGGACCCTGTCCGCGCTGGGCACCAACACGCTGCAGGCGATACCGGTCCCGGACCGTAATCCGCCGGTGACGCTGCCGGAGGACGCGCCGGCCATGGTGGCCCGGATCGGGCCGGTGCTGACCGCCAGCGCCGTGGCCAACACGCACAGCGTGATCCGCCGCAACGACCGGACCGATCCGGCCGACGGGCTCGGCCTGACCGTCCTGGCCGGAAAGGCGAACCTGCTCACGACGGTCAACGGCCGGGTGCGGACCGGCCGGTTCCTCGACGCCACCAGCGAGACCCTGCCGATGGTGGTGCTCGGTTCGGTGGCCGCGGCCCGGCTCGGCCTCGCCGGTCTGCCGGTCGGTGGCGCCGGGCCGCAGGTCCGGATCGGCGACCAGTGGTTCACGGTGATCGGCATCCTGGACAGCGTGCCGCTCTCGCCCGACCTCGACCGGGCCGCGCTGATCGGCTGGGACGCCGCCCGCCGGCTGGTGCGCTTCGACGGCCATCCCACGGTGATCTACCTGCAGGCGCGGGAGGACCAGATCGAGGCGGTCAGCGCGGTGCTGCCGGCGACTATCGATCCGCAGAAGCCGTCGAACGTGCAGGTCACCCGCCCGTCCGACGCGCTGGCCGCGAAGCGGGCCACCCAGACCAGCTTTTCCGCGCTGTTCCTCGCCCTGGCCGCGATGGCCCTGCTGGTCGGCGGCATCGGGGTGGCCAACACGATGGTGATCGCGGTCCTGGAGCGGCGATCCGAGATCGGGCTGCGCCGCGCGCTGGGCGCCCACCGCGGCCAGATCCGGGCCCAGTTCATCACCGAGTCGGTCGCCCTGTCCGCGATGGGCGGCATCGCCGGGACCCTGCTCGGCGTCGCCGCGACCACCGCGTACGCCTGGTGGCGGGCCTGGCCGTTGGTGATCCCGGTCGACGCGGCGCTGGCCGGCCTGGCCGGGGCGCTGCTGACCGGCGCGGTCGCCGGCGCCTACCCGGCGATGCGCGCCGCCCGGCTGATGCCGACCGAGGCCCTCAGTTGAGCGTCGAGTAGTAGCCGGCGAACGCCTGCTGCTCGCAGTCGTCCAGCCAGTGCCCGTCGCTCTGGCTGGGCAGACCGTTCACCAGCGCCGGCCCGTCGTTCTCGATGACCGCCTTGAGTCCGTGCTCGTTGAGGCACTTGACGTTGGCTTCGAGGTGATCGGCGTACTTCGGATCGAGCCGTTTCGCCCGCTGCAGCGGCAGCTCGGGCTCCTTGGGCCCGCACGCCGTCTTGATCTTGTCGAGCACCGCCGGAGCGAGGTCGAAGTCCTCGAGATCGCCGGGATAGCCGCCGTTGCGGCCCTTGAGCGCGCCCTGCTTGGGAAAGCCGTTCGCCCACAGGCAGTCGATGTAGACATCCTGCAGCCGCGTCTTCTCCTCCTCGGAGGCATCCAGCCGGATGAGCGGCCGTTCCGACGGCGCCGCGGCCGCCGAGGGCGCGGCCGCTGAGGGCCTGGCGATGCTGGCGACGCCGGGCGAGGCGTCCTGGTGGTCGCCGCAGCCTGCGAGGAAGCTCAGACCGGCCACGGTGGTGAGGACTGCTGCTCTGTTGAACATGGCCGGAATCCTCGCCAGTCAATGTCGGCAAACTGTCGAGCCGGTTTCAGCAGCGGACCGCCGGCATCCCGCTCGTGCCGCCCTCGGTGCGTCGCACGGCGAGGATCTGGTCGACGCCCATCCGGCCCTCCTCGAAGGTCAGCCCGCCGCCGGCCAGGTAGAGCCGCCAAACCCGGGCGGTCGGCTCACCGACCAGGGCGCCCCGCGACATCTGCTGGACGAGCAGCCGGCCCTCGGGCGCGAGCAGCCGGTGCAGAGTGGCCGCGAAGACCGGATAGTTGCCGGCGCCGGGCGTGCCGCCAGACCTGCCGGAGCCCGGCCGCGATGTCACCCTCGACGTCGATCTCCCCACTGATGTACGCCTGGGCCAGCCCAAGTTCGTTCGGGCTCCACAGCAGCCGGCGCAGCGCGACCCGGTCCCGGATCACGAGAACGGGTCCGCCCTCCGGGCCGCTCTCACTCCCGTCCCAGGCCCGGATCCGGACCGGCAGCGCCCGGCGATCCCGGCCGCGATCCCGGACAGCTCAGTGGCGATCATCCGGCGCTCGATGACGGCAGTTGATCTCATCGTCCGCGCTCCCCAAGGTCATGTGATCTTCGGGAGTGATTCGGAGCCGTCCGCCGGCCGGATCGGTGGCGATGTGCTGGCAATCCGGGCCGGGCTCGGCTACGAATCTTGATGGTGACGTCTTCGCAAGCCACGATCTCCGAGTTCGGCCGGCGCCGGAGCGCCCGTGCGGTGGTCCTGGTGCTGCACGGCGGCCAGGTGACCAGCACCGCCCGGGCCCGGCGCGGCCTCGCCTGGGCGCGGATGCTCCCGTTCGCCCGCGGTGTCGCCCGGGCCACCCGAGGCGACGCCGTGGCGGTCTGGCTGTTGCGCTACCGGGTGCGTGGATGGAACGGGCCGGCCGAGGACCCGCTGCCGGACGTCCGCTGGGCCCTGGACGAGGCCCGCCGCCGGCATCCCGGCGCGGCGATCGTGCTGGTCGGGCACTCGCTGGGCGGCCGCGCGGCGTTGCGCTTCGCCGCCGAGCCGGGGGTGGCCGGGATCTGCGCGCTGGCGCCGTGGCTGGAGCGCGACGACCCGCTCGTGCACGGGCGGGCGCCGGTGCTGATTGCGCACGGCGACCGCGACCGGGTGACCGACCCGGCGGCCTCGGCGGCCTACGCCGCCCGGATCGGGGCGACGTTCGTCCCGGTGGCCGGCGACATGCACGCCATGCTGCGCCGGCCGCTGTTCTGGCAGCGCCTGGTGACCGGCTTCGCCCGGCAATGCATCGGTCCGGACCCGGGCGGGCGGCGCGACCGGGACGGAACGGATATCGTGCCGAGCCGTGAGTAGATTCGCGCGCATCGTTCTGTGGGTCATCGTGATCGTGATCGTGCTGGCGGGGGCCGGCTGGGGCGGTGTTTCCCTTTACCGGCACCAGGTGTACGGCACGGTCTACAGCGAGTCGGAGCTGAGCGTCACCGTCGACAAGGGTGGCCGGTTCTCGCTGGCGGTGCCCGACCGCGGCGGCTCGGTGGGCGACGCGTGGACCGCGCAGGCCGACGCCGGCGGCCTGCTCAGCGCGCAGGGGCGGCGCACCCGGCCCGACGCGCTGGTCGAGCGGGTGCGCGACCCGCTGCTCGGCGGCGGCCAGGGCACGACGTTCTTCACCTACGAGGCGCCGAAGGCCGGCGCCACCTCGGTCGCGTTGTCCTACTGCTTCCAGAGCTGCGACAACCCGGCGACGCAGGACCAGCGGCGCACCGTGACCTGGCAGGTCACCGTCCGCTGAGCTGACGCGCCTCGATCAGCGCGGCGACCCCGTCGAGCCAGCGGGCGAGCCGCTCGCTGTCGGCCTCGAGCTGAAGCCAGGGCTGCACGAGCGCGGTCTGCTCGGGGGTGGGCAGCGGCTCGGGCAGCTGCGCCGCGTAGGCGACGCCGCCGCGGCGCACGATCTCGGCGAGGAAGGTGAGCGACCGCGGGTCGACGCCGCGCTGGTCGGCCTGCAGGGCGGCCGGCACCAGCGCGTCGGCGAACTGGCCCGCGGCCAGCAGCGCGGCCACGTCGTCGCGGACGGCTTCGAGGTCGGTACGGATACGCATCACTTCGCTCCCTGGGGCAGTCGCACCGAAACCGGCTCGCCGGGCAGGCCATTTTCGCCGTTGCTGATGTCGCCGCTGGTGAAGGCGTCCTCGCTGACCCAGTAGGTGTAACCCCACGGGTTGTAGATCTGCAGCTGGTCGCCCTGGTGCCCGACGATCATCATCTGGTGGCCGCCCGCGTCGCCGGTGGTGGAGATCGGCACCGGGTAGCCCTCGTCGACCGCCTGCTCGATCTGCGGCAGCTTGTCGTAGCGGCCGTCCGAGCCCTTCATGTCGACATTCTCGTACGTCGAGCCGGTGTGCGGGGCGATCTGTTCGTTGGCGATCGAGGCCGACTCGTCGTTGGTCATGCCGTCGGAGCCGATGACCGGCAACTTCTGCAGGAAGCCACGCCCGTCGTCGTAGACCTGGGACTGCTGGTCACGCAGCCGGTCGGCGAAGGCCTGGGGGTTGTCGAAGGCCGGGTCGCCCGGATGCCCGCCGGTGGTCAGCTGCAGCGCGTAGAGCGGGTCGACCGCGGCCCGCGCGGCCACCGTCGACGAGGCCACGCAGGTCGGGTACTGGCCCTGGGTCCACTGCGCCCCGTCGAACGTGTTCCACACCTTGCCGTCCATGCCGGGATGCGCGTCGGCGTCCATCGTGAACGGGGTCAGGTGCTCGGCCAGCCACTGCGGGTCGTTGCCGTGCGCGGCGATCAGGCCGTTGAACGTGGACACGTCGTCGATCGAGTAACCGGCCGCCAGCATCTTCATCAGGTAGGCGCGCTGCTCCGGCGACTGTGACGAGCCCAGCAGCTCCATCATCTTCTGCCGGTCGGCGTCGTTCATCGCGTTCATCGCCGCGGCCGCCCGGTCCTCCTGGGAGAGGGTGAGGATGCCGTTGCCCTGGAAGAGCAGGTTGTTGCCGGCCTCGGCCAGGACGATCTCGTCGAGCGCGCTCATCGGCGAACCCTTCAGGCGCCGCCCGCGGGCCTGGCCGGCCGCATCGCGCAGCGTCGAGGAGAGGTCGCGCCCGGTGTCGCGCACGTCCTCGTGCGTGGTGACCCGCGCGTCGGCGGCCTGGGCGCCGCGGAAGTGCAGCATCTCCATCTTCTCGCCGTCGTAGTCCGACAGGTCGGGCAGGAACCCCAGCGCGGTCATCTTCGAGGCCTGGTCGGCGACGTCGATCAGCTCGTCGACGGCGTGGTTGTCGGCGGGGGTCTGCTGCTCCAGCGTCAAGGCGTACTGCCGGACGCGGTCGGGCAGGTTGCGCATCGCGTCGACGAGGCTGTCGATGTCGGCCATCAGGGCATCCGCCGCCTGCTGCGCGGCGACGTGGGCGTCGCCGACCCAGCTGTCGCCGATGCCGCCGCTGCTGTAGCGGACGGCGCGCATGCTCTCCCACGCCTTGCCGGCGATCTCGTGCGTCTTGGCGATGTTCGCGGCGATGTCGTAGACGGTGCCCGAGTCGCCGCCGAAACCGGGGATCGACGCCGCCGCCGCGCAGCCGTTGGCCAGCTCGTCGGTGCCCCACACGCCGGTCGCGTCGCGGATGTTGCCCTGCTCGTGCTTGAGCTTGCCGATGTTCTCCTCGTTCACTTCACACCGCCGACCCGCTGCGCCGACTCGACCCGCACCGACGACTGCTGATCGGCGCGGTCATAGTCGGCGGCGGTCTGCTCGAGCGCGTCGGCCAGCTGCCGGCACGCCTCCTCGATCATGCGGAACTCTTCCTCCATCGCGGTCGCGTACTCGCGGTAGGCGGCGGCGGTCGTATAGGTGTCGAAGGCGGCCTCGACCCCGTACGACTTCTCGGGCACCTCGAGCTGCGCCGCGGCCTTGCGCAGCTGCTCGGCGGTCTCCTCGCGCAGCTTGCGGGCGGCGACCCGCAGATGGTCAGAACTGACTTGCACCGTCATCGATGTCCCCCGAGTCGACGTAGTGACAGGCATCGTAGCGTCGCCCTACCGGCCCACGGGGCCCGCCATCGGCGTACACAATCCGGGGGAAAGCGATCGGCCCGGCCCGCGTAGGTCGCGGGCCGGGCCGATGCCGAACGCTCAGCGGGTGATCTTGAAGGTCTTCCAGGCGCCGTCGGCGGCCGCGTTCGTGGCGTCGGCGATGAACGACGCACGCATCCGGTAGGGCCGCTTCTTGACGATCGGGCCGATCGGGGTGCCGGTGGCCCGGCTGTTGCCGTCGAGCTTGACGGTGCGCGTGCCGACCGTGCGCCACGCGCCGTGGACCAGGGCCTGCTCGGTGAAGCGCACCTTCGCGCCGGGCCGGTACGGCTGGACGACCACCTCGAGCCGCCCGTGACCGGTCATCCGCTCCTGGACCTGCGCGGACGTGCGGACCTTGATCGTCATCGAGGCCGGCGCGTAGGTGGCGTTGCCGGCGAACGACGCGGTCAGGGTGGTGTTCTGCACCAGGTCGTAGGTCAGGTGCGCGACGCCGCTCTGGTCGGTCTCGGTGCAGATGGACTGGCCGAGGTTGCTGGCCAGGCACACCGTGCCGGAGGTGTGGCCGACCCAGATCGTCACCTTCGCGGTGGCGCCGTAGGCGTAGTGCGGCCGGTCGGTCTCCACCCACACCCCGCTGTTCCGGCGGTCGACCGTGACGGTGGCGTTCGCCCGGGCCGGGCCCCACGTGCCGTCGCCGGCGAAGGACACCGCGTAGACGTTGTCGCCGCCGGTCGGCTGATCGGTGACGGTGAACGCGCCGCCGGCGCCGGTGGTGACCGCCGCGAGGTCGTGCGTGCCGGTGACGTCGGTGCGGGTGACCGCGAGCTGCTTGCCGGCGCCGCCGCCGAACGTGCCGGTCAGCGTGACCGGCTTGCCGGGCGCAGCGGTCGCCGGGCCGGTCAGCGTCAGCGCCGGGGTCTGTGCCTCACTGGTGAAGACGTGCAGCTTGTAGGCGTGCGAGAGATGAGAGACGGCGTACGCGGTGGCGCCGTCGGCGCTCAGCGCCACGCCCCGGTAGTCGATCGTCTCGCCGGCCGCCAGCGGGTAGTTGCGCAACGCGGAGCCGTCGGCCGCGTCGACCCAGACGGTCGGCGCGTAGTTCGTGGTGGTGGCCACAGCCACGGTCGAGCCGTCGGCGCTGCCCGCGATCCCGACCGGCGGCTGGCTGTTCGAGCCGAACGTGCCGGTCACGCTCAGGTCGACCGGGGAGAGCGCGACGCCTGCGTTCGGCGACTGGCAGGCGGCGAGGATGCGGCCCGCGTCGAACGCCAGGGTGCCGGGCGAGGTGCACGGCGCGGCCGAGGTGAGCAGGGCCGGCGTGGCGCCGCTGACGTCGTAGAGGCCGATGCCGTCGTTGGTCGCGGTGACCAGCTTGCCGCCGGCGGCCGAGACCGGCCGGGCGCCTGCCGTCGCCGCACTGAATTTGCCTCCCCCGTGGCCGGGCCCGCGCCCGGCGGCCTCCGATGCTCATCCGCTGTGATCACCGCGTCTATGGGCCGTCCGGGTGGTCGGCGGGGGCCGTCAGTCGGAGTCGAGACCGTGGCAGGCGGGCGGGGTCGACCTGTGGCCGGCCCATGTATATCTTGTGCGGCGACTGTGAATCGTGACTTGGAGTTGCCACCCCATGGTGTCCACCACCATCGAAGCCCGGGAAGCCCCGGCCGCCCCACCGGCCGGCGCCGGGGGAGCGCACCTCGGCTTCCGGCCGGACATCGAGGGCCTGCGCGCCATCGCTGTGACGCTCGTCGTGCTCAGCCACGCCGGCCTCAGCACGTTCGCCGGCGGGTACGTCGGGGTGGACGTCTTCTTCGTCATCTCCGGCTTCCTCATCACCACGCTGCTGGTGAAGGAGTTGTCCCGGAACGGGACGATCTCGCTGCCCGGCTTCTACGCCCGCCGGGCGATCCGCCTGCTGCCGGTCTCCACCGTCGTCGTGGTCGCCACGATCGCCGCTGCCTGGCTGTTCGTGCCGGTCACCCGGTTCAAGTCGATCACGCTGGACGCGCTGTTCAGCACGTTCTACGGGATCAACTGGCGGCTGGCGTTCGAGGGGACCGACTACCTCAACGCCACCGCCGCGCCCTCGCCGCTGCAGCATCTGTGGTCGCTCGCCGTCGAGGAGCAGTTCTACCTGGTCTGGCCGTTGCTGCTGCTCGCCGTCTGGGCCGGGCGCCGGGCCCGCCGCCGGGCCGCGATCGCGCTGAGCGTCGTCGTCGCGGCGTCGCTGCTGGTCAGCGTGCAGCAGACGGCGAATGCCGCGCCGTGGGCCTATTTCGGCTCGCACACCCGGGCGTGGGAGCTCGGCATCGGCGCGCTGGTCGCGGTGGCGGCCGGCCGGCTGCGCCGTACTCCGCAGGCTCTTGCCGCCGTGCTCACCTGGGGTGGCCTCGCCGCCGTCCTGGTCGCCGCCGTGCGCTTCGACGAGTCGACCGCCTTCCCCGGATACGTCGCCCTGCTCCCGGTGCTCGGCACCGCCGCGGTGATCGCCGGCGGCGTCTCCGCCGAGGGCTGGGGCGCCGGCCGGCTGATCGGCACCGCGCCGTTCCGGTTCGTCGGCAAGCTGTCCTACGGCTGGTACCTGTGGCACTGGCCGGTCCTGATGATCTGGCCGGCGGTGCTCCTGCGCGACCCGAGCATCAAGGCGAACCTGGTGTTCGCGGCGGGCGCGCTCGGCCTCGCGTTCCTCACGTACCACCTGGTCGAGAACCCGGTCCGGATGCGGCCGTGGCTGCGCGCGCGGGCCCGCCGCGGCCTGGCGCTCGGCCTGATCCTCTCGGCCTCGACGGCCGCGCTCGCGCTGATCGCCGGCCAGTTCACCCCGCCGATCCCGACCGGCCCGGCCACCGTCGACACCGCGGCGGAGATCCAGGCGGCGGCCGACCCGCAGGCTCGCCTCACCGAGCTGATCAGCGCCTCGTCGCACGGCTCCCGGCTGCCGGCCAACCTCACCCCGGCTCTCACCGACGCCCGCAAGATCAACCCGCGGACGTACGCCGACGGCTGCACGCTCAGCTACTGGGTCGACAAGACCGACAACCCTTGTGTGTACGGCGATCCGACCGGAACCCGCACCATGTTCCTGATCGGCGACTCGCACGCCGCCGCCTGGTTCCCGGCGATCGACGAGGTCGCGCGCAACCACGGCTGGAAGCTGGTCGCGCTCACCAAGGTGGCCTGCCAGGTGCCGTCGGTGCTGACCTTCAACACCGTCCTGAACAAGCCGGACACCGGCTGCGTCCAGTTCCGCGAGCAGGTCCTCGCCCGGATCGCCGCGGCGAAGCCGGACATGGTCGTGATGTCGTCCAACGACACCGACAACGGCGGCATGTACGACGCGCACAACCAGCTCGTCGAGCGGGCCGGCCAGCAGGACAACCAGGCCTGGATCGACGCCTGGCAGAAGACCTGGACCCGCCTGAAGCCGGTGCCCCGCCGGGTGCTGATCCAGGACATCCCGTACCCCCTGGGCGTCGCGCCGGAATGCGCGGCGACGAACGCGCGGCAGCTCCAGAAGTGCCGCCGCCCGCTGGACCGCGCGGTGATGGAGCCCCGGCGGCGCGCGATGATCGCCGACGGCGCGGTCAGGAACGGCATCCGGGTGGTCGACCCGACGCCGTGGTTCTGCGCGGACAACAGGTGCCCGATCGTGGTCGGCAACACCCTGGTCTACAAGGACAACCACCACCTGACGCCGGCCTACTCGCTGGCGCTGGTCCCGCTGCTGGACCGGGCGCTGTTCGCCTCCTGACGCCTCGCGTCCCGTTTTCCGTTCCGTTGCGACCCGGATCACCACCGATCGGGACCACAACGCTCACGTGGCGGCGCCACCGGCCGAATAAAGCACTCGACCGGATCCCCTCATTCGCGAGGTGTCTTACCCATGATCGTCGCGGCCCCCGCCACCACCGAGCTGCCCGCCCTCGGCACGTCGATGTTCCTCGTCCTCGGCGAGGGAGTGAACTTCCGGTCCCGCCTGGAGTCGATCGACGGCGACACGTTCACGGTCGCCGCCCCGCTCGAGACGGCCAACCCCGCGGTGCTCGTGCCCGGCCACCAGTTCGACGTCTTCTGGGCCCCGCCGCGTACCCGCATCGTGCTCCCCACCCGTCTGGTCGCCATCTCCGACGAGGCCCCGTTCCGCTGGACCCTGGCCCCGACCGAGGCCCCGCGCCAGAGCAACCGCCGCGAGTTCGTCCGAGGCGGCGGCGGCGCCGCCGTCCGCATGACAACCGAGGACGACCGCCGGCTCGACGGCGCGCTGCTGGACATCAGCGAGGGCGGCCTGCGCTGCTGGATCGACGAGCCGGTGAAGCTGACCCCCGGCGACCACCTGCGCGCCACCGTCCAGCTGGGCGACTCGGGCGAGGCCGAGATGAGCGGCACCATCCTGACCGTCCGCGAGGCCCCGCACGGCGACCCGGGCCAGCACATCGTGCTCACCTTCAACACCGAGGAGAGCCTGGCCCAGATGATCCGCCTCTACGTGATGACCTGGGAGATCAACGAACGCCGCATGAGCCAGGACGCCGCCTGACGGAGTCGTCGTCCGGCGTGTGCTACGCCTCCGGGATCAGCTCGATCTCCGGCATTCCGTCGGGACTGCTGTCGAACGGATGCACCTGAGCACCCGCCGGAATGCCGACCCGGCCCAGCCAGATGCCGTGATGGCACCGGTCGCACCACACGGTGACCGACCCCGTACGGCTGCCGGGGTAGCCGTAGTAGGTGAGGTGGATGCGACCGTCGTCCGCCTCGGGGCAGGGCACGTCGGCCGGCTGGGGAAAGGTCTCGAGCACCTTGAGGAAGGCCTGATACCACGACTCCCAGCGACGTTCCGCCTCCGTCATCTCCGGCATCGCGCTATCATTCCCCCTCGAGCAGGTGCCTGTGTTCCTGCCACCAGCGTTCCTCATAGGCGTACGCCCTCGCCTCGTAGGCCTTGCGGGCCTCCTCGGTCCAGGGGAACGGCAGGCCGTTACGGAGTTCGTCGAGGTGGAACCGCTCGTGCGCCAGCGTACGGGCCAGCTGCTCCTCGTCCATGAAGGCATCCCGAGCCAGCTTGATCTCGCCGTCCGGCATCGTCACGCCGTAGAACTCCTTGCCCGGCCCGCCGCCGCGCCGGAGTTTGTCGATGGTGAGGTTCACGCCCTCCATGTCGATCCCGTATCTCTTTGCCAGCGCCAGCACATTGTCGCGGCCCATCAGGATCTTCTTGCCGTTGCGGGCGATGCCGTCGCCCTCGCGGAAGAGACCCTTCTCCAGCCCGCGCGACCCGCGCAGTTTGGCGATCAGGTCCTGGATGATCTCGCTGAGCTTGCGCATCGCCGAGCCGAGGTTGCGCAGGCTGGAGATCAGGTCCTTCAACCAGTGGGCGATCTTGGCGGCCCACGAGGCGCACAACGTGGACACCTGCTCGACCACCAACGGCGTCGCCGTGCCCAGCGAGGCGATCAGCTCTCCCGCGTACACGATCAGTCGCGAGACAACCGTCGCGACCGCGTCCCGCACCATCAGTCGCACGGTGGCGATCAACAAACCGGCGCCCTCGGTGATCAACGCCATCGTGTCGGATGCCTTCGCCAGTGCCTGCAGCGATTGGTCGCGCTGTTCGGCCCATGCCCGGTACGCATCGGACGCCGCGCCCTGCCACTCGGTCAGGTCGAACCGCACCGCCCGGACCAACTCGTCCGACTCGACCTGGACCTTCTCGGCCACGTTGCGCCACGTCTGCGCGTGGCCGGCGATCGCGCCCGGGTCGCCGGCCAGCCAGTCCAGAGCTTCGGACAGCGGTTTCACGTGTTCGATGAGCCACGCGATGCCGTACTGCAAGAGCGCGCCGACCGGATCGGACACCAGAGCCAGCGCGTCGAGGCCGGCGCCGACTGCCCCAAGCGTGCCTTCCACCCAGCTCTTGTTCTGCACACCCTGGGCGATGAGTTCGATGTCCTCGGCCAGCCAGACCCCGGCCCAGGCCGATTTCGGCTGCGCGACGGGCCCGGCGACCAGCGGGTTGTCGGTCATGAGGTGTTCCTGAACGAATCCGCGCTGAATGTGTCGGAGGCGTCGTACTCGCCGGCCGTGGTGCGCAGCTTGGCACCGGTGTCGCGCAGCGCTTCGGCACACTCCTCCAGACCATCCACCAGGATGTCGTGCAGGAGGTTCAGCATCGGCGGGACCATCACGCAGAGCTGCCCGTACGCCCCGTTGTCGGCGCGCACCGCACGACCCGCCCCGGCCGCGGTCGCTATCTGGTCGCCGATCGCCTCGACGTGGCCGGCGTGCGTGACCAGGTCGGCTTGCCTCACGCTCAGCCGATCAGACATAGCGACACCTCCCGCCTAACGCACGCTAGCGATGCTCGTCAATGTCGCGGACGGATCGAGAGCCCGCCTGACCTAGGGTGCTTGCGTGGAGAGCGCGAGCGTACGTCTGTTCAAAGTGAAGCGTCCCAGTGGAGTCTTCACGTTCGATCTCCGATTGCTCGCCGAGGACCGGGACGGAACGTGGCTGTGGGGGCCGGTGGGATCGCCGTGGCATGCCCCGCATGACAGCGGCAGCCTGCCGGTTCCCGTGGTGATCTGGCTCGCGGCGGGCCGGCCGTGGGCGGCCTGGTGGGTCGGCGATCCGGCCGACCGGCGGCTGGAGATCGACATCTGCCTTCCGCCGGAGCCGGTCGAGGGCGGCTGGCGCTACGTCGATCTGGAGCTGGACCCGGTGCTGCACGTGGATGACGGCCGGGTCGAGATCGAGGACTGGGACGAGTGGGAGGAATCGCGCCGCGACGGCTGGATGAGCGCGGCCGACGCCGAGCTTGCCCGGGTCACGGCCGAACGTTGTGCGGAGGTGCTCCGGCGTCGCGACGAGCCCTGGCTGGAGCGCGGCTGGCAGCTGCTGCGCGCCGCCTACTGGGATACGGCCGGCGCGACGAAGACCTTCACCCACCCGCTCGATCCCGCCTGGCTGGCCGGCGTCGACCGGAGCGCGCGCATCCTCGACTACGGCTGCGGTTACGGCCGGCTGATGGCGCAGCTCAGCGATCTGGGCTTCACCGACATCGTGGGCGTCGACGTCTCACCGGCGCTGATCGCACGCGGCCGCCAGGCCCGGCCCGACCTCGACTTCGCCGTCCTCGAGTCACCGCCCGTCTTGAACCGGCCGGCGGCGAGCTTCGACGTCATCCTCCTGTTCGCCGTGCTGACCTGCGTCCCCGACGACGACGCCCAGCGCGCGCTCGTCGCCGAACTCCACCGCCTGCTGGCCCCCGGCGGCCTGGTCTACGTCAGCGACCTCGTTCTGCAGCCGGACAAGCGTTACTCCGAGGCCGGCGTCTTCACCACGACCGACGGCGCGGTCTGCCGGCATCACGAGCCGGGATATCTGCGCAGCCTCTTCGCGGACTTCGAACTGGCCGGCGAACGCCACATCGAGGTGGAGACGATGAACGGAAACCGGGCGGCCGGCCTGCAGATGCTGGTGCGACGCCGCTGAATCAGAGCCATCCCCGGGTCATGGCGCTGATGCGGTCGGTCACCGATCCGGGGTCGACGAGCTGGTGCAGATGGCCACCAGGACACCGGCTGACGTGCCAACCCCGGTCCCGCGCCTCCCGCGCCATCGCCTCGTACGGCCCACCGAACAGCAGGTATCCGCACGACCGGTCGTCCCATCCCGCAGGCACCGGAATGCGCTGTTCGTAGTAACTCAACGGCACCCGGGGCTGCTCGGCCGAGACCGCCGCTCTCGTCAGTGAATCGGGAAACAACGAGGCCACCTCGGCCTCGTCCCACCAGGACGTCCATTCCGGCAAACGACCTTCAATGACTTGTGTACGCAAGTGAGCGAACCGCTCGGGCGAAGCAGCCGGCGTCGAACCGTCACGGGCGGGCAGGCTGGCATCGACGAACAGACACCCGGCGACCGTACGCCCGGCCGCGTCCACGATGACCGGAACCAGCAGACCGGCATTGCTGTGCGCCACCACCACGACGGATCGATCCGTCGGCAGGCGCCGGATGGCATCCCCGACCCGGTCGGCAACACGTGGCCAGAACGGCGGATCGTCGGCGCCGGTCACGTCGACCAGTGACGGAACCACGGTCGTCACGCCGAGGCCGGTCAGCCTGGCAGCCACCGGCGCCCAGCTCAGCGGCCCCAGCAACAGGCTGTGCACCAGCACGAACGCAGGGCCCGCCGTCATCGGCCGCGTTCGATGGTCCACCGGAACGCCGAAGCCGCTTGCGTCGCTCCCGCACGCAGGTAGAAGCGGTGTGCCGCGGTCCGGGCCACGCCGGACTCCAGGAAGACGTAGTCAGCGCCGTGGTCGTGCGCCCAGGCCCGGGCGGCGGCCAGCAGACTCGCGCCGACACCCCGGGAACGCCACTCGGGATGCACGGCAAGATCTTCGATCGAAGCCCGGCGACCGAAGCGTACTGAGAGGATGTCCAGATAAACGCTGGCCACCCCGACCAGTTGGTCATGATCCGAGCGGGCTTCGAACAGCGCGGCGTTCCCGCCGGCGAGCACCCGCGCGGTCCGTTCGGCGGCGCGCCCGCGATCCCAGTCCGGCGGCCGACTGCCCGGCGGTTCGAAGAGCCACTCCAGCCCGGTGACGAACGCCGCCTCGGCACCCGGCTGGAACTGGCGAACGTGGATGCTCACCGTCGCATTCTCCCTCAAAGCTCCGGACCCGATCTTCTAGCGGGTCCAGTTGATCAGCCCAGCTTGCTGAAACCCTGAGCTAACGACGGCTGGAGTGCAGCGCGGGGCGGCGGCCGATGCGTCGTTCTGGTGAGGAGCACTGACGGGAGCGGGCGTGTCGTTCGAGGATTTCGTGGCGGGGTACGGCCGGTCGCTGGTGCGCCTGGCGTTGGTCCTGAGCGGCGACCGGCAGGTCGCGGAGGACCTGGCCCAGACCGTCCTGGCCGACGTTTACCGGCACTGGAGGCGGGTGCGCGCAGCGGCAAACCCCGAGGCTTATGTACGCCGCATGCTGGTGAACGCCCACCTGAGCTGGCGTCGCCGCCGCTGGACGACGGAGCGGCCCGCCGACCTGCGCCAGGAGTCCGGCGCCACGGTGGCCGACCCGGCCGACGCGGTCGCCGCCCGGGACCAGATGCGGGTGATGTTGAGCAGCCTCGCCCCGCGCGCCCGCACCGTGCTGGTCCTGCGGTACTACGCCGACCTGGAGGACGCCGCGATCGCCGCGGCCATGGGGGTCAGCGAGAGCTCGGTGCGGGCCACCGCCTCGCGTGCCCTGGCGAGCCTGCGCGGGCCCGCGGCCGTCGACGCAGAGAGGGAGACCCGATGAACCAGTCGACCGAGCGAGAGCTGCGCGAGCTGTTCGCCGCCGACGCCGCCGAAGCCCCCGACGAGCTGGTCATGGCCGCCGCGGCGGTGCGCCGTGTCCACCGCAGGCGCCGCACCCTGACGGTGGCGGTGGCCACGACCACGCTGCTCATCGCGGCGGGCGTGTACGGCGTCCACCGGCCGGCCGCGACCCCGCAGGCACAGCCACCGGCAACCTCCTCGTCCGCACCGGTCTCGTCGGCACCGGTCTCGTCCGCACCGGTCTCGTCGGCACCGGTCTCGTCGGCACCGGTCTCGTCGGCACCGGTCTCGTCGGCACCGGTCTCGTCGGCACCGGTCTCGTCGGCACCGGTCTCGTCGACGCCGGCGGCCGATCTGCCGGCCGGGGTCAAGCCGGGCGATCCGCTCGCCTTCGGCGCGGCGCAGTGCGTCAAGGAGTATTCACCGGAGACGCTCGCCGAGAACGCCTTCGCCTTCGACGGCACCGTGACCCGCATCGGCCCGGCACGAACCGAGCGCAGCCCGCGTCCCGACCCCCTGGACCTGCGATCGGTCACCTTCCAGGTGCACACCTGGTTCAAGGGCGGCGCCGCGGGCACCGCCGTGGTGGACATGGATTCGCCCGCCGCGGGGGGCACGACGGGCGAGGAGGGTGTTCCTGCCTATCAGATCGGCACCCGGTTGCTCGTGTCCGGCATGCCCCGCTGGGGTGGCGCGCCGCTCACCGACGCGATCGCGTGGGGCTGCGGTTTTACCCGGTACTACAGCCCCTCGACGGCGGCCACATGGGCCACCGCGACGAATTGAACGCCCTGCGGGAGAAGGCGCGGGGCGCAGATAACCGATGCCGCTAATCGGGCGGCACCTGATCATCCTCGACTCAGAGGTCGTGTTAGGAGCTTTAGGCGGTCAGGGTCGATTTCGGGCGCAGGACGCAGAACTCGTTGCCCTCCGGGTCGGCGAGCACGGTCCAGGTCTCGGTGCCGGTCTGACCGATGTCGACGCGTCGCCCGCCGAGCGCGAGGATCCGGTCGATCTCGGCCTGCCGGTCGTCGGCGCCGGGGTTGAGGTCGAGGTGCAGCCGGTTCTTGACGACCTTACGATCGGTCACCGGCATGAAGCAGATCCCCACCGGCGCGTTCTCGTCGGGCCCGATGACGACTTCGCGCTCCCGCTCGGACAGGACTCGCCACTGCAGAACCCCGGCCCAGAACCGAGCCAATGCCGGCAGATCGTGCGCGTCGATGACGATGTGATGCAAGGACACGGTCATTCCCGCAGTCTGCTACCACGCGAGCCGACGCGGGCGGTCGTACGACACCGGCGCACAGGTAGGCGAAGCCGGCGAGAGCGCCGCCGGTCGGGGAATAGCCGGTCTCAGCCGATTCGCGTTGCCACTGTTCACGGCTTGCTCGCCCGAAGCCAGGACTGGGTGCCGCGGGTCGTGAAAGTGCCGGTCTCAGCCGTTTCGCGTTGCCGCCGTTCAGGGGCTGTCCGCTCGAAGGCGGCGCTGGGCGGCGAGCCGGCCGGTGAGGGCCGCGACGGCGATGGCGGTCGCCAGCAGCGCGGCGCTGCCGGCGACGTCGAGCACGTAGTGGTTGCCGGTGGTGAGCACGACGGCCGTCATGACGAGCGGGAATCCCCCTGCCAGTAACGCCAGGCGGGGATGTGTGGCGCGCAGCGCGGCCCACACCGCGTAGGCGCACCAGGCCGACCAGGCCACGTGCATGCTCGGCATGGCCGTGAAGTTCTGCCCGGCGCCGATGTCCCGCGAGGCGGTGCTGCCGAAGAGGTCGTGCTCGGCGATGACGTCGACGATGCCGGGCAGAGCGAACCGCGGCGGCGACATCGGCCACGCCCACCAGACCGGCAGGACCAGTAACGCCAGCCCGAGCAGGGTTCGGCGGACCTGCCGGTAGACCTCGGGATGCCGGACGTACACCCAGATCAGCACGCCGAACAGCACCGCGTAGTAGAGGCGGTAGCAGTACACCGCCGGTGGGATCAGCACCGGATGCTCGACGAGCCACCGGTTCGCGGCCAGCTCGACGTTCAGGTGCAGGGTCCGCTCCACCGACTGCAGGTGCCGCGCGTTGCCGGTAGCGGCGGATCGGTTCGTGCCGACGACCGCGTGCAGGCGCGAGAAGAGCAGGAATCCGAGCGCCAGCATGGCCACTTCGGCAAATATGGCGGGCCGCCGTCGGCTCATCGCGACACCGTAGCGCGCATGCGGTGGGTCTCTCACGCGTCACGTCGCAGAAAGGTGGCGATCGCTGCCGATGCCGTCAGGGCGATCCAGGCGACCAGGACGACGGTGCCGAGCGTCGGGTCGGCGTCCGGACGGTACAGCAGACTCCCGGCCCGATCGGGGAGCCATCGGGCGTGCTCGGTGTAGCCGGACAGCAGCGGCGAGACGATCAGCACGAGAGCCAGCATGATCACCAGCGGTGGGACCAGCGATCGGAGAACGGTGGCCAGCCCGAGCGAGAGCAACCCGATGAGAATGAGGTAGACCGCGGCACCGGCGATCGGCCGCACCGCTACTGCCCGGACCGGGATGGTGAGCGACGCGGCCGCGAGCCCGGCGCCGAGCGTGGCGACGTTGATGATAGTGGCCGCGACCAGGTAGGCGACTGACTTGCCAGCCAGGAGCCGGAGCCGGTCCGGTGTCGCGGCCAGCGTGGTGGCGATCTGGCGGCCGGCGTACTCGCTGGCGACGATGAGGACGCCGAGGAGAATGGGACCGATTTGGAGGAACGGGACCGCCCGGATCACGGCGTCCGTGGCGGTCGACGTGGGCGCAGCGCTCGGGGCGGATGACGCGAGAGCGGCTGTCAGGACCACGCCGATGACGACTGTGCCGAGCGCGGTGGCGACTGCGGCGGGAAGGCTGCGGAGTTTGATCAGCTCGGCGGCGGCTGTGCGGGTGAGGATCGCGGTCATGCGTCACGCCGGATGAAGACGACGGCGGAGAACGCGAGGAACCCGAGCGCCCAGGCGGCCATGACGAGTGCGCCGGTGAGTGGGTCCAATGCCTCCTCGAACATGCCCAGCTGGTCGTCGGCGATCAGGCGCATGCCGGCGAGGTCGGGCAGGTAGTAGGCCAGCGAGGTCACGTGCGTCAGCAGGACCGAAGCGGAGACCAGCGAGCTGTTCACGATGCCGACGATCAGCGGGATGATGCCGCTGCGGGTCAGGACCGTGATCGCCAGGGCGACGAGGCCGGTCAGCGTCCAGTAGAGGGCCGCGCCCGCGGCGCGGGCGACCGTGCTTCCGAGGGCGTCGGCGGCGAACGGAGTGCCGATGACGAGGTGCGCCACGGTGAGGCAGGCCGGGATGGTGATCGCGGCCGTGACGAGAATGTGGACGGTGAGGGCGGCAACCTTCGCGGCGATCACGGTGAGCCGGTGCGGTGTCGCCGCCAGGGTCGTGGTGATCTGCCGGCTGCCTCCGGCGTCCGGGCTGTTCGCGGTGTATTCGCTGCTGATCACGATGACGCCGAGGATGACCGCGCCGACGGTGATGAGGGGGACGGCGGAGAACACCGCCTCGGCCGGCGAGGTGTAGGCGACGCGGTCCGGTTGCCCGGCCCGGAGCGCGCCGCGGACGCTGAGCGCGTTGATGATCGTGATGCCGAGCGTGCCGAGCACCGCGACCGCGGCTGCGCCGAAGCTCCCCGGCAGGGTGGCGGTCTTACGCAGCTCGGCGGCGACCGTGCGCCGGAGGGTCATCGCCGCTGCTCCGCCCCGGCCGCGCCGGTGAGGGCGAAGAAGGCCTCCTCGAGACTGGCGTGCCCGGCGATCACCTGGTCGAGCGGGCCGGTGGCCACGATGCGCCCGCCGGCGATGATCACGAGGTCGTCGGTGATCTCCGCGACCTCGGTCATCAGGTGACTGGACAGCAGGACGGTGCCGCCCGCGTCGGCGTGCCCGCGCAACAGGCCACGTATCCATCGGATGCCTTCGGGGTCGAGACCGTTGACCGGCTCGTCCAGCACCAGCGCCGCCGGCTCGCCCAGCAGCGCGGCGGCGAGACCGAGTCGCTGCCCCATGCCGAGCGAGAAGCGGCCGACCCGGGTGCGCCCGGCGCCGGCGAGGCCCACCTGGTCGAGCACCTCGTTGACCCGGCGCCGGGGGATGCCGCCCGCCCGGGCGATCCAGGCGAGGTGGTTGCGGGCGGTGCGGGAGCGGTGTGCGCCGGAGCCCTCCACCATGGACCCGACCGTGCGCAGCGGATCGCGCAGCTCCCGGTATGGCCGGCCGTCGACGAGCGCCGTGCCCGACGTCGGCCGGTCCATCCCCAGCAGGATGCGCAGCGTCGAGGACTTGCCCGCCCCGTTAGGCCCGAGGAACCCGGTCACGCGACCGGGCAGCGCCTGAAACGTCACGTCGGTGAGCACGGTGCGAGAACCGTGCCGCTTGCTGAGGCCGCTGATCGAGAACATGCCGCTATGCCACCAGGCGGCCGCGGAAAGGTCATCGGTCCCGGGTCCCTCCGACCCAGGGCGGATCCCGCACCGACGCGCGAAACCTAAACTCGGGCCATGGAAACCGACCGGCCGGCCTGGCGATCACGAGCGTGGCTCGTCGCTGTTGCCGTGCTGGTCGTTCTGGCGTTCGTGCTCACCACGGCCGGGTTCGCCAGTCCGGTCTCGGCGTGGGCGACACTCGTGGCCGCCGCCGGGTTCACCGTCGCGATGATCGGCTGGGCGCTCATCCGCACCAACGCGCAGCGCCGCCATTATGAGGATGAGCTCGCGGCCTGGGCGGCGGAGCGGGCAACGCAGGGCGAGCGGCTGCGCATCGCCCGCGAGCTGCACGACCTCGCCTCGCACGGCCTCGGCCTGATCACCGTCCGCGCCGGCGCCGCCCGCAGCGTGACCGGGCCGTCGGGCGAGGCCGAGCGGGCCGACGCGCTGGCCGACATCGAGCGCATCAGCCGGCAAGCCACCACCGAGCTGCGGCGCATGCTCGCCGTCCTGCGCACCCCCGGCCCCGCGCCGTTGCGGCCCGGCGACACGCTGGCGGATCTTCCCGTGATCGTCAGCACCGCGATCGACGCCGGGATGACCGCCGCGCTCGGCATCGGCGAGTTGGGCGACGTGTCGCCCGGCGTGCAACTCACCGCCTGCGCTGTGGTGCGCGAAGCCCTCAACAACACCCTGCGGCACGCCGGCCCCGCCCACGCGCGCGTCGAGGTCCACCGCGACCAGGACACCATCGTGGTGACCGTGCAGGACGACGGCCCCCACCCCGGCTGGCAGCCACAACCCGGCGCCGGCCACGGCTTGCGCGGCGTGCGCGAGCGCGTGACGACCCTAGCCGGCACCCTGGAGGCCGGCGCCAAAGCAGACGGCTGGCTGCTGACCGCCCGCATCCCCGACCGAGCAAAGACATGACCCCCGACAACGCGCCTCCCGCGGCTGACAACGCGCCGGTCGTGATCCGGGTGCTCATCGTGGATGACCTGCCGCTCCTGCGGCATAGCCTGGCCATCCTGGTGAAGGGGGCGGCCGATCTCGCCGCGGTCGGCGAGGCTGCCACCGGGGGCGAGGCGGTGGAGCTCGCCCGTGCGCTGGTGCCGGACGTGATTCTGATGGACATCCGCATGCCCGGCGGGGACGGGATCGACGCGACGCGCACCATCACCGCCGACCCCGCGCTGGGCGGCTGCCGGGTTCTGGTGCTGAGCATGTTCGAGCTGGACGAATACGTTTATGGCGCGCTGCGTGCGGGCGCCTCCGGCTTCCTTCTCAAGGATGCCCGCCCCGATCAGCTTCTCGACGCGATCCGGCGGACGCATGCCGGTGAATCCCTGTTCGCGCCGGTGATCCTGACGCGGCTCGTCGAGCACTACGTGAAGCGCCCCGCCGTCGCACCCACCCGCGGGCCGGAGGTCCTCACCGAGCGGGAGACCGAGGTGCTCACGCTCGTCGGGCGAGGTATGTCGAACGAGGAGATCGCCACCGCGCTGCTCATCTCGATTCGGACCGTCAAGACGTATATCGGCAATCTCCTGGCCAAGTTGCATGCCCGTGATCGGGTCCAGCTGGTGATCGCGGCATACGAGTACGGGCTGGCCCAGACATGAGCACAGTAATTGGTGTGCCCCATCGGGATGGGGGCCGTAGGCTCCTTTTCAGAGGCCTAGCCCGGGCATACTTCGACAACTTTCTTCAGGTGAACTCGCCCGGGCACTTTCCTCGTTTCGGCGCCGCTCAGCGGCGCCGATCCCATTTGTCGAGCGGGGGGTGCATGTGGACACGCTGGAGCGCATCGGATTCGATCGGCTGGGGCTGGTGATGGCGCCGGGGAGTTATGCCACTCCCGCCGTGTCCGCGCCGCTGATCGCCGAGTTCGCGCATGTCGGTGTGCGGTTCGTCAACCCGGGGGAGATCACCGACGGGCTGGCGGGGCCGCACCGTGACCTGATCGCGCACGTGCGGGCCAAGCGGGGCGAGACGGGGACGTATGCGCCGCTGTTCCGCGATTTTCCGAACAAGCTGCCGCGGTTCGACGACGCCCTGTTCCGGTTCGTCATCGCGCGCGTGCGGATGGTCGGCTGCGCGCACACCCCGGAGGCCTGGCAGGAGGCGCTCGACTTCAGCCGGATCGGCTGGTGGCCGGCGTCGTCGATCCCGCAGGACGCGGCGCGGGCGGAGGCCGACCGGCGTGCGCAGGAGATGCTGCCGGGCGACAGCCGGGTCGAGTGGATCACCGTGCGGCTGGTCGATCGCGACGGGCTGGAGCTGCGGCTGCGGGAGTGGCTGCGGGACTGCTTCGCGAGCGCCGCGTCGCTGCGTGAGGACGTGCAGAGTGACCTCGGTGTGCTGGTGGAGCGTCTCGGTGTGGACGGCATCGAGATCGCCGAGGTTCGTTTCCGGGAGAACCGCACGCTGCTGTTCGAGCTGATCTGGGCGCTGGACCGGCAGCGCCTGCCGTTCACCGGGGCCACCCCCGACGACCTGCTGCGCCTGTTCGCCAAGCTGACCGGCGGCGACATCAGCCTCGCCGCGCCGGTCGGCTATCCGCGGCTGTCGCGTGCCGACCGGCGCATCGTGGTCGACACCCTCGAGGTGAGCGACCGCCTCGGCGACGTCTTCCGTCGTCGTGGGCTGTGGCTGGCGATCGACCGCGGCCTGCACTCCGGTGAGTTCCGCGCGCCCGCGGTGCACAAGACGTTCGCGCGGCTGCGTAACAGCCGCCACGACCGGGCCTCGTTCCCGTCGCGGTTCGAGCGGCTGCTCGCCGACGGCAAGACCGCTGGTGCCGCGCGGGTGGCGGCGGCCGAGGCGCCCGGGGTGCTGGCGCGGAGCCTGCGCCGGCTTGCTGCGCTGGCCACCGGGCCGACGGAGCGGGCCGCGCTGGTCGGCGCGCTCACCGGCACGGCGGAGCGGATCCCGCTGCGGGTGCTGCTCGCCGCCGGGGCGCAGATCGCCGACAACGGTCACACGTACCCTCGCGTGGTTTTCGGGAAGGACGGCTCGTCGCTGCCGATCGTGCGCCGGCCCGGCCACCTCGCCGTGCCGGCGGATTTCCGCGCGGAGCTGCTCGGCGCGATCGACGCGGCGGTGGACGAGAAGATCAAGACCAAGGGGGAGTGGTACGGCGAGACCGTGCACGTCGAGCCCGGCCTGGACCGGATGCTGCTGCCCGACCAGCTCCGGGCCACCGCTCAGGGCCTGGTGCAGGTGGAGCGGGGCAGCCGGCTGCCGCTCGGCGAGGCCGAGGTGGTGCGCCTGTTCGTGCATTGGCGCCAGGACGGGGAGCGGAGTGACCTCGACCTGTCGTGCCTGGCGCTGGACGCGTCGTTCCGGGTGGTCAGCCAGGTGTCCTGGACCAATCTCGCCAACGGCGTGATGACCCACTCCGGTGACCTCACGTCCGCGCCGGACGGCGCCGAGGAGTTCCTCGACATCGACATGGCGCGGGTGGCGACGATCGGGCGCAAGCGGAAGTGGCGCTATCTGGTGCCGGCGGTGTTCCGCTTCGCCGGGCCGACGTTTGACGAGCTGCCCGAGGCGACCGTGGGCTGGATGCTGCGGGACGCCGCGACCAGCGCGAACCGGGTGTTCGACCCGGCCGCGGTGGCGAACGCGTTCGCCCTGACCGGCCGCAAGCGGTATGCCGTGCCGATGCTGCTCGACCTGGAGACCCACGAGATCCTGTACGTGGACGTCTACCTGCACGGGGCGCCGGGGGCGCGGGCCGAGCGGGCCGGCCACGACATCGCAACCCTGGTGTCGGCGGTGGTGGGCCGCCGCAACACCAAGGTCAGCATCGCGGAGCTGGCGAACCGGCACGCCCGGGTCCGCGGCGCGGCGCTGGTCGACGACCCGGCGAAGGCCACCATCACGTTCGGGACGAGCGCGGACTGCACGTACGACGTGCTGCGCCCGGAGAAGCTCCTCGCGGAGTTGCTCTGAAAGGCGGAGTTGCTCTAGAAAGCGAGAAAGCAGAGGAAACCGGACGCCGATCGTCCGGAACCCCTCCTAGCCTGACAGCTATGGCTATCGCGAGATTCCCCAGCTTCGTCCTCGACTGTCCGGACCCGGCGGCGCTGGCCAACTTCTACGGCGCGCTGCTGGGCTGGAAGGCCGACATCTCCGCCGACTGGGCCGACATCCGCCCGGACGACCGGAGCAACTGCATCTCCTTCCAGCAGGTGGCGGATTACACCCCGCCGGACTGGCCGACCCAGGCGCCGCCCCAGCAGGTGCACCTCGACGTGATCGTCGACGACCTCGACGCCGGCGAGGCCGCGGTGCTGGAGCTCGGCGCCACCAAGCACGAGCACCAGCCGGGCACCACGTTCCGCGTCTTCCTCGACCCGGCCGGCCACCCGTTCTGTCTGTGCGCGGCCTGAACAGCGACCTGAAGCGAAACCGGGCCGGGACATCATTGTCCCGGCCCGGCCGCGTGGGTGGTTACGGGGCGGCGACCACGCCGCCGAACTTCACGACGAGCTTGCCGGTCGAGTCGAACGACCAGGTCAGCGCGCCGGTGTAGGCCGAGCAGCGGGAGCCGTTGGTGCCGGTCCAGAACTGGTTCGTGCTGTCCACGGTGCCGACGGTCTTGTCGTTGGAGCCGCTCGACGACGTACGGCATGAGGTGTTGCTGGTGAATTTGGACGTGCCGGCGTCGAAGCTGAAGTTGCGCTCCGCGTTGTCGACGGCCACGTTGTTGGCGATGGTCATCGAGCCGGGGTTGCTGTTGTAGGTGAAGCCGTGGTGCCCGTTGTTTACCGCGATGCTGCGGCGCACCACGTGGTTGACCGCGATGTCGTCGCCGCCCAGCTTGAAGCCGTTGCGGTCGCCGGCGCCGGCCTGCGAGCCGTCGGTCAGCGTGCCGTTGTTGTAGGACAGTGAGTCCTCGATGGTGACCACGCCGATCGCGCCGGTGTCGGTCTTGGTGTAGAGGTCCCAGCCGTCGTCGATGTTGTTGTGCGACACGTCGTACCGGAAGACGTTGCCGCTGCCCACCGTGAGTTTCGCGGCGAAGCCGTCGGCGTCCTCACCGTCGGAGTCGGCGTTGTCGTGCGATTCGGCCGACAGCACCAGGTTGTTGGCCGGCCACTGGCTGTTCGGGGTGTCCGAGGCGATCCGGGACAGCTGCAGGCCGGTGTCGCGGTTGAAACGGGTGACCGTGCGCTCGATGACGTTGTTGCTGCCGCCGACGAAGATGCCGTTGTCGCCGGCCCGCTCGACCACCAGGCCGTACAGATGCCAGTAGTTGCCGTTGAGCGCGAGCCCACGATTCGTCGAGTCCTCGGTCTGGGCCGAGAAATTCAAGACCGGAGTTTCGCCGGGGTACGCCGAAAGAGTCTTGAGAGCGCTGGACGTCCCGTTGTTCCCGGCCGCAATGGTCTGGGTGGCCGAATACGAATAGGTGCCGCCGCGCATGTAGATCGTCCCGCCGGCCGCGATCCGGGTGACCGCGGAAGCGAGCGTGGTGGGCGCCGCCTGGGTGCCGGCCGCCGAGTCGGTGCCGCCCGGCGCGACATAGAGGGAGCCGGTGGTCGGCGAGGTTGTCGGCGAGACGGTGGGCGACACGGTGGGCGACACGGTGGGCGAAGCCGTGGGTGACGACGTCGGCGACGTGGGTGACGTGGTCGGCGTCGAGCCACCCCCGTCATCGACCACGATGTCGTCGAAACGCCCGGCCGCGTGCTCGGTCAGCAGGCCGATACGCCCGGAGCTGATCGTGCTGTCGGTGGCGCTCCCGACGCTCGTGCCGTTGACCGTGCCGCTGATCGTCGTGCCGCTGACCGACAGCTTCAGCGTGTAGAACGTGCTGGTCGAGATCGTCTGGCTCAGGCTGCCGAGAACCGTGACGGCGCTGCCGTTCATGGTCTCCAGCTGCACCTTGTTGGCCGCGGTGAGCGACAGCCGGTACATCTTGGTGGCGCCGGCGGCCCGGGCGGTCACCGACACGACGCCGGCGGTGGTCGCGAACGACGTCGCCTTCACGCGGGCCTGCACCGAGTAGTTCGTCCAGCTGGTCGTGCCGGCGAAGTCTCGGGCGCGCTCGGAGCTCGTGTCGGACTGCTGGAGGACCTGCGAGCCGTCGGTCACGATCGACCAGGTGCCGCCCGATTTCGACCAGCCGCTGGTGCTGCCGTTCTCGAAGTCGGCGCTGAAGACGGTGGCGGCCTCGGCGTTCGTGACGGTGACGAACAGGCCCGCCGTGATCAGCGTGACCAGACCGCCGACACCGGCCAGCCGGCGGATCCGGCGGGCGCGTGGGTGTGGTGCCATGCGCTATTTCTCCTTGTCGCAATTGGATACCGCCGGAGAGGTCGCGCATGGGGCCTTTGCAAAAGATGGCCCTCTATTTGCATTCGCATTTTCGCAGCTTGCAGCGCGTCCTCGGGAGGGGTGGGGACCGGCGGTTCCGGGGGACGGTTATTCCGAATTGGAATCTCCCACCGTCGATATCCGGGAGTCAATAAATCTGATTTGCAGGTTTGTTGCATTTCTTTTCGACGGATCGGCCGCCGGCGGCGAGCAGCGCGAGCGCGGCCAGGGCCAGCAGGCCGCCGGCCAGGGCGAGCGGGCGCGGGCCGTACGGCGGCAGCAGCGCCCCGCCGATCAGTGAGCCGGCCGCGATGCCGATGTTGAACGACGTGCTCAGCGCGGCCGAGGCGAGGTCGGTGCTGCCCGGGGCGACCTGCAGCATCCGGTTCTGCAGCGAGGTGGCGAACGCGGCGTACGCGAGCCCGGTCCCGCCCAGCAGCACCACCGTGACCGGCTTCAGCTCGCCGAGGGCGTAGAGCCCGAGCAGCGAGAGCACGCCGATGGCCAGCGGCACGACCATCGAGGCGACCGGCCGGGCGTCGAGGGTGCGGGCGACCGCGATGGTGCCGAGCGTGCCGGCCGCCCCCGACACGAACAGCAACGGCGCCAGGGCGCCGCCGCCGAAACCGGAGACGTCGAGCAGGAACGGGGTGACGTACGTCGTCAAGGTCAGGAACCCGGCGATGCCGACCGCGGTCACCACCACGACGTTCCGGAAGGTGCGCCGGTCCGGCGCGGTGCCGCGGGCGGCCGCGCCGTCGGCCGGCGAATAGGACGGGATCAGCGCGGCCACCACCGCCGCGACCACCATCCCGGACGCCGCCATCAGCGCGAACGCGGTGCGCCACCCGGTCTGCTGGCCGAGCCAGGTGCAGAGCGGCACGCCGAGCACCGGCGCCAGCGCCGGCCCGACACCGAAGAGGGCGATCATCCGGCCGCGTTTCTCGACCGGGAAGAGCCCGCTGACGACGGGCGCGGCCACCGACCAGAAGAGCGCCTGGGTGAGCGCGGTGATCAGCCGGGCGCCGGCCAGGACGGGGTACGTCGTGGCCAGCGCGCCGACCCCGTTCGCGGCCGCGAACAGCAGCATCGTCACGGTGAGCAGTTGCCGCCGCGGCACCCGCTGGGTGAGCAGGGTCAGCGGCACCGAGGCGAGGACGACGACGATCGCGTAGCCGCTGACCAGCCACCCCACCTGGGAGCGTGACCGGTTCAGATCAGGGGCGATCACGGTGAGCAGCCCGATCGGCAGCAGCTCGGTGGTGACGAACGCGAACGCCGCCAGCGACAACACGACAAGGGCGGCCCAGGCCCGGCGCATCGTCATGCCGCCATCATGCGGGATATTCGGTGGCCGCCGCTGACGTCGGTCGCGCAGACTCCGCGCATGCGCACACGGGAGGCGGTCGAGGCCGCGCGCTGGCTCGCAGCTCACGGCGTCGAGTGGCAGGCGCCGGGACGGTGGCGCGACGGTGGCCGGGAGATCAGCGACAACGATCTCGCCCAGGAGTGGTCGCGAGACCTGCTGGTCGACGGTGGCCTGCGGCTCGGGTTCGGGCTGCTCGACCTGCTCGACGAATACTGGGTGACCCTGGAGATCGGCTGGTTCGCCGAGGAGCGGGACGAACCGGCGATCTATTCGGCTTTATGGTCGGGCTACCGGCGGCGGCTCGAGGGTTTCTCGCGGTGCGAGGCGGTGCTCTATTCGCTGTGGGTCGACTGGTTCGAAAATCGCGACACCGTCGACGCGGCATTCGGGGCGGTGCTTTCCGACGACGTACACCATCTGCGGTCTCGGCGCCGCCTGCGTGAGCTGGCCGCCGGGCCGGTGCACCGCCGGGCCGCCCGGGTCCTGGCCAACTCCGGGCCGGTGCGCTGGTCGATCAAGCACGACGTCTACGAGGCGGCCGTCGCCGCCGTCCCGGAGCTGCACCACGCCGTCTTCCGCGGCCTGCTGATGAGTTACCACGACCTCTACGGCGACATCTCGCCGACGGCCGCGCTGGCCCTGCTCGACGGCCTGCACCTGGCGCCGGACACCGAGCACCTGGCGGCGTTGCGCGCGGTGCTGCGGACCGGCGCGCACAACCACTACCGCAATCCGGAGCTGTGGGAGCAGATGATCGCCTAGGTATACCTAGGGCCGCCCTGACCAGCGAAGATAGGTAACAGCTCCCGATGTGACAGCTCCCTGACCGGCCGACGATAGACACATCGACGGACGACAGGGAGAACATCATGTTGCTTCACCCGGATCTGATGCTGGCCATGGCGAACAACCGGCACCGCGAGCTGGTCGCCGAGGCGCAGCGCGGTCACCTTCTCAACAGCGCCCGTGAGGCGCGCCGCACTCGGAAAGCACCGGCCGTTCGCGGCAAGCCGGCCGGTAACCTGGCGTCGTGCGACCCATCCGCGGCGGTGCCAGTCCGGTGATGATCGGGCGAGAGAGCGAGCTGCGCCGGTTGGCGCAGCTCGCTTCGGCTCGTCAACCCTCGGTCGCGCTGATCGCGGGGGAGCCGGGCATCGGGAAGACCCGCCTCGTGCACGAGCTGCTGGCCACCGTTCCGGCCGGCACGGTGGTGCTGGTCGGGCAGGCCGAGCCGGGTTCGCTGTCCCGGCCGTACGAGGTGCTGCTCGACGCCATCGACGGCCGCCCCGGGGTCGACGAGCAGCAGCTGGCCGCCCTGGCCGACGCGCGGCGCAGCCCGGTCGAGCGCCTGCACACCGGCCTCGCGATCCTCGCCGACCTGATCGGCGACGCGGCCGCCGTCATCGTCTTCGAGGACCTGCACTGGGCCGACTCGGAGAGCGCGGCGCTGTTCGAGCGGATCGCCGACCAGCGCGGCCCGCGGCTGCTCATCGGCACCTACCGGCCCGACGAGGTGACCCGCCGCCAGCCGGTGGCCGGCCTGCTCGCCCGGATGGAGCGGCGGCACGCCGTCACCCATGTGCGCCTGGATCGCCTGACCCCGGTGCAGACGGCGGCGCTGCTGGCGGCGGCGACCGGCGCGCCGGCCCCGCTGCGCGCCGCGACGGCCCTGCACCATCGCACCGGCGGCAACCCCTTCTTCCTGGAAGAACTACTAAGAGCCCTGCCCGGGTACGACGTGGAAGCGCTCGTCGAGCAGCCACTTCCGTGGAGCCTCGCCGACGTGCTCCGCCGCCAGGTCGACGACCTCGACCCGGTCAGCCACCGCATCGTCGAGGCGGCCACCGTGCTCGGCCACCGCATCCCGTTCGACCTGCTCGCCGAGGTCACCGGCGCGGGCGAGGACGAGCTGATCGCGGTGCTGCGCGACCTGGTCACCCGGGGCGTGCTGGTCGAGTCGGGGGAGGACGATTTCGCGTTCCGGCACGCGCTGGTGCGCGAGGCGATCACCGACCAGATGCTCGGCCGGCAGCGCCGCCGGCTGCACGAGGCGGCGCTGGACGCGCTGCTGCGCACCGGAGCGTCCGATCCGGCCATGGTGGCGCACCACGCCCGCGGCGCCGGCCGCTATGCCGACATGATCGCCGCCGCCCGCAGCGGCGCCGCGCTCTATCTGTCGATCGGCTCCGCCTACCAGGCGCTGCAGCTGGCCGAGATGGGCCTCGACGAGGAACCCGACGACGCCGACCTGCTCGGCGCGGCGGCGCGGGCGGCGTGGCTGGCCGGCCTGCTCGACGACGCGTTGCGTTACGCCCGGCGCTGGCGGGAGCTGGCCGGCTCGGCCACCGACCGGGCCGAGTCGCTCTATCTGCTGGTCCGCATCGCCTGGGAGTCCCGCGAGACCGACGTGATGCGCGCTCTCACGCATGACATCGAGACCCTGATCGCCGAGCTCCCGCCGGGCGCCGGCCAGGCGCGGGCGATGACCGCGATCGCGCAGTCGTCCTACCTGCGCGACGAGCTCGACACCGCACTGCTCTGGTCCGACCGGGCGCTGGACCTGGCCGGCGAGTTCGACCTGCCGGACGTCCGCCTGCACGCCCTGCTGGAGAAGGGTGGGACGTTCACCGAGCGCCCGCACACCGCCGCCGCGGGCCGCGACATCCTGTCCGCCCTGGTCGACGAGGCCGAGAAGGCGGGGGAGTGGGTCATCGCCGCCCGCGCCCTGCAAATGCTGGTCTCCGGCGAGCCGCCCAGCTCGCACGACGAGCACGCCGAGATCCTGGAACGGATGCGGATCGACGCCGAACGGGCCGGCTTCGAATCGCTCGCGGTGGCCAGCTACTTCCAGGGCCGGGCCCGGCTGGCGCTGCGGGCGGGAAACCTGCGGGACGCGATCGCGGCCCTGGAGGAGGGCCGTGGACAGGACCGGAGCTACCAGCGCCGCGGCCGCTGGGCCGACTACCACGGGGTGTTCCTCGCCGGGCTCTATCTGGAGGCGGGCGAGCTGGACCGGGTCGACGAGCTGATCGCCGACCTGGCGGGCCTGCCCGACAACCCGCCGGCCGTCATCCCCGGCCTGGCCTTCCATCTCGCCTGCCGCCGGTCCGACCTGGCCCGCGCCGAGTCGCTGATGGACGAACTCGTCGCCGCCGTCACCACCCAGATGTGGCGCAGCGGCGAGCAGGCCCACGACCTGGTCTCCGCCGCCCGGGAGCTCGGCCTGCCCGCGCCCCGGCTCGACCAGCTGGCGTTTGCGCTGCTGGACGCCAACGTGTGGGACGCCTACCGCGTCCTCGTCGACGCCCAGCTCGACGAGGCGCACGGCCGGACCGCCGAGGCGCTGGCCGGATATCTGTCCATCGTCGACGCCCACGTCCTCAGCCCGGCCAACCGCGGCTCCGCCCACGTCGGCGCGGCCCGCTGCCTGCTCGCCGCCGACCGGCGCGCCGAGGCGGCCGCCGAGGCCGAGGCGGCGGCGCCCCTGCTGGCCGAGTGGGGCGGCTGGCGGGTGGCCCAGCTCGCCCAGGTCCGCGCCCGGTTGGGCATGGCCCCGGTCGACGCGCCGCCCGCCATCACCGGCCCGGCCTCGCTGACCCCGCGCGAGCGCGAGGTGGCGATGCTGATCAGCGACGGCCTGACCAACACCGAGCTGGCCCGCCGCCTCTACATCTCACCGAAGACCGCCGCCGTGCACGTCTCGAACATCCTGCGCAAGCTGGGCGTCTCGTCGCGTACCGAGGTGGCCGACTTGATTTCCCCGGCTTAGAAGCCCGGGAAGACCGTGCGCAGCTGGTCGAGGGTGACGTTGCCGGTCACCTCGACGTCGGCCGGGGTGTGCTCCGGGCGCAGCCGGCCGTAGATGAGGCGGATCGCGGCCTCGAGCGGCCCGTTGAAGGTCGCGGTTGCCGGCACCGGCTCGGTGGTGAGCAGGGCCTTGTCGGCGAGGACGATGCGGTAGGGCGTGCCGCTGATCTCGACCACGGCGTCCACCCCGGCCTCGGCCGGCTTGCCGACGAACCCGAGCAGGAAGCCGATGCCACCGGTGAGGTTTTCGGCGAGCAGCTGAGCCGACTCGTCGGCGACGGCCGCCTTCGGGTCGATGCCGGCACGCACGTCCCAGCTGTGGTTGGCCACCTCGCTCAGGCGCAGAGCGGCGTACGACGCGTACGGCAGGGGGTCGGGCATGAAGCTCTTGACCTTGAGGACGTCGTGCTGGTCCTCCGGCACGCTCTCGAGCGCCGAGACCAGCTTCTCGTCCGACTCGACCGAGCCGGAGGCTTGCTCCTGCGGAGAGGCGGCGTTCCACCGGTCCCAGACGCCCTGGTTGAAGCCGTCGCCGGGGGCCTCGGCGTCGCCGGTGGCCGACCGGAAACCGGCGAGCGTGATCTCCGCGCCGCTGCCCACGTGCGACAGGGTATCGGCGATGGTCCATTCCGAGGCGCCGGACGGGCCGGTGAGCTGCTCGGCGGTGAGCGTGGGGACCGTGCTCGCGAGGGTGTCGTGCTCGGAGCGCAGGGCCGCGATCGTGCGGCCGGCAAGGGTCGTCATGCTCAAAGCCTAGATCCGGCGGTTTCCACCTCGGCGATGACGTCCCACAGAATGCGAGGCGCGTCGGTTCCCTGCACGGCGGCGACCCGCTGATGGCGCCCACCGCGGTAGGTGACGTCGATCCGGTAGGCGAAGCGGTCGCAGCAGGCGTTGGCCGGTTGATAGGAGCCCCGCAGCTGCCGGAACGCCGGGCTGGCGACCATCCGCAGCGACCGCCGGCCGCCGTAGGTGGTGCGGTCGACGACGAACGAGTCGTGCCGTCCCGCGAAACCGCCCGAGCGCTCCAGCACGATCATGGTGGCCGCAGGCGGCGCGGGGATCGCCGGGGCGGGGATCGCCAGCGCGGCCATCGCCGGAGTGGCCGGAGCGAGCGCGGCGATCGAGCAGACGGCGGCCAGAATCGTGCGTGACATCCTCCGAGAACACCACGCCTGACCGCCGAACACCCGCATTCCGGGCAAAACGCGCCGGTTACTTCGCTGGGCAGAGGGATTTCTTCGTGGCGGCCACAACCTTGACCGCGACGGCCTGGTCGACGTCGAGCCGGGCGGCGGCGCTCTTCGCGATGTCGGCATCGGTCTTGCCCTGCTCGACGTCGAGGCAGATCTTCTTGCCGTTGTCGACCGCGACGTCCTTGTCCGCGGCCAGCTTCGCGTCGACTGCCTTGAGCGCCGCCACGTACGAATCGACGTCGTCGGCCGCGGCGGCCCGCTGTGCGGCGGCGACCGACGCCTCGGCCGCGGCCTGCGGCGCCTGTGTCGGCGCGGCGGCGCTGTCCCCGGTGGTGCTGCACCCGCCCAGCGCGACCAGTACCGCCCCGACCACCACGAACTGCCGTGCGTTCACCGTTACCTCATTCTCCGACGTGAATGTCCGGGAGGAGGTTACTTGCTCGTTGAAGCCGGCGGCACATCCCAGGTAGAAGCTGCTCCGACGCTATGACCGGGCGGCCGCCGCGGCTTCCAGGGTCTCGCGGAAGGCTCGGGCGGCCGGGGACGCCGAGCCGGCCAGGCGCTGGGCGGTGAAGATGGTGCGGCGGGGGAGGTCAGGCAGGTCGAGGAGGCGGCAGGACGGGGAGCGGCCCGCCCACACCAGGTCGGGGATCAGGGCCACCGCGTTGCCCGACTCAACCAGGCGCATGTGGGCCTGCAGGTCGGCGGTCTCGTAGCGGACGTCCGGCTCGAAGCCGGTGCTGCGGCACAACTGCTCGGCGAAGTGCCGGGAGGCGGCGCCGCGGGGCTCCATCACCCACGGCATGACCCGGGACTCGGTCAGCGAGTCGACCGGGTGCAGGGCGGTCGCGGCGGACGGCAGGGCCAGGCGGATCGCGTCGGTGGTCAGGGCTCGGCGGTCGAGGCCGGGGTGGTGGGGCGCGGCGTGCGCCGGGTACTGCTCGGCGATCACCATGTCGAAGTCGCGGGCCCACGTCTCGCGCAACGCCTCCTCGGGCTCACGTTGCACCATCTCCACCCGTACATCCGGATATTGCGTGGCCATCGCGCGCAGCGTGGCCGGCATGAGTGCGAGCGCGGCCGATTGGAAGACCGCGACGCGCACCTTGCCGCTGACCCGGGTCAGCGAGGCCTGCAGCGCGGCCTCGGCGCGTTCGAGCGTGTCGAGCACGTCGCCGGCCGACTGCACCAGCACCTCGGCCTGCGGGGTCAGCTGCACGCGGCGGCCGGCCTTGCGCAGCAGGGTCATGCCGGTTTCCTTCTCCAGCAGGCTGAGCTGCTGCGACACTGCCGATGGGGAGAAGTTGAGCGCTTCGGCGACGGCCGCCAGGGTGCCGCGGACGGCGAGTTCGCGCAGCAGAACCAGGCGCCGGATCTCGAGCATGCATTCCCCATCAGCGGGTAATAGGTAAGGGCAGCTGAAGAGTATCCGTCAAGAACCATCGCTTTTCCTGAACTGAGGGACGGAAGACACTGGCGCCATGACCGATCTCGCTCTGCCCGCCGACACCGACCTCGCCAACGAGGCGATCGCTCTGGTTCGCCGCTGGCTGCACGAGGCCTCCGCGGTCAAGGTGAGCGGCTCGGCCGCGCAACTCGCCGGTCTGCTGCGCGACCCGGCCGGGCTGGAGTTCGCGGTCGGCTTCGTCGACGGCGTCGTGCGGCCGGAAGACCTGCGGGTCAGCGCCCGTGCCCTGCAGGAGATCGCGCCGGCAGTGCCGCAGTTCCTGCCGGGCTATCTCAAAGCAGCGGCACGACTCGGCGGCCGCCTCGCCCCCGTGCTGCCGGGCGTCGTCGTGCCGGTCGCGCGCCGCGTGCTGCGCCACCTGGTCGGCCACCTCATCGTCGACGCGACCGACGCGAAACTCGGCAAGGCGATCGCCCGGATCCGCCGCCGTGACGTGCGCCTCAACGTCAACCTGCTCGGCGAGGCCGTGCTCGGCCGCGGCGAGGCGTCCCGCCGGCTGCGCGAGACCGAGCGCCTGCTGTCGCGGGACGACGTCGACTACGTGTCGATCAAGGTGTCCGCCGCCGTCGAGCCGCACAACCCGTGGGCCTTCGACGAGGCGGTCGACGACATCGTCACCCGGCTCACCCCGCTCTTCCAGAAGGCGGCTTCCTTCGATAAGAAGAAGTTCGTCAACCTCGACATGGAGGAGTACAAGGACCTCGATCTGACCATCGAGGTCTTCACCCGCATCCTCGACCGGCCCGACCTGGAAGACCTCGAGGCCGGCATCGTGCTTCAGGCGTACCTCCCGGATGCCGTCGCCGCGATGGTCCGCCTGCAGGAATGGGCGGCCGCGCGGCGCGCCCGCGGCGGCGCCGGCATCAAGGTCCGCCTGGTCAAGGGGGCCAACCTGCCGATGGAGCGGGTCGAGTCCACGGTGCACGGCTGGCCGCTGGCCACCTGGGAGTCCAAGCAGGCCACCGACACCAACTACAAGCGGGTCCTCGACTACGCCTTGCGGCCGGGGCACATCAGCAACGTCCGGCTCGGCGTCGCCGGCCACAACCTCTTCGACATCGCGTACGCCTGGCTGCTGGCCGGCCGCCGCGATGTGCGCGACGGCATCGAGTTCGAGATGCTGCTCGGCATGGCCGAAGGCCAGGCCGAGGTGGTCCGGCGCGAGGTCGGCGGTCTGTTGCTCTACACCCCGGTCGTACGGCCCGAGCAGTTCGACGTGGCCATCGCCTACCTGATCCGCCGTCTCGAGGAGGGCGCGAGCCAGGACAACTTCATGTCGGCCGTCTTCGAGCTGGACTCGGACGCCGGCCTGTTCGCCCGGGAGAAGGACCGCTTCCTGGCCTCCCTCGCCGAGCTGACCGACGACGTCCCCGCCGCCCGCCGGGTCGCCGAACGCTACGCCGGCGCCTCGCAGCCGAAGCCGGGACACTTCGAGAACACGCCGGACACCGACCCCGCCGTCGCCGGCAACCGGGAATGGATGCGCGACGTGCTGGCCCGGTCGCCGCGCTCGGCGCTCGGCGTGGCAGACATCGACGCCGCCCGGGTCGACGACGCGGCGCGGCTCGACAGCGTCCTGGGCCGGGCGGTCGCGGCCGCCGACTCCTGGCACGCGATGAGCGGCGCCGAGCGCGGCGCGGTCCTGCACCGGATCGGCGACGCGATCGAGGCCCGCCGGGCCGAGCTGATCGAGGTGATGGCGGCCGAGGCCGGCAAGACCGCCGACCAGGCCGACCCCGAGGTCTCCGAGGCCATCGACTTCGCCCACTACTACGGCGAGCTCGCGGCGGAGTTCGACAAGATCGACGGAGCAACCCCGGTTCCGGTACGCCTGACCCTGGTCACGCCGCCGTGGAACTTCCCGGTCGCCATCCCGGCCGGATCACTGCTCGCCTCGCTGGCCGCCGGCTCGGCCGTCGCGATCAAGCCGGCCGGCCCGGCCGAGCGCTGCGGCGCCGTGCTCGCCGACATCGTGCGCTCGGTCCTGCCCGACCCCGACCTGCTCACCCTCGTGCAGGTCGAGGAGCAGCAGCTCGGCCGCGACCTGATCGCCCACCCGCTGGTCGACCGGGTGGTGCTGACCGGCGCCTACGAGACCGCGGAACTGTTCCGCTCGTTCCGCCCCGACCTGCCGCTGCTCGCCGAGACCAGCGGCAAGAACGCCGTCATCGTCACCCCCAGCGCCGACCTCGACCTGGCCGTCAAGGACGTGGTCGCGTCGGCGTTCGGGCACGCCGGCCAGAAGTGCTCGGCCGCCTCGCTCGTGGTTCTGGTCGGCTCGGTGGCCCGGTCGGCGCGCTTCCGCAACCAGCTGCTCGACGCCGCCTCGTCGCTGACCGTCGGCTACCCGGCCGACCCGCGCACCCAGGTCGGCCCGGTCATCGAACCGGCCACCGGCAAGCTGCTCGACGGGCTGACCAAGCTGGGCCCGGGGGAGAAGTGGCTGCTCGCGCCCGAGCGCTTGGACGCCGACGGCAAGCTCTGGTCGCCCGGCATCCGCGACGGCGTGCGCCGCGGCTCGGCATACCACCGCACCGAATACTTCGGCCCGATCCTCGGCGTCATGACCGCGGACACCCTCGACGAGGCGATCGACCTGGTCAACGAGGTCGACTACGGCCTGACCTCGGGCCTCCACTCGCTGGACCCGGCCGAGGTGCAGACCTGGCTGGAGCGGATCCAGGCCGGCAACCTCTACGTCAACCGTGGCATCACCGGCGCGATCGTCCGCCGCCAGCCGTTCGGCGGCTGGAAGCGCTCGGCCGTCGGCCCCGGCACCAAGGCCGGCGGCCCGAACTACCTGGTGGGGCTCACCGCCTGGGAGTCCGGCGAAGCCGGCGCGGACGGGAAGATCACGGACGCCGGCGTGCGGGCTCTGCTGGACGCGGCCCGGCCGGCTCTGTCCGAGGCCGAGGCGGCCTTCGTCGGGCGTTCCCTCGCGACCGACGCCACCGCCTGGGCCGGACATTTCCGCCAGTACGACGTCTCCGGCCTATGGGCCGAGCGCAACGTGCTGCGCTACCGCCCCGCGCCGGTGACGGTGCGGCTCGCCACCGGCGCGCCGGTCGCAGACCTGGTCCGGGTCGTCGCGGCCGGCGTCCTCGCCGGGGCGCCCCTGCGGGTCTCGGTGGGCACGCCGCTGCCGGAGTCGATCGTCGCGGCCATCCCGGCCGAGCTACGTGTCGAGGACGACGCCACCTGGGGCTCAAGCCTGACCGCCGGCCGGGTCCGGCTCATCGGCGGGTCGAAGTCCCTGCCGTCGACGCCCGACCTGGCCGTCTGGTCGGGCCCGGTCACCGAGGCCGGCCGGATCGAGCTGCTGCCGTTCCTGCACGAGCAGGCGATCAGCATCACCGCCCACCGCTTCGGCAACCCCGACCGCCTCGCCTCCGAGGTTCTCTGACACGTCGAAGCTGCCGGCCCGGACGGGCCGGCAGCTCACGGACGCTAGATCAGGACGCGGCCTGCTTCGTCTGGTCCTTGGCGTCCTGCGCGGACGACTGAGCCTGCTCCTTGGTGGTCTGCACCGCGTCCTGCGCGGTGTTCCGGACCTGCCCGGCCGCCTCCTGCACGGTTCCGGTCAGATCGTCCTTCATCTCGGTGGCGATGTCCTTGACCCGGTCGGTCAGGTCACCGCTGTTGTCCTTCAGCTGCTGACCGGTGCGGCGCTCCGCGTCGGTCACCGGGATCAGGGTGGCGGCGAGCAGGCCGGCGCCGAACGCGATGATCCCGGCGGCCAGCGGATTGCCCTGGGTCCGGGCCGCGACCGCCCGCGGGGCCTGGCGGGCCGCGTCGGCGGCGGCGTGCGCCTTGTCGCCGGCGGCGTCGCTGAATTCCGACGCCTTTTCCTGCACGGTGCCGACCGCGGACGACGTCGCGTCGCCGGCGGCGTGCCGTGCGTCGTGGGTGCTGCCCATGACTTTCTCCCTCACTGCGGTCCAGCGGCGTTGTGCGGCCTTGGCCGGGCTGGTCTTCTCGCTCAGCAGGTCCACGTCACGGGTCAGGGAGGCCCGCGTCCGTTCGATGTCCTGCCTCAGCCGGTCGGGTTCTTCAGCCATTGCGCGTCCTCCTTCAAGGTGTCGACGGTGCGCCGTGGCATCGGGTCCACGGTCTTGAGCCGGTTGCGGCCGGAGACGTAGAGGACGGCACCGACGGCCGCCCACACGACGGCCACGATGAGTGCCGCCCAGCCCGCGTCCATGACGTTGGCCAGGCCGAACACCGCGGCGAAGCTGAGCAGGACCACGGCCAGGTAACCGGCGAAACTCGCCCCGCCGAGGAACCCGGCGGCCTTGCCCGCCTTGGCCGCCTCCTGCTTCAGTTCCGCCTTGGCCAGTTCGACCTCCTGGCGGAACAGCTGCGACAGATCGTTGCTGATGTTGCCGATCAGCTCGCCGATCGAGGTGTCCGCGACCTCGTCGGCGTGGTGGGGCGAGCGGGGTGCGGTCATGGCTGTGCCACCTTTGCCATGCCCTTCTGGCCCTCGCCTGCGACGCCGTCCGCAGGTCCGGCTGGGTGCCGCTCGGTGCAGGCGGTCATGGCCGACGCTCCGGGTCGCCGAGCCCGTACTCCTCGGTGACGACGACCGGTGTGCCGGTCCCGGTGGAGGCGTAATCCGTCGACGCCGGGTAGGGGTCGTTGAGCGCCGGGTCGGCATAAGCCGGGTCGGCAAAACCGCCCGGGGCGCCGTAATCGGGGGCCGGGGTGTAGCCGGCGCCGGTCGACGTGAACGTGTCGCCGGCGGGCTTGCCGGCGCCCGCGTCCGGATCGGCCTTGGCAACGCCCTTGCCGAGCCGGCCGACCACGAAACCGGCGACCAGAGCGGTCGCCAGGAACGCGCCGGGGCGGCGGCGGGCGAAGTCCTGCACCTCCTGCAGAACCCCTTCGGGCCCGTTGCGGTCGAGGTAGTCGGCCAGCTGGCGGCCGCCGTCGGCGACCCGGGACACCACGGCCGCGGCCGGGGTGTCGCTGTGCTGTGCGCGCATCTCGTCGAGGTGGTCGGCGGTCTGCCGAATGCTGCCGACGAGCTTGTCGTTCTGCGTGCGGGCCTGCTCACCGACGCGATCGCGGACGTCGGAAACCACGTTGCGGGCCTGGGCCCTGGTCTCCTGCCCGACGCGCTGTGCCTGCTCCGCCGCGGTGTCCTTGACGTCCGCGACCGCCTGCCCGGCGGCCGCCTTGGCCTCCCCGGCAACCTGCTGCGTCCGGGACGAGCCATCATCCGAGGGGTACGCCGACGCATAGGCGCCGGTCGGTGGGTTACTCACGTTGCCTCCTACATGGCCGGTGCTTCGGCCACGGAGTCCCCCTCCGGAATATCGATAACCTCCCGCCTCTCGGTTTATTTCCAGGAGCGCAACAATTGCCCTGCTTCAAGCATTTCGAATGCTGCTCCTACCTGCGTAAACACACTCGTTTGACGGCTCAGTCCGGGGGAAGGCGCTCGACCGGATTGCGGAGCGGGCGACCCGCGCGGAACGCCGCCAGGTTCTCCCGGATGAGGTCCTCGGCGCCGAGCGGGCGGCCGCCCGCTCCGTGCGGGGAGACGATCACGTTCGGCTCGTCCCACAGGCCGGAGGCGACGGGCAGCGGCTCGGTCTCGAAGACGTCGAGGGCCGCGCCGCCGAGGTCGCCGGCGCGGATCGCGGCGAGCAGGGCCGCCTCGTCGACGGTGCTGCCGCGGCCCACGTCGACCAGCCAGGCGTGCCGGGGGAGCAGGGCCAGCACGTCCGCGTCGAGGGCGTGCCGGGTCTGCGGGGTGTCCGGCAGGATCATGACCAGCACGTCAGCGGTCGGCAGCAGCTGCGGGAAGTCGTCGGCGGTGACGACCGGGAACCCGTGCCGCTCACCCGGCTTGCGGGCCACCCCGGTGACCCGGGCGCCCAGCGCGACCAGGTGCGGCGCGAGCGCGGCGGCAATGCCCCCGAACCCCCAGATGACGACGTGCGCGTCCCGGAGCGTACGAAAATTGGCCGTCTCTTTTCGGGGTTGATTGCCGCCCCATTCGCTCGCCCAGCGCCGCCCGATCTGGGCCCGGACCAGCAGGTTGACCCGCCGGGCCGCGGCTAGAATCAGCGCGAGGGCGTGCTCGGCGACGGTGTAGTCGTGCAGCCCGGCGCCGTTGGTGACCAGCACGTCGGGGCCGAACCCGGCCTTCAGCACCGCATCCGGCCCGGCGGCGAGGGTCTGCACCCAGCGCAGGCGAGGCAGCCGGCGGGCGGCGTCGGCGAGCTGATCGCCCGGGTTGTTCCAGACCACCAGCACCTCGGCGTCGGTGTGCTCCTCGGGGATCGGCGTGCCGACGGCATAGGTGACCGCCTCCGGCAGCGGCAGATCGAGATCGGTGCTGTCCGGCAGGAGAACCTTCATGCTGCGAGCCTAATCGCGCAGATATTCGGTGAGCGCCATGCGGTCGAGCAGTCCCAGGACCGCGTCGATCGGGTAGTCGTCGCCGGCCAGGGCGCGGCGCAGCTCGATGCCGTCGACCGCGGCCAGGATCAGCTCGGCCAGCGCGTCCGGCCCGGCGCCGATCACCTCGCGGAACCCGCGCGCGGTCTTTACGTTGAGCCGGCCCAGCCGGGCGCGCAGCTCCGGGTCGCGCAGGGCGAGCACGGCCAGGTCGAAGTACGCCTCGGTGGCCTCCTGGTCGCCGTGCATGCGGCGGACCTGCTTGAGGTAGGCGCGCCAGCGCTCCTCGACCGCCGGCAGGGAGGCGGTGTCGGCGGCGAGGCCGGCTGCGGGCGATGCGTACAGCCGGTCCATCAGCGCCTCGATCAGCCCCTGCCGGGAGCCGAAGTGGCCGAGCACGGTGCTGACGTCGACGCGGGCCTCCCGGGCCACCGCGTCCAGTTTCAGCCCCTTCGCCCCGGTGTGCAGCAGCACCTGGTGGGCGGCGTCCAGGATCGTCCCCCGGTCAGCCGGGGGAGTGTCCAGCCGCGCCGTCTCGCGTGGTCGCCCCTCGCTCTTTCCCATGGTTGATTCTGTTCCCATCGGAGGCGGTTCGCGAACCCACCGAAGGGGCCTCGGGCATCGTTCTTCCGCCCGACGGCTGCGGATCAATCCGGCGACCTGCTATTTCGAGATCAGTCGTCGTCGTCCTTCTTCTCGTGCTCCTTCTCCCGGTCGAGGGCCAGGTCGAGGGCGAGCACGCTGCAGATGATCAGGAGCGGGTCGACGTCGGCGGCGATCTGCACGGCGTACGTGTCGCGGATGGTCAGCCAGCGCTTGGAGACCGCGGCGACCTCGCGGCCGTCGAGCTCGATCACGTATTCGTGGTCGAGCAGGTCGCCCTTCATGGTCAGGTCGTCCGGGCCGGGCACGTCGATGGTGAACTTCTCGCGGAACGGCGTGAACAGCTTCTTGCGGACCTCCGCTGCCTTTTCGCCGCCGATCCGGATCTCGTAGGTGGCGCGCAGCGCGATCAGCTGCCGGTGCACCGAGGCCAGCTCCTGGCCGGACTGGTCCTCGATCACCAGCTTCCCGCGGACGCTGAACACCTTGCCGTCGACCCGGAAAACCTTGTTGCCGTGCTCGTCGAGCACGTCGAAGTCGTCGCCGATGGCGAAGAACCGTTCCCTGATCACATACATGGGCCCGATTATCCCAGCAGCTCGGCGATCCGCGCCCGGTGGCTGCGCTCCCACTCGTCGAGGGTCTGGGCCGCCTCCTTGGCCTGCTTGGCCGCGCCGGTCTCCAGCGTCTCGTCGCGCAGCGCCGCCGGCACCACCACGATGCCCTCCTCGTCCGCCACCACCCAGTCGCCGGCCTGCACCGGGACGCCGCCGCAGCGGATCGGCACGTTCAGCGGCAGCGCGGCGGCCTTGCCCGCCGGCACCGGCAGCACGCCGCGCCCGAACACCGGGAAGCCCAGCTGGCGCACCTCAGCGATGTCCCGGATGACGCCGTCCAGCACGAACCCGGCGACCCCGTTGCGCTGCGCCACCGCGCACACGTTGCCGCCGGCCAGGGCGTGCGTGACGTCGCCGGACTCGACGACGATGACCGAGCCGGGCGGCGCCTGGTAGATGGCGGCGTGCAGCATGAGATGGTCGCCGGGCGGGCAGCGCACGGTGAACGCGGGCCCGGCGATCCGCGGGATCGGCGCCCACAGCGGGCGGATGCCGAGGTCCATCACCTGCTGCGGGCCCAGGATCTCGGCCAGGATAGTGGGGGAGAGGTCAGCCATCGATCCAACCTAAAGGACGCGCGCGTGATCCAGTTCGAGGCCCGGCCCGGAATCCTCGACCTCGGCTGGGGTCACCCCCGCCCGGAACTGCTGCCCACGGCCGAGTGGGGGGTTGCGGCAGGCGAGGCGCTGCGGGTTTTCGGCTGGCAGGCACTGACTTATGGGTACGCGGCGGGGCCGCGGCCCCTGACGGAATGGCTCGCGGCCCGCCTCGCGCGCATCGAGGGCGGCGACCCGGATCCGGATGCGCTCTTCATCACGGCCGGGGCCTCGCACGCCCTGGCGTTGCTGGCGTCGGTGCTGGCCGAACCGGACGACGTCGTCTTGGTCGACTCGCCGACCTATCACCTGGCATTTCAGATCCTCGCCGACGCCCGCGTCGAACTGCGCGAGGCCGGCGACGACCTGGCCGCGACGATCCGGGACCTGCGGGCGCAGAACCGGCGGATCGCCTTCCTCTACCTGGTCCCCACGTTTGCCAACCCGACCGGCCGCAGCCTCCCGCCGGACCGCCGCCGCGCCCTCGTCGAGAGGGAAGACCTGACGATCGTCGAGGACGACACCTACCGCGAGCTGGTCTACGACGAGGCGGTGGCGCCGCCGTCGCTGTGGCGGATGGCGGGCGGCCGCAACGTCATCCGGATCGGGTCGTTCGCCAAGACGGTGGCCCCCGGCCTGCGCCTGGGCTGGATCAGCGCCACCCCCGCCCTGGTCGGCCGCCTGGCCGGCCTCGGCTACGTGCACAGCGGCGGCGGCGTCAACCACACCACCGCGGTGACGATGGCGGCGTTCGGCGCGAGCGGCGCCTACGACCGGCACCTGACCCGGCTGCGCGAGAGCTACCGGGACCAGCGGGACGCGCTGGCCACGGCGCTGTCGGTGGAGCCACCGCCGGGCGGCTGGTTCCTGTGGCTGCCCGTGCCGCCCGGCCGCACCGCCACCGGCCTGCTGACGGCGGCCGAGCAGCACGGCGTCTCGTTCGTGCCCGGCCCGCACTTCTACCTCGACCGCCGGGGTGGCGAGGACCGCATCCGCCTCAGCTTCTCCCTGCTGCCACCCGGAGAGCTGACCGAAGCGGCCCGGCGGCTGCGACTCGCCCTAAACTGACGCGATGGGTCAGCGGATCGCGACGACGACCTCGCCGGCCGGGGCGACGATCGCCTATTCGGTGACCGGGTCGGGGCCGCCGCTGGTCTACGTGTCGGGGTGGCTCGGGCACCTCGAGCTGAGCTGGGCGCTGCCCGCCGAACGCGCCTTCTACGAGGCGTTCGCCGACGGCCGCACGCTGATCCGCTACGACAAACCGGGCTCCGGGCTGTCCGAGCCCGCCTACGACCCGTACACGATGGAGCACGAGCTCGACGCCCTGCGCGCAGTGATCGCCGCGACCGGGGTGACCCGCTTCGACCTGATCGGCGTGTCGGCCGGGGCGGCGGTCGCGGCGGCCTGGGCGGCCCTGCAGCCGGCCATGGTGTCCCGGCTGGTGCTCTACGGCGGCTGGGCGGCCGGCGCCGACATCGCCGCGCCGGAGATCCAGCGGCACGTGCTCGGCCTGGTCCGGCAGCACTGGGGGCTCGCGTCCGACCTGCTCACCGACGTGTTCGCGCCGGACGCCGACGCCGGGACCCGGGCCGCCTTCACCCGCTACCAGCGCGACTCGGCCAGCGCGGAGACCGCCGCGGCGATGCTGGCCATGGCGTACACCATCAATGTCGTTGATCTTCTGCCGCGCATCGCCGCCCCGGCCCTGGTGGTGCACCGCGACCGCGACCGGGCGGTGCCGCTGGAGCAGGGGCGCCGGCTGGCCGAGGGCATCGCGCAGGCGCGGCTCGAGGTGCTGCCGGGGCGCTCGCACCTGCCCTACATCGGCGACGCCCGGCCGCTGACCCGCACGATCCGGCAGTTCCTCGGCCTGAGCGCCCGGCATCGCGGCGCCGCGCCGACGCTGACCGCCCGGCAGCGCGAGGTGGCCGCGCTGATCGCCGACGGCCGTACCAACCGGGAGATCGGCGAGCGCCTCGGCATCACCGAACGATCCGCCGAGGCCCACGTGGAACGGATCCGCTACCGGATGGACTTCCGCTCGCGCTCGCAGATCGCCGCCTGGTACGTCGCCACGAACTGAGGTATTTCCCCGCCTGTCCTGAGCGCCCGGCCTCGCGACGATGGACGCATGCTCATCCTCGGCTACTCCGTTGTCGCGTACGCGTGTTTCCTGGCCAGCTCGGTCTGGGCGGTCTTCTTCCTGGCCGGCGGCGTCGACCACGGCGCCACCGTCCCGGCGTGGCAGGCGCTCGCGATCGACGGGGCGCTGCTGCTCGCGTTCGCCGCCCAGCACTCGGTGATGGCCCGGCCCGCGGTCAAACGCCACCTCACCCGCCTGATCCCGCCGGCCGCCGAGCGCAGCACGTACGTGCTGATCGCGAGCCTGCTGTTGTTCGCCCAGTTCGCCTTCTGGCAGCCCCTGCCGGCGGTGATCTGGGACGTGGACCGGCCGTGGTCGCCCGCGATCTGGGTGGTCTACGCGGCCGGCTGGCTGCTGGTCGTCTGGTCGACCTACATGGTCGACCACGCCGACTTCCTCGGCCTGCGCCAGGCCTGGACCCACCTGCGCCGCCTCTCCTATGCCGCCCCGACATTCACCGAGCGTTACCTGTACGCGTGGTTGCGCCACCCGATGATGCTGGGCCTGCTGATCGCGTTCTGGGCCACCCCGCACCTGTCGGCCGGCCATCTGTTCTTCGCGATCGCGGCATCCGGCTACATCGCGGTCGGCATCCGCTTCGAGGAACGGGACCTGCGCGCGAGCCTCGGCCCCGATTACGCCGCGTACGCGGAGCGGGTCCCCGCGCTGGTCCCGCGGCACCGCCGCCGGGCCGGCGCGCCGGCCCGGTAGGGAACCACTCGGCTCGGCCGTCGAGGGGGCGTCCGAGCCGAGTGGTTACCATCCGGCATGGAACTTCGACCGGCGGCGGCCGACGATGCCGCGCCCATCCAGGAGCTGGTCCGGGAGGCCTTCGTCGGCTACGTGCCGCGGATCGGCCGCGAGCCGGCGCCGATGGCGGTCGACTACCGTGTCCCGGTGGCGGAGGGGCGCTGCTGGGTCGCCGAGGACGACGGCCGGGTCGTGGGCGTGATCCAGTGCGCGGTGCAGGCCGGGCATCTCGAGGTGGAGACGATCGCGGTCGCGCCGCAGGCACACGGCCGTGGTGTCGGCAGCCGGCTGCTGACGTTCGCCGAGGAGCGGGCCCGCGCGCTGGGCCTGCCCGAGGTCCGGCTGTGCACCAACGAGGCCATGACGGAGAACCTCGCCTACTACCCGCGCCGCGGCTTCACCGAGGTCGCCCGGGCCACCGAGCACGGCTACTGCCGGGTCTACTTCTCGAAGGCTGTCTAGCCCCACACCTCCTGGGCGACCTCGGCGATCAGCCGCAGCTTGGCGACCTCCTCGTCGTAGGTCAGCACATTGCCCTCGACCGTCGACGAGAAGCCGCACTGCGGTGACAGGCAGAGCTGGTCGAGCGGAACGTAGCGGGCGGCCTCGTCGATGCGCCGCTTCAGCGTGTCCTTCGATTCGAGCGCGCCACGCTTGGTGGTGACCAGACCGAGAACGACCATCTTGCCGGGCGGCACGAAACGCAGCGGGGAGAAGCCGCCGGAGCGATCATCGTCGTACTCCAGGAAGAAGCCGTCGACAGCGAGCTCGCTGAACAGGGCCTCGGCGACGAAGTCGTATCCGCCCTCGGCCGCCCACGACGACCGGAAGTTGCCGCGGCACATGTGCGTGGTGACCGCGAGGCTCGCGGGGCGCTTTTCGATCGCCGCGTTGATCTGCCGGATGTAGCGCAGATGCTGGTGCTCGGCGTCGTCCCCGCGCTCGTTGATCATTTCGCGCTGGGCCGGATCGTTGAGGTACGCCAGACTCGTGTCGTCGAGCTGCAGATAACGGCAGCCCAGCTCCGCGACCCGCTCGACCTGCGAGGCGTAGGCGGCGGAGAGGTCGGCCCAGAACTGTTCCTCGTCCGGATAGACCGACTTGTCGATCGCCGCGCGCCCGCCCCGGTAGTGCACCATGCTCGGCGACGGGATGGTGAGCTTAGCGGTGACCTCCGGCCCGACGGTCTCCGACAGGAACCGGAAGTCATCCCCGAAGATCGTGTCGGTCAGCCGCACCGGCTCGTCGATGACCAGCGCCGCCGACTCGAAATCCAGCTCGCCGCCGGCGTTGCGGAAGTGCACCTGGATCTTGTCGTCGGTGCGGTGGATGCCGCCGAGCTGATAGATGAAGTCCATGTGCCACGAGGTGCGGCGGAACTCGCCGTCGGTGGCCGACCGCAGGCCGACGTCGCGCTGCATGCGCACGACGTCGCGGATAGCGTCGTCCTCGATCGCGCGCAGCTCGTCGGCGTCGATCTCGCCGGTGGCGCGTTTCTCCCGGGCCTCGAGCAGATGGGGTGGCCGCAGCAGGCTGCCGACATGATCGGCGCGGAACGGCGGGGTGTCACGGAGGGTCATCGGAGCCGCCTCCTTCGCTTCGTCGCGTTGATCCGACCCTACGCCTTCCGGGCCGCGCACGGCGCGCCTCCGGGCCTCGCATGGCGTGGCGAATCGAGGAGTGGCCTTACGCCTCCCGGGCCTCGCGCACCGCGTGGCGGATCGCGGCGAGGCCGCTCAGTTGCGGTGTGCGGACGGCGCCGGGAACGGTCGCCGACCAGGACGCGAGGGCGGACGCGGACAACCGGCCGAGGCCCGCGTCGGGCAGCCGGAGCAGAGCCACCAGCGACGCCACCGCCTGGGCCGGCGCAAGATCACGGCGGCGCAGCAGGGCGGTCAGGCTCAGCGCCTGATCGGGCACGGCGAAGTCGGCCGCGAGGACACGCCCGGCCGCCGCCGTGCTCTCCGGCGTGATCGGCGCCCAGTCACCCCACTGATGCCCGGCGACAAGCTTGCTGCCATGCACCACCACCAGCCCCGCCTCCCGCGCCGACCACCACAGCGCCACCGCCGGATTGCGCCCGGCCAGCACATACGCCGCGCTCGTGCCCGGCGCCGCCCGCCCGGCCCCGTCCCACACCTGCATGCTCCACTGTGGAGTCAGCGGGACGGTCCACGACGACTGCCGGGTCAGCACCGCATCCGCCGCCGCGGCGGCCAGATCAAGACCGACCAGAACCACGGCCGTGCGGGGTGCGGGAATCGGCAGGCGTCGCGGCGGGCGATCCACCAGCAGCTCCGGGGGTACGCCGAGGGCACGGCACACATCGGCGAGCCGGGCCGCGGGCGTGTATCGGGGCTCGTCGTGCGCCAGCACCTGCCGCAGCAGCGCCGCCCCACCGGCCATCGTGGCCGCGCCCGGCCCCTCGGCGACCGAACCGTCCGGGTGATAGCCGGTGATCCGCACGCCTGATTGGTGGATCAGCGCATAGGCGGCCGACCGGGTGACCGCCCCGATCTCCCGGGGATCCCGGCGCAGCCGCGACCAGCCGTCGTGCTCGGCGATCACCCCGGTGGCCGCCTCCGGCCCGGCGAGCGTCGCGATCCGGTGCGCGGTGGCGCGCACCGCGAAGAGCTCCACGCCAAGGCCCGCCCTCAGGTCCACGCTCAGGCCCGGCCTCAGGTCCACGCTCAGGCCCGCCCTCAGGTCCGGGCGAACAGCCGCTGCCAGCGGCGGTTCGGCGGTTCGGCCTCGACTCGGCGGGCGTCGTACAGGCCCGGCTCGTCGCCGTCCAGCAGCGACCGGCCGACCGCGTTGTCGGGCAGGCCGAGGATCGCGCAGACCCGGCGCAGCAGGTCGGACAGGGCGGTGCGTTCCTCGCCGGGCACCGGGTCGTTGCGCACCATCGCGAGGGCGGGGCCGAGCTCCGGCCGCTCGTAGAGCTCGGCGACCTCGGCGCAGTAGGAGTCCCACTCCTGCCGGTCGGCCAGATAGCGGGCCGGTTCGGCCGGCGGGTCCCAGTCGGCGACCCACTGCAGGGATAGCTCGCCGCCCGGGCTCAGCACCAGGGCCTCGGCCATGATCTCGTCGCTGATCAGCAGCACGGCGGGTGTCCGGGTGCGCTCGACGACCCCGCGCGCGGGCCGGGCGAGCCGGTCGGTCGACGAATAGGCCCGCCCCGGCGGGTCGAACAGCACGATCGTGCCGAGCGGGTCGGCGACGACGAACCCACCCGTCTTGCCGGCCTGCACCGCATCGGCGACGGCCTCGGCCGCAGCGTTCGTGACCAGCGCGTATGTGGACATGACTCCGCTACTTCCGCCCAGCGAATCCAGCGGCGCGAGTCTAGCCAACCATTTATGATCTTCAGCGCGCGGCTTGACTTCTTCACCGACGAAATGGCCGCGATCAACGCCGGGGCTCGGGGATGGCGAATTCCTGATGCACGTCCGCCTGGCCCAGCTTGACGACCGGTAATCCGTTCTGCCGGGCGGTGAAGGCCATGCCGGTGTCGAACGTGATGAGCGCGACGGGCCGGCCCGACCAGCTCTGGACGGTGAGCGCCTGGCTGATGATCTCGTCGTCGGCGCGGTCGAGCGGCCGATGGTCGAGCGCGCCGATGATGACGCGCAGGCGAGCGGATCCGGCGCCGGCCAACTCGGGGCGTTCGGTTTCGATGAGCTTTCCGTCGAACAGCGTGTCGATCCTGCTCAGCGAATAGCCGGCCCGGAAGCGCTTCTGCTTGTGCCCGGCGGTCTTCTGCCGGTCCAGCTCGCGCAGGATGATGATCGGCACGACGACCGTGACCGGGCCGTCGGTGTTCAGGAGCGCGGGCCACGCGATCTCGTCGAATTTCTCGCGGTGGTGCAGGAAGACGTTGGTGTCCGGCAGGACGAGCGTGCCGGCCGCTGACCAGCTGTCGTGCTCGCGGCGCAGCTCGGCCGCCGCGAGCGACAGCTCGGCGTGCCGCTCCTCGATCTCCGCCGACGTGAGCAGGCGCAGATGTGGCGCTTCCGGTTCGCCGCGCAGGCCGGCCCCGATGGTCTGCAGCATCGCGTGCCGTGGGGTGAGGATCAGGTCGGCGAGGTGTGGTGTCGCGACCATCGATCGCAGGGCCCTCGCCTGCTCGACCGCCCACCGGCTGTAATCGAGGAAGAAGTCCGCGTCGGTGCCGTGGGCCCGGATCGCGGACAGGGCCCGGTCGGCCTCGGCCAGGGCCCGGCCGGCTGCTTCCGCCTCGGCGCCGGTGGTGAGTCGCACTGCCATCAGGTCGCCGGCTGCCAGGCCGCGATGGCGTTGGTGAGCCCTTCGCGGACGTGCAGCCGCTCGCCCTCGGACAGTTGGTGGTAGTGCCGGGTGGCCAGCACACCTGCGATCCGGATCAGGTCGTGGAGCATCTCCGGTGGCAGGCCGTCCAGGCAGTCGACGAGCGTCACCAGATCTTCGGGGTACGGACGATCGAGCAGCGTGTTGTAGGCCGCGATCCGGGTCTTCCGTGCTCCCTCCCGGCGCATTCTCACCAGGAAATCGACGGTGCCCGGCGCGCGGCACCGCCGCAGCGCCGACACCACCTCCCGTCCTCGGTAGCCGTCGTGCATCTCGGCCCCGGCCGCGAGTTCGGCGAGTACGGCTTCCGGCTCGTCCTCGCCGAGGACGCGTGCTGCGGCAACATGGATCGGCGGCCCGAAATGGACGAAGAGGCGGTCGGGTCGGGTGTCGTCCGGCTCGGCCGCCGGCTCCGTGCGGCTTCGCAGACACGCGAGCAGAGCGTCCCGGACACCCGGTTCATCCCGGCCTCGCAGCGCCATGATGGCCGGCACAGCCACACCTGGCTGGTCCCGTGGCTCTCGAATACGCTCGAGGAGCCCGGCGACGAGCCGCACGTCGCCCCGCCCGGCACAGGCATCGGCGGACAGCCGCCGCACCTGAGGGCTCGCGTCCCGTAAACCCGAGATCAGGACGTCATGCAGGTTTGCCGGCTCCCGTTCGATGACCACCTCGATGGCTGCCGCGCGAATATCATCGTCCGAGTGGGCCAGCAGCTCGGTGACCTTGCTCAGCAGGCCGTCGTCCCGCCGGCCGTGGGCGGCTTCCAGCGCCGCGAGGACTGTTTCCCGGTCGCCGGAGTCAAGGAGCCGGGTCAGCTCCTCGCCGATTCCGTCGGGTCGCATCGCGCGCAGAGCCCGGGACGCCTTCCACCGCGGCGAGTGATCCGGATTCGCCAGGCGCAGGAGCAACTCCCGGATCAGGGTGCCGGTCGGCGCCGCCGGCCCGGAGGGGTCGCCGTAGTGGTTGAAGCCGTCATTCCGGTCGATGACCTGCCGAAGGTATGCCGCGGTGAATCCGGGGGCTTGCGACCCGGCCCGGTCCAGGGCGGCGCGCGCTGCCTGCGCGTCGGTGTCCCCGCGACGCCCGTGGGGTCCGTTCCAGATGATCATGTCGGCGCCCGCTGCGGACTTGTCCATGTAGGCGCTCAGCCGCTGGAGAAGGGTGGCCTCGGTGTGCTGATCCAACGGGCCGTCCAGGGACTCCGCCGCGGCGGCGAATATGTCCGGGTCCTGGTCCGCCAGCCCGGTGCGGATAAGCGGCGAGGCAGCGGCTCCAGCGCCCTTGAGAACGGGAAATGCGGCGATGCGGATGGCTGTGGGCTGATCCGCGGTCAGATAAGGGGTGACCGCCTCGATCCGCCGGGCCTCCGGCAGTGCGACGAGCGCGTCGACGCAGGCCCGGCTCACCAGATGGCGGTCGGTGCAGATCTCGGCCAGCAGCGCGTCCACGACAGCGATGGCAGGCCTGCCCGCCAGCGCCTTGGCGGCCTCCTCCGCAACCTGGTCTTCCTCGTCGTGAAGGCGAGCGATCAGGTGTGCGCTGGGGTCGGGCCAGTCGACGCCCGCAAGGCTCCGGACGGCGGCGAGACGCACCGAGGCGTCGTCTGCCTCGGTCAGGGGCAACAACACCCGCACGGCAGCAGGCGCCGGCACCGGCACGGAACGCAGCGCGGCGACGGCGTACCACCGCAGATCGGGATGCCGCAGCGTCGCGGCCAGGGTGTGCTGAAACGCCTGTCGTGCGTCCGGGGTGAGCAGGTCGTCGGATCCGGGGTGCTCGGAGATCACCCGCATCGCCATCAGCCAGGCCTGCCGGAAGGCATCGGCGCCGACGTCGCTGAGCTGGGCCACCAGCCGGCGGGCCGGGCCGGTCTCGAGGCGGCCACCGAGCATCGAGATCACCTGGAGCCACTCCGGGTCGAACCAGAGATGGCTTTCGACGACCGCCCAGCGGCGCTGCTCGCTGAGATCGGCCAGATGGCGGGCGACGAGGTACTCGGCGAAGGTGCGGTGCACGAACAGGTAACGCGCCTTCCGGCCTCCGGACCAGTCACCTTCCGGGACGATCAGACCGAGGTCCCCCGAGAGCTGCTCGATCAGCTGATCGGCGCTGCCTGCCAGATGCTGGAACGTCGGCTGGCCCGCGACGGCCCGGGCCAGCGCGTCGCGGGGCATCAGATCGACCCAGCCGGTGTCCCGGTGCGCGAAGTGAAAGGCGACCCCGGCGATCAGTTCCAGCAAGGCGACGTTGTCGCGGCCGGATCGGTCGGAGCCGCGGTGCGGCCGTTCGAGGAACCACAGAAGCATTCGTTCGTACGTGGCGGCACGTGTCCGTGGAATTTCCTCCCCGCTGCCGGCCAGTGCGCAGAGCAGGGCGAGCAGCAGCGGAATTCTGGCCATGCCCGACACCGCCGGGTCGGCGAGAGCGGTCCGCAGCCGGCCTTCGGCGGGAGCTTCCAGTCCCCAGGCGCTCACATATGCGCCGACCTGGCTCTCGGTGAGTGAGAGGAGCTCGATCTCGGTGACATCGCCCGAATCGATGCCGGTGTACCCCGCGATTCTGCTGGTCACCAGCCACCGCCGAGCACCCGCCCGCCGGGACCAGTCGGCCAGGGCGGCGCGGACGGTGCGGCGCGCGTCGTTGTCGGGCACCTCGTCGAGTCCGTCGACCAGCAGATGGACTCCGCCGGCGTCCACCTGTTCGGCGAACCGCGCCCGGGACCGTTCGGCGAACTGGTCCTTGCCGGTGAAGTACCGGGCCACGACGTCCCCGATGGAGCGACCGGACGCCTCTGCCAGCCGGTCGGCCCGGATGGGCACCGGGACGATCACCTCCCGGTCCTCTCGGAGGGCGTCGAGAGCCTCGCGGGCCAGACGGATGGTCTCGTTCCGTACCAGCCACGATTTGCCCAGCCCGGGGTCGGAGAGCACGACGACCCGGCGGGCGGATCTGCGCAACTCCGTCCACGACTGCTCCGGCGGCGGATCGGCCGCGGCCAGGCCGGCGAACTCCACCGGCGGCAGATAAGCGCGGTCGCCCTGCTGGTCGGAGCTCCGGTCGGAGACGCGCGACTTCTGCCGGACCCGGACACGCTGGTCGAGGTGCGCGGCCCGGTCCCGTGGAACGAACTCCGGAAGGCCGCTGCGGGCGTCGTCCAGGATGGCGTGCAGGTAATCCGAGATGTCCTGGCGGTAGTCACGCGGGCCGCTCGGCTCGGGCCGGGATTCCCGGTGCTCGGCGCGCTGGGCGAGGAGTAGCTGAGTCAGTTCACGCAGTTCCGGCTGTGTGTGAGCGCCACGCATCAGCTCCTGCCGCAACCGGTCCGGGAACGCGTGCGCGAACTCCTCGACCGAGACGGTCTGTTCCAGCGTGTTCACGTCGCCGCCGGCATCCTCCAGCGCGGCGCGGAGGATCAGCTCGAACTGCCGCTGATTGCCGGCCGACGGCGCGGCGATCACCGAGATCAGCTGTGCGACTACGTCCGGCGTGAACGCAGGCGTCCACTGCTCGGCCACGGCGTCGATCCAGTCGTCCGTCGCCGGCAGACCTGGACGCCGCGCGCCGGCGAACGCGTGCGACGACGACCGGGCGACCACGGCGCTGAGAGCCCGGCGCTCCGGGTCTTGCTGGTAGTGCCGGTGCACGCCCATGGCAGCGATCGCATCGGCGACGGCATTGCCGAGCGCGCCAAGAGCAACGGATATGAGTATGTCCGACACTCTCAGCAACGTAGTGGGTGGCAGGGCGCGGATCCAGCGTCTACATCCTCCCGGGCGCCGCCGGCATCGACGGTTCGATCGTTTGCGCAGCGCAACTCGGCCACGGCGGTCGCCGGTACCGGTACCGGCGTTCGTTCGGGCAGTTCCTGGTGCGGAACCGGGCCGAGATGTCCGGAGCCGCCGCGTATGCCGGTCTCGGCGACGTTGACATCAACGAGCTTCTGTTGCCATCTGTGATCGCGTCTGTTGCAAACCCTTTACGGAAGGACCCCTCCAGCATGAGAAAGTTCGGGCGGATCTTCGCCATCGGCTTGGCGGTGGTTGCCGCCGGCGCGCTGACCGGCACCGCCGCCCACGCCAACCCCACCACCAAGGCGGTTCCCACGCCTGCCCTCGGCAGCAACGTGACCATTTTCGACCCGAGCATGCCGGTCGAGCAGATCCAGGCCAAGCTCGACGCGACCTGGACCAAGCAGGTCGACAACGAGATGGGCGCCGATCGCTACGCCTTCTACTTCAAGCCCGGCACGTACGGCACGGACGCCAAGCCGCTGCAGTTCAAGGTCGGGTATTACACCGAGATCGCCGGTCTGGGCGCGTCCCCGAACGATGTCGTGATCAACGGCAAGATCGAGGTCTACAACCGTTGCCTCGCCGACGGTGGCACCACCAACTGCCTGGCGCTGGTCAACTTCTGGCGGACCCTGTCGAACCTGTCGCTCAAGGTGAACAGCAGCGGTCAGGACGGCTGCCGCGGTGGCACCAACTTCTGGGCGGTGTCCCAGGCGGTGTCGCTGCGCCGGCTCAACGTGACCGGTGGCAACTTCTCCCTGATGGACTACTGCTCGGCCGGACCGCAGTACGCCAGTGGCGGCTTCATCGCCGACTCCCAGTTCCCGACCGTGATCAACGGCTCGCAGCAGCAGTGGCTGACCCGCAACAGCAAAGTCACCAGCTGGAGCAACGCGGTGTGGAACCAGGTGTTCTCCGGTGTCGAGGGCGCACCCGACGAGTCGGTGTTCCCGGGCACGCCGTACACCACCCTGGCAGCGACCCCGGTCAGCCGGGAGAAGCCGTACCTGTTCATCGACGCCAACGGCAAGTGGAACGTGCGGGTTCCGTCGGCGCAGAAGAACAGTGTCGGTGTCAGCTGGGCGAACGGGCTCACCCCCGGCAAGACGCTCCCGCTGAGCGACTTCTACGTCGCGAAGCCGTCCGACCCGGAGTGGCTGATCCAGGCGAACCTGCTGCTGGGTAAGAACCTGCTTTTGAGCCCTGGGATCTACCACATCAGCCAGGGCCTGAACGTGCTCTGGCCGAACCAGGTCGTGCTCGGCACCGGCCACGCGACGCTGACCGCCGTGAACGGCTCCACCCCGATCAAGGTGGCCGACGTTCCCGGCGCGATCATCGCGGGCGTCACCATCGACGCCGGCCTCAAGGAGTCGAAGACACTGCTGCAGGTCGGTAACAAGAACGGCCTGAACTTCAGCTCGGCGGCCAACCCGACGACGCTCTCCGACGTGTACTTCCGCGTCGGCGGCCCGCACATCGGCAAGACCGACACCGCGCTCGAGGTGAACAGCGACAACGTCCTCATCGACCACACCTGGGTGTGGCGCGCCGACCACGGCGTCGAGGGCTTCACCGGCGGTGACACCGAGCGGTGGAAGACCAACACCGGTCGCTACGGCGCCGTCATCAACGGCGACAACGTGACCGCGACGGGCCTGTTCGTCGAGCACTTCCAGAAGTACAACACCCTCTGGAACGGCAACGGCGGCACCACCGTGCTCTACCAGAACGAACTGCCCTACGACCCGCCGACGCAGGCCGACTGGAAGAACGGCAGCGAGAACGGATACCCCGGCTACAAGGTCAACGACAAGGTCAAGACCCACAAGTTGTACGGCGCCGGAGTGTACGTCTTCAACCAGAACAACCCGTCCATTCACACCGAGAACGGTTTCGAGGTCCCGAACCGTCCCGGCGTGCAGCTGCACCACATCATGACCGTCAACCTGTCGGCCGGCACCATCGACCACGTCGTCAACGGCGTGGGCGGCCCGGCTGAGACAACCGCGACCGGCACGCCGGTGTTCATCACCGACTACCCGGCGCCGTAACACCGATGGGGCCGGGGCCTGCAAGGGTCCCGGCCCTGCAATGATGCATTTGTGCAAACGCTGCCCGATCGCGAGCCCGCCGTCCAGGCGCTGATGCTCGCCAGCCGGGCCCTCGTCGGGCTGACCGTGCGGGCGCTCGCCGACCTCGAGGTCGACGTGACGATCCCGCAGTTCCGCGCCCTGGTCGTGCTGTCCAACCGCGGCTCGATGCGCGGCGCCGACATCGCCGACGAGCTCAACGTCAACCCGTCCACCGGCACCCGGATGACCGACCGCCTGGTCGGCAAGGGCCTCGTCCGGCGGGTGCGCTCGACCGACGACCGCCGCGTGGTGCAGCTGCGCCTGACCAAGGCGGGCCGCGACGTGGTCGAGGACGTGATGACAAAACGGCGCGCCGAGCTGGAACGCATCGTCACCGAGACGGCCTCGTTGTGGCAGCCCGCGGTCACCGAGGCACTCACCGCGTTCGCGACCGCGGCAGGCGAGATGCCCGAGCAGGAGTGGTGGCTGGGCTGGGCCCGGAGCGCCGAAGAGAGTTAGCAACTCGGCTACCCCGCGGCAATCGTTGCATGGTGCAATGATGGAACACCCCATCACCGACACCGAGGCGAGCTGAGATGACCCTCCGAACCGCGTCCACCCAGCGCCGGGTGACGTCCTCGCGCGCGCACGGCCCTCTTGTCTGGCAGCGCACCGGCACGATCGGCACCGAACTGGTGCTGCGTGACGACGCCGCGCCCGGTGTGGTGACCGGTTCGGCGGTGGTGGCCGGCCAGATGCCGTACTCCGCTCGCTGGCACGCCGACCTCGACGGCTCCTGGCGTGTCCGGGCTCTGACGATCACCTGCGAGGGCAGTGGCTGGCGCCGCAATCTGGCGCTCTCCCGCACGCCCGACGGTCAGTGGACGTGTGGCGCCGAGCAGTCCGGTGAGGTGGATGCCCCGCCGCCCGGCATCGACGACGCGGCGCGCATCGACGACACGGGTCTGCTGCTGGTCACCGACTCGCCGATCTTCCTGACCTGGGCGCTGCGCGCGTTGCGGCTGGAGCCGTCGTCCAAACCGGTCTCCGCGCCGACCGTGCGGGTGCGGATGCCGTGGCTGACGGTGGTGCCGGGCACGTCGGCGTTCCAGCGGGTCAGCGAGAACCGGCTACGGGTCACCGGCGACGGGCCGGCCAACTCCTACGACCTGGACGCCGAGGGCATCGTCACCTACCAGGCGGGTCGTCTGCGCATAACGCCCTAGAGGGAGAGGGCTACGCGACGGAGGAATTCGGCGTTCGAGCCGGTGGTGCGCAACTGCTCGAGCAACTGCCGCGTGGCGTTCGAGCCGGTCATCGCGCGGCGCACCTGGGCGAGCACGGCCAGTTCGGCCCGGCTCACCAGGGCTTCGTCGTGCCGGGTCCCACTCGATGCCACGTCGATCGCCGGGAAGGTGCGTGACTCGGCGAGCGTACGGTCGAGCTTCAGTTCGGCGTTGCCGGTGCTCTTGTACTCCTCGAAGATCACCGTGTCCATCTGCGAGCCGTTCTCGACCAGGGCGGTCGCGATGATGGTCAGCGAGCCGCCACCCTCGATGTTGCGGGCGGCGCCGAGGAACCGCTTGGGCGGGTAGAGCGCCCCGGCGTCGAGACCGCCGGAGAGCGTACGGCCATGGCCTTTCGCCGTGAGGTTGTAGGCCCGGCCCAGCCGGGTGATCGAGTCGAGCAGCACCACCACGTCCCGGCCCTGCTCGACCAGGCGCTTGGCCCGCTCGATGGCCAGCTCGGCGACGGCGGTGTGCTCCTGCGGCGGCCGGTCGAAGGTCGCGGCGATGACCTCGCCCTTGACCGTGCGCTGCATGTCGGTGACCTCCTCGGGCCGCTCGTCGATGAGGACGGCCATCAGGTGGATCTCCGGGTTGTTGCGGGCGATCGCCGCGGCGATCTGCTGCAGGATGATGGTCTTGCCGGCCTTGGGCGGCGCCACGACGAGGGCGCGCTGGCCCTTGCCGATCGGCATGACCAGGTCGATGACCCGGGTGGTCAGGATCTCCGGCGTGGTCTCCAGGCGCAGTCGTTCCTGCGGGTAGAGCGCGGTGAGCTCGTAGAAGTCGGGGCGGCGGCCCGGCTTGCCGCCGTTGATCGCCTCGACCTGCAGGGTGGCCGGCCGGCGGTTGCCGGCGACCTTGGCGAATCCGGTGATCCGGTCGCCGCGGCGCAGGCCGAGCTGGCGCACCTGCTGCATGGCGACCGGGATGTCGTCGGGGCCGGGAAGGTAGCCGTCGGCGCGTAACCAGGCGCGGTCGTCGACAATGTCGAGGAGCGCGTCGACCGCGACGTCGGCGGGTTCGACCGGCTGCTGCCGGCCTTTGGGTGTACGGGTTGTGGGTGTACGGGTAGCAACAACTGTCATTGAGGCGACTCCTCAGAAGGCCGGCTCTCGTGGTCCGGCTAGGGGAAACCGGCAGGCGTGGCCTGCTGGCTGAAGGAAACGAGTGCCGGGTCCAGGACTCTCGGCTTGGAGGGGATCGCGGGGGCCGGGGCCTCATCCGCTTTCCGATCTGGGCCAAAGGTAGCACCCTCGGCGTTCTGCGCAACAGCGACCCGCCCTCGGATGTTCCCGGCCACCCGCCGGACACGCGGTGTTTGCTTCGGTGATGTGGGATGGGGCGTGCATCATGCCAACCACTACTACGGGCATTCCCATGTCCTGGCGCGCTACTGCGGTCTCGACGACACCGACCCGCCGCGCCTGCAGGGCTACCTGCAGCACGGCTGGAACATCGGCGACGGCCTGGCCCCCGATCATGAGTACGCGCCGGGCGTGCCGTCGTTCCTCTGGTCGGAGCGCACCCGCCGGCGCGCCTGGTCGCTTGGCCGCCGCCAGGGTTACGTGGTCGGCGCCCCTTTCGCGTACTTGTTGACCATGGAGCCGCTGTCTGATTCCGATCAGCGCGAGGGCACGATCTGGTACCCGTTCCACGGCTGGGAGGGCCAGCACGTCGTCGGCGACCACGACGGGCTGATGGCGGAGATCCGTGAGGTGGAGGACGGCCCGGTCACGGTGTGTCTCTACTGGCAGGAGTTCCGGTCGGCGAAGCTGCGCCGCCGCTACGAGAGCGCCGGCTTCCGGGTCATCTGCCACGGCTACCGCGGCGGCTGGTGGAAGGACCTCGATCCCGGCTTCCTCTACCGGCAGCTCGCTGAGCTGCGCCGGCACCAGCGGGTGGCGTCGAACCGGCTGTGCAGCGCAGTCTTCTACGGCGCCCTGGCCGGATGCGAGCCGGCCGTCTACGGCGATCCGATGCACCTGGAGAACGAGAAGGCCGCGTTCGGCGGCCAGGCCCGCATCCTGCGCGAATGGGCCGAACTGCACGGCCCGCGCCCCGACCCGGCAACCGCTCGCCGGATCGCGACCGACGAGCTCGGCGCCGACCGCCTGCTCACCCCGGCCGAGCTGCGCCGCCTGCTCGGCTGGCCGATGCCCACGAGCGTCGCCGACGCCGAGCTGACCGGAGTGCTGACCCGATGATGCAGCTGATCGGCGGCGAGATGTCGGTCTGGTCCGACCTCGTCGGCGACCCCGCCGCCGACCCCGCCTTTCTCCCGTTGCTGGCCGCGACCACCGGCCGCACGCTGGTCGCCGGCCCGCACGCCCCACAGCTGATCGACGCGCTCCCGGCCGCCGAGATCACGCTGCTGGTGCGCGGCGTGCCTGACGCCGAACTGCTGACGGCCCGCCACGCGTCCCGCCCCGGCGTGACGGTGTGTTGCGGCAGCCTGGAGAAACTGACGGACTTTCCGGCGTACGACACGGTGGTCGCCCTGGACGGCCTGGACCGTCTCCTGACCACCGAGGCGCCCAGCCTGACCTGGGACGAAACCCTCACCCTCCTGCTGTCGTTCCTGGCCCCGCAGGCCCGCCTGCTGCTGCGCCTGGAAAACCTGTTCGGCCTGCACCGCCTCCTGGCCGTCCCCGGCGCCCCCACCGACACCGAGTGGTCGGCGGCCGGCGAAGGCGACCCCTCCCGCCCCACCGGCCCCGACGCGCTCCGGACCAGGCTCGCCGCCGCCGGCCTAACGGTGGTCCGCGACTACGCGGCCTATCCCGGCGCCCTGCTGGGCGGCGAGGTCCTGGCCGACCCGGCCCTGCACGGCTTCCTGGCGGCAACGCTGAACCTGCCACCGGCCCGCCTGCTGGCCGACCCGTCTCGCCTGATCACCGGCGCCCTGCACCACGGCCTCGCCGACGACCTCGCCCCGGCCTGGATCTTCCTGACCGGCCCCGGCCCCACCGGCCCGGCAGCCGTGCTGGCCGACCCCGGTTCCTCCGGCCCGGCGGCCGTGCTGGCCGACCCCGGTTCCTCCGGCCCGGCGGCCGTGCTGGCCGACCCCGGCCCCACCGGCCCGGCAGCCGTGCTGGCCGACCCCGGCTCCTCCGGCCCGGCGGCCGTGCTGGCCGACCCCGGTTCCTCCGGCCCGGCGGCCGTGCTGGCCGACCCCGGCCCCACCGGCCCGGCGGCCGTGCTGGCCGGCTCCGGCCCCTCCGGCCCGGCGGCCTCCGCGGGCGCGGACACGCCGGCCGTCCCGGCGGAGCCCGCTGCGGAGAGCGCGGCAGCGAGCCGGCCCGGCCGAGTCGGGTGGGTTGATGAGATCCGGCGCGATGGCGCGGGTCGCTGGGCGCGGGGTGAAGGCGTGCCGATCCCGAGTGGCCGCACGCTCGATGACCTGCTGATCTCGGCGTGCCAAAGGCGTGCGACGCCGGAGGTGCGCGGGCTGCTGACCGCCTGGCAGGACAGCCCGGCAGCGGGCGTCCCGGCCGCCCAGGTCGTGGTCGATGCCGACGGCAATCATCACGCCTTGGCCCCGGCCGGAAACCCGGTCGAGGCACTGCGCCGGCTCGCCGCCTCCATGATCGACGGTGGCTACGCCCACCTGTGGCCGTCCCCGGCCGACGAGGCCTCGCTGACCGCGCTGCTGGCCGGCATGACCGGCCGCGAGCTCGACCCGCGCGACGTGCCGCCCGGCCCGCGCGCCGGCGTGGAAACCGTCCGCGAGCTGACCATGGCCCGGGACCGCCTCGAGCGCGAACTGGCCGACGCCCGCGCCACGCACGAGTTCTACGAACGCCAGATCGCCTACCGCGACCACGAGCTGAAGCGGCTGCGCCAACTCAACGCGGTGCTCTCCGCAACCGTGCCCGGCAAAGCCGCGAACACCCTGGTCGGCGGCCTGAAAGCGGGCCGCCGAGCGGTCCGCGCGGTAGTCCGCCGCACCCGCGGCTGAGCGGTATTCCGCAGGACCGTTCCGCGTGGGCCGCGACGAGCACCCATGCCCGGTGCCGCCGCTTTGCTTTGCGCACCTATGCGCGCTGCTCTGCGCACCCATACGCGCCGCGCGTATGGGTGCGCAGAGCAAAGCGGCGATGGGGACTGCTGATCTGTCGGGCAGGCACCACGCTGACCAGTAAGAACGCGCTGGGTCGCCGCGCCGGGCCGGCTGAGGGGCTCGCATGGCATTCGTGCCCGGGGTCTGTTCGGGCCGTCGTCGGCCGCGATCTGTCTACTCGCGATTTCGACGAATTGTCGTCGGGGAGTCGCCCGAGCGGTACTGCACGATCTCGAACGGCCACGCCGCCAGCAGCCACCGACCCACCACGTCGGTCAGCGGACCGTCCAGGTCGGCGCGGGCGGCGGTTACCCACGACGACGCCGTCACCTCGCCCTCCGTGGTCGGAGACGGCTTGAAGTACACGCAACCCACCACATCGCCGGTGGCGGTCTCGATGGCCGAGAACGCGAAATCCACCCGTCGGGCTGACCGGTCCGCGTGGCTTTCCAGGTCTGACAGGTTCGCGGCGAGTGTCATCCCGTCGGCGGGCGGCCAGCCGCGTCCGAACCCCGGCGTCGACCGGATGTGTTCGATGCTCGACATCCAGGCCGCGTGATCCTTTTCGTTGTGCTGCGGCCCGAGCAACTCGAGCCGGAAACCATCGGCGACAAGCACGCCGGGCACCGCGAAGGAGTCGTCAACCAGCGGCCGAATCGTCATGACCCGAGCCTAGGGGCCATGCCGATTCAAGCTCCGGCGGCCCGTGACGGGAACAGCGCGATCTCGGCGGCCCACTGATCAGCTGCTCGAGCGAGATCGCCGTCGGAGAGATCCAGACCCAGCGTGTACACGCGGCCGAGGCCGGAGCCGGGCAACCACGGCGGCAACGACTCGTGTGAGAAGGAGACGTCGAGCCGGCCGGAGCGCGTCCGGAAAGCAATGTTGGGCTCGGTGAACAGGATTTCGTGCTCGCCGGGCGGGCGCCGAAGCCATCGGGCGAGATCCCCGGCCTCGGCGGTGGTCAGGCAGGGGTCGCGGAACGACCAGGTGCGCCGATCAGCGGTGGTGGCCTCCGCGGCGATGACGAGCCAGTCGTCCCATTCCTCCCATTCATCCGGCGCTTCGACGCCGAATTGGTAGCCAACCGGCCAGACCCGCAGCCAGGCACCGTCGTCAGAGCGGATCTCCATGGCTGCTCAGCGCGGGATGCGCTGGGTCGGGATCGAGATGTTCGGGGCTTCGGTCACCGGCTGGAGGGCGGTCAGGGTGGCGTAGCCCTGGGACAGGAGGGCCACGTCGCTGTTCTCCTCGGGCGGTTCGTCGCGTTCGAGGGTCAGGCGGGCGAAGTCCGCGCCGTGTTCGGCGACGGCCATGCGGACCTGACCGAAACTGGCCAGCGTGGCCCGGCGCAGCTCGGCGGCCGGGCGGTCGGGGACGTTGAGGTTCAGGACGGTGCGGTGCGGGGCGTCGGCCAGCCGGTCGAGCAGGTCAGCGGCCAGGTCGGCGGCGGTGGACCAGTGCAGGCGGGCGTCCTCGGTGACGGTGAACGTGTCGCCGGGCGCGATCACGTCGAGGGAGACGGCCAGGCCGCGAAAACCCTGGTTGGCGGCGGTGAGCGCGGCGCCGACCGTGCCGGAGTGCAGGACGCCGCGGCCGGTGTTGGCGCCGCGGTTGATGCCGGACAGCACGAGGTCCGGCGGTGGGCCGAAGACGCCGAGTGCGGCCAGGACCACGATGAACGCGGGGGAGGCGGCCACGGCGTACCCCAAGGGGTGGGTCCGGAAAGCTACCCGGCCGTCCTCGGTGACCGCGGTGAGGGCGGCGCTCATGCCGCTGGCCTCCTCGGCGGGCGCCGCGACGACCGTCTCGTAGCCGCGGTCGCGGACCGACGAGGCCAGCGCGCGGATGCCGGGCGCGTCCGCCCCGTCGTCGTTGGTGATGAGCACTCGCATCCGACGAAACTAATCGATCCGGTAGAGAACGGTGCCGTGCGCCGGGACGGTCGCCTCGATCGGGCCGGCCGACGACGTGGCCGCCCCGCTCCACAGGTCGGTCCGGGTGTGGTTGCCGGCGGCCACGCCGACCGCCGAGAGGTTGGTGGTGATGGTGGCGGGGGAGTCGGTCTCGTTGAACAGCGCGACCGCCACGTCGCCGCCGGACAGCGGCCGGGCCAGCACGTTCAAGCCGTCGGCGGCGGTGACCAGCGTGGCCGCGCGGCCGAGAGGGTCCTGGTCGACGGCGATGACGGCGGCGTTCGTCAGCAGCGCCAGGGTTTCCGGCGTCGCGGACACCAGGTCGGTGCCGGTGATCAGCGGCGCGGCCAGCATCGCCCACAGGCTGAGCTCGGTGCGGTCCTCGATCACCGTCATGCCGTTGCCGATCTGCAGCATGTCGGGGTCGTTCCAGCCGTGCGGCCCGGCCGAGGCGGAGAGCCCGACGGTCTGTTCGAAGATCGAGAGCATGCTGGTGTACGTCGTGGAGATGTCCCCGGTGGTGCGCCACAGGTTGCCGTAACCGGCGGCCCAGCTCGCCACGTTCTCGGTGCCCCAGCTGCAGATGCTGAAGACGATCGGGCGGCCGGTGGCCAGCAGCGCGTCCCGCATGACGGCGTAGCGGTCCTGAGCCGGCGCGGCCGTCCCGTCCGGGCAGCTGATCTGGTCGCAGCCCGGCCCGGCGTAGCAGTTGTCGTACTTCAGGTAGTCCACGCCCCAGGACGCGAGCATGGTGGCGTCCGCCCGCTCGTGGCCGAGGCTGCCGGGCAGGCCGCCGCAGGTCTTGAGCCCGGCGTCCTGGTAGACACCCAGCTTCAGCCCGCGGGCGTGCACATAGTCGGCGAGCGCCGCGATGCCGCTCGGAAAGCGGGCCGGGTCGGCGCGCAGGTTGCCGTCGGCGTCGCGGGTGGCGGCCATCCAGCCGTCGTCCAGGTTGACGAATTGGTACCCGGCGTCGCGCAGCCCGGTTGAGACCATCGCGTCGGCGGTCTGGCGGACCAGTTCTTCGGTGAAGTCCAGCCCGTACGCGTTGTAGTTGTTCCAGCCCATCGGCGGCGTCGCGGCCAGCCCGTTGTAGCCCCGCCGCAGCGAATCGCCCGTCACCGGATCGCCGGCCAGAAGGACAGTGAACAGGACACTGACAGCCAGGACGACATTCCGCACGCTCGACCCTCGCATGACGGCCTGTGCCGGACCTGTCAGCGACTCACCTCGTCGTAGAGGGACTCCAGCCGGCGGGTCTGGGTGACCAGGTCGAACTTGGCCTGCATGTAGGCGCGGGCCTGCGACCCGAGTTGTTCGCGCAGCGGCTCGTCGGCCAGCAGCCGGGCTATGTTGCCGGCCAGCGCGGGGCGGTCGCCCTCGGCGCTGAGCAGCCCGGTCTCGCCGTCGGTCACCGCCTCGGGGATGCCGCTGTGCCGGGTCGCCACCACCGGCAGGCCGAGCGCCGCGGCCTCCATGATGGTCGTCGGCAGGCCCTCGGTGTCGCCGTCGGCGGCGGTGCGCGAGGGGGCCGCGAACACCCGGGACGCCGTCACGACCTCGAGCACCTCGTGCGGTGTCCGGGAACCGAGGAATTGGGCATCCACGCCCAGCTCCCGCGCGTACGCAATCATGGCCGGAAGCAAAGGTCCCTCGCCGATCAAGATCGCCCGAGGTTTGGCGGCCCGGGGTTTGTCCTGGCCGAGTGAAGCGAGGGCAGCGAGCAGGTCGCCGGCGCCCTTCTTCTCGACGAAGCGCCCGACGAAGGCCACGTCCCACTGTTTCGGCGACGGCGGGACGGCGGCGGGGATCGGCACGCCGGTGTAGTGGACGCGGACCTTGGCGGGGTCGGCGCCCCAGCCGATCGCCTTGCTCTTGATCACGTCGGAGACCGCGATGATCGCCGCGGCGCGGTCGAAGACGGTGCGCAGGTTGCGGCGGTAGCGCAGGCCGTGCGCGCCGCCGCTGGCCGGCTGGCGGGTGACGTCGTGGCCGTGCACCGTGACGACCAGCGGAATGCCCAGCCGGGCCGCCTCGCCGCTGACCAGCCAGCCGTCGCCGCCGAAGTGCGCATGAACCAGATCAAAACCGGCGAGCAGGCGGCGGAGGCGGGGCGAGCTTCCGGTCAGGCGCAGGCGGAGGAAGGCGTTGCGGTCACTGCTTGCGGGGTACGCGATGAGGTCGCTGTCGCGGGACAGGGCCGAACTCTGTTTTGTCGCCCCGATATAGGTCGGCTTCCACCGGGACAGGGCGTCGCCCTGGTTGCGCACGAACGTCTCGGAGCCGCCGAGCATCGCGCTGCGCCAGATGGCGACCCGCGGGTCAGCGGGCATCGGCGCCGGCGCGGCGGCCGACGACCAGATCGCGCAGCCGGTGGCGGACGCTCGGCGGCAGCGACCAGATCTGCAGGAACGTCACGTAGTCGATGGCGCCGGGCCGGCCGTGGGTGCGGGCCTCGGACAGCAGTTCCCGGAAGACGTGGCCGCTGCGGGTGGGCGCGGCCATCGAGCTCAGCACGCTCATCGTGAACGCAGCATAGGCCCGCTTGGTGAACAGGGCCCGGTTGGCGCGCAGCCACTCGAGCTGCTCCTCCCACGGGTTCTGCAGGCTGATCCGGTCGCGGTCCTCGTCCTGGTGCCAGAGCACGAGCGCCTCGTCGGCGTAGAGCAGCTCGGTGTCCGCCTCCCGGATGGCCCGCAGCGTCCAGTCCAGCTCCTGCTGGCGGCGCAGCCCGACGGTGAACGGCACGCGCCGCAGCAGCTCGGTCGGCGCCATGATCGTCGAGGTCTGGATGAAGCCGTCGCCGTAGAACAGGCCGCGGCGCACGGTGAGGTATTCGCTGAGCGGTTCGCCGGGGGCGGGCAGCCGGCGTGGCATGACGCTGTCGGCGCGCGGCGTGCGGCTGATCATGCGGGTGGCGACGATCGGCGATGCCCGGGTGGCGGTCGCGGCCAGCTTCAGCTGCGTCTCGAGCTTGCCGGGCAGCCATTCGTCGTCGTCGTCGAGCAGCGCCGTCCAGGTGCCGCGGGCGGCCAGCGCGCCCTGGTTGCGGGCGTTCGGCGCCTTGCCCCGCTGGGGCAGCTCATGCACCCGCACCCGGTCGTCGCCGATCGACTCCAGGGTGCGGCGGGTGTCCGGGTCGGGGCCGTCGACGACCACGACCACCTCGAGGTTCGTGTGCGTCTGCGCGAGGGCGCTGCGCACGGCCCGGGCGGCCAGTTCCGGGCGGTTGAGCGTCGGGATGACGACGCTGACGTCCGGTTCAGTGGACATGAGGCGACCTGCTTAGCGGGGAGGGGAGCGCTGGCAGGTCGGACGTTAGGGGCACCCGGCGGCCAACCGGTTAACACGGGACGGACAGAAGGGGAAGTGAGGGAGTCTCAGGACCTTGACAGATCTTTCTCACCAAATTCTCACCGGGCAGAGGCATCTTTTGATGTCCCGGCGTCCGTCTTATAGGAGGAAGCCGCAGAGGAGATGGTCTTGAAGAGGAAAGTTCGCCGGCGGCGCAGCCCACGCTGGGCACGCCTATGTCTCGTGTTCGGCGCAGTGCTGACCGTGGTCGGCGGGGGATCGGTGGTGGCCCTTCAGGCGACCGTCGACGCCGCGACCAAGGCGGTCAGCCAGCAGAGCCTGATCGGTTCGGCCAAGACCACCGAAGAGGTCAAGCACGCGTCGATCACCGGGGCGAAGAACATCCTGCTCGTCGGCATCGACGCCCGTAAGGACGCGCTGCCCACGGCCGGCACCCGGTCCGACTCGATCATCCTGCTGCACATCCCGTCGGATCACGACTCCGGTTACATGATCTCGTTGCCCCGGGACAGCTATGTGCCGATCCCGGCCTACGACAACGGCAAGCAGTCCTTCGCCGGCGGCAAAAACAAGATCAACTCGGCGTTCTTCTTCGGCAGCCGCGGGCTGACCGGCGAGGCCGCTTTGTCGCACGGGTTCGAGCTGCTCTCCCTGACGATCAAGGAGCTGACCGGGATCACCCCGGACGCCGGCGCGATCATCGACTTCCAGGGCTTCAAAAATGTGGTCAACGTGCTCGGCAAGGTCTGTATGTATGTCGACGAGGACACCACCTCGATCCACATCGGCAAGGACAACAAGACCGGCAAGACCGCCGCGCCGTACGTGATCAACCCGGACGGCACGCTCAAGTCGAAGATCAAGGGCGTCACCGCGAACTTCTACGCCAAGGGCAACCACTGCTTCACGCCGACCGAGGCGCTCGACTTCGTCCGCCAGCGCGACCTGCTGGCCAACAACGACTTCGACTACGGCCGCCAGCGGCACCAGCAGCAGTTCTTCAAGGCGATCATCAACCAGGCGGTGAAGGACGGCCTCAACTCGCCGACCAAGCTGCCCGGCCTGATCACCGCGATCGGCAAGACGATGACGGTCGACACCGGCGGCATCTCGCTCGAGGACTGGGTCTTCGCGATGAAGGGCATCAACCCGAGCGACCTGATCACGATCAAGACGAACGAGGGCAAGTTCAACCCGGAGAAGGTCGCCGGCATCGGTGATGTCGAGATCCTCAGCGACGACAGCCTCGACCTCTTGAAGGCCGCGAAGAACGACACCGTGGCCACCTTCGCCGCCACCCACCCGACCTGGGTCTCGGCCACGTAGCGTGATCACCTCCCACTCCGCGAAATCTGTCACCCCCGCGGGGTAGCGCCGCCGCGCAGGGTCGTAGGTACGGTGTACCGCATCCCAGCGACCGTGTGGGAGGGAGAATCGTGGGCGGCCCTCCGCTCCTCGACCAGGTCACGCTCGGTGATCATGTGTGCTGGTCCGTGGACGACGACGTCATCCGGATGGAGACGATCGCCGGTTTCGTGCGGACCGGTCTGCGTAACCGCGAGCGCGTGCTCTACTGCGGCGACGACCCCGCAGCCGTGGTCGAGGGCCTCCGGCAGCGTGGTGTCGACACCGGCGCCGCGCTCGGCGCCGGTGATCTGAGCGTGGACACGCCCGAGGGCAGTTACCTGGCCTCGGGCGCCTTCGACCCGCACGCGACGATGCTCCTCTGGCGTTCCGAGGTGGCCCGGGCCCGGTCGGCGGGATACCGCGGCATCCGGCTGCTCGGCGACATGTCCTGGGCCAGCCGCCGGTTCCCGGGGTTCGAGCACCTGCCGTGGTACGAGGCGCAGATCAACATGATTTTCGCCGAGGGCTACGTCGCCGGAGTGTGTGCGTACGATCGGCGCCGTTTCGACCCGCTGCACCTGCGCCGGCTGCTCTGGGCGCACCCGGGCGCGGCCGGCTCGGAGATGCCGTTCGACCCCGACTCGTCGCTGCGCATGCGGCGGGTGCTCGACCCGTGGGGGCTGCGTCTGGAGGGCGAGGCCGACCTGTCGAACCGGGACGCGTTGCGCGCCGTCGCCGAGCACCTGTTCGACGACGGACCGGACGTCACGATCGACGTTTCCGAGCTGCGTTTCGCCGACATCGCGGCGGCCCGGGTGCTGGTCGCCGCGGCCGCGAGCGGCGCCGGCCGGGTCCGGTTGACCGGCTGTTCGCCCAGCCTGCTCCGGCTGCTGCGATTCCACGGCGCGGACGGTGTTCCGGCGCTCGTTGCGGAGGCCCGATGACCGACGGTCCGCTGGACCATCCAGGTCTCCTCTACCGCGACTCCGCCGGTCTCCTGGCGGCGATCGTGCCGTTCGTCCGGTCCGCGGTCGAGGCCGGCGACCCGGTCCTGGTCGCCGTGCCCGGCCACAACCTCGAGCTGCTGCGCCCCGTCCTGGAGGGCGCCGCCGGGCACGTCGACTTCGCCGACATGACGGTGACCGGCCGCAATCCGGGCCGGATCATCCCCGGGCTGCTGCTGCGGTTCGTCTCCGCCCACCCCGGCAAGCGGGTGGCGATCGTCGGCGAGCCGGTCTGGCCGGGCCGCACCACGGTCGAGTACCCGGCCTGCGCCGCCCACGAAGCCCTGATCAACACGGTGTTCGCCAACCGCGAGGCGTCCATCCTCTGCCCCTACGACACGTCCCTGCTCGCCGAGTCCGCGATCGCCGATGCGTGGCGTACCCACCCGGTCATGATCGACGCTGGGGTGCGGGTGCCGAGCCCGGCCTACGGCGATCCGATCGCGACCGCCGGCGACTTCAACGTGCCGCTCCCGCCGCCACCGGCGGACGCCGACGTCCTCAGCTACGAGCGGGTGCCCGATATGGCGGCGGTGCGAGACTTCGTCCGCCGGCACGCGGCGACGGTGCTGCCGGACGACCGGGTCGAGGAGATGGTGCTGGCCGCCCACGAGCTCGCGGCCAACACGGTCCGGCACGCCGCCGGCCCGGGCCGGATCGCCGCCTGGACCGAGCCGGGCCTGTTCGCCTGCCAGATCGAGGACGCCGGCCACATCACCGACCCGCTCGCCGGCCGCGTCCCGCCCGACCCGACACTGCCCAGCGGCCGCGGTCTGCTGCTGGTCAACCAGATCTGCGACCTGGTCCGCATTCACACCGGCCCCACCGGCACCACCATCCGCACCCACCTCTGGGCTCCCGGATCGGGCCTCTCGGCTCCCGGATCGGGCGGCGAATCCTCAGGCCGGGGGTAGCCCGGTCGATAGCGACCTTGTGATCCAGGCCAGGTCGGCAGCCCTACTCCGCATCCGCCGGGCGCTCTCGCTCGCGCTGCGCCATGACTCCGTCATGATCGCGGCCGTGCTGTGGGCGCTGGCCGGCGTCGCCGTGCTGTTCGCCCTGGCCGGCCAGGAGAACGGACAGGTGCGCACGTTCTGGGCGTTCCAGCCGCCGCTGGACGCGCTTCTGGCGTACTCGTCGTGGCGGGTCTGCCGGAAGGCGACCGGAGCGCTGCGGCGGTTCTGGCGGGTGCTGTTCGTCGCGGGCACGCTGTTCACCGTCGGCGACGCCACCCAGGCCGTCCTCGCGTTCCAGCGGCACGGCCAGTGGTCGACAGCCGGCGGCACGGTGCAGGGCGCCTGTTTCGCCGTCGGGATGGGCGCGGTCATCGTCGCGATGCTGCTGCACCCGCTGCCCGGCCAGTCCGGCCGGGAGAAGCTGGCGTTCTGGCTGGACTCCACCACCGTCCTGGTCGGTGGCGCCGTCGTCGCCTGGTGTTTCGCCGCCGGCCAGAGCAGCACCGACGACCTGGTCGGCACCCTGGCCGCCGGCGCGGTCATCCTCACCTCCGGCTTCGCCGCGGTGAAGCTCGTGCTCAGCGGCAACGCGCCGATGCACCGGGCGGCGGCCATCCCGATGGTGCTGTCGGCCGGTATCAACAGCGTCGGCTTCTTCCTGCCGTCCGCCGCCGACGGCCACGTGCCCGCGTACGTCTATGCCGTCCGGTTCTTCCCGTCGTTGTTGATAGCGCTGGGCCCGCGGATCCAGGAGATCGTGGTCCGGGTCGACGCGACCACCGCGTTCGGCTCACGCCGGCGGCGTCCCTACAGCCTGCTGCCGTACGGGTCGATCGCCGTCGCCTTCACCGCGGTGCTCGCCGCCCTCCCGCAGGACGCGAACACCAAGCTGTGGGGCGCCGTCTCCGGCCTCGGCCTGATCTTCGCCCTCGTGGTGCTGCGCCAGCTGGCCGCGTTCCACGACAACACCCGGCTGATCGAGCAACTCGACACCACCCTGGCCGAGCTGCGCGAGCACGAGGCCCGGCTGCGGCACCAGGCCCTGTTCGACGGCCTGACCGGCCTGGCCAACCGCACCCACTTCCACGAGGAGGTGACCACGGCGCTGGCCGATTGCACGCCGGGCACGACCTCGCTGGTGCTCATCGACCTGGACGGTTTCAAGGCGGTCAACGACACCCTAGGCCACGAGGCCGGCGACGCGCTGCTGGCCGGGGTGGCCGACCGGCTGCGCTCCTCGGTGCGCGACAACGACCTGGTGGCCCGCCTCGGCGGCGACGAGTTCGCGATGCTGCTGCGCGACTGCTCGGACGAGGACGCGGTGCTGACGTCGAAGCGGATCCTGGAGGCGCTCGAGGAGCCGATCCCGTACGGCGCCACCGCGGTGCGCGCGAACGCCAGCATCGGTTTCGCCTGCGCGAGCCCGGGCGACGAGGTCAGCAGCCTGCTGCGCGCCGCCGACCTGGCCATGTACGCCGCCAAGCACGACGGCAAGGGCACCTGGATGCGTTACCACGAGTCGATGCAGCCCACCGGCCGCTAGGGCGGAAAGCCGCCAGAGATCACCGCGCGGCGGGCGGCCACCCGCGTGTCGTGGCCGCCGCGCCGCGTGGCGGGGTCACCGCTGCCGGTAGGCGCGGATCGCCGGACCCGTCCACCTAAGGTCCCGCTCGGTGGACGGGAGCAGAGCCCAGATCGGCGTGCCGCCGTTGGCACATCGCTGCATAGGAATTCCTCTATATAAAGTCGGGTATGTCGACGATCGTGCACGTGCACGTGCTCGTGCAACGGATCGATTACGGCGGCTTCCGTTCCTGACGTAAATCCGCCAAACTGCGCCGGTAAATCCAACGGCGGAGGTGCGCGGTGCAGCCGGACGTGCTGGGCATGGGGGCGGCGGAGTCGGCCGCCTATCGCGCGCTCATCACCGTTCCGTCGGCCGGCCCGGACGAGTTCGCGTCGATGCTGCGGGTGCCCGCCGGGCAGGCGCGTGACCTGCTCACCGGGCTCGAGGCGGCCGGCCTCGCGGTGCGCAGCCTCGGCGACCCGGACCGTTTCGTGGCCACCCCGCCGGCCACCACCCTGCGCGACGCGTTGCGCCGCCGCCGCGAGGAGCTGCAGCGCGCCGAGTCGGAGCTCGGAGTGCTCGACGAGGTCTACCGGGCGGCCGCGCAGCGCCGGGGCGCGCCGGGCATCGTCGACGTGCTGCACGGCCTGGGCGAGGTGCGCGAGGCGTTCGGCCGGCTCCAGCTGGGCGCTCGCGACGAGGTGCTGTCGCTGGTGAAGGCGCCGATCGCGGTGATCAGCGCGGCGGAGAACGTCGAGGAGGACAGCGCGGTCGAGCGTGGCGTCCGTTACCGCGTGGTGTTCGAGCGCGCGATGCTCGACGAGGAGCCGGATGCGTTCGCTCGCATCGTCGCGGCCCGGGCCGCCGGTGAGGAGATCCGCATCGCCGACGCCGTACCCCTCAAGCTGTTGATTGTGGATCGTGAGCAGGCGTTCATGCCGTTGCACTCGGCCGGTCCGCCGGGCGCGCTCCTGGTCCATGAGAGTGGGCTGTTGCAGGCGCTTGTCGCGCTCTTCGAATCGGAGTGGCGGCGAGCGACCCCTGATGGTACGAAATCTCTGGATGAATTGGACTCCCGGATCGTCAGCCTCCTGATGACCGGGCTCACCGACGAGGCGGTGGCCGCCCATCTGGGCACATCGCTACGCACGGTCCAGCGAAGGGTGCGGCATCTGATGGAAAAGACCGGCGGCCGGACCCGTATGCAGCTCGGTTTTCACGTCGCCCGTCTCGGTTGGTTGGACTGACGAACACCGTCTGTTATCGATAACAATTTGGCCTCTGGCGAGGTCGGGCACGTTTGAGAAACAAGTTTCCTCAACATGTCGCGGACGTTGCCAGAACAGTTGACACCCCCGTTGTTAGCGTTCACACTCGACGCCACGCCGCCGCCCCGATGAAGGAGTAACGCGCAATGAAACTTTCCCGGATGGGGGCCATCGCCTCCGCCGTTGTCCTTTCCGCGGCACTCGCCGCATGTGGCTCGAGCGAAAAGACCGCCGACAAGGCGGCCGCCCCGGGCGACACCAAGGGCGCCCTGATCGGCGTCACCATGCCGACCCGTTCCTCGGAGCGGTGGATCTCCGATGGTGACAACCTGAAGAAGCAGCTCGAGGCGCTGGGCTACCAGGTCGACCTGCAGTACGCCGAGGACAAGATCCCGACGCAGACGCAGCAGCTGGACAACCAGATCACCAAGGGCGCCAAGCTGCTGATCATCGCGTCGATCGACGGCACCGCGATCACCACCCAGCTGGAGAACGCGAAGGCCAACAAGATCCCGGTCATCGCCTACGACCGGCTGATCCGCAACAGCCCGAACGTGGACTACTACGCCACCTTCGACAACAACAAGGTCGGCGTGCAGCAGGCGACCTCGCTGCTGACCGGCCTCAAGGTCCTCAACGCCGACGGTTCGAAGGGCACCGCGAAGGGCCCGTTCAACATCGAGCTGTTCGCCGGCTCGCCGGACGACAACAACGCGACGTTCTTCTTCAACGGCGCGATGAGCGTGCTCAAGCCGTTCATCGACGACGGCACGATCGTGGTCAAGAGCAAGCAGACCGACTTCAAGACGGTTGCGATCCTGCGCTGGCAGCCGAAGGTCGCCCAGGACCGGATGGAGAACATCCTGACCTCGACCTACCGCTCGGGCGCCAAGGTCGACGGCGTGCTCTCGCCCTACGACGGCCTGTCGATCGGCATCCTGTCGGCGCTCAAGAGCAACGGTTACGGCACCGCCGCTCAGCCTTACCCGATCGTGACCGGTCAGGACGCCGAGCTCGCCTCGGTGAAGTCGATCATCGCCGGTGAGCAGTACTCGACGATCTACAAGGACACTCGCGAGCTCGCCAAGACCACGGTCGCGATGGCCGACGCGGTCCTCAAGGGACAGCAGCCGCAGACCAACAACACGACCGACTACAACAACGGCATCAAGGTCGTCCCGTCGATGCTGCTGCAGTCCGTGGTCGTGGACAAGTCGAACTACGAGAAGGAACTCGTCGACGGCGGCTACTACACCAAGGCCCAGCTCGGGTCATGAGTGACACCATCCTGCGGATGCGGGGCATCACCAAGACGTTCCCGGGCGTGAAAGCGCTCGCGGACGTCAACCTGGAGGTGTCCCGCGGCGAGATCCACGCAATCTGCGGGGAGAACGGCGCCGGAAAGTCCACCCTCATGAAGGTGCTTTCCGGCGTCTACCCGCACGGTGACTACGAGGGCGAGATCGAGTTCGATGGTCAGGAGTGCCGGTTCGCCGGCATCCGGGACAGCGAGCACCGCGGCGTCGTGATCATCCACCAGGAGCTGGCGCTGGCGTCCAACCTCTCCATCGCCGAGAACATCTTCCTCGGCAACGAGCAGTCCAAGCGCGGGCTGATCGACTGGAACCGGACGAATGCCGCCGCCGCCGAGCTGATGCAGCGCGTCGGCCTCAGCGAGAACCCGGTCACCCCGGTCCTCGACCTCGGTGTCGGCAAGCAGCAACTGGTCGAGATCGCCAAGGCACTGTCCAAGCAGGTGCAGCTGCTGATCCTGGACGAGCCCACCGCGGCGCTCAACGACGACGACTCGGCGCACCTGCTCGGGTTGCTGCGCGGGCTGCGTGACCAGGGCATCACCTGCGTGATCATCTCGCACAAGCTCAACGAGGTGCTGGAGATCGCGGACCGGGTGACGATCCTGCGCGACGGGAAGACGATCACCACGCTGCCGGCCGAGGGCCTGACCGAAGACAAGATCATTTCGGGCATGGTCGGCCGGGACCTGGACCACCGTTTCCCGCCGCACGAGCCGGTGATCGGCGAGGAGGTGCTGCGGATCGAGGACTGGACCGTGCACAGCCCCACCCAGCACGGCCGGCTGCTCGTCCAGAACGCCAGTCTGTCGGTTCGCCGTGGCGAGATCGTCGGGCTGGCCGGCCTGATGGGCGCCGGGCGCACCGAGCTCGCGATGAGCGTTTTCGGCCGGTCCTACGGGACCGGCATCTCCGGCCGGATCTTCAAGAACGGCCAGGAGATCAAGTTGCGCTCGGTTCGCGAGGCCATCCGGCACGGGATTGCGTACGCGACGGAAGACCGCAAACGCTACGGCCTGAACCTGATCGACGACATCAAGCGGAACGTCTCCGCCGCCGCCCTGGGCAAACTGGCCAAGGGCGGCTGGGTCGACGACAACGAGGAATTCAAGGTCGCCGAGGAATACCGCCGCAGCCTCAACATCAAGGCCCCGAGCGTCTCGAGCATCACCGGCAAGCTCTCCGGCGGCAATCAGCAGAAGGTCGTCCTGTCCAAGTGGATCTTCACCGACCCGGACGTGCTGATTCTCGACGAGCCCACCAGGGGCATCGACGTCGGCGCCAAGTACGAGATCTACACGATCATCAACCGGCTCGCCGACGAGGGGAAAGCCGTGCTGCTGATCTCCTCCGAGCTGCCCGAGCTGCTCGGGCTCTGCGACCGCATCTACACCCTCTCGGCCGGCCGGATCACCGGTGAGGTGCCCCGCGCCGAGGCCACCCAGGAAGGTCTGATGACCCTCATGACCGCCGGACAGGAGGCACCACGGTGAGCCTCGCCCCCACCAACGCCGAGCTCGCCGTGGGCGGCGGCGGCCCGTCGCTGCCCGAGTCGTCCGCCAGCGGCCGCAAGTTCAACATCAACCTGCGGCAGAGCGGCATCTACATCGCGTTCGCCGTGATCGTGGTGCTGTTCACGATCCTCACCGACGGCGACATGCTCGCGCCGCAGAACATCAGCAACATCATCGTGCAGAACTCGTACATCCTGATCCTCGCGATCGGGATGATCCTGGTGATCATCTCCGGGCACATCGACCTGTCGGTCGGCTCGGTCGTCGCGGCCACCGGCGCCATCGCCGCCGTGCTGATGGTCAACCACCATGTGCCGTGGCCGCTCGCCCTGCTGATCACCATCGTGGTCGGCGCCGCGATCGGCGCGTGGCAGGGCTACTGGGTGGCGTACTTCGGCATCCCGGCCTTCATCGTCACGCTCGCCGGCATGCTGCTGTTCCGCGCGATCACCTACATGATCCTCGGCAACCGAGGCATCGGCCCGTTCCCCGAGTCGGTGCGGACCCTCGCCAACGGCTTCACCGACGGTTACCTCGGCAACATCGGCCTGGGTAACTATCTGGGCGGCGCCGACCTGCTCAGCGTACTGATCGGTGTGTTCGCGGTGGTCGGCATCGTGGTCAGCCAGTGGCGCTCGCGGGCCGGCCGGGTGCGCTACGGCCAGGCGGTCGAGGCGTTCCCGCTGTTCGTCGCGAAGATCGTGGTCGCCGCCGTGGTGGTCATGTTCGTGATCGTGCAGCTGGCCCGCTTCCGCAACCTGCCGTGGGTGCTGGTGCTGCTCGCCATCCTGGTGCTCGGCTACACGCTGGTCACCAACCGGGCGGTCTTCGGCCGGCAGATCTACGCCGTCGGCGGCAACCTGCAGGCCGCGACGCTCTCCGGCGTCAAGGTCAAGGCCGTGGTGTTCTGGATCTTCGTGAACATGGGCGTGCTGTCGGCCATCGCCGGCATCATCTTCGCGGGCCGCCTCAACCAGGCCAACCCGACCGGTGGCGACCAGTTCGAGCTGGACGCCATCGCGGCCGCCTTCATCGGCGGCGCCGCGGTTCAGGGCGGCGTCGGCAAGGTCGTCGGCGCCATCACCGGTGGCCTGATCATGGGTGTCATCAACAACGGCATGAGCCTGATCGGCGCTCCGTCCGAACAGGTCATGCTGGTCAAGGGCGCGGTCCTGCTGGCCGCGGTCGCCTTCGACGTCTGGACGAAGCGGCGCGCGGGCGCGTCCCGCTAGTTCTTAAGAGACGCCCGGCCTGATGGCCGGGCGTCTCTTGCTGTCAGCCGTAGGTCGGGTGCTGCGGCCAGCCGGCGGGGAGTCCCCCCAGTCCTTCTGGCGGCCCCAGGCGCTGAGGTCGCGGATGTTGTTGGAGAACAGCAGCCGGTCCACCCCGCGCGAACCGGTGCGATAGGTCAGGTAGATCTCGTCGGCGTCCCGCAGGAACATGCAGAACTGGAAGCCACCCCCGGCGCCGCAGTCGTCCGCGAACGACGTGCCGTGCGACGAGACGAGCGGCATCGTCCAGCCCCGCTCGGCCGGGTCGCTTCCTTCTCGGCCCGGAGCAGCTCCGCGCGTGCCTGCTCCCACTCCTCGGCCGTCACCACCTGTGGGTTTTCCATCCGGGCAGCGTTCCCCCGGTCACAGAAAGTTAATCGCGGAAGACCGGCAACCTTTCCCCGGGCCCAAACCACTAGATCACGTACGACGTTGATCTGGAGGAACTCACCGATGAAGCACGCACAGACCGCCCGTCCCCGCGGGCGGCGGCGCGCCGCCATAGCCGGCGGTTTTGCGATCGTCCTGGCCGGAGCGGCGGGCCTCACCGCCACCGCGTTCGCCGGCAGCAGCGCATCGCTGTCCGACAACTTCGAGGACGGCGACACGGCCGGCTGGTCGAAGTCCGGAGGTTCCTGGGCGGTCGTCGCCGACGGCAGCAAAGCGCTACGGCAGTCCGACGCCGGCAGCGCGCTGGCCCGCCAGTTCGCCGGCGACAGCGGCTGGACCGACTACACACTGACCGCCAAGGTCAAGGCGGTGACCCTCACCGGGAGCGCGGCCGCGGCCGGCATCGCCGCCCGGGCCGGCGGCGCCCACCAGTTCGAACGGCTGGTGCTCGCACCCGGCGCGGCCCGCCTCGAGGAGGTCCGCGGCGACGCCGTCACCGTGCTCGGCAACCTGACCCTGGCCTCGGCCGCGTCCGGCTTCCACACGCTGCGCCTGGACGTCTCCGGCAGCACCGTCACCGGCTACGTGGACGGTGCGAAGGTCGGCAGCGGCACGGCCAAGCTCACCAAGGGCCGGGTCGGCCTGATCACCACGTCGGCGGTCGCGTCCTTCGACGACGTCGCGGTGACCGCCATCGCGGGCACCCCGGCTACCACCTCGCCGGCCACGGCATCCCCGACCCCCTCGAAGACGACCGCGGCCCCCACCACGGCGCCGACGACCGCGGCGCCCAGCCCGACCAAGACCGCGACCGCATCACCCACCGCGGTCGCGACCAGCTGGCCCAAGGCGACCGGCACCACCACGCTGACCGCCACCAAGGCCGTCAGCGGGACTTTCGACGGTGGCAACGTCGAGTTCATCGGCGGCGGCGACCTCGGCAGCGGCGACCAGGAAGAGGGTCAGGACCCGCTGTTCCAGCTCGCCGACGGCGCGACCCTGTCCAACGTGATCATCGGCGCCCCGGCCGCGGACGGCGTGCACTGCGCCGGCTCCTGCACGCTGAAGAACGTCTGGTGGCTCGACGTGGGCGAGGACGCCGCCACCTTCAAGGGCACCTCGGCGAGCCAGACCATGACGGTGACCGGCGGCGGCGCGATGCACGCGTCCGACAAGGTCTTCCAGCACAACGGCCCGGGCACGTTCGTCATCAAGAACTTCCAGGCCACCGACATCGGCAAGCTCTACCGCTCCTGCGGCAACTGCTCCAAGCAGTTCGCCCGCAAGGTGCAGATCTCCGACGTCACGGTCACCGCCCCGCTGAAGACCCTGGCCGGCATCAACCCGAACCTGGGCGACACCGCCACGATCACCAACGCCACCATCATCGGCGGCAAGTCGACCAACGTGTGCGCGCTGTTCAAGGGCGTGACCAGCGGCGAACCCACCGAGACGAGCAACGTCCCGGACGGCGTCGCCTGCATCGCCACCGGCATCACCCTGAAGTAACCCGGACCGCGGGAGGCTCTCTCCGCGAGAAGTGCGCCGGCCCAGGGCACCTCAGCCCGGCCCTGGACCGGCGCTCCCGCGGTAATTCCCTGTTCGGCGGGGGAGTGCGGTGGTAGAAAACGGCGTGCAACCGACTTTGGAGTTCCCCGATCGGCTGCGGCTGATCGACGATCGATCGACCGCCTTCCGCGCCGCGGTCGCGTCCGCGACCGACCTCGATGCGCCGGTGCCGGCGTGTCCCGGCTGGACGCTGTTCGATCTGATCCAGCACGTGGGCCGGGGCCGCCGCAAGGCCGCCGCGATCGTCGCCGCCGGGCCGGCCGACGCGCCGCCGCCGGCGTCCGCGTGGCAGGGCGACACGGAGCCGCCCCGGGAGCTCCCGGCTCTGCTGGCCTGGCTGGACGAGTCGGTCGAGCTGCTGGCGAGCACGCTGCGCGAGGCCGGGCCGGACCGCGGTTGCTGGACCTGGTGGGGTGACTCGCAGTCGCCGCAGACCGCCGGCGGCGTCGCCCGGCACCAGATTCAAGAGGTTGCCGTGCACACCTACGACGCCCAGCTCACCCTCGGCGCGCCGCAGCCGCTGCCGGCCGGGATCGCCCTCGACGGCGTCGAGGAATTCCAGTTCACCTGCTGCGCCACGACCGTCGGCTGGCCGCACGAGCCCGCCGTCGTCGACTACCACGCCACCGACGGCCCGACCTGGCGGCTCCGGCTCTCCGGCGACGGCGCACGGGTCGACCGCTTGGCCGCCGGCGAGGACCCGGGCGTGGCCGACGCCTCGCTCCGGGGCACGGCCGGCGAGCTGGTGCTGGCCTTCTACGAACGCATCCCGCTGGAATCGCTGAAGGTCGACGGCGACCGGCGCGTCCTCGACCGCCTGATCGACTGGGACCCGAGCGCGTAGGGACGTCTTCGAGGCCGGTTTCCTTGAAACCGGGGGTCTCGAACGCCAGCTGCGGAGACCCCGATTTCACCCGGCCTGCCCGCACCACGCGATCGGTGGCCACACGGGTACGCGCCGCGCTTGTCGCGCAACCGCACCCTACGGGCCCGCTTTGCTTTGCGTACCTATACGCGCGGATCCGCGCGTATAGGTACGCAAAGCAAAGCGGCGAACAGACTGGTGTTCGCCCCGGTCAGGGCGAATGTTCCTGATGCCTGTCGGCGGCCGGGAGGGCGTCGGGGTCGGGCCCGCCCGTAGCGGGCGCGCGGGGAGTGAGCTGCACCTGCCGGGACCGACGGCCACGGGAGCAGGGCAGCGCGTACGGAAAATGAGAGCGTGAGTGGAACGCGCGACGCTGCGGCAGGCGTCCAGCCCGAGCTCGGGAGAGGCCACTTGAAATCGGGCCTTCGCGAACCTCCGGGCGGAGCACGGCCGACGCGCGGCATGCTGGGCAGATGGCGGACCTTGATCGCGAAACAGCATGGCCCACCAGGCGGCGAGACCGGCGGACTCGTCTCTAGAGCCGTAGTGCACCCGGTGCGGACGGCGGCACTGCCGGGCGGCGGGGCGCTGCGGCCGGGACGTGCTCGTAGGGGGCGCCCAGTGGCGGCCGTGGGTCGGGGTCGCCCGCGTTCGGCCACATCGCGACGGCGCGCTCGGCCAGGGCGGTGATCGTCAGGGACGGGTTCACGCCCAGGTTCGCGGCCACCGCCGAGCCGTCGATCACGTGCAGGCCGGGATGGCCGTACAGCCGGTGGTAGGGGTCTATGACCCCGCGGGCCGGATCGTCGCCGATCGCGCAACCACCGATGAAGTGGCCGGTTACCGGCCGATTCACCAGCTCGGTCAGGGGGCCCAGCGGAACCCCGTCGATCTTCTCCGCCACCCGCCGCGCCACGTCGTGGGCGGCCGGCACCCACACCGGATTCGGTTCGCCGACGCCCGGACGGCTGCGCAGGCGCCGCCGCCCGAAGAGGCCGCGGGACGTGTGCAGGGTGATCGAGTTGTCCAGCGGCTGCATCCCGAGCAGCACGATCGTCTGCTCCGACCAGTGCCGCGGCCAGGCCAGCAGGCGCAGGTCCTGCCGGTCCCGGACGAGCTTCCTGAGGCCGGCCACCAGCCGCGACTTCCCGCCGGTGTCGTCGACCAGCACGGTGGCGAGCAGCGCTAGCAGGTTGCTGCCGCGGCCGTAGCGCACCGGCTCCACGTGGGTGGCCGGGTCGGGATGGATCGACGAGGTGATTGCCACGCCGCGGCTGAAGTCGGCGTCCCGCCGCCGGGTCCGCGCGCCGAGGATCGACTCGGAGTTCGTCCGGGACAGCTCGCCGAGCCGCGGCGAGACGTGCGGCAGCCGGCCCCGATCCCGCAACCCGTGCAACAACCGCTGGGTGCCGACCGCGCCGGCCGCGAAGATCACCTGCCCGGCGGTCACCTCGCCCCTGGCGATCCCACCCGTCTTGCGGGTACGCACCGAGAAACCCCCACCCGCAAGCGCCCGCACATCGGTGACGGTGGTCATCGGCAGGACCGTGGCGCCGGCCTGCTCGGCCAGGTACAGATAGTTCTTGACCAGCGTGTTCTTGGCCCCCACCCGGCACCCGGTCATGCAGGCCCCGCACAGCGTGCAGGCCCGCCGCTCCGGCCCCACCCCACCGAAGAACGGATCTGCGGCACTCGGATCGGCGAAGAGGACGCCCACCGGCGTACGGCGGTAGGTGTGTTCTATGCCCAGGTCTTGGGCCACCGCGCGTAACGCCTGGTCGGAAGCCGTCTCGACCGGGTTCGTGGTTACGCCGAGCATGCGTTTGGCTTGGTCGTAGGCGGGGGCCAGCTCCGTCTTCCAGTCCGTGATCTTGGACCATTGTGGATCGGCGAAGAAGGCATCGGGCGGTTCGTAAAGGGTGTTGGCGTAGCCCAGCGAGCCGCCGCCCACGCCGGCGCCGGACATGATCATGGCGTGCCGGAAGAGGGTCAGGCGGAGGATGCCGTAGCAGCCCAGGGCCGGGGCGAACAGGTAGCGGCGCAGGCGCCAGGACGTCTCGGCGAAATCGTCGTCGGCGAAGCGGCGGCCGGCCTCCAGGACCGCGACCCGGTAGCCCTTCTCGGTCAGGCGGAGTGCGCTCACGCTGCCACCGAAACCCGACCCGATGATCACGACGTCGAAATCTTGCGCCATGGCGTACGGTGGCATCGTTGTTGACGTTGTGTCAATAAGCCGAGGTGAACCGTGCAGCATCACCGTCAGGGCAGTGGCAGTCCGATCGTGCTGATCCACGGCATCGGGAGCCGGTGGCAGGTGTTCACACCGGTGCTCGGCGCGCTGGCCGAGTCGCATGACGTGATCGCCCTGGACCTGCCGGGTTTCGGCGGGTCGCCGCATGACGGCGTGCCCGGATCGGTGCCGCACCTGGCCGACGCGGTTGCGAAGTTCCTCGGGTCGCTCGGGGTCGAGCGGCCGTTGATCGGGGGCAGCTCGCTCGGTGGCGGGGTCGCGCTCGAGCTGGCGCGGCGCGGGCTCGCCCGGTCGGTGGTGGCGTTCTCGCCGGTCGGCTTCTTCACCACGGCAGAGGCGGCCTGGTGCCGCACGGTCGTGGCCGGCGCCCGGGCCGGTGGCGCCGCGCTCAAGCCGGCGCTTCCGCGTCTGTTCGCCACCCGAGCCGGGCGGGTCGCGCTGGCCGGGGTCTTCTTCGGTCGGCCGGCGTCGCTGCCCGCCGAGGAGTGCCTCGCCGACGCGCGGGCGATGATCGCCGCACCCGGGTTCGCCGCGGCCCGGCGCGAGCTGGGGCAGTGGCGGCTCACCGAGCCGATCGCGGACGTTCCGGTGACCATCGCCTGGGGCGAGCGCGATCTCGTGCTTCCGGTCCGGCAGGCGGCCCGCGCCCGCCAGGTCCTGCCGCACGCCCGGCACGTCCGGCTGCCGGGCTGCGGCCACCTCCCGTTCGCGGACGACCCCCGCACCTGCGCCCGCCTGCTGCTGGAAGCGGCCTGACGGCCGCGCGCCTGCGGCCTGACGGCCGCGCGCCGGTGGGACGCGCGGCCGCACACGGGGCGGGTCAGCTCGCGAGGAAGGATCTGACCTGGGTGAGTGTGATGGTGTCGGTCAGGTAGCCGATGTGGGTCTGGCACGCCACGTAGTTGTTGGTGGCGCCGCTCAGCACGGTGCTGGTGTAGGGGATGATGATGCCGTCACAGGGGGAGTACCAGGTGCCGTACTTGGTGCTGCCCGGGGTCTCGTCGCCGGCGCTCAGCGTGTTGATGAACGACGAGCCGGGATACATCTGCTGGCAGGTGGTGTAGATCAGGCAGGCGCTCGCGTAGGTGGTGCCGTGGTTGGCGCCGGCGATCGACGCCAGGTGCCGGACGTACTGGTTGCCGCCCAGCTGCTTGAGGTACCACAGGCTGACCAGGCCGCCCATCGAGTGGTTGACGATGTCGACCTGGGCCGCGCCGGTGCGCGACCGCACCTGGTTGACGTAGGTCGCGAGCCCCTGGGCGTTGGTGATGTTGTTGCCGTAGGAGTTGTACTCGTACGCGAACAGCTCGCTGCTCGAATAGCCGCCGGCCCGGAACACCGACATCGCGGTGGTCCAGTTCGAGGCGCTGCCGGTGTAACCGTGCACGAAGATCACCGGCGTGCCGGGAGCGGCGGCGGCCGGCCGGGCCGGGCTGAGCGCGAGCGCGGCCAGCACGGCGGTGAGGAGGACGACGAGACGACGCATGAAACCTCCATTGTTCGGGGTCTCTGCATCGTCAGTGCAAAAAGGTGGCCAGGCATCGGCGAAATCGCCAGTGGTCTATCCGCTGACCGCGATGCCCATCGCCAGGGCCAGGGCCGGGGCCACCTCGGCCAGCTGGCCGCCGTCGATGGTCACGCCGCGCAGCGACTCCCAGCCCTGGGCGACGTCGAGCTCCCGGGCGCCGCGGAAGTCGACCTTCTTCGTGGTCACCTTGCCGAAGCGGGCGCGCCGGATCGCCGAGCCGGGGAATGTCACGTTGATCAGGGTGGCGTCGCCGAAGTCGACCTCGCTCAGGTCGCAGTCGCGGAACACCACGTCCTGCAGCTTGGCGGCGCGCAGGTTCAGGCTGTCGACCTTGCAGCCCTGCACCACGACCCGCCGCCAATAGGCTCGATAGGACTGCACGCCGGCCAGGACGCTGTCCATGATCTGCACGTCGAGCAGCTGCGACTCGGCCCAGTTGCCGCCGATCCAGCGACACCGGGAGATCCACACATCATTGAGGCGTACGTGGTCGAAGTCGCCACCGGTGAAGGTCACCCCGGTGATCGCACTCTCCGAAAACCGCGTGCCGGACGCCTGCGCCTCGTCGAGCTCGGCGCCGTCCAGATGGACCTCGGTGTGATCGCCGTCCATCTCCAGCTCTCCCGTGAAGGGCTGCAGATGCTGGGCGTACGGGAGGGATTCGAGCACGGGCCAGGTCACGTCACGAGGTTATCGGGGGTTGCGCCGCAACCGTAAATTGATAGACGCCACTGCCGGTTACGGCTGCTGGCGTCGGGTTCAGGACATCACTTCCACGCTATTGGCACCGTGCCAACAGGCTGCTAGTTTCGGGCGCAGAACCCGTGCCGCCGTCCTTGGCACGCTGATGAGGGGACGCTTATGAGCCAGCCCCGCGACACCCTGACGCACGAACCCACCATCTTCGACCTTTCCCTGGCCGACATCGTCGACGACGACCAGGCGCCCGCGACGATGTGCGCGGCTTTCCAGCAGACTGTCGCGCTCCGCGGCGACGCGATCGCCCTCCGGATCGCCGGCGGCGGCGCTTCCTACACCTGGAACGAGTACGCGTCGAAGGCCGCCGCCATCGCCGGTGGCCTGGCCGCGCGCGGGGTCGGGCCGGGTGACCCGGTCGCCCTGCTGCTGACCAACCGACCCGAGTTCCACTTCGCCGACACCGCCGTGCAGCACCTCGGTGCGGTGCCGTTCTCCTGCTACAACACGTCGTCGCCCGAGCAGCTCGGCTACCTTCTGCAGGCCTCCGGCGCGCGGGTGGCGATCACCGAGCAGCGGCTCGCCGCGGCGATCGCCGGCCACCTCGACGACCCGGACAACCCGCTCGAGCTGCTGATCCTGGTCGACGGGGCCAAGGCGCCGAAGGCCGAGCTCGGCGAGGGTGAGGACGGCGGCGGAAGCCACAGCCCGCCCGCCGATGTGGAGACGTTCGTCGACAAGCCCGACGAGACCGGCGCCGGCGAGGACGGCGGCGGCAGTCACACGCCCCCGGCCGAGGTCGACGAGCCGGCCGAGACCGGCACCGGCGACGACGACGGCGGCAGCGCCGCGCCGCCCGCCGAGGACCGGGTCGTCGCGCTCGACGACATCCTGGTCGACGGGTTCGACCTGGCGGCCGCGGCGGCCGACGTCACCGCGGGCGACCTGCTCACGCTGGTCTACACGTCGGGGACGACCGGCCGGCCCAAAGGGGTCGAGATCACCCACGGCAACATGGTCGCGATGGCCACCGCCACCGCGCCGCTGGTCGGGGTGCGGGCCGGGGACACGGTCATCTCGTTCCTGCCGGCCGCGCACATCGCCGACCGGTGGGCCTCGCACTACCTGAACATCTTCAGCGGCACCGAGGTCACCTGCCTCGACGACATCCGCCGGCTCGCGGCGACGCTCGTCGAGGTCCGGCCGACCCTGTTCGGCGGAGTGCCGCAGGTCTGGCAGCGGATCGTGGCCGGCATCAGGGCGTTTCCCGACCCGGTGATGAAGGCCGCGATCGACCAGTCGGTCGAGATCGGCGTGCAATACCTGCGGGCGAAGGCGGCCGGCGGCGTACCGGAAGATCTGAAGGCCCTGCAGAAGGCCGCCGACCAGCGGGTTCTCGGCCCGCTGCGCGCGAAGCTCGGTCTCGACCGGGTGCGGGTGGCGGTCACGGCGGCGGCCCCGACGCCGCCGGAGGTGATCGAGTTCGTCAACGCGATCGGCGTCCCGCTGGTCGAGGCCTGGGGCATGTCCGAGGTGTCGGGCATGGGGGCGATGGTGCCGCTGGGCGCGGTCCGGCCGGGCTCGATCGGCCTGGCGATTCCCGGGCTCGAGGCGCGCCTCCTCGACGACGGCGAGCTGCTGGTGCGCGGTCCGGTGGTGATGCGGGGATATCGCGACCAGCCGGCCGAGACGGCCGCGGCGATCGACGCCGACGGCTGGCTGCACACCGGCGACGTCGCCACCCGCGACGCCGACGGCTACCTGCGCATCGTCGACCGCAAGAAGGAACTGCTGATCACCGACGGCGGCAAGAACATCGCCCCGGCCGGGGTCGAGCTGGCGCTGCGGACGCACTGCCCGCTGCTGGCCCAGGCGGTGGTGGTCGGCGACGCCCGGCCGCACCTGACCGCGCTGCTGGTGATCGACCCCGAGGTGGCGGCGTCTAAAGGCATCACCGGCAGCCCGGCCGAGCTGGCCGCGCATCCGGCGATCCGGGCCGCGATCGAGGCCGGCGTCGCCGCGGCCAACGCCACCCTCTCCCGGGCCGAGCACGTGCGGGCCTACGAGGTGCTCCCGGAGGTCTGGCTGCCGGGTGGCGACCTGGTCACCCCGACGATGAAGGTCCGCCGGCGCGCGGTCATGCAGACCTACGCCGAGCGGGTAGAAGCGCTGTACGGATGACCGAACCGAACCACAAGCCGCGCGTCGTGATCATCGGCGCCGGCTTCGGCGGGATCGCGGCGGCGGTCGAGCTCCTGAAGCGGGGGCTCGACAACGTCGTCCTGCTGGAGAAGGCCGGCCAGGTCGGCGGCGTGTGGCGGGACAACTCCTACCCGGGTTGCGCCTGCGACGTGCCGGCCCCGCTGTATTCGTACTCCTTCGCCCTCAACCCGGAGTGGTCGCGCCGGTTCCCGCCGCACGAGGAGATCCTCACCTACGTGCGGAAGACCGCCGACCGGTTCGGGGTGACCGGGCGGGTGCGCTTCCACACCGAGGTCACCGACGCCACCTGGGACGAGGCCGCGGCGAAGTGGCTGATCACCATCGCCGGTGGGGAGATCATCGAGGCCGACGTGCTGGTCCCGGCGGTCGGCCAGCTCAGCCGCCCGTCCACCCCGGCGCTGCCGGGCGCGGCGCGGTTCGCCGGCCGGGCGGTGCACACCGCGCAGTGGAGCCGGGACATCGAGATCGACGGCCGGCGGGTGGCGGTCGTCGGCACCGGCGCGAGCGCGATCCAGCTGGTCCCGGCGATCGCCGGCCGGGCCCGGCAGGTCACCGTCTTCCAGCGCAGCGCGCCCTGGACACTGCCCAAACCGGACCGTCGCTACGGCCGCGGGCGGAAAACGGCGTACCGGAAAATTCCGCAGCTGATGCGCCTTCCGCGCGCCGGCACCTGGGCCATGACGATCGTGACCGGCCTCGCCGTCACCGGCAACCGGCCGGCCGGCGCGTTCCTCCGCGGCGTCTCCACCCTGCAACGCCGCTGGCAGGTGCGGGATCAGGCGCTGCGGGCCCGGGTGACCCCGGACGAGCCGATGGGCTGCAAACGGGTGCTGTTCACCAGCAGCTGGCTGCCCGCCCTTGCCCGCGAGGACGTGTCGCTGGTCACCGAGAAGATCGTCGAGGTGGTCCCGGACGGCATTCGGACGGCCGACGGCACGGTGCATGCTTGCGATCTGCTGGTGTACGCGACGGGCTTCGCAGCCACCGAGTTCCTGGCGCCGATGCGGATCACGGGGCGTGACGGCCGCACCCTCGACGACGAGTGGCGTGACGGTGCGTACGCGTACCTCGGCGTGGCTGTTCCGGGTTTCCCGAACCTGTTCCTGATCTACGGCCCGAACACCAACACCGGCAACACCTCGGTGCTGTACTTCCACGAGGCGCAGGCGCGTTACCTGGCCCAGCTGGTGGCCCGGATCGATCAAGAGCAGACCCCTCTCGAGGTACGCCGTGAGCGCGCCACCACCTACGACGAAGAGATCCAGCATCGTCTTGCTAGTAGTGTGTGGACCGGTTGCCAGAGCTGGTACCGCACGGCGACCGGGCGCATTGTCACGAATTGGCCGGGTATGGCGGGCGAATACCACCGCCGAACATCACGCCTCGGTGACGGCGATTACGCGCCCATAACGGCCCGAAACGAAACCACTCAATGACTGATACCGTGGCGATATGTCGTATCTGCGCCGGGGGCTGGCGCTGCTGATACTGCTGGTGAGTGGCCTGCCCTCGGCCGCCTGCCAGAGCAAACAGGAATACGAGTGGCTGACCGCCCAACTCCTCGACAACAAGGTTGTGTTCACTATCGGTGGTCAATGCGGGGCGCAGAGCTATCTGCGCCGCCTCGAGATCGCCGACACCGTCGCGCCGAACCCGTCCGGGTCCGGATCATCGCGTCATCTGCTGTGGTCGGTGCGGCAGCTCGATCCAGCGGCCGCCACCCCGACCGTCACCGTCGGCCAGGTTCCGACCGGGTTCGAGGAGCTCACTCCGATGGGCTCGTTGACCTGGCCGATCTCGGTCGACGTGTGGACCAATTTCCGCTACGAGGTCAACATCCCGCAGGGCGATCTGTCCGGCGGGGCCGCCAAGAAATACTCTCCGCAACCGATCTGGAACGAGAAGTCCGAAGTAAACCCGCCTAAGTGCTGATCGGCCCGGCGCCGCCCTGCCCCGGGAGAAATTGCGGGGCAGGGCGGGCGGCAGGGCTCACGCTCACGCCTTCGGGTCGGCGTGCTCGGGTGCCGCGATGACGGTAATCAGGTAACGGATTCCCGGGCGGGCGGCAAACGTTACTCGATCTTGGTGGCGCGCGGCCTGGACCGTACGGCCGGAAACTGCCTCCACCAGGCGGAACCCGGACGCCAGGAATGCCGATCGCAGGGTGATCGGGCCGGCTCGGTCGGCCGTCACCGCGACCTCGTATGCGACGCCCGCCGACCAGGCGATGTCGACCGTCAGGTCGCCGCGCGCCCGCAGGCCCGACACGCGGCCGTCCGGCCAGGCCGGCGGCAGGGCCGGCAGGAGGTGCGCCGCGTCGCCGTGCGACTGCAGCAGCATCTCCAGCACGCCCGCGGTGGCGCCGAAGTTGCCGTCGATCTGGAACGGCGGATGGGTGTCCCACAGGTTCGCGAGAGTGCTCGTCCGCAGCTGCTGGCTGAGCATCCGGTGGGCGTGCCCGCCGTCGAGCAGCCGCGCCCAGAAGTTGATTTTCCAGGCCTTGCTCCAGCCGGTGCCGCCGTCACCGCGGGCCCGCAGTGTCACCTTCGCCGCCGCGGCAAGCTCGGGTGTCGTGGCCGGGTCGATCTGCCGGCCGGGGTGCAGCGCGAACAGGTGCGAGACGTGCCGGTGCTCGTCGGCCGGGTCGTCCCAGTCGCCCTTCCACTCCTGGAGCTGACCCCACGAGCCGAGCCGGATCCCGGGGTCCAGCCGTTCCAGGATCGCGCCGGCCTCTTTTCCGAATAGGTGGTCGCCGACAACGGCCGCGGCCTCGGCGACGTCCTTGAACAGATTCCACACGATCTGCTGGGACATCGCCGCGCCGGCCGAGAAATCGCCGTGCTCCGGGGAGAAACTGGGCGACACGACCAGGGCGCCGTCGCGCGGGTCGGCGACCAGCTCCGCCAGCCAGAATTCGGCGGCCTCGCGCATGATCGGCCAGGCGCGTTCGCGCAGGAAACGGTCGTCCAGCGTGTACCGGTAATGGTCGTAGAAGTGATGCGCCAGCCAGGCGGCCGCCTCCGGGAACCAGAACGCGGTCGGCCAGTCGTGCACCCCGGTGAATCCGAACGGATTGGTCTCGTCGTGCACCACCCAGCCGGGGCCGCCGAACATGTCCCGCGCGGTTCGCCGGCCCGGCGGTAGAAGCGCTTCGACGAACGCGAAAAGGGGACCGATGGTCTCGCCGAGGTTGGCCGCGTCGGCGAGCCAGTAGTTCATCTGGACATTGATGTTCGTGTGGTAATCGCCGCTCCACGGAGCGTATTCATCCCTATTCCAGACGCCCTGGAGATTGGCGGGAAGGATGTCGTCGGCCCGGCTCGAGGCGATCAGCAGATAGCGGCCGTACTGGAAGAACAGCGCCTCGAGCGCCCGGTCGGCCGGGGTGCTGGCGCCCCGATAGGCGGCCAGCAGCCGGTCGGTGGGGGTGTCCGGCATGCGCTGCCCGATGTCGAGGCTCACCCTCGACATAAGGGTCCGGTGGTCGCGCTGATGCGCTTCCTTCAATTGGGCGTACGGGATGCGCGCCGCCCGGTCGAGATCGGCCGTCACCCGTTCGTGCGGGTCGTTGCCGCGGTAATCGGGATAGCGGCCGGCATAGTCGGTGCCGGCCGCGATGAGGATCGTCGCGTCGTCCGCCCCGTCGACCGTCACCGAGCCGTCGGCGTTGTCTGTCCGGGTGCCGCCGCTCGCCAGCACCCGCACCTGCCCCTCGAACCGCAGGCCGTTGTCGGTGAGCGTGCCGGCGACCGTGATGCGACCGTCCTCGGCCGTGGCGGTGGCGGTGCGATTCGGCGGCAGCGCGAGGGCGGCATCGAAGCTGATCCGGCCTCCGCTCAGGTGGATGACGATCACCCGGTGCGGATGGCTGACGAAGTATTCGCGCCGGTGCCGGACGCCGTCCGCGGTGTACTCGACCTTGGCAATCGCGTCCGCCATGTCGAGTTCTCGCCGGTAGTTCTCCGCGGTGCGCGGCGCCGCCGTGAGGACGAGCTCGCCGAAGCTCTGATAACTGCCGTACCCGATCCGGGCCTGCCCGAGCGCCGCCGCCACCTCCTCCGGCGCGACCCGCTCCCGCTCGTCGATCAGCTTCCGCACGGCGGCGACGGCCCCCGGCCGCGGCTCCCGCCAGTTCCCGGAGTCGTAGCCGCCGGCCGACCCCGGCCCGCCGGTCCACAGCGTCTTCTCGTTGAACTGGACCGTCTCGGTGCCGGCCGCCCCGAAGACCATCGCGCCCAGGCTGCCGTTGCCGATCGGCAGGGCCTGGCTTTCCCAGTCGGTGGCGGGCGAGTCGTACCAGAGCCTCAGCGGTTCCAAGTCCCCTCCTGCCGGGCCTGGGTGCGCAGGCGCTCCATCAGGCCCGATAGCTGATCCTGTTCGAGCCTGGTCCGGTTCTTGTGCGCGGCGGGGGAGTTGGCGCGCCAGATCGGGGTCTCGATCTCCGCCCCGTGGCGGTCGGAGATCCATAGTGCCAGGGCGTCGTGCCCGGTGGCCGGGCCGAGCCAGACGCGATCGAAATCGGCCCACGGCACCACCCGGGTGCGCAGCACCATGCTGATCTTGACGCCCCGCGCGCCGACCCACACGCCGATCAGGGAGACCCGCCACGCCACCGTGATGAACGCGGTGCCGAGCAGGAGCCCGGCGATCCAGGACAGTGGCTGACTCGGATCACCGAGCGTGAGCACGCACAGCGGCAGGAAGCCTGCCATCGAGAAGACGGTGGCGCCCACGTAGCGGGTCAGCGTCCGGTCCGGCGACTCGTAGGGCACCTCCCACCGCGGCATTTACCGCCGCCGGACCAGCAGGTATCCCAGCGGCGGGCCGTCGTCGACCTCGGCCGGACGGCCGGCCCAGAACACCATGCCGAAACCAGCCTCGGCGAAGCGGTCCCGCATCTCCTCCGGGGACAGCCGGTACGCGTCGAACTCCACGCCCAGGCCGACGGTGCGCCCGGCCCGGCGCAGCTCGCCGTCGCCGATCTTGTACGCGGCCACCAGGTAGCCACCGGGCTTCACCACGCGGGCCAACTCGGCGAAGGCCACCGGCCGGGCGTCGGGCGCCAGGAACAGCAGCGAGAACCAGCAGACCACACCGGCCAGCGACGCGTCCGCGAACGGAAGGTCCCGCAGGTCGGCCTCGTCGAACGAGAACCCGGGGTGGTCGCGCCGGGCCACCCGGACCATCTCGGGGGAGAGGTCGGTGCCGTGCGGGGACAGGCCGCGCGCGGCCAGGTAGGGCGCGAGGCGGCCGGTCCCGCAGCCGACATCGCCGACCTCCCGGCCCAGATCGGCGGCGATGGTCAGCTCGCTGAACAGATCGAGCACCGCCCGATCGATCGGGTCCTTCTCCAGCGCGCCGTCCAGATATTCCACATAGAACGCGGCGAGCACGTCGTGGGCGGCCCGCAGCTCGTCCGTCTTGGCATCCATCGGCGTCCCTATTCCTGGCGGTTTGCCGCACGGCGGCGCTCGCGGTGCAGGATCCGGGTGCGCGGGCCGGTGCGGGCGGCGGTGCGGCGGGCCGGGCGGGCCTGCGGGTGCGGGAAGACCCAGCGCTTGAACGCCCACAGGCGGAACGCCATCGCGATCAGGGTGCCGAGGATGAGGCCGCTGACGAAGTCGGCGATCTCCTGGACCGGGCGGGACACGTCGGGCACCCGCAGCAGCAGCACGTAGCGGGAGACCCACAGCGGGATCACCTGCAGGACGATGCCGACCGCGCTGACCGCGAAGAACAGGGCCGCCTCGTGGTGCCGCTCACGGCCGCCGCGGGCACGGAACGACCATTCCCGGTTCAGCACGTACGACAGGATCGTGGCGAGCACCGTGGCGAACGCGAGCGCGATCACCGGCTTCTGGTGCAGGACGGTCAGTTTCAAGGCGTAGTTGACAACCGTGGTGGCGAGGAAACAGGCCCCGCCGACCAGGAGAAACTTCGCCGCCTCATGATGCTTGCGCCACATCCGGCTGAGCCACATCCGCGCGAGTCTAGACATCATCCGGGATCGGCGTCACCCCGTCCGGGCCCGCTGTTCAGTCAATCGGTCTTTTGTCGCATTCAAAGTTGGCGGGCCTCACGATCAAGCTGGTTGCCAGTTGGCGCGGCCGACGAATCGCAGTCGCCCAGACCACAACGGGACGTCGGTACGGCAGCACAACGAGCCTGCTGGAAACCGGGTTGGCGCAGTGCTCGGCACAGCGGTGTGCTTCTTCCTGCGCCGACGGTTACCGCCGGCTCCATCAGGGAACCTGAGGGAGATGAGTACCTATCCCGATCCGGCCCGGCACGGCGACGTCTACCCCTCTGAAGAGGAGATCGATCCGTCCGGCACCGACGGCCCGGTCGGGGCGTACGCCAGCCGGCCCGGCCCACTACCGTCCTCCGCGCCTGGATCGCCCGGACCGGCAGGCCGGGTCGCCGCCACCGCTAATTCGATTGTCAGCCGACGCTCGGACGGATCGATTGAGGTGGTCACCGACCTCGACGGTGACGGCATCGCCGACGTGGTGCAGCTCGACCTCGACGGTGATGGGGTGCCCGAGCTCACCTACCTCGACACAGACCGCGACGGGCTGCTCGACACCGTGCTGCGCACCCCGAACCAACACTGACCGCACGGCTCTCCGCCGGCCCATTTCCGGACCGCACACGCTGCCGCAGCTCATCGCGCCCGGACCGGTGACGGCCCCTACTGCCGCAGCGACCTCAGCGGCGGCTGAGTGCTGATCTCGTCAGCGTCGAGGCGCTCCGACACGGATCCGGCCACGAAACCGACGGGCAACGCGCCACCAGCACGCGAGTACGCTCCGCGTTTTGTCTGCGGCAGATGAGGACGCCGGTTTCGGTGTCGGCAGCTGGCCCGAGCTTGCATGGAGGTGGTCAGCAGGGCGGTGGAGTCTGCTCCGTGGCGGTGAACGGGAAGACGTTCACGGGTCTTCTTTGCGAGCAAAGCTGTCGGGATATGTCACGAGAGCGCCCTCCGCCGTTGTCCTGACGGTTCCGCCCTGAACAATGGGCGGCGGCCCCGCCGTACAAAGGAAAGGTCTTGATCATGGGTTGGAATACCTCGGTGCTTTTCCGTCAGGACGTGACGGCGGACGAGGCTGTGGACGACCTCGCCATCACCGATTTCAGCGGCGAACTGGTCGGAGCCGACCAGGCTACAAGCGCCCTCAAGCCCGACGCCCTCTATGCGGCCGAGTCGGATGGCTGGGTGCAGGTCTGGAACCCGATGATGGATGTGGTCATGGGCTGGGAGCCAACCGACCCGGCCGACGCTTTGGTGGTCTTCTTCAGCAGCGTTTCGAGCACATACGGCTTCACGCTGTTCACGAATGGGGAACGCACCCGGCATTACGTCTACGCCGACGGTGTGGCCGTCGAGGACGAAGGAACGCCACTGCCGGTCGAGGCCGATATTGCCCTGCCGTCCTGGGGCCCGGACGAGGACTTCCTCTGGTCGATCATCACGGCAGTCACCGGTCTCCGATATGACGAAAAGCTGCAGTACCGCGTCTACCCGGTGTGACGCCGTATGCGACGGGCTACCGAGCCGGGGTCGATTGTTGCGAGGCCTGCCCCGCGACGCCTGCGAGCCAACGCCGCTACGGGTCGGCATGGAAGGCGAGGACGATGCCAGCGCCAGCTTCAGTCCGGCCATCGGCCGAATTCCCGCAGGACCAGGCCCGGCCACGCGATTGTCGGCGCGTCCGACGCCGGCAGTCGCGTGGCGTGCGGGTCAGCAGGGGTAGGGAGCGACGATGTAATTGCGGGAGTCCGGCAGCGACACCTTCTGGTTGCCTTGCATGATCTTGATTTTGTGGTGGGGCTTGCCCCCGGATCTTGGACACGGGGTTTATGCGGCTGGGGCCAGCGTAGCCGGTGCCGTTCGGATGGTGTTCTCGTAGGTGTTCGGGGAT
>NZ_JBEZYA010000017.1:0-106416 GCF_040638295.1 Actinoplanes sp. NPDC026619
GTCTTAGAGTGACCACCCTTGATACCGGAGCTTCGCTGCTTTACGTCTCAGCCACGCCTTGACAACCCAACCAGCCGCCTAACTGAGCGGCGTTGGACCTAGTCCTGGTCCTTGACCTGAAGGCGTGGCGGTACGATCGCATTGCGTCTGGCGCGAACGTCGTCACGTTAGATCATCTGCTCGAATGCTCTGTGGTGCCGATAAGTGAGACTGCGCTTGAAGCGATGCAACGTGCAACTTCGGCGACCTCGAAGCTGTTCTGGATAGTTGACGGCGTAAATGAGCTTCCAAGCGACGTAAGTTCGCTGGTCCTAGAGGCGCTGCTTAAACTCATTAGAGGATCAGTTCATAGTTCTCTCGTCGTTTCCGACAGGTCACCGACAAAGTACGCTGGGGCCGGCTGGCGGTTAATTTCGCTGGAACCGCTAGCCGATGCGGAAGTCAACCAGCGCCTACCGGCGGAAGGTGGAAGGGAACCGGACGGGCCGGGCCGCCGCGACCTTCTACGAACTCCGTTTTTTCTGGAAGTTGCGCTATCTGACGGCGATTGGTCATGGACGACCAGCGTCCAGGCAATTCATAGTCTCTTCGCAAAAAGATTGCGCCTCGGAGAAGATGACATCGACGTGTTGTCAGACTTCGCCTTGACCACATACGTTACGGGCAATGGACTGTCTTTTGCGCTTGAGGATTTAGCGTCCGTTGTTAGCTTCGAGGTCGCGCGGAGCCTCATTGAGGCGAGAATCGTTCAGACGGTTCAAGACGGCACTCTGGTCTTCTACCACCAGCTATTGCATGACTACCTGGCTAGTCGTAGCGTTGCCCGCCACGTCGAGACTTGGATACCGCGGTATTTCGACGCCATCAGCTTCGATGCCAATAGTTACGAATCTTTGCTGATGGTTTTGGAACAGTTGAAGACGGAAGACACCTTCTCAAGTTACATCATCGCGCTGTATGACTGGAATTGGTTCGCTACCATCCGCTGTGTCGAGCGGGCGCTTAGAGAAGGTTGGCAGGTTCCGCACCACCTAGCCGTTGTACTTGCTGCCATGCTGGGAGAAAAGCGATTTGACCCCGTCGAAGGATCGCGGGACCGCGCCGAAAGATGGACCGCCAAGCTAGACCAGGTTACTGGTTTCCGCTTCGGACAAGCTGTCACCCTGACTGGCCTAGTCGACGAAGTGGATCGAGTGCGCGGAGATTCTGGTCCTGATTGGTTCCAGGCGTGGTATCAGTTGTTTAACCTCCTTCGCGATTCCTCCAAGCGTCCGTCGGAAGAAGACCTCAACGCAATTTGCAATCCTGACCCATTCATCGGTTGGACCGCCGCACAGATAGCTAGACATTGCGACATCGGTCCTGAGGGGCAACGGCAGATCCGTGCGATATATCGCGGAGCCCGGTTCGGCGAGGATGATAGGTCTCGCTCAACGCGGTGGCGGGCAGTACATGCTCTTGGTAGGCGTCCATCGGAAGCAAACGCCGCTCTGCTTCTCGACGCCATTGACCATGACGACTACACCTGGGTTACCTATGGCGCCGTCCGCTCATTGCTAGAGATGGCCGTGCTGGCGGATGACGAGTCCACGAGCCGATTCTTGTCAGACCTCGACGCTAGACTGCACGTGCTTCCTGCGGAGCCGCTCTCTCAGGTCGCTTGGGCCACGCGATACAAGGGTGCACCCGCAGGTTGGCCGGCGAGGGTCACGCCGCTGCTTGAACACGCGTATAGTCTGCAAGATAACGAGGAGGAACGGGAACGATGGAAGAGCCGAATGGAGGCCTTCAAGACTTGGGCTACTCGGGAGGCCTCGGGATAGCAGATGAAACCGTTCAGGAACTGCTGCGCACCGCATGGGAAGCACGTGCCAATTCGCGCGTGATTGGAAAGACTAAAGTTGGTGCTGCCGTGCTTGTAGAGGGCGGCAAAATTTTCGCTGGCTGCAACGTCGAACACAAATTCCGCTCTCATGACGTTCACGCGGAGGTCAACGCACTTACCTCTATGATTGCAGGCGGGGGTAGCCAGGCTATTGCAATCGCGGTCGTGAGTACGCGTGACCATTTCACGCCGTGCGGTGCTTGTATGGACTGGATCTTCGAGCTGGGTGGCCCAAAGTGTAGGGTATACGTATCGAACAGAGAGGGATTCGTGCTCTTTGATCACCTCGCTGAGGAGCTTATGCCATTCTATCCCTTCTGAATTTGCCCTCAACTAACCCGTGACAGAGGAACCGCTCTGTGGAGCGATTTGCCGGATTTGATCTGGTCCTAAAAGCGGAAGTGGCGCCCGTCCGTGGCGCTGTCGTTCGTCTCTCTCGTGGTTTGCGCCGATCGATCGACGACGACGGCGGCGAGGCGGCGTTCGCAGGTTGCTCCGTGTGATCCTCGCCGATGGCCAGACCCCTGCTGCCCGCAGGTACGCGGCTCACTCGATCAGAGAGAATGACTGGTGACAACGACAGCACGGCCGGACCCAGAGGCTGAGTGGTGGACGACGAAGGACGTGGCGGCGTACCTCGGTATCGAGGCGGCTGCCGTTAGCACCTATCGGAAGCGCGGTCAGATGCCTGCGCCGGATCAGACTATCGGCACCCGGACGCATCTGTGGAAGCCGAGCCGAATCACGAGCTGGCAGGAGTCGCGGACTCGGGCAGGCGTAGGCGGCCGACCACGGGCCATTAAGTCCACTCCTGCCGAGCCCGCAGAGGTCGCAATGCCCGCGCCTGATGACGACAGCCGGTGGATCGTCCACGGCCGCAGGCCACTTTACGAAAGCGAATGGATCAAGCTCTACAAGACGGACGTTGAGCTGCCCGATGGTCAACGATTCGAGCATCACACGGTGTGGATGCCTTCCGCGGCGATGACGGCGACGCTGAACGACGATCTGACACACGTACTTCTGCTGTGGCGGCACCGATTCGTGCCGGACTTGTGGAACTGGGAACTCCCTGGCGGCCTGGTCGATGAGGGCGAAGACCCGGCCCAGACGGCGGCACGGGAGATCGAGGAGGAAACCGGCTACCGCCCTCGCAACGTCGAGCACCTCGTGACGTTCGAGCCGATGATCGGCATGGTTAGCACGCCGCATCACGTGTTCCTCGCCCGCGGGGCAGAGCGGATCGGCGAGCCCACTGAGAAGACCGAGATGCAGCGCATGGAGTGGGTGCCACTCGCTCAGATTCCCGCCCTCATAGCTCAGGGGCAGGTGAGCAACTCCGGCACGCTGGTTGCCCTGCTGCATGTGCTGGCAATCAGCGGTCCGACTGCCCCGCACCGCTCGTGAGAAGGCCCACGATGCGGCGCCGTTGACGTGTTGAGGAGGCTCGCGTGGCTAGCGCCTCAGCCGCGCGGGCCTCGGCTCGCGCTTCTTCGTGTTGGCCGCGTACGGAGTAGGCCAAGGCGAGATCACAACGGAGGCCGGCCGCCGCCCGCGTGAAGGTCGGATCGAGGCGCTTCACGGCGTCGGTAAGTTCCTGTACTGCCTCCACCTTGCCGAGTCGAGCGAGGCAATGCCCGCGCCAGCGGGCAAGGTGAACATCATTGAGGAACAGGTACGGAAGGCCGTCGCCCTCGTCCGGCCCGGGCAGCGCTCGACCGGCTTGGTCAAGAGCGACCTGCGCCGGGCCAGCGGCACCGGATGCGGCTAGCCCCTCGGCCTCGGCGGCCCAGAGCCACGATCGAAGCATTGCCGGCACTTGGCCGTCGGCCTCGGTTCGTGCGTGCTGGATCAACGATACGGCCTGTTGAGGCCGGTCGAGATCGAGCAGCGCATATGCCTGCTGCGCCGTGACGTGCGCGACGATCGATGGACTGCCACTCTCCCGTGCCGCCGACTTCGCGGTTTCGTGCAGCGACCAAGCTTTATGAGCGTCGCCCAGGTCTAGTGCCTGCCAGCCTCCCAGGGCTGCCGCCTCAGCTACCGCGGCGGCGAGCGCTTCGCGGTGCGGCCCGGGTAAGGCGTACCGCCAGAGGTCCGTCATCTGAGCGACGTGCGCCTCGGTCTGCTGCAAAAGGCGCCCTGCTCCTAGCTGGCGGTCGATGGCCCTGTACGAGTCTGTCTGCGCCTCTAGCAGCGTGACCAGCGAGCTATCTAGGGTCTCGGCAGCACTGAGGCGGGCAGCGAGATCCGCGCCATCGGCGACCGGCGCGAGCGCGGCCATGCCGGGTTTGCCAATGGCGAATGGCACGCCGAAGACCTCGGCGAAGAGATCCGCGTACTCCTGAGACAGGCCACGCCGCCCGTGCACCCATTCACGGATCATCCGTTTAAGGCTCGTGTCGTCCGGCAAGAGTCCGCGGTTCATCCGGCGTGCGGCACCTCGCAGCTCCAACATGAGCCGAGCACGGTTCGTCCATCCGCGCTGCTCGCAGAGCCGCGGGAGGTCGGTCGCGTCCACCATCAACAGCCCCCTCATCGTCAGATCACGATGGGTTCCGGTGCCCATCATGGCAGCCTCGGGCCACAGGGGACGAGTCCCCCCGAGTCCCCTGCCGTCCTCTGATCAATGACGCCGTCCGGCGGCAAGCTAGGTGCAACGGCAGGCCCGCCAGCAAACAACCCCCGCAAGGCGGGTGCAGGTGGGTTGCAGAGTACTAACTAAGCTAGTACTGTCGCGCCTAGAACTACACAGAGACGGTGTTGACCCGAACCGTGCAAGACGAACCGGTCAGGCGCTCTACCTCCCGCTGGGAAGCGGGGAACGACCCAGGCGGCGCCAGCAGTAAGCGACAGGTCTAGGCCCCGCTCAGCGGCCCGCAGAACACGGGCTGTCCCGAATCCGTCGGCATCGGCGGTGGGTATGCGATGAGGCGACCGGCGCACGATCCCGCGACGCATTGCGGGGTGGTGGGCGATTGCGTGAGCGCGCGGTGGCGGACAAGTAGACCTAGCTCGACTCGAACGGCCTGTCCGAAGGCCGAGCTTGAACTGTTCCGGGTGGGGCCGGCCGCCGCGAGGTGGGCCGGTCCGCCGGGTGTTCTGCGCACCACATTCTCTATTTCTCCGATCGACTGCAAGGAGATACATGACATGGCCTCCCTCGCTTCGCTCGTACGCATCACCGCACGTCAGAGCGCCTGTTGGCGCGAGTGCCAGGGCTGCACCGACCTGGCGCCGCTGGCGCCGGACGAGACCCACTGCCAGGGCTGCCGTGCCGAGCGCCGCCGGGTGAGCACCCGCCGCGTGCCGCGTGCCGCCTGATCTTCCGGAAGGACACCTGCTGACCCATGGACGACTTCGACTCCCTTGAGCCCTCGGCCGCCGACCTGGCGGCGATCGAGCGCGAGGAACCGCTGATCACCGCCGAGATCGACATGTTGACCGCCGAGATCGGCATCCTCACCGCTGCCGAGCGCGGCGGCCCGTCCCCGTTGGACTGGCGCCGCCTGCGCCGCGCGAACCGGCGCGTCATCCGCGCCGCCCTCGACCTCGCCGCCGCCGACCTGCTCGACGGCCGCCACGACGACCCGCGGGCGGTGGCCTGATGAACCTGCGCAAGCTGGGCGGCCTCGCGCTGATCGCGTTCGCCGTCTTCTACGCCGTGACCAACCCGACCGAGGCCGCGAGGTTCGTGCACGGCATCGCCTCGGGGATCGGCGCGTTCGCCTCGGCTCTGGCCAACGGCCACTGACCCCGTGCCCTCTGACCTGTGGAAGGACATCACGACGTGACCACTACGACCGCCACCCGCAGTGCCTACCCGGCCGCGGTGGAAGAGCTGATCCCGCGTGCCCGGCAGCTCGCCGCCACCCTCGACCGGCCGCTGTCGCGCAACATCATGATGAAGCACTTCCGGATCGGCTCGCCCAAGGCGACCGCCGTCCTGGAGGCCCTGGCCGACGCCGAGACGCCGGACACCGTCGAGCAGGACACGCCGCACGCCGGCCGCGGGGTGCTGGCGCTGGTCCCGCCTCCGGTCTCCGCCCCGCCGGCCGCGGCACCCGACGCCGCGCCCGCGCCGATCCCCGAGGACATCCCGGCCGCCGCGCCGATCCCCGAGGTCAAGCCGATGCCGAGCCCGCAGGCGCCGCCGACCGTCGCCCTGGCGGCCCGCCGGTCGCCGTCGCAGGCCACCCGCTACGGCATGGGCGCCCTGCTCACCCTGGTCGGTGTGCTGCTGGCCGGGGTGATCGTCGCCCCGATCGCACTGTCCAGTCAGGACATCATCTCGTGGGCAGGAAGCCCGACCGGCCTCGGTCTGACCGGGCCGTGGGCGCTGGTCACCTTCCTGGCCCTGGACGCCGCCGCCGCGGTGTGCGTCGGCCTGGTCGTCTACTGCGCGTGGCGCGGCGAGTCCGCCGGCGCGTTCGCCTGGCTGGTCTGGGCGTTCGCCGGCATGTCGGCCTACGCCAACTACTCGCACAGCACCGGCAGCGCGGCCCGCGACGCGGTGTGGTTCTTCCCCGCAATGAGCGTCGCCGGCCCGTTCCTGCTGGAAATCATCGTCCGCCGGGTCCGCCGCTGGGTGCAGGAAGGCACCGGCCAGCGCGCCAAGCACAGCGTCTCTTTCGGGTTCGCCCGCTGGATGCCCGGCGTCGGCGCCCTACGCGAAACCTACGGCGCGTGGCGCCTGGCCCGCCTCGACCACCTCACCGACGCCCGCGAGGCCGTCACCGCCTACCGCAAGCTCTGCCCGACCGGCTCGATCCGCGTCCTGCGCGCCCTTCGCGACCGCGACGCCACCAAGTAGATCCGCCCGACGACACGGCCCACAACCGCCAAGTCACGTGCCGTGCCGTCGGTCATCCCATCCAGTCAGCAGACCCTCTGGGAGGTCACCAGTATGTCCGACCGCCACCTGAACGCGCAGCACGACGAGGTCCGCAACCGCAACCGTGAGCAGCGGCTCGCCACGATGGCGGAGGCGCAACGGCTCGCCGACCAGCGTCGTGCCCGCCGCGCGGAGCGCTCCGACGCCGACGAGATGTGACGGCACCCCGTCATGCGACGCCGACACGACGACCAGCACTCGGAGACCGCGGCAATGCTCGCCGCGGTCGCCTCCGAATCGCTGCCCTACACCGACCCGCGGGCCGGCTACCCAACCGCCGTGGCCTACCGAGCCACCCGCACCCACCAGCCCGCACCCACAGCCGCAGCGCGGCGTGCCGACGGCGACCGCGCCGCTGACGAGATGTGACCGGCCGCCGCAGTTGCCGGCCGACCTGCTGACCCGCCACGCCGCTACGCGTCGCGTGTCACCGGCGCCGCGCGACGCATCCCAACCCCTTTTGGCGTGACGCGTCGCCTGCGGCCCGGGCCGACGCGTCACCCCCAACCCAAGACAGGACGGAGCAATCCATGGCTTCCCGACGCTTCGACGGCGCCCCGGAAACCGCCACCGACAAGCGGTTCTTCGACCTCCGAGAGTCCGGCTACACCGGCCCGTTCGACTGGAACACCGGCCAGCCGTGCACCGACCCCGAAACCCTGGCCATCTTCGACGCCCTCGACCGGGCCACGCAGCGAGCGGTGGCGGCCGAGGCCGACGGCACCGCCGACGAGTTCTGAGACGGAGCCGACCCATGACCCTCACCGCCAAGACCCTCACCCGTGCTGTCGGCGCCGGGCTGCTGCTGACCGCGGCCGGGTGGCTGCTGGCCGGGCATTCCGGGCACCGGCTGCACGGCGCCGCGCTGATCCTCGCCGGCCTCGCCACCGCCGGGATACCGGTGTGGCTGCGGCTGCGCCAGTCCGGCTCCACCGCGCTGATCGGCCGCTGGGACCGCCACGCCCGCCGCCACGCCGGCACCGCCTCCCGCTTCGACATCTGGCGCACCTCATCGCCGTGGGCGATGCGCCGCAAGGCCGCCGTGATCCGCCCATCGCTGGCATCGCTGCCGTGGTGGCGCCGCGCCCGGGTGCCGCTGCGCACCTTCGCCGTACCCCTCGCACGGGCCGGACGGCAGACCGTGTGGACCTCCGGCGAGGAATCCACGCTGCGGATCGGCATCCCCGGCACCGGCAAGACCGCCGAACTGGCCAACCGGGTCATCGACGCCCCGGGCGGTGTGGTCGTCACCTCCACGGCCACCGACCTGTACGACCTGACCGCCCCGCTGCGGCACCGGCGGGGACCGGTGCAGGTGTTCAACCCCGGCGGCCTCGGCGGACTCACCTCGTCGCTGCGTTGGTCGCCCCTGGCCGGCTGCACCGACCCGGCGACCGCCGCCCGACGGGCCGCCGACCTGATCGGCCCCATCGACGCCCAAGGCGCCGAGGGCACCCGCTGGGCAGCGCAAGCCCGCCGCGTCCTCGCCGTGTGGCTGCACGCCGCCGCCCTCGGCGACTACCGCATGACCGACGTGCAGGCATGGTGCGCCGACCCGGACACCGCCCGCGAGACCATCCTGACCGCGCTCAAGAAGAGCCCGCAGGCCGCCACCATGATGCAGGCCGCCGCGCAGTCGATCGACATGAGCGCCCGCACCCGCGACGGCGTCATGCTCGCCATGGCCCCGGCGCTGGCGTGGATCACCCTGCCGTCGGCCGCCCGGGTGGGCGACCCCGACCCGGGCGCCGCGGTGTTCACGGTGGCCGACCTGACCGACCAGCGCGGCGCGCTCTACCTGCTCGGCGACGACGACGGCACCGTCGGCCCGCTGGTGGCCGCCCTGGTCGCCGAAATCGCCCATCAGGCACGCCGGACCGCGGCGGCCCGGCCGGGTGGCCGCCTCGACCCGGGCCTGACGTTCGCCCTCGATGAGGTCGCGCTGGTCTGCCCGACCCCGCTCGACAAGTGGATGGCCGAGCTACGCAAACGCTCGATCACCATCCACGCCGCCTGCCAGGGCCTCGGCCAGCTCCGCGAGCGGTGGGGCAAAGACGGCGCGTCGATGATCCTCAACTCCGCCGCCGCGGTGCTCGTGTACGGCGGCTGCAAGGACGCGACCGATCTGCGCGCGTTCGCCGACCTGGCCGGCGAGCGGGAGGAGACCACCCACACCCGCGACGGCGACGGCCGGATCACCTCGACGGCCACCCGGCGGGTTCCGGTCATCGCCCCGGCGATGCTGGCCGGCCTGCCCAACTTCCACGCCCTGCTGATCCGCCGCGGGATGCGCGTCGCCCTGGTCCGCACGCCGATCGTGTGGAAACGCCGCGACCTGCGCCGCGCCGCCAAGCCGTCGCGCCGAGCTGCACGCGACACCTCGGCGCGCAACGACGCGTCGCGTACGCCGGCGAACGCGACGGATCGGCCCGCGAAGCCCTCACCCAAGCCCCGGCCTGACAGCGCCGCCCGGCCGGTCCGTACCGCTGCCTGACCTGCGAGGAGGACCCCTGCAATGAGCAGCCACCCGAACCCGTACGCCCACCTGGATGACCGCCAGACCGCTCTCGCCGACCAGTTCGAGCAGGAGGCCGGCGCCGACGGTTCCGACCTGCGCGACCTGCTCAACGCCTCCGACCTGAGCGGCACTGACAAGGCCGCGCTCGCGCAGGCGTGGGGCGGACAGGAAGCCGCGGCCGAGTACCGCAACCAGGCCGCCGACAACGACTCCGACGAGTTCTGAGGAGAAACCATCACGATGACCACCGAACCCGCACGCGACGGCTTCGACCCGAACCAGCACTCCGACACCTACGAGGCGTTGGCCCGCCGCTGTGAGCAGGGCGCCGAGGACCTGGAACACGAGGCGGACAACGCGGCCGAGATCCTGCCGACCCGGGCTGGCGGCGACCGGATCGACCCGCAGAACTGGGCCGAGCAGAAACGCGCTGCTGCCCATGCCGCCCGCGAGTACGCCGCGAGCCTGCGGGCGGAGGCCGGCGACCGTGGGCCGCTCGCCCGGATGGACCGCAACCGGCTGGCGCAGGCCGAGCAGGTGGCGTCCGCCGCGAATCTCGGCGGCATCCTCATCGACGGCCGCGGCCCGGCCGAACGCCAGGCACAGTCCGACTCGGTGTTCGACGAAGGCCACCGGCAGGCGTGGGAGGCCGGCGAGCACCCGAGCCAGCGCAAGGCCGCCGAGGTCGAGGCCACCGGCCAGTTCACGCACGTCGCCGAGACGATCGACGGCGTCGAGCAGGTGCCGTTCTGGCGGCTCGGCGGGTCCACCGATGAGGCCACCGCTCAGCGGCAGGCCGAGCGCGCGGACAGCGACGACAACGAATTCTAGATCCGCCCGGGGCGCGGCCTTCCGGCTACCAACCACCGGCCGCGCCCCGGTCCTCCGCAATTTCCGAGCCCTCACGAACCCGTGGAGGAACCACCATCATGCCCACCCCGCTCATCTACGGCCGGGCCGGGAGGTGGCGCCGGTGACCGCCTGCCTGCACACCCCCGGCCTGATCCTCGGCCTACTCGCCGATCTCGGCGACACCCCCGCGGCGGTCGCCGCCGCCCTGCACAACGCCGGTATCACCGGCCGGCCGGACTCGGCGGACCGATGCCCGATCGCCTACTACCTGTTCGCCCACACCGGCGCCGTCGACCTGGCGGTCAGCCGCGAAGAGATCTGGGTGCAGTGGCCCGACAGCAACACCTTCGCCACCACCCCGGCGCCGATCGCGCAGTTCATCGCCCGGTTCGACGCCCGGCAGTACCCGAACCTGACCCGCCCGGAGGTGCGCCGGTGACACACGACAACCTCGGCCCCGGCGACGTGCCGGACGACTTCAACTGGACGGCCGCGGAAGCCGACCTCGGCGACCTGCCCGCGGCCGACGTGCTCGACCTCAACCAGGCCCGCACTCGACGCCGGGGTGAGCCGAACCCGGCCGACACGCACTATGAGGTGACCCTCGACGACGAGGCGACCCCCGGCGGTATTCCGGTCGAGACGCCGGAGACCGACAAGGCTGGCCGGCGACCGGTCATCCCGTCCGCCTGGTCCGGGTGGCCGAACGTCAAGGCGAGCCTGCGTGACACCGGAATGCTCACCTGGTACCGGGTCCGGTTCCACGGTGTGCGGTCCCCGTGGTACGCCGCGCAGGCGCTGTTCTGGGCGACCTGGGGCCTGATCCGCGTGCTCGGTGCGCACATCCGGTGGTGGTGGGTGTCCGAGCAGTACACGCTGCGGCAAGCCGCCGCCGACCGGCAGGACGATCAGGCGTGGTACAAGCTGCACCGTGAGGTCAAGGCGACCCGGGCCTGGCGCGGGTTCGTCATCCTCTGCGAGGTGCTGCTGGCCGGGTTCGCCGGACCCGTCCTGTGGACCCTCGCCCCGGGCTGGGTGCTGGTGCTCGGCTTCGCCGGCGCGGTGGCGCTGCTGGCCCGCTACGGGCGGCCGGTGGACCGGCCGATCGTGTCCGCCGCGGTGGTCGCCTCCCGGCTCCGGCGGGTCAACCCGGACATCATCCTGCGCGCCTACTACGCCGCTGGCCTCGGGCACCCGGACAAGCCCAACCAGCAGGTCATGTTCGGCTCGCCGATGTCGCGCGACAACTCGGGCTCCGGCTCACAGGTCACCATCGACCTGCCGTATGGCAAGACGTTCGACGACGTCATCAAGGCCAAAGGCGCCATCGCGTCCGGCCTCGACGTATCGATCAACCAGGTGTTCATCACCCGCGACCCCAGCAGCCACCGGCGGCACGTGCTGTTCGTCGCCGACCGTGACCCGCTCGCCATCCCGGCGGGCAAGACGCCGCTGCTCGACTGCAAGGTCCGCGACATCTGGACCGAGGCGCCGCTCGGGCTCGACGAGCGGGGCCGCAAGGTGAGCCTGCTGTTGATGTGGATCAGCATCCTGATCGGGGCGATGCCGCGTAAGGGAAAGACGTTCACCACGCGAGCGCTGGCCCTGTTCGCTGCGCTCGACCCGTACGTGATGCTGCTGGTCGCCGACGGGAAGATGAGCGCGGACTGGGAGAAGTTCCGGCTGGTCGCCTACCGGTACGTGTGCGGGGTCGTCCCGAACTCCCGCGACAACGACCCGCTCACGCACTTCCTGGAGATGCTGCGCGAGATCAAGAAGCACATCGAGCAGGTCAACGACTTCCTCGCCGGCCTGCCCACCTCCGAATGCCCGGAAGGGAAGATCACCCGGGCGTTGTCGCGCAAGTACCCGCTGCTGCGGGTGTGGCTACTGGTCATGGAGGAGTTCCAGAACTACTTCGAGACCGACGACCAGGACGTCAACAAGGAGATCGCCTCCCTGCTGTCGTTCATCAAAGCGGTCGGCCCCTCGGCCGGGGTGATCATCCTGTCGTCGTCGCAGAAGCCGTCCGGCGTCGGCGCCGGCGACGTGTCCCGGCTGTTCAACCGCTACCGCGACAACCACGACGTCCGGTTCGCCCTCAAGTGCGGCAACGACGTCGTCTCCCGGGCCATCCTCGGCGGCGACGCCTACGCCGAGGGCTACGACGCGTCCGCGCTGCCCACCGGCCGGCAGTACCTCGGTGTCGGCATCCTGTACGGACACAGCGATGACACCGCCGTGGTGCGCACCTACCTGGCCGACCACACCGACGCCGAAAAGATCCTCGTCGCCGCGCGCAAGCACCGCGAGGCCGCCGGCACCCTGGCCGGATACGCGGCCGGGGAAAAGGTCGCCCGCGAGCTGCGCGACAGCCTCGCGGACGTCCGCAGCGTGTTCCTGCCCGGCGAACCCGGCCTGCACTGGGCCGTGATCGCCGCCCGGCTGGCCGAGCAACTGCCCGAGCACTACGCCGACGCGACCGCCGAGGCTGTCTCGGCACTGCTCCGCGAGCATGTACCGAGCGTAGTCGTCAAGGTCAAAGGTGAGGGCGCGCGAGGCTGCCGCCTGGCCGATATCGACGACGCGATCGGACGCCGTAAGTCCGCCTGACCGGTTACGCCGTCGCCGTTACTGGTAACGCCTGCGTTACCCCTCCCCGTTACCGGCCTGGTCAGCGCATATGCCGGCCGGTAACGGGTAACGGCGGCATCCCTGCCACCTGCGAAAACCCTCCTGGAGGCACTTTCATGCCTACCGCCGCCGTTACCGTCACCGCGGCCGGTGATCACTCCAACTCGCTGATCGGGCTGCTTTTCATCACCCTGACCCTGCTTACGCTCGGTTACGGGGTCGGGTGTTGGCTGTGGCCGTTCGCCGCCTGCACCCGCTGCAAGGGTTCCGGCAAACGCCGCTCGCCGTTCGGCCGCGCGTTCGGCGACTGCCGCCGCTGCGACGGCACCGGCAAGAGCCTGCGCATCGGCCGCCGGATCATCAACAGTCTGCGCGAGCTGCACGACAAGGGCACCCGGTGAAGCGGCGCCCGCCGCGCGTCATGGCGCACACCATCCAGCCCGAGACGCCGCACACCGACTGGTGTGCCCGAGACCACCGGTGCGGCCTCAACGTCCACACCTCCCCGGACATGTACACCGATGGGCCGCTCGGCGCCCGCGGCGTGCTCAACCGCGTGCACACCGAGACCAGCGACTACGCCGAGATTCGCATCCGCATCCCGATCAGCGCCCGCGAACCGATCGCCCGCAAGCAACTGGGCGTCGCCCTGCACCTGATCCGCGAACTGCTCTACGCCGTGTCGGCCGTCCGTCCGGCCGCCCTCGACCACGCCCGCACCGATCGCCCTGCCCTCGACCGGAGGCCCGCAGCATGACCACCATCACCGACGCCGCCCACCGCATCGCCGCCCAGCTCGACCAGCGCGGCAACCCCGATTTGATCGGCCTGCCCGAGACCCTGTGCCGCGCCCTGAAGGTGCAGGAGGAGGCCGGCGAGATGGCCCAGGCCGTCATCGGCGTTCTCGGCCAGAACCCGCGCAAGGGCATCACGCACACGTGGGACGACGTCGTGGCCGAGGCGATCGACACCGCCCTGTCCGCGCTCGTGCTCGCCGAGACCGTGAGGCCCGGCATGCTCGGCCTGATCCTGGCCGGGCGCCTCGACCACCTCGCCCGGCGCGCCGCAGCCTCCGGCGCCCCGGACACCTATCCCGCCGTCGATCCCGACCCGGCGGATGACGACGCGCCCGGGCAGCGGCAGGCCGCCACGCTGCGGTGGCTGCTCGACGCGCACACCGAACACGGGCTGCCGCTGCCCGAGGACTTCATCGGCTACGCCAGCGGCAGCACGCTGCGGCTGCGGCTCAGCGATGACCAGGCCGACGGAGTGCGCCGGTGGGCGGCCTACCTCGGCCTGAGCATCGAGCAACGCGACGTGGAGCACAACGGCAACCGGTGGGTGCACGTCGGCGCCGAGTCGTCGTACAACAGCGACGTGACCGGGCTCGGCTGGCGGCACGTCGAGGTCGTGACGAGCTGCGACCGCAAGCCGGTCGCCGAGGCGGCACCGCTGGCGGTGGTCGCGTGAACATCCGCCTGATGGGCGACGGCGACCAGGTCGCCGCTGCCGTCGCCATCCTGGAAACCCTGTCCGGCCTGCACGTCACCAACGTCTCCCGGCCGTACACGGCCCGGGGCGGCGACGGCCGGATGCGCATTTACCTCGACGCCGAGATCACCCTCGGACCGACATCGCCGGTGAGGCCGACGCGGATTCAGCGTCGCCGCACCGCCGGATGGCGGATGCCAGCGGGCGCTGTCTACGTCGGACGGCCGACCCGGTTCGGCAACCCGTTCCCGGCCGGCTACTTCGGCCGGGAACAGGCCGTGCGGCTCTACCGCGAGTGGCTGGCCGGCGTCGACCACCTCGGTGCCGCCGACGCCAGCCAGCGCCGCCGGGCGATCCTCGACAGCCTGTACGACCTGGCTGGCCGGGACCTGGCGTGCTGGTGCCCGCCCGGCGAGGCGTGCCACGCCGATGTGCTGCTCGACCTCGCCAACCCCGACGACCGCGACGGCAGGCCGCTGGCCGAGGCGGCGTGATGACCGCCCTGCGGGCGGGGTCGCTCTGCTCCGGCTACGGCGGCCTCGAACTGGGCGCCGGCCTCACCCTCGGCCCGATCGAGCACATGTGGCACGGCGAGTACGACCCGGCCCCGGCCGCCGTGCTCGCCAACCGCTGGCCCGGCGTGCCGAACCTCGGCGACATCGCCGCCGTCACCGCCGCCGGCGGGTGGGCCGGGCTCGACCCGATCGACCTGCTGTTGGCCGGCTATCCGTGTCAGCCGTTCAGCTACGCCGGACCCCGCGGAGGCTTCGATGACCCACGCAACCGCTGGCCCGACGTCTGGGCAGCCATTCGCGCACTTCGACCCCGACTCGTCATCCTGGAAAACGTCCGCGGGCATCTGGGCCTCGGCTTCGACGTCGTCACCGCTTCGCTGGCCGCCATCGGGTACGTGGGACGCTGGCGCTGCGTACGCGCTTCCGACGCCGGAGCGGCCCACCAGCGCGAACGGCTCTTCGTCCTCGCGTGGCCGGCCGAGGAAGCCGCTCCGCGGCTGCGAACAACCGACCCTGCTGGACTTCCTGACCCCCTGACGGCCGCCGCGACGGGGCAGGCCCTGCTGCCGACCCCGCGCACCTCGGACGCCAACGGCGCCGGGGAGCACGGCGCCGGCGGGATGGACCTGCGGACCGCCGTGACGCTGCTGCCGACGCCCAGGGCGACCGATTCCGGCACCGAGGGCCGCCGGGCCGGCGACGGATTCCGGCCGCCGCTGTCGCAGGTCGTGTTCGCCACCCTCGGCGGCCTGCTGCCGACCCCGCGAGCACGCGATGGTAAGGGCCGCGACCCGAACCCGCGCGGGGTGGACCTCAACGAGGCGGTCGCGCTGCTGCCCACCCCGAAGGCGTCCGACGCGGTCAAGGGCGGCCCCAACCAGCGCGGCAGCAAGGGCGATCCCGCCCTGCCCGCCGCCGTCCAGCCCGAGCGGTGGGGCGCGTACGCGCCCGCCATCAGCCGGTGGGAGCAGGTGACCGGCCGGGCCGCGCCGGACCCGACGATCACGACCGGTGACCGTCGGCAGCTCTCGCCGCTTTTCGTCGAGTGGCTGATGGGCCTGCCCGCCGGGTGGATCACTGACGTGCTGACCGGCCGGGCCGAGGCGCTGCGGGTGCTCGGCAACGGCGTGGTCCCGCAGGCCGCCGCCCTAGCGCTGCGCCTGCTGCTGGCCGAGCCGGTCGGCCCGGCGCACGTGCAACCCGACCTCGCCGCGCCGCTGGCCGCCTGATGGACCGGCCCCGCCGCGCCGCTGTGCGCGGCCGGGTGCGGGCATCACGTCACGTGGCCGTGGCCATCACCGGCGAGGCGATCGAGCCTTCTGCCTGATCGGCTGTGGCGCGGACACCACCGGGTGACTATTGCCGGTTTCCGGTGGGGTGGATACGGCCAGACGGGATGCGACAGGAAAGATGGGTCCGCAGACTGTCAAACAGTACATATGTTCGACATGATGAGGTAGGGATTTGATGATGAGGGGGTGTGGTCATGGCGGATCGCAGCGCGATTGAATGGACCGAGGCCACTTGGAACCCGACCACCGGCTGTGACCGGATTTCGGCCGGTTGCGATAACTGCTATGCCCTTACGCTGTCCAAGCGTCTCAAGGCGATGGGGGCGGCGAAATACCAGTCGGACGGGGATCCGCGTACGTCCGGCCCAGGATTCGGGGTGGCCATTCACGAGGCGGATCTGACGGTGCCGCTGCGGTGGCGTCAGCCGCGGGTGGTCTTCGTCAATTCGATGAGTGACCTGTTCCACGCGCGAGTGCCGCTGGAATTCGTGCAACGGGTGTTCGCGGTGATGACGGCTACGCCACAGCACACCTATCAGATCCTGACCAAGCGAGCCAGCCGGCTCGCCAAGGTGGCGCCGCAACTGGCCTGGCCGTCGAACGTGTGGATGGGCGTCAGTGTGGAAGACCTCAGCCAGGCGCACCGGGTTGACGCGCTGCGGTCGGTGCCCGCAGCCGTGCGGTTCGTCTCGGCTGAGCCGCTGCTGGGCCATCTGGCCGGCCTCGACCTGTCCGGCGTGGACTGGCTGATCGCTGGCGGGGAATCCGGGCCGCGGGCCCGGGCGCCGCAGGCCGGGTGGATCCAGTCGCTGCGCGACCATTGCCTGACCGCCGAGGTCGCGTTCTTCTTCAAGCAGTGGGGCGGCCGGACCCCGAAGGCCGGCGGTCGGCTGCTCGACGGACGGACCTGGGATCAGATGCCGGCCCCGGACCCGGCCCGGGCCGCGCTGGCCGCCTGATGCTGAGCGGCTACGGCAGGGCGTAGGGCTCGTGCGGCGACTCAGGCTGGTAGACCTCGTTCGCTTTGATCTTGCTCAGGTCGGGTGCGCTGTTGAGAGGATTGGGCTGGTCACCGAACGCGTCGAACAAGCTGAACTGTCCCTTGCGCTCTAGCCGAACCCTCCGTCGCTGCTCGACAGCCCAACGACGCATCACATCGTGCTGAGCGAGCGCCGTGCCGTAGATATCCCGCATGATCTTGTCTCCGGCGAAGTGATCGGTAGCAAAGATCATGTCGTAAAGGTCCTGACCGCCGGTGTTCTTCATGGTGAACCCGTACGTGTGCTGATAGCCGAGCGCGGTTTCCAGGCGCCAGCGCATGAGGTTGACCCACTCGGCTCGCGCCTGCGCGGGATCGAGCAGGTCACGGCGACGCCCTTCAACGATCGGGATCCACTGCTCGTTGCCAAACATCTCGGTGATGCTGTCACCGTAGGCAGCGTTCAACACCTTGCCCTGCAAGCTGAGGCCGCGCGGGTACTGGCCCGTAGCGAACAGGATCCACATCTCGGCTTTCGTCTTCGTCTTGACTCGCCGGAAGCGGCTGATCTGCTCCAGCGTCGACCAGCGCACCTCCGAGTCGAACTGGTCGATGAACGCGAACGTCGGCGCCCACTCGACCCCTGCTCTGCGCAGGTCAGCGAACGCCTCCGACACCTTCACGTTGCAGTCTCCGGGATAGACCTTGATCCCTGGGCGCCCCGGATACGCCCGCCGGACCGCATCCTCCAGGTCGCGGGCATGGCTGCCGATCTCGAACAGGCACACCCGGGTGAACGGAGGCCGGGCCTGCAACGCCCGGTGCACGCTGCCCAGGATCGGCTCATTCGTCTCCCGGCTGACGTTCTCCGGCCAACCCGCGAATAGGTCCAGGTAGATGCGCTCATCGAGCGAGTTCGACGCGGTGGCGAACGCCTGGAGATAGTCGCCGAGGATCTGCAACTTGTGCTGGGTCCACCAACCCCACGGCTTCGGCGCCATCAACCACCCCAAGTGTCGATCCGACCACTTTCAGCAACCGTCACCGTATGTGGCGCTGGTGGTCGCGTAAACCCCCTGCGCCACATCTGCGGCCTCGCCACGTGCGGGATCCACAACGGACCTCGGCCGTTGCCACCGCGCTGCGCAGGCCAGAGATCCCGCGCTGCGCGCCGACACCTCAACCGCCCCCTGTTCAACGCGCCGGAGAGCCGGCGCGTTCGTCAATCCAGCTCTGCCCACTGTGGAGGCCAGATCGTGAACGACACCATCCTGACCGTTGTCGGGAACCTGACCGATGACCCTGAACTGCGGTACACCCCGTCTGGGGCGGCCGTGGCGAACTTCCGCGTCGCCTCGACCCCGCGCTACTTCGACAAGGCGGCGGGGGAGTGGAAGGACGGCGACCCGCTGTTTTTGGCCTGCAACTTGTGGCGTGACCCCGCCGAGCACGTCGCCGAGTCGCTGACCCGCGGTGCCCGCGTGATCGTGACCGGTCGGCTGCGGCAGCGTTCCTACACCACCCGCGAGGGCGAGAAGCGCACCGTGTTCGAGCTGGACGTCGACGAGATCGGCCCGTCGTTGCGCTACGCGGTCACCAAGGTCACGAAGATGACCCGCACCACCGGCACCGGCCCCGGCAGTACGGCGACGGCGCCGCGGGGCGGATCGGACGAGGACCCGTTCTCGGTGCCCTCCGGTAAGGCGGCCGGTCGCCGGGCGGACGACGAGCCACCGTTCTGACCGGGGCCGCGCCGTGACCAGTACCAGAGCCGAATCGGCGTGGGCGCAAGCAGCCGTCGCGCTCGACGTCGGAGGCGACGCGTCGCGTCCCACCGCGGCGCAACACGACGCGTCGCGTCGCGTCGGCGGTACGCCACGCATCTGCGCGTGGTGTACCGGCCCGATCCCGGCGACCGCGCGCCGCGACGCGGTGTGTTGCTCGGTGCGGTGCCGGCAGGCCCGGCACCGGTTCGCCCGGGCCGCGGGCCGGCCGGTATCCGTAGCGGACGGCCGCCCGCTACGGCTGGCGTACGCCGACCCGCCGTATCCGGGCAACGCGCGGCTCTACCGCGGGCACCGGGACTACCGCGGCGAGGTTGACCATGCCGCGTTGATCGACCGGCTTGCCGGCTACGACGGGTGGGCGTTGTCCACCTCCGCCGCCGCGCTGCCGGCCGTGCTGGCGTTGTGCCCGCCCGGCGTTCGTGTCGCCGCGTGGCACAAGGGTGAGCGACCCACCGCCAGCCGGTGGCCGCTGTCCGCGTGGGAGCCGGTCATCTACAGCGGCGGCCGGCAACAGCCGTCGGCCGGGCCCGTGCGACGCGTCGACTCGCTCGTGCACGGCGTGGCCGCGATGACCACGCTGCCCGGACGGGTCATCGGGGCGAAGCCGGCCGCGTTCTGCCGGTGGATGTTCGACCTGCTCGGCGCCGCCCCGGGCGACCTGCTCGACGACCTGTTCCCCGGCTCCGGTGCCGTGGCCCGCGCCTGGGCCGCCTACACCGCCCAACCGTCGGCCGAGGTCCCGAACGACGCGTCGTATCAAGCTCGCCGCGACGCGTCGGGCATGGCCACCAGCGACGCGTCGCGTCCCGATCGAGGTGGACGCGACGCGTCGCACCCGCCGGCGGGTGCGACGGCTGAGCCGCAGGCCGCGTGATGGGCCAGCCCGAGCAGGGCCGGCCGTGTGCGGCGGGGTGCGGCGTTGCGCTGCACCCGGCCGCGGTCGCCGGTGGCCACACCACACACCCGGGCTGCGACCCCGCCGCCCAACGGGTGGGTGGGCGGCGGGAATGGCGGTGGGCGTGTCTGGCCTGCGCCGCCAACGGCCCGGCCGACTCCAACGCCCACGCCGCGCACCTCGTTTGGGTGCACGACGTGTTCGCCTGCCCGGCCGCACCGTCGATTAGCGCCGAGGAACGCGCCGCACGCGTCGCCCGGCGTCGCCCGCTCACCGCGCTCTACCCCGACCAGGCGCCGCCCTGGCCGCCCGCCGATCGAGGAGGCCCATCGTGCTCGACCCCGGCGCCCTGCGCGCCGCCGCCCTCAGCCACGCTGCCCGCGGGTGGCACGTCTTCCCGCTCCGCTGTGACAACCGGCCGCACGACGCCGACCAGGCCAAGCGGCCCGCCTTCCCGGACCACGCCGAGGACCGATGCCCCGGCACGGACCCGCGCTGCCACGGCGGGCACACCGGGTGGGAACCCCGCGCCACCTGCGACCCGCGCCGCATCGAGCGGGCGTGGGCGCGCACGCCGTACAACATCGGCATCGCCTGCGGACCCTCCTGCCTTGTGGTGATCGACCTCGACGTGCGCAAGCCCGCCGCGACCGCGCCGGCCGGCCGCGAGCGCTACCGGCACGGCCTGGAGGTGTTCACCGACCTGTGCCGCGAGCACGGGCAGCCCGTTCCGGACGACACGTTCACGGTGGGGACCGGGCACGGCGGCCGGCACCTCTTTTTTGAGCACCCGGCTGGGCCGCCGCTACGCAACACCCAAGGCGACCGGGGCGGCCTCGGCTGGCTGATCGACACCCGGGCGCACGGCGGCTACGTCGTCGCGCCCGGCTCGACCGCCGGCGGCCGGCCCTATCCGGTGCTGCTCGACCGGCCACCGCTCGTGCTGCCCGGCTGGCTCGCCGCCCTGCTGCGCCCGGCCGAGCCGACCGGGCCGCGCAAGGTACTGGGTGATTTCTCCGCATTCCGGCGGAGTGCGTACGTGCGCGGGGCGGTCCGGCGGACTCTCGACCTGCTCGCCGAGGCCCGCGCGCCGGGCCGCAACAACGCGCTCTACATCGCCGCGGTGTCGCTCGGCCAGCTCGCCGCAGGCGGGGCGCTGACCGAGGCCGACGTGTACGAGGCGCTGACTCCGACCGCCCTGGCCATCGGCCTGACCGAGCGGGAGACCGCTCGTTCCATCCGCTCCGGGCTGCTTGCCGGAGCCCGCAACCCGAGGAGGGTGGCATGACCGTGACTCAGCCGTGGCGCTGGTCGAATCGGGCTGACCCGCGGGCGTTGCCGCTGGCGGACCGGCACTACAACCGTCAGAAGATCGGATCACCGCAGTTCGTGCCGCCGGGCCGCTGCCTGGTGCTGTTGACCGAGGATGCCGATGCTCTGTGGGTCACGTCGTGGCCGCTCGCCGCGTACGTGCGGCACCGCTGGGCGGGTGCCATGGTGTGCTCGCTGTTTCGCCGCGAGCAGCACTGTCCGCACCTCGCCTCTGACCTCATCACGGCGGCGACCGCGGCGACCCGAGCGCACTGGCCAGCGCTGCCACCGCTGGGCATGGTGACGTTCGTTGACCCGGCCAAGACCAGGCGCAAGCGCGACCCTGGCCGGTGCTACCGGCGAGCGAGTTGGACCGAGGTCGGCCGCACAAAAGGCGGCCTCATCACGTTGCAGCTGCTCCCGGACAAGTTCCCGGCTCCGGTCGCCGCACGGGCAGCGTTCGCCTACGGCCAAGGGTCGCTGTTCGACCTGGAGGCGGCATGACCAGTGGTGAGGCCACCGGACGGCCGCGGGTGGAGGTCGGCTCCGGACCGGAAACAATCCGCGTGCTGCGGACCGCCCTGATCGACGGCCTGTTGCCGGACACCTACGTCGCCGGCGGCTCGCTGGTGCACGCCGAGCAGGTGTCCGGCGCGCTGGAGTCGGTGGCCGCCGACGAAGACGCGCCACTACCGATCGCCGCGTCCCCGCTGACCTCGCCGACGCTGGCCGCGCTGCTGGCCGAGCACGCCTACGTGTACCGGCTCCGGGCACGGCGCAGCGAGATCGGCGGGACGGAACTGGTCGAAGAGGAGATCACCCCGGCAGCCGGAACGCTGTCCGCGGTCCTCGCCCGCAAGACCTGGCCCGGGGTGCCGCCGCTGCGCGGGATCATCGGCGCCCCGGTCCTGCGCCGCGACGGCACCCTGTTGCAGACCCCCGGCTACGACCCGGCGACCGGGCTTTACCTGGCGTCGCGGGTGTCGCTGCCACCGGTGCCGGAACGGCCGACCCCGGAGCAGGTGGCCGAGGCCCGCTCGTTCCTGCTCGACCGGTTCCTACGCGACTTCCCCTGGTCGTCGCCGGCGGACCGGGCCAACTACGTCGCGTTGGTGGCGACGCCGATCCTGCGGCACTTCACCCGCAGCCTGACGCCGTTCGCGCTGGTCGACGCAACGATGCCCGCCTCCGGCAAAACGATCTTGACCGCCGGGCCGGGAATGCTCTACGGGCAGCGGGTGATGCCCTGGCCGGTCGGCTCGGAGGAGGAACTCCGCAAGAGCATCACCGCGGTACTGACCGAACAGGTCGGCGTGGTGATCTGGGACAACCTCCCGGAGGGCACCGTCATCGACTCGGCGATCCTCGCCCTGCTGGTCACCGGTGGGGTGTGGTCGGATCGGCCGCTCGGCACCTCCCGCAACGCGGCCACCGTCAACGACCGGCTCTGGATGGCGACCGGCAACAACTTGCAGGTCGGCGGGGACATGGCGTCGCGCACGGTGCGGGTGCACCTCGATCCGGACATGCCCCGGCCGGAGGCCCGCGACCAGTCGAAGTTCGGCATCCCCAACCTTGACCAGTGGATCACCGAGCAGGCCAACCAGATGACCGTCATGCGGCACCTGCTCGTGCTCGTGCTCGACTGGACGCGGGCCGGGGCACCCCGGGCTGGCGGGATAGCGATGCGCCAGTTCACCCCCTGGGCGCAAGCCCTCGGCGGGTTCCTCGCCCACCACGGCATCGACGGGTTCCTACTCAACCTGGCCGACGTCCGCGACATCGACGAGGACGAAACCCGCTGGCGCGGCTTCCTGGCCTGCTGGCACGACCGGCACGGCGGCAAACAGATGACCGCCGCCGAACTGCGCGCCGACGGCGAGGCCGACGGGTTCGGCGCCGACCGGTGGGACGGCCAGTTCATCACCACCCATACCGGCCGGCTACCCAACCCGTATCAACTGGGCAAGATGCTGACCGGGCAGAACGGGCGGTGGCGCGGCGACTACGTGCTCCGGGCCGGGAAGTCCGAACGCGGCGACCGGGCCGTCTTCAGGGTCGAGCACCTCAGCAGCACGTGACCCGAAACCCGCTGAAACATCTCCGCATCTCCGCATCTCCGCAGAACCGGCCCTCTACCAGGAGAAACACACTGCGGAGATAGAAAACTTGCCCAGTAAGCATCTCCGCATCTCCGCAACTTCTCTGCGGAGATCAAGGCCGGTTGCGGAGATGTAGAACTTGCCGACTTGGAATCTCCGCAGGCAAAACCACAGGTCAGAGGCATCTTTGCGGAGATGCGGAGATGCGGAGATGTTTCAGCCGTCTCTACACAGCAACGCACCACGACCCGAAACCGGCCCGCTGAGAGCCACGCAGAGACATCGGTGCATCCCTTCATCCCAACCCTGCACCGATCTTGGCTCCACGGCGCTCTCAGCGGCCCGCCGTGAGCCGTTCTGCCGATCCTGGGCCGCTGCGGTCCCCCGAACACCCCTCGCGTGCAGAACGGGCGCACAGGGCCGTTCTGCACGGCCCGTCGCTCAACCAGGAGGTAGGCGTGGCTACCCGCCGTGCGCACCTGACCATCGTCGAGTTCTGCGAAGAGATCGGCATCGGGCGTTCCACCTTCTACGACTGGCGCACGAAGCGCCGGGCGCCCCGATGCATCAAGTTGCCCAACGGCGAACTCCGCATTCGTCGCACCGAGTACGAGCGTTGGCTAGACGCGCTGGAAGAAAGGGCCGCCTAAGTGCCAGTCACGTACGACGTCCGCATTTACGAGATCGACGTCTACAAAGGCAAGACGACCACAACGTATTGGGTGCAATGGAAGGTCGCCGGGAAGCTTCCCCTCAAGAAGCGGCCCTTCAAGCAGAAGGCGCTCGCCGTGAGCTTCCGGGCCGACCTTATTTCGGCGGCCCGGAAGGGTGAGGCGTTCGACGTCGCTACGGGCAAACCGATTTCGATGAGCCGTGAAACGCAGGACATGAGTTGCTTCGAACTGGCCTGCAAGTACGTTGACCTGAAATGGCCTCGTGCCGCCGCCAAGACCCGCAAGACGACCGCTGAGGCGCTGACCGCCGTTCTCCCGCTGCTGTTCACCCGGACCACGGGTAAGCCGGACGACCGGCTCATCCGGACGGCTCTGCGCCGCTGGGCCTTCAACACGCCCGCCCGTAGCGACGACGGCAAGCCGCATGAGATACGGAGCACCTTGGCGTGGATCGAGCGGAATGCGCGTCCCGCGTCCGACCTCAGTGATCCCAAGGTGCTGCGCGCCGTTCTCGACGGACTCACGCTCAAACTGGATGGCACACCCGGATCGCCGGTCGTGGTTACCCGCCGCCGGAAGATTTTTACCGGGATGCTGGAATACGGCACGGAAATCAAAGCGCTGTCGGAGAATCCGTGGCCAGACTTCAAGTGGACCCCGCCAAGGTCTGCGAACGGTGGAATTGACCGCCGCCGAGTGGCGAATCCGATGCAGATTCGGACGCTTTTCGCTGCCGTCGCCCAACAGGGAAGAATCGGTCCGAGGATGGTTGCCTACTATGGGTGCCTCTACTTCGCGGCGATGCGCCCGGAGGAAGCCGCAGGCATCATCGTTCCGCGAAATCTCATCCTGCCGGACAGCGACGACGAATGGTGCACGTTCATCCTCGAAACAGCCGAGCCGCACGCCGGCAAGCACTGGACCGACAGCGGGAACAACCGGGACCGGCGGCAACTGAAGCAACGGGCGATCGGGGAAACCCGAGAGGTTGCCGGGCCGCCCGAGCTGACGGCCCTGATCCGTCACCATATCCAGACGTTCAAGCTTGGACCTGGTGGCCGGCTGTTCGTAGGCGAGCGGAACAAGAACGAGTTGCCCATCCTGACGATCAACCGGATATGGCGGCAGGCGAGAAAGGCCGCCTTCACCCCGGAGGTTGCCGCCTCGCCGCTGGCCGAGACCCCGTACGACCTGCGGCACGCCGCCGTGTCGACGTGGCTCAACGCGGGCATCTCCCCGACCCAGGTCGCCGAGTGGGCCGGACAGTCGCCCGAGGTGCTCTGGCGCAACTACGCCAAGTGCCTCGACGGGGGACAGGCCGAGCTACGCCGCAGGGTGGAGGCCGGGTACGGCGCCCGGAGCAGCGGGCCAGGGCTTCGGTACGTCCTCGGTACAGATCACCGTTGACGGCCGGTGACGGCCGGACACAGCCGGACTGACGGGGGAGGCCGCTGACCGGTGTTCGCGCTGGTCAGCGGCCTTGTATGTGCTGGTGAATCATGGTGTCCGAATTGTGTGCCCCCGGCAGGATTCGAACCTGCGCTTTCGCCTCCGGAGGGCGACGCTCTATCCCCTGAGCTACGGGGGCTCAGTGGTTTCAGAGCCTAGCAGGCGCCCCGGAACCACTGCCAATCGGGTTACGCGGCCTGGAGCTTCTTGAGCAGGTCGTCGATCAGGGTGATCTCGCTCTGCTGGGAGGCGACCATCGTGCCGGCCAGCCAGGTCACGTCGTCGTTGTGGGAGAGCTTTTCGGCCTCCTGCGCCATGTGGATGCCGCCCAGGTGGTGGGCCCGCATGAGCGTCAGGTACTGCACGTCGAGGTCTTTGCCGGTGGCCTGGCGCAGGGCGGCCAACTGCGCGGGCGTGGCCATGCCGGGCATCAGGCCGTTGACCACTGAGCCCTGCGAGTCGGGCATCCACGACATCGGCTGGCGGGTGCTGGTCAGGTCGAGGTGCCAGTCGCGCAGCCACGCCTGCATGTAGCCGATCTGGCCGTGCTGGGTGAGCGCGATGTCGTTGGCCAGGTAGACGATCTGGGCGTCGTCGGACTTCTGGTGGGCGATCATCGACATCTCCACCGCCTGAGCGTGGTGGACGGCCATGTCGCGCAGGAAGCCGGCCTCGACCGAGTCGTCGCCGGGGGTGCGCAGGTGCGGGATCACGAGGCCGATGCCGAGGCCGAGCAGGGTGCCGACCAGGAGCGCGGCGGCAACCAGGAACCAGCCGCGGTGGGCGCGGGCGGGCTTGTTGCCGTTCACGGATGCGGCGGCCTCGGCCGCCGCATCCGAGTCGGTGGAGACGGTCATCAGCTGCCTGTCATGCCCGTGCCGTTGGCGGCCGCGGTGACCGGGCCGGTGGTGGTGTTACCGCCGGAGCAGGAGATGCCGGGCTCGAGGGCGGCCACGACGCGCGTGTCCTTGATGAACTCGTCGATGCGCGAGTCGTTCACGTCGTCGGTCTTGAGCTGGTAGCCCCACACCTGAACCGAGACGTTCTTGTCCAGGCCGGCGTACGGCGACATGAACGAGTAGTCCTGGCCCTGGACCTTCTTCGCCAGCACGGCGACCTGGTCCGCGGCGAGGCCCTGCTTGTAGGTGATCCAGACCGCGCCGTGCTCGAGGCTGTGCACCGCGTGCTCGTTGGCGATCGGCGCGTCGTACACATCGCCGTTGCAGTTCTGCGGGGTGGCGTTGTGCGCGCCGCCGACCGGCGGGCTGGTCACGTAGGTGAGGGTGCCGTCCTTGTGGTCGCGCGCGTCGATCAGCGCGTTCTTCTGGGCGCGGTAGTTGACCACGCCCGCGATGTCGGCGACCTTGTCGGTCCAGTCGCGGGAGCCGCGGACGACGCTGAAGACACCGAAGCCGATGATGCCGAGCGCGACCACCGCGACCAGGCCGATCACCGCGATCGGGCCCCAGCTGCGGCCACCGCTCACCTTGACCGGAGCGATCGTTTTGCGGCCTTTGCCGCCGCCGGCCTTGGCCGCGCCGGGCCGGGACCCGGGCTTGGCAGCACCGGGCTTGGCAGCACCGGGCTTGGCAGCACCGGGCTTGGCAGCACCGGGCTTGGCCGCACCGGGCTTGGCCGCGCCGGCCTTGGAGGCGGGCGGTTTGCCCTGGCCGGACGTCTTGTCGACCTTGACCGTGGACGGGACCCGCTCGGGACCCGGCGTGCTCATGCTCATCGTGCCTCGTCGATTCGTTGAAACCGGTGGGGCGGGGCTTGGGTGGCCGCCGAGTGCGTGAGTCTACCCCCGATAGCATGGTTGAGTGACTCCCGCCAAGCTTGCTGCCACTGTTCTCTCAGCTGCTCGTGCCGTGTTCGAGACCCGCGGTCTCGATGTCGCGCTGCTGCCCGCCACCACGGCGGTCGAGCGCCCGCGCAACCTCGAGCACGGCGACTACGCCTCCACGCTCGCGATGCAGCTGGGCAAGAAGGCCGGGGTCGCGCCGCGTGAGCTGGCCGCGGCGCTCGCCGAGGAGCTGGAGAAGCACCCGGCGGTCAAGGAGGTCGGCATCGCGGGGCCGGGCTTCCTGAACATCCGGCTCGACCCGGCCGAGATCGCCAAGGCGGCCCGCGACATCCTGCTGGCGGGTGCGGATTACGGACATTCCGACACGTTGACCGGCGAAAAGATCAACCTGGAGTTCGTCTCGGCAAACCCGACCGGCCCCGTGCACATCGGGGGTGTCCGGTGGGCCGCGGTGGGCGACGCGCTCTCCCGCCTGCTGCGCGCCGCCGGCGCGGAGGTCGGCACCGAGTACTACTTCAACGACGCCGGCGGGCAGATCGACCGCTTCGCCCGGTCGCTCTACGCGAGCGCCAAGGGCGACCCCACCCCCGAGGACGGGTACGGCGGGGCCTACATCGCCGAGATCGCGACGGCCGTACGCGCTGAGGCTCCTGATGTTCTTGATCTTGATGAGGCGGCGGCGGTCGAGACGTTCCGCCGGGTCGGTGTCGAGCTGATGTTCGCCGAGATCAAGGCGTCGCTGAACGACTTCGGCGTGCAGTTCGACACGTACTTCAATGAGAAGGACCTGCACGCCCGGGGTGAGCTGCAGGAGGCCCTGGACCGTCTGCGCGAGCAGGGCCACATCTTCGAGACCGACGGCGCGACCTGGCTGCGCACCACCGAGTTCGGCGATGACAAGGACCGGGTGCTGCGCAAATCCGACGGCGACTGGACCTATTTCGCCGCCGACTGCGCCTACTACCTCGACAAGCGCAAGCGTGGCTTCGAGCGCTGCGTCTACATGCTGGGCGCCGACCACCACGGCTACGTCGGCCGGATGAAGGCGATGGCCGCCTGCTTCGGCGACGACCCGGAGAAGAACATCGAGATCCTGATCGGCCAGCTGGTCAACCTGGTCCGCGACGGCGAGCCGATGCGGATGAGCAAGCGGGCCGGCACGGTCGTCACGCTGGAGGACTTCGTCGACGCGCTCGGCGTGGACGCCACCCGATATGCCTTGGGCCGTTACTCCTCCGACTCGCCGATCGACATCGACATCGACCTGTGGACCAGCGCGAGCCGGGAGAACCCGGTCTACTACGTGCAATACGTGGCGGCGCGGACGGCCAGCGTGGCCCGGCAGGCCGAGACGGTCGGGCTGCGGCGCGGAAACGACGCTGACTTCCGGCCCGAGCTGCTGGTCAACACCAAGGAGACCGAGCTGCTCAAGGCTCTGGAGGAATACCCGGAGACGGTGTCCCGGGCGGCCGAGCTGCGCGAACCGCACCACGTGGCGCGCCTGCTCGAGAAGATCGCCGGGGAGTACCACCGTTTCTACGACGAGCCGGAGTGCCGGGTGCTGCCGAAGGGCGACGAGCCGATCGGCGACGGCAACCGTGCCCGGCTCTGGCTCAACGACGCCACCCGTACGGTGATCGCTAACGGGTTGGGCCTGCTCGGGGTCTCGGCCCCCGAAAGGATGTAGGGCATGCGAGCTCATGAGGCCGGCGCGCTGCACGGCGACCTCGGATACACCGGGCCGGCCTGGTTGCGTACGCCGGAGGACGTCAATGCGCTCGTGCCGCAACTGTGGCCGCGCACCGTGACCCGCGCCGAGGCCGGGTTCTTGCAGATCGGCGGCGTGAGCGTCGCCGATCTGGCGGCCGAGCACGGCACCCCGGCCTACCTTCTCGACGAGGTGGACCTGCGCGCCCGGTGCCGGGAGTTCGCGTCGGCGTTCGGCGACGCGGACGTCTATTACGCGGGCAAGTCATTCCTCTGCAAGGCGGTCGTCAAGATCGTCAAGGAGGAGGGCCTGTTCCTGGACGTGTGCAGCGGCGGCGAGCTGGCGGTGGCGCTGGCGGCCGGCTTCCCGGCGGAGAAGATGGGCTTCCACGGCAATAACAAGTCGTACCGGGAGCTGGAGAGGGCGCTCGAGGCGGGCGTCGGCCGGATCATCGTCGACTCGTTCGACGAAATCGCCCGTCTAACCGATTTGTCCGAAAAGCTGGGTAAACGGCCCAAGGTGCTCATCCGCGTCACCGTGGGTGTCGAAGCCCATACTCACGAGTTCATCGCCACCGCGCACGAGGACCAGAAGTTCGGCTTCTCCCTCGCCGGCGGCGCGGCCTTCGCGGCAGCCGCCAAGATCATCGATGACGGTGTCCTCGATTTGCGGGGGCTGCACTCGCACATCGGCTCGCAGATCTTCGACACCAGTGGCTTCGAGGTGGCCGCCCGGCGGGTGCTGGAGCTGCAGGCCCAGATCCGCGACGCCCGCGGCGTCGAACTCGAGGAGCTCGACCTCGGCGGTGGCTTCGGCATCGCCTACACCACGCAGGATGACCCGCAGGCCGCGGGCGATCTCGCCAAGCGGATCAACAAGATCGTCGAGTCCGAGTGCGAGATGGCCAACCTGCGCAAGCCCAAGCTCTCCATCGAGCCGGGCCGGGCGATCGTCGGGCCGGCCGTGCTCACGCTCTACGAGGTCGGCACGGTCAAGGACGTCGACGGCATCCGCACCTATGTGAGCGTCGACGGCGGGATGAGCGACAACATCCGCACCGCGCTGTACGACGCTTCCTACTCCGCCACGCTCGCCGGTCGGGCCAGTGCCGCCGAGCCGATGCTGGCCCGCGTCGTGGGAAAGCATTGTGAAAGCGGGGACATCGTCGTGAAGGATGAATTCCTGCCCGCTGACGTGCAGCCCGGAGATCTTATTGCGGTGCCGGGCACCGGCGCCTATTGCCGGAGCATGGCCAGCAACTACAACCACGTGCCTCGGCCGCCGGTGGTAGCGGTGCGCGAGGGAGTCTCCCGCGTCATCGTGCGCCGGGAGACCGAGGACGACCTGCTCGCATTGGATGTCGGATGAGCTCTGATAAACCGATCCGCCTGGCGCTGCTCGGCTGTGGGACCGTCGGTTCCGAAGTTGTCCGCCTGTTGCACGACCAGGCCGACGACCTGACCGCGAGGATCGGCGCACCGCTCGAGATCGTCGGCATCGCGGTGCGGCGGCTCGGTCGCGAGCGCGGTGCTCTGCCGATCGCCGACGGCCTGCTCACCACCGACGCGCTCGGGCTGGTCAAGCGGGACGACGTCGACGTGGTCATCGAGGTCGTCGGCGGCATCGAGCCGGCCCGCACCTGGCTGGTCGAGGCGCTGCGCGCGGGCAAGAGCGTGATCACCGCGAACAAGGCGCTGCTCGCCGAGGACGGCGCAGCCCTGCACGACGCGGCCGCCGAGGGCAACGCCGATCTCTATTACGAGGCGTCGGTGGCCGGCGCGATCCCGCTGCTGCGCCCGTTGCGCGAGTCGCTGCACGGCGATCGGGTCACCCGGGTCACCGGCATCGTCAACGGCACGACCAACTTCATCCTCTCGTCGATGGACACCTCCGGCGCCGGCTTCAGCGAGGCCCTGGAAGAGGCAACCGAGCTGGGGTACGCGGAAGCCGACCCGACCGCCGACGTGGAGGGCTTCGACGCCGCGGCCAAGGCGGCCATCCTCGCCTCGCTGGCGTTCCACTCCCGGGTCACCGCGGCCGACGTGTTCCGCGAGGGCATGACCGGAGTGACCGCCGGCGACATGGCCAGCGCCAAGGAGATGGGCTGCACGATCAAGCTGCTGTGCATCGCCGAGCGCGGCCCCGACTCGTCCGGCATCGAGTCGGTCAGCGTGCGGGTGCACCCCGCGATGATCCCGCGCAGCCACCCGCTGGCCAGTGTCGGCGACGCGTTCAACGCGGTCTTCATCGAGGCCGACGCGGCCGGTCAGCTGATGTTCTACGGCCGGGGCGCGGGTGGCACGCCGACCGCGAGCGCGGTGCTCGGCGACATCGTCGCGGCGGCCCGCAACCGGCTCGGCGGCTTCCGGGCGCCGAGCGAGAGCAACTACGCCCACCTGCCGGTCCGCCCGATCGGCGAGGCCGTCACGCGCTACCACATCAACCTCGACGTCGACGACAAGCCGGGCGTGCTGGCCGCGGTCGCGGGCATCTTCGCCAAGCACGAGGTCTCCATCGCCACGGTCCGCCAGTCCGGCCGCGAGGCCGACGCCAAGCTGGTCATCGTCACCCACGGCGCGCCCGACGCCAACCTTGCCGCTACGGTCGAGTCGCTGTCGCAACTGGACATCGTCCGATCCATCGCGAGCGTGCTGCGCGTCGAGGGAGGGGTCTGAGCCGTGCTCGACCACGTGGGTTTCCAATGCTCCGATCTGGCCGCCAGCGCGGCGTTCTACGACGCCACGCTGGCTCCGCTCGGCGTGACCCGGCTGGCCGACTTCAAGGTCGCGATGGGGTACGGCGGGGGCGACCACGCCGACTTCTGGATCAGCGAGTTCAGCGAGGGCGACGGCTTCCGTGAGTTGCACATCGCGTTCGCGGCGTCCAGCCGCGCCCAGGTCGACGCTTTCTTCGCGGCCGCCGTCACAAGCGGGGCCGAGGTGCTGCACGAACCGCGCGTGCATGAGGAATACCACGAGAACTACTACGGCGCGTTCGTCCGCGATCCGGACGGGAACAATGTTGAGGCTGTAAGCCACCGTCCTGAGTAAGGGAGAACAGACCATGTATCGGGGACTCATTGAGCGGTATCGGGACCGGCTGCCGGTCACCGACACCACCCCGGTGGTCACGTTGCACGAGGGCAACACGCCGCTGGTGCCCGCGCCGGTTCTGTCGCAGCGGGTCGGCGCCGACGTCTACCTCAAGGTCGAGGGGGCCAACCCGACCGGCTCGTTCAAGGACCGCGGCATGACCATGGCCGTGTCCAAGGCGGTCGAGGAGGGCTCGAAGGCGATCATCTGCGCCTCCACCGGCAACACCAGCGCGTCGGCCGCGGCTTATGCGGCCCGCGCCGGCCTGACCTGCGCGGTGCTCGTGCCGCAGGGCAAGATCGCGCTGGGCAAGCTGGCTCAGGCGCTGGTGCACGGCGCCAAGCTTCTGCAGGTCAACGGCAACTTCGACGACTGCCTCGCGCTCGCCGCCAAGCTGTCTCAAGACTTCCCGGTGTCGCTGGTCAACTCGGTCAACATCTTCCGCCTGCACGGGCAGAAGACGGCGTCGTTCGAGATCGTCGAGGCCCTCGGCGACGCGCCCGACATCCACTGCCTGCCGGTCGGCAACGCCGGCAACATCTCGGCGTACTGGATGGGCTATCTGGAGGACCAGCAGGCCGGCAACTCGACGAAGCTCCCGAAGATGTACGGCTTCCAGGCCTCCGGCGCCGCCCCGATCGTGAACGGCAAGGTCGTCCCGGAGCCGTCCACGATCGCCACCGCCATCCGGATCGGCAACCCGGCGAGCTGGACCAAGGCGCTCGACGCCCGGGACACCTCGGGCGGCCTGATCGAGGCGGTCACCGACCGCGAGATCCTGTCGGCCTATCGGCTGCTCGCCCGCGAGGTCGGCGTCTTCGTCGAGCTGGCCAGCGCCGCCAGTGTCGCGGGCCTGATCCAGCAGTCCCAGGCGGGCAAGGTGCCGGCCGGCGCGACCGTGGTCTGCACGGTCACCGGGCACGGGCTGAAGGACCCGGAGTGGGCCATCTCGACCGCGCCGTCGCCCACCACGATCCAGAACGACGTGATGATCGCCGCGCGGGAGCTAGGCCTGGCCTGAGCCGCCGTCTGCTTCCAGGGTCGACTCCTCGGCCGCCTTCACCATGAGCAGGGACGCCTGAGCAACCAGGGCCAGTTCCTCGTCTGAGAGGCGGCTGAGGAGAGCGCGCATCTTCGCCTCCCCGGCGTTCATGATGCTCCCGATGAGCTCGCCGCCCTTTCTCGAGAGGCCGATCCGGCGCACCCGCCGGTCGTGCAGGTCCTCGGTGCGCATCACGAGGTCCTGTTGCACGAGCCGATCCACCATGCCGCTGAGTGCGGCCAAGCCGACGCCGAGCATCCCGGCCAACTCACCGCCCGATACATTGCCGTGCCGGGCGAGCAGCATCAGGATCTTGAACTGGGACAACGTCAGATGGGACGAGAAGAGCGGATCGGAACGGTCGTACGCGAACAACTGCTGGAGCCGTTGCTGCGTGCCCATAATGTCCGCGATGAGCTGTTCGTTCCCGGCGGCCAAACCACACCTTTCTTCGTAACGCGGTGATGGCCTGCATGAGTCCATCCGATGTCGGACGGTACCAGCGCACCCCCGCGAAAAATCATTTGTTCGCGTCAGGCAAACTATTCGTACAGGCCGAACTTTAGCGGGGGGAGCGCCCATGTCAGCCTTGACCCGGCTCAGTCTTGCCAATCGAGGACTCGTCGCCCTGATCGCGCTGGTGATCACGGGTTTCGGGATCTACGCCGTACCGTCTCTGAAGCAGCAGTTGTTCCCGTCGATCGATCTGCCGGCCGCGTTCGTCGGCGCGGCGCTCCCGGGCGCCAGCGCGGAGATCATCGAGGAACAGGTCACCAAGCCGATCGAGGACGCGGTCAAGGGCGTCAACGGCATCGACAGCGTCACGTCGACCACCAGCCAGGGCTACGCGAGCATCACCGCGTCGTTCATCTTCGGCACCGACATCGAGCAGGCGGCCAACCAGCTGACCACGGCGGTCAACCGGATCCAGACCCAGCTGCCCACCGGCGTCGAGCCGCAGATCTTCACCGGCGGCACCGACGACATCCCGGCGATCGTGCTGGCCGCATCGGGCGGCGCCGACGAGAGCGACCTGCTCAACAAGCTCAACCAGATCGTGGTGCCGGAGATCAACGCGATCGAGGGCGTCCGTGACACCTCGGTCAGCGGCGCCCGCGCCAAGCAGGTCGTCATCACCCCCGACCTGGTCAAGCTCACCGCCGCCGGGGCCAGCCCGCAGGCGCTGACCACGGTGCTGCAGGCCAACGGCATCTCGATCCCGGCCGGTTCGGTCGTCGACGGCACCAAGTCGCTCAACGTGCAGGTCGGCACGCCGATCACCTCGGTCGACGACATCAAGGGCCTCTACCTCACCGGCAGCCGTGGCCCGGTCAAGCTCGGCAACGTCGCCTCGGTGGAGAGCAAGCTGCCGACCGCGACCTCCTACACCAGGACGGATGGCGCCGACAGCCTCGGCATCGCGGTGACGGCCAAGCCGGACGGCAACCCGGTGCAGATCTCCCACGCCGTACGCGACAAGCTTGCTGATCTGGAGAAGGACTCCGGGGCCAAACTCACCGTGGTCACCGACCAGGCGCCGTTCGTCGAGCGGTCGATCAAGAGCCTGACCACCGAGGGCCTGCTCGGCCTCGTGATGGCCGTGATCGTCATCCTGATCTTCCTGCTCTCGGTGCGCTCGACGCTGGTCACGGCCGTGTCTATCCCGCTGTCCGTGCTGATCGCGCTGATCGCGCTCTGGGCCGGCGACTACACCCTCAACCTGCTCACGCTCGGCGCGCTCACGATCGCGGTCGGGCGGGTGGTGGACGACTCGATTGTCGTTCTGGAAAACATCAAGAGACATTTGGAGTACGGCGAGGAGAAGGTCCACGCGATCATCACCGCCGTGCGCGAGGTGTCCGGCGCGGTCACCGCGTCGACGCTGACCACAGTCGCCGTCTTCCTGCCGATCGCCCTCGTCGGCGGTCTGGTCGGGCAGATCTTCGGGTCGTTCGCGATCACCGTCACGGTCGCCCTGCTCGCCTCGCTGTTCGTGGCGCTTACCGTGGTCCCGGTGCTGGCGTACTGGTTCCTGCGCCCGCCGAAGCCCGGCGCCGACGCCGAGGAGATCCGTAAGGCGGCCGAGGAGAAGGAGCTGCGCAGCCCGCTGCAACGCGCCTACCTGCCGGTGATCAACTTCGCCACCAAGCGTCGTGTCGCCACCCTGATGATCGGCCTGCTCGTGCTGATCGGCACGGGCGTGCTGGCCGGCCAGCTCAAGACCAACTTCCTGGACCAGTCCGGCCAGGACTCGATCAGCATCACCCAGGAGCTGCCGGTCGGCACCAGCCTGGCGGCCACCAACGACGCGGCCAAGAAGCTCGAAGCGGTGCTCGCCGGCCGCAGCGACGTGAAGACCTACCAGGTCACGATCGGCCAGGGTGACTTCAACCCGTTCCAGACCAGCGGCGCCAGCACCGCGTCGTTCCAGGTCGGGCTCGAGGAGAAGGCCGACGCCGAGAAGGTCGGCGACGAGCTGCGCGACGAGTTCGGCAAGATGACCGACGTCGGCGACGTCACGATCGGCCAGGACAGCTCCGGTCTCGGCGGCAGCGAGCTGTCGGTGACCGTCAAGGCGGCCGACAACGAACCGCTCAGCCAGGCCACCGAGCAGGTGCGCCAGACGATGGCGTCGGTCTCCGGCGTCTCCGACGTGAGCACCACGCTGGCCGCCAGCGTCCCGCGCCTCGACGTGGCGGTGAAGCGCGACGTGGCCGCGAGCTACGGCCTGACCGAGGCCTCGATCGGGCAGAGCGTGGCGGGCGCTTTCCGCAGCGCGACGGCCGGCCAGGTCACCATCGACGGCGCCACCGAGAGCGTCGTGGTCTCGTTCGGTTCGGCCCCGGCCGACCCGGCCGCGCTCAAGGCCATGACCCTCACCACGGCCCGTGGCCCGGTGCGTCTCGACCAGGTCGCCACGGTGAGCGAGGTGTCCGGCCCGGAGCAGGTCACCCGGGTCGACGGCGACCGCAGCGCCTCGGTCAAGGGCACGGTCACCGGTTCCGACGTCGGCAAGGCGTCCAAGGACCTGCAGAAGAAGCTGGATGCGCTGACCCTGCCGGCCGGCGCGTCGGTCTCGGTCGGTGGCGTCAGTGCCGACCAGGCGGACGCGTTCAAGCAGCTCGGCCTGGCCGTGCTGGCGGCGATCGCGATCGTCTTCATCATCATGGTGGCGACGTTCCGCAGCCTGATCCAGCCGATCATCCTGCTGGTGTCGATCCCGTTCGCGGCCACCGGCGCGATCATCCTGCTGCTGGTCACCGGCACCGCGCTCGGCGTGCCGGCGCTGATCGGTGTGCTGATGCTGGTCGGCATCGTGGTCACCAACGCGATCGTGCTGATGGACCTGATCAACCACTACCGAGCGGCCGGGATGGGCGTGCAGGAAGCGGTGATCGAGGGCGGCCGGCACCGGTTGCGCCCGATCCTGATGACCGCGATCGCGACCATCTTCGCGCTGCTGCCGATGGCCCTCGGGCTCACCGGCGAGGGCGGCTTCATCAGCCAGCCACTGGCCATTGTGGTCATCGGTGGTCTGGTCAGCTCGACGCTGCTGACCCTGGTGCTGGTGCCGACGCTCTACACGATGGTGGAGAACCGTAAGGAGAAGCGGAAGGCCAGGCGGGCGGAGAAGCGCGCCGCCAAGGGCCTGCCGGATTCGCCGCGGCACGCCGCCGAGGACGAGGACGGCGAGGTGGCCGACGATCTGGTGCCGGCGACCGCGGGCGGCGCGCACGAAGCGCCCGAGCCGAACACCGCCCTGCGCGGCTACACCGACCAGTTCGAGGTGCTGAAGGTCTCGCGCCGCAAGGACGAGCCGAAATAACGTAGGACATTGACGGCGCGTACCGTCCGGTACGTGCCGTCAATGCTCTCGGTCCTTACCCGCAACCGGGATTTCCGTCGTTTGTTCGGCGCCGAGCTGGTGGTTTTCGGCTCGGACTGGTTCGTCATGGTGCCGCTGCTCGTGCTGCTGCCCGAGCTGACCGGCAGCGGCGTCTGGGGCGGCCTGGTGCTGGCCGTCGACACCGGCATCAGCGCGCTGCTGCTGCCGTTCACCGGGACGGTGGCCGATCGTTTCGACCGCCGCCGCATCCTGGTGCTCGCCAACCTGGCCGCGTTCGCCGCGGTGCTGCTGTTGTTCGCGGTGCGCTCGGCGGCGACCGCCCCGCTGGCCCTGGTCGCGATCGGCGCCATGGCAGTAGCCAAGTCGTTCTACACCCCGGCCGCGTCGGCGGCGCTGCCCAACGTCGTCGAGCCGGCCGACCTGGCCGCTGCGAACGCCATCTCCGGCTCGACCTGGGGCACGATGACGATCGTCGGCGCGTCGCTCGGCGGTGTGATCGGCGCGCTGTGGGGGCCGTACGCAAGCTTCGCCATCACCGCCGTCTGCCTCCTGGCCGGCGCCACGCTCACCGCCCTGGTCCGGCGCCCGCTGCAGGCGCCCCGCGACCACGCCTCGCCGCCCACCTGGCACGCGATGCGCGAGGCGCTGCGCTTCATCGGCGACCGGCCGCTGGTCCGAGCCCTGATCACGGTCAAGTCGGCGGCCGGCCTCGGCAACGGCGTGCTGATCGTGTTTCCGCTGATCGCCGGCCTGCACGGGGCCGGCGTGCTCGGCGCCGGCCTGCTCTTCGCGGTGCGTGGCGCGGGCGCGCTGGTCGGCCCGTTCGTGCTGCGGCCGGTGCTCGGCCGCCGGTCGTGGCTGCTTCCCGGCCTGGCACTCTCGATGAGCCTCTACGGCCTCGGCTACCTGGGTGTGTCGGTGACCCCGTGGTTCCCGCTCGTGCTCGTGCTGGTCTTCGTCGCGCACTTCGCCGGCGGCGCCAACTGGACGCTCTCGAACTACGCGCTGCAGGGCGAGGTGCCGGACGGGCTGCGTGGCCGGGTGTTCGCGATCGACATGATGCTGGCGACGATGGCGATCGCGGTGAGTCAGCTGGTCGCCACGGCGGTGGTCGACCACGTCGACGAGCGCGCCATCCTGGCCGGCTGCGGCCTGGTCACCCTGACCTACGCCGTCGTCTGGCGATTCGCCACGCGCAAGCTGCGGCTCGCCGTGCCGCCTTTCGTTCGCGCTGCGGGGCTCGCAAAACCGGCTCACTCCTCGCACTCACCGAACCACCGTCGATGATCACCGCTTAGCATGTGCCGATGGCCCTGACCTTCGCGACCGATCCGGTCTCCGTCCGCACGCCGGCCACCAGCGCCAACCTCGGCCCCGGCTTCGACGCGCTGGGTCTCGCGCTGACCCTCTACGACGACCTGACCGCCCGGGTCACGCCGGGCGGCTTCACCGTCTCGGTGATCGGTGAGGGCGCGGGCGAGCTGCCCAGCGACGAGGAGCACCTGGTCGTGCGGGCCATGCTGGCCACCTTCGACGAGCTGGGCGAGCGGCCGCGCGGGCTGGCCGTCGAGTGCGTCAACCGCATCCCGCAGGCCCGCGGCCTCGGTTCCTCCTCGGCGGCCATCGTCGGCGGCGTGCAGCTGGCCCGCGGCCTGGTCGCGGGCGGCACGGAGCTGATCGACGACGAGGCCGCGCTGCGGGTCGCGGCGCGTCTCGAGGGCCACCCCGACAACGTCGCGCCGTGCCTGCTCGGCGGTTTCACCATCGCCTGGACCGAGGGCACGGGCGCGCGTGCCGTGCGTCTGCCGGCTCACGAAGACGTACACCCCAAGGTTTTCATTCCGACCGAGCGTGGTTACACCGCGAGCGCTCGCGCCGCGCTGCCGTTCGAAGTTCCGCACGCCGACGCGTCGTTCAACGCCGGGCGCTCGGCGCTCCTGACGCACGCGCTGACGGCCGATCCCTCGTTACTGCTCCCGGCGACCGCGGATCGGCTGCATCAGGGCTATCGAGCCGAGGCGATGCCGGGCACCGCGTCGCTCGTGGCGTCGTTGCGCTCGGTCGGCGTGGCCGCCGTGGTGAGTGGCGCCGGCCCCACCGTGCTCGCATTGTCCGAGGTCCCGGCCGATTTCCACCCGGGATCGGAATGGCGCGTCGAGTCGTTGGGCGTGGATGCGCGCGGTGCTCTTGTCAAAGGGAGTATGGTGGAACTCGCCTAGCGGGGCCCTGTTGCCGCAGGTCGTGTGAGTTGACTACGCTCAAGACCTGGCACAGCCGCGAAGCAAGCGATCTCTGCGGTTCGGCGCGCACCCCTCGAGATTTCAAAGGCCTATCCTGGCCGTCTCAATTCTCAGCAAGGCACACGCCGAGAAGCAGGTCTCCCAGATCGCTGCTGCACTCGCCGAGACCTACCCGTCAATGTAGGACGAGCAGGGACACCGTCGAGCGGCTGCGCTGCACAAACTCCCGTGTCGCTTCGGCGAAGCGGGTTCCGAGCCTCCCGGCCACCAGGCTGCAGACCGGGGAACTCGGGCTTTTTCCGACGGAAGGAATCCATTGAGCGACACCACCGACGTGACGTCGGGTGTTTCTGACGTCGCTGACGACGGCGCCGGCACCACCGCGACCGCCACGAAGCGCCGCCGGGGCGGCACCGGGTTGTCCGCGATGCTGCTGCCCGAGCTGCAGAGCCTTGCCGCTTCCCTCGGCATCTCCGGCACCGCCCGGATGCGCAAGGGCGAGCTGATCACCGCCATCACCGAGAAGCAGAGCGGTGGCGCGCCGGCGGCCGAGAAGGCGCCGCGCCCGCGCACCAGCGAGGTAGCGCAAGCTGCCCCGGCTCCCGTGGTCGAGCAGCCGGTTGCTGACAAGCCGGCGGTCGTCGAGAAGCCGGTGGAGGCTCCGCAGACGGTTTCCGTCGCGCAGTCCGACGCCGCGCCCGCCACCGAGGCCAGCGCCCCCGCCACCAGTAGCCGCCGCAACCGCGACCGCAACGTCCAGCGGGACACCGCTGCCGTCGCGCCGGTCGCCGAGCCGGTCACCACCACCCCGCAGCCGGAGGCCGGCGAGCAGCGTGGCGAGCGTCCGGAGCGTGGCGACCGCAACCGGGACCGGCAGCGCAACAACCAGCGTGACGACCGCAACGACCGGGGCCCGCGGGACGACCGTGGCCAGCGTGACGACCGCGGCCCGCGAAACAGTGACCAGGGTCACGACGATGACGACAGCGACGGTGGCGAGGGCGGCCGGCGAAGCCGTCGCAGTCGCTTCCGGGACCGTCGTCGTGGCCGCGACCGCGACGAGACCACCACCGGCAGTAGTGCTGGTGGCGGCGGCCAGCGCGACACCAGCCCGCGTGACGGTGGCGGCCGCGAGCCGCACGTCAGCGAGGACGACGTGCTCGTCCCCGTGGCCGGCATCCTCGATGTGCTGGACAACTACGCGTTCGTGCGCACCACCGGTTACCTCTCCGGGCCGAACGACGTCTATGTCTCGATGTCGCAGGTCAAGAAATATGGCCTGCGCCGCGGCGACGCGGTGACCGGCGCCGTGCGGGCCACCCCGCGCGACAGCAGCAACAGCGACAACCGGCGGGACAAGTACAACCCGCTGGTCCGGCTGGACACGATCAACGGGATGGAGCCGGACGAGGCCCGGCGCCGCCCCGAGTTCTACAAGCTCACCCCGCTTTACCCGCAGGAGCGGCTGCGTCTCGAGACCGAGCCGCACATCCTCACCACCCGGGTCATCGACCTCGTCATGCCGATCGGCAAGGGCCAGCGCGCGCTCATCGTGTCGCCCCCCAAGGCCGGTAAGACGATGGTGTTGCAGGCGATCGCCAACGCGATCACCGAGAACAACCCCGAGTGCCACCTGATGGTCGTGCTGGTCGACGAGCGGCCCGAAGAGGTCACCGACATGCAGCGCTCGGTCAAGGGCGAGGTCGTCGCGGCCACGTTCGACCGGCCGCCGCAGGACCACACCACGGTCGCCGAGCTCGCCATCGAGCGGGCCAAGCGACTGGTCGAGCTGGGCCACGACGTGGTCGTGCTGCTCGACTCGGTGACCCGTCTCGGCCGGTCCTACAACCTGGCCGCACCGGCCTCCGGCCGCATCATGTCCGGTGGTATCGATTCGACCGCGCTCTACCCGCCCAAGCGGTTCCTGGGCGCCGCGCGCAACATCGAAAATGGTGGCTCGCTCACCATTCTCGCGACCGCGCTAGTCGAGACCGGCTCGATGATGGACACGGTGATCTTCGAGGAGTTCAAGGGCACGGGTAACGCCGAGCTCAAGCTCGACCGGAAGATCGCGGACAAGCGGGTGTTCCCGGCGATCGACATCGACCCGTCGGGCACGCGTAAGGAAGAGATCCTGCTCGGCAAGGAAGAGCTGGCGATCATCCACAAGCTCCGCAAGGTGCTGCACTCGCTTGACTCGTCGGCGGCGCTCGACCTGCTGCTCGACCGGCTCAAGCAGACCCGCACGAACGTCGAGTTCCTGATGCAGATCGCGAAGTCGACGCCGGGCGAGTAACCGGGTTTTTCCGCAAAAGGGACGTGGCCTTCGGGCTGCGTCCCTTTTGTCGCACACGGTGTGTGATCGGCCTCTCCCGGGGTCGGGCAAATTTCCGAGTACCACTCGGCTCACCGTGGGAGGCAACCCGATGATCGTGCCCGGCTACCGGGACCATCCGACCGAGCCGTGGGATCCGAGCGCTCCGGTCGACCCGGCCGAGGCCGACGATTTCCTCCGCCGCTGCTACCTGGAGAACCCCCGGCTCGGCCCGGTCGAACCCCGGCTGGCCATCGTCCGCGCACAGATCGCCGCGACCGGCACCTACGTGCACACCACCGAGGAACTCGCCCACGGCGCCCGGATGGCCTGGCGCAATGCTTCGCGCTGCATCGGCCGTCTCTACTGGCGCAGCCTGATGGTCCTCGACCGGCGCCGCGCCCGCACCGCCGACGAGATCTACTCGCTGCTCGTGCACCACCTGTTGACCGCGGCGGGCAACGGGCAGCTCCGGCCGGTGATCAGCATCTTCGCGGCGGCCCAGCCCGGACAGCCGTACGCGCGGGTGTGGAACGAGCAGTTGATCCGCTACGCCGGCTATCGCGGCGCGGACGGGCGCACGATCGGCGACGCGCGGCAGATCGATTTCACCGCCGCGATGCGCGGCTACGGCTGGCGGGGCAAGGGCGAGGACTTCGACGTGCTTCCGCTGGCAATCGAGACACCCCACGAGGGGGTACGCCTTTACGAGCTGCCCGAACGCGCGGTCCGGGAAGTTCCGATCGGCCATCCCGAGTACGGCTGGTTCACCGAGCTGGGTTTGCGCTGGCACGCCGTACCGGCGATCTCGAACATGCGGCTCACCATCGGCGGGGTGCACTACCCGCTCGCGCCGTTCAACGGCTGGTACATGGGAACCGAGGTCGGCGCGCGCAACCTCGCCGACGCCGGCCGCTACGACATGCTGCCGGTGGTCGCCGCGCGGATGGGACTGGACACCAGCCGGGAGTCGACGCTCTGGCGGGACCGCGCGCTCGTCGAGATCAACCGGGCGGTGCTCTGGAGCTTCGAGAAGGCCGGCGTGAAGATGTCCGACCACCACACCGAGTCGCAGCGGTTCATCGCGCACCTCCGTAACGAGGAGAAGGCCGGCCGCCCGGTGCCGGCCGACTGGTCGTGGATCGTCCCCCCGATGTCCGGCAGCCTCACCCCGGTGTTCCACCGCTACTACGAGGAGATGGACCTGCGTCCCGCCTTCTACCTCGACGACAACCGCTGCCCCCACGGCCACGGCTGAAATACGGGATCATGCGGGCATGACTTCGTTCATCTCGCACACGACGGTGGATTGCACGGACGCTTACGCGCTGTCCAAGTGGTGGGAGAAGGTGCTCGGCTACGCCGAGAACCCGGCCGACCCCAACCTCCCCGGCCACGAGGAATGCCCGATCACCAGCCCGGACGGGTCGCACACGGTGCTTTTCATCGAGGTGCCGGACGTCAAGCAGGGGAAGAACCGGATCCACTTCGACCTGCGCCCGGTCGAGGGCAGCCGGGACGACGAACTGGCCCGGCTCGTCGAGCTCGGCGCCAAGCCCATCGACGACCTGCGCAATCCGGACGGCACCGGCTGGGTCATGCTCGCCGACCCGGAGGGCAACGAGTTCTGCATCCTGCGCAGCCGCGAGGAGCTGGCCGCTACGTCTTGACCGCGGTCACCAGCAGGGTCGGCAGCCACGGGCCGCCCCACCACATCCGCCACCCCAGCGACCGGATCGCCGGCGCCAGGCCGCGTTCGGTCAGATGGGCCTGATAGGACTTCGCGGCGCTGATGTCGGCGATCACCAGACGACCGCCGGGGCGCAGCACCCGCAACGCCTCGTCGAGCGCGGTCCGCCGCCCGCGCGCCGGGTGGATGTTGTGGATCGCCATGCTGGCCACGACCAGGTCGAAGGAGTCGTCGGGGTAGGGGAGCGCGGTCATGTCGGCGGTGTCGAGCGAGACCCGCCCGGCGACCCCCTCGGCGGCCGCGTTCGCCGTCGTCACCTCGGGCGCGTTGCCCGACTGGTCGACCGAGCGCCACAGGTCGGCGCCGGTGACATGGCCCTGCGGCAGGCGCTTCGCCACCGCGATCAGCACCGCGCCGCGGCCGCAGCCCAGATCGAGCACCCGCTCGTCGCCGCGCAGGCCGAGATCGTCGAGGATCTCCGCCCACACCGCGAACTTGCCCCGCTTCGTGGTGTGCAGGTAGAGCGCGGCGCTGCCGGCGAGGTAGACGAACACCGCGGCCGGCCAGAGCGCCCACCAACCGGCGTTCACGGCGGTCAGGATCGTGCCCGGAATCAGCAGCACCGCCCCGGACACCAGCCCGAACAGGGCGGGTGGGGCGTCGACGCCATAGCGGGCCCGGGACATCAGGCGAACTCGTTCACGGCGAAATCGTCGCGATGGCGCCACGCGGCGTCGGTGCGGACATGTTCGGCGCGGACCCACTTGAGCAGCCGATGGGAGAACTCGGCCGCGGCGATCCGGCCGGCCGCGCGCACCACATACCCCTCGGAGCTCTCCTCGGTGCGCTGCGTCGCCCAGGCGGCGCGCGCCTCGGAGAGGCTGCCGCCGCGGTAGAGCACCGGAACCACCGGCAGCTCCAGCCGGCGTGCCCAATCGACCGTGTCGTCCCAGCCCAGCAGCGTGTCCGTCTCGTCCCAGATGCCGAAGACGATGAACACGCCGGGCAGATCGGAGTAGGCGATGCTGCGTCGCGCCCACATCGACTCGCCGCACACCCGCCAGTCGTCCGGGATGCGGTACGCGGTCATCGCCCACAACGCCTTCGCCGGCCGGTCCCACGGGTGGGTGCCGGAATCCGGCGAACGAGCGAACATCGAGTCGCGCGTGAACGTCAGGTTGCCGCCGTCGAGTTTCTCCGTCACCACCAGCTCACCGTCCAACCAGGACAGATCGTGCTGCACCTTGTCGTCGGCGGTCGCTCCCGGCGAATCGGGCAGGTGGAAGGTGCGTGGGTACTTCAAGGTCAGAAGTCTCCCTCCGCAACCTGGAACACGGTGAGCCCGAGCGCCCGCCACATGCGTACCACCTGTTGCCGGTCGTCGAAAACCCCTGCGACCCGCCACCGATCGCGGATCTCGCGATCGAAGATCTCGCGCTTCACGATCGCGTCCTTGCGGCTGTCGCCGGCCGGGCGCATGAACAGCGCCTCGTACGGCACGCTGACGTACAACTCCAGCCAGGCCTCGGTCTCGGCGCGGCACACCTCGTCGCGCCCGGAGCAGAAGACGATCGCGTAACCGGCCGCGTGCATGGCCCGCACCGCCGAGATCACCGCCTGGTTGGGCGCGTCCGAACCGACCCGGCCCCAGTCGTACGGGCTGCGGCCGGCCATCAGCGCCACGGTGCCGTCGATGTCGACGAGGACCGCCTCGGGAAGCGCCGGATCGGGGTTGTAGACCAGACCCGGACCGCCCGGCTCGACGAACGGCACCGGCAGCGGCAGATTCTTGCCGGCCAGATAGCGCTCGTGCATCCGGCGGATGCCGGCCTCGCCGACCCGCTCGGTCTCCGGCCGGTCGGCGTCGCGGCGCAGGCACTCCTCCAGCGGCACGTCGGTGAAGTCGTGCACCTCGAACGTCGCGCCGTGCCGGGCGGCCAGCTCGGCCCACTCGCGCACGGTCTTGGACCGCAGGTTGGTGTCATCGACGATCACGTCGGCGTGCGCCCGCAGCAGCGCCTCGACCGCGGCCCGCTGCGCATGCGTCACCTGCGCCTCGGCCCACTGCGTGTAGAGCCGGTCGCCGTGCAGCATCCGCCGCAGGTCGTCCCGGTTGACCCGGACCACCCGGGGCTGCAGCTTGCGGGCAAAGGTGGTCTTGCCCGAGGCCGGCAGCCCCCGGGTGATCAGCAGTCTCGTCATTCCTCGGTCACCTTGGTCCCCTGCGGTGTCCGGTCACCCTCCGGGCGTGCGTTCTGCCAGAGGACCGGTCGGTAGTCCTTGTCGTCGAGTCGCAGGAACAGCGCGCCCCGGTGCTCGTTGCGCACCGCCGCGGCCGCGAACTCCTTGCGAGTCCAGCCGTCCGGCAGCTCCGCCAGGATCGTGGCATAGGCGGCCTCGATCGCGACGACCTGCGCCTCGACCGTGGCGGTCAGCTCGGCCGCGACGCCCCGGATCCACGGCTCGAACTCCTCCGGGAGCGGCTCGAGCAGCACGTCCAGGTCGCCGCCGTGCACCATGATGTCCCAGACCGTGCGCGCGGTGAGTCCGGTGACCAGGCGGTGCAGCCGGACGTACTCGGCGTACTTGATCTTCACGCGCTGGTCGGCGTCGGTGTAGTGGACGACCAATCCTTCCCGGCCGTCGCGCGGGGGAGCGGCGAGCGCGTCGGCGAAGGTCGGGTAGTCGAACGTCTCGACCACCGGGCCGGGCCAGTTCGGCACCGCTTCCGGGCCGTAGCTGCGGCCGGTGGCGATGTCGACCGCGCCGAGCAGCACGAGGTCGTCCAGTCCGGCGTAGTCGACCACGATCCGGTTGGCCGGATAGATGATCTCGACCAGCACGGTGAGGCCGTCCGGCGGGACGAATTCGGCATAACGCTCATTGAGCAGCTCGGTGGCGTGGATCGCCTGGTCCGAGGCGAACGAGCCGCGAGTAGCCACGGCGAAGCGGCGGCCGTCGTGGTAGACGATTCCCAGCGAGCCGTCCGACTTGTCGGTCACCCGAACTTTTCCGGTTATTTCCGGCGCATGTGCCTCATTATGGTTAAAAAACTTACGAAACGGACGCGCGACCACGCGGCCCGCGCCATCCACGATCAGGCCGCGGCAGGCGAGCGTCACCGGGTTCCAGGCGCCGGCGTACTGGCAGGCCTCGGTGTAGTTGTAGATCACCAAGGGTGCACTCGGGTGGCGCTGTAGCCGGACAAATCCGGTTTCGACCGCGGTGGTCAATTCGACCGAATCGAGGACGTCGGCGAGCAGCGTCATGGTGCCTTTCCTTCCAGTGGGAATGCCGCGAGGGCTGCTCACGTTATCGACAGCGCACCACGAAAGTCGCGCCGATTTCTCGTCCGAGAACCCGGCATGGCAGACTGGTCAATCGGCCAAGGTTCCGGTTCACGCCCGAGCCCACCGTCCTGGCGGGGCGGCGCGGTGCTGACAGCGACCCGGCGACCACATTGAGAGAGGGACCGAGAAAAATGAAGACTGGCATCCACCCGGAGTACACGGCCACCGAGGTCATCTGCTCCTGCGGCAGCACCTTCACGACCCGCAGCACCGCCAAGGGCGACGAGATCCGCGTCGAGACCTGCAGCGCCTGCCACCCGTTCTACACCGGCAAGCAGCGCGTGCTGGACACCGCGGGCCGGGTCGCGAAGTTCCAGGCCAAGTACGCGAAGGTGAACGCGGCCAAGAAGAAGTAACTGCTTCAACGACGCCCGCACCCGCTTCGGCGGGGGCGGGCGTCGTTCGTGTTTGCCACTAAAGGGGGTGCGAAACGTGAGTAACGACCGGCTGAGCTCGCTTCTCGAGGAGTACGCGGCACTGGAGAGGCAGATGGAGGACCCCTCCATCCACGCCGACCAGGCCCTGGTGCGCCGGGTCGGGCGGCGTTTCGCGGAACTCGCCCCGATCTTCGCGGCCAACGCCGAGCTGGAGGCGGCCCGCGCCGACCTGGTCGCGGCCAAGGAACTCGCGGCCGAGGACTCGGCGTTCTCCGGCGAGGTGGAGGCGGTCGCCGCCGCACTGCCTCCGCTGGAGGAGAAGCTCGGCGAGATGCTGATCCCGCGTGACCCGAGCGACGCCAAGGACGTGATCGTCGAGATCAAGGCGGGCGAGGGCGGCCAGGAGTCGGCGCTGTTCGCGGCCGACCTGCTGCGCATGTACACCCGCTATGCCGAGCGGCACGGCTGGGTGGTCGAGGTGATCGATTCGCAGGAGTCGGACCTCGGCGGCGTCAAGGACATCTCGGTGGCGGTCAAGACCAAGGGCGTGCCCGAGGGTGGCCACGGCGTCTGGTCCCGGCTCAAGTGGGAGGGCGGCGTGCACCGGGTGCAGCGCGTCCCGGTCACCGAGTCGCAGGGCCGCATCCACACCTCGGCGGCGGGCGTGCTGGTGCTGCCCGAGGCCGAGGAGGTCGAGGTGCAGATCGAGCCGAACGACCTGCGCATCGACGTGTTCCGTTCGTCCGGCCCGGGTGGCCAGTCGGTCAACACCACCGACTCCGCCGTACGGATCACCCACCTGCCCACCGGCACGGTGGTGAGCTGCCAGAACGAGAAGAGTCAGCTGCAGAACAAGGAGTCGGCGATGCGCATCCTGCGGTCCCGGCTGCTGGTGCAGGCCCAGGAGGCGGCGAACGCGGTGGCCTCCGACTCACGCAAGGCTCAGGTGCGTACGGTGGACCGCTCGGAGCGGGTGCGGACGTACAACTTCCCGCAGAACCGGATCACCGACCACCGGATCGGCTACACCGCGTACAACCTCGATCTGGTGCTCGGCGGCGAGCTCGACGGCGTGCTGGACGCGCTCGGCGAGGCGGACCGGCAGGCGCGGCTGGCCGGCGACACGGAGATCAGTCGACGACCGTGATGTCCAGCGCGCTGCCCGCCCGCGCGCAGGCCAGGTAATCGCCCGTGGTCATGCAGAAGTCGTCGATCGTGACGATCGGAACGGTGCCGACCGTGCGCTGGCTGCCGTGGTCCGGGTCGACCCGGACCACCGCGTAGCGGTCCCGCGGTTCGAGGGCCGGGCGCAGGTACATCGGCACGAGACCCCGGTCCAGGGGGTACGCCATCCGTCCGGTGAACGGCCCGCCGATCTTGGCGCCGGTGGCCGGGTCGGCCATCGAGCTCTCACCTTCCAGCGCGCCGCTGCTGACCAGCATCCGGTCGTGGCCGATCATCCAGAGATCGGCCCCGTCCGGCATCTGCCACTTCTCCGTCCCGGTCCGCGGATCATGGCCGGTGATGCCGAGCGGGCCGATGCTGCACAGCAGGTCGCCGCACGTGGTGACGTAGCCGGCATGCTCGGGCGTCCGCCACAGCGGCTGGAGATCGTCGGCGCGGTAGACGGTGGTCGTCGTGTCGATCACCTGGTCGCGTATGACCGTCAGATAGTCGCCGGCCGCGATCAGCGTGTCGGATGGCTTTCCGGCACCCACGCGCGGCAGCTGGGCGGTGTGCCGTAGTGCCCCGGTCGCGTCGTCGTAGACGCTGAGCAGGCCGCCCTTCGTGACCGTGGCGACCGAGGTGAGCCGGTCGCCGTCCTGGATCGCGGTCCACGAGGCCACGCCCGGCGTCGGGTGGTTCCAGATCTCGGCGCCGTCGGCGAGCCGGACCAGCCGCAGCCGGCTCGTGCTGCCCGGCGTGTCGTCCTCGGCGACCAGTGCGACGCCGGGGTCGGCGTAGGCGTACACCTCGCCGTTTGTCCGCCATCGCTCCGCACCGGTCGCCGTGTCCAGGGCGATCGTGGTGCCGACCGACTCGTAGAAGTTCTGGCCGCCGTCCGGGTTCTGCTCGGTGACCGCGTCCAGGTCGGCCGGTACGAGCAGGATGTTGCCGGCGGCCGAGGCGCCCCGGTCACCGACGTCGGCTCCGGCCGGAACGCTCCACCGCAGCTCGCCGGTGGTCAGGTTGTACGCCGAGACCTTGTTGCCGAGCCGTGTCATGTAGACGGTGTCGGCGGACAGCGACCAGGCCTCGCCCGGGCGTAACGGCGTCGACCAGAGCTGGCGGACCCCGGCCGGGGTGGCGCCGGCCGAGCCGGCCAGGGCGAGCACACCGACGACGGCGAGCGCGGCGAGCACCACGCGTCGCAGCCGGGGAAGATTGACCGGCATCGGCGGCGGGGCGGTGTCTTCGGTGACCTCGCCCAGGTCGATCATCGTCACCAGCCCACCGCCGTGACCACGAACTCGTGTCCCTGGTAGCAACCGAGGTAGTGCGGCACCAGCTGGCAGCGGTTCACCGACAGGGTGCTGACCGCGCCGAGCAGCTCGTGCCGGCCGGTGGCCAGGTCCCACCGGGTGATCGAGGTGTGGTCCGGCGGCTCGTGGGTGGGCCGCAGTACGACCAGGGCACTACCCGGCTCGATGGTCCACACCGTCTCGCCCTCGCTCGGCGCGCCGACCGGTTGCCCGGTGTCCGCGTCGTACAGCTGCTGGATGTTGCCTTCCTTCTGGGCCACGAGGCGGTCGGGGCCGGCCGACCAGCCGTTGCTGACGCCGTCGAGCTGCCAGCGCTTCCGGCCGGTGTCCGGGTCGTAACCGGCCACGCCGTTGCCGTCGTCGAAGCAGATGCCGGTCCCACAGGGGAACGCGAACCCGCGGCCGGTGGTGCCGGCCCGCCACACCTCGGCCAGCGTGTCGAGCCGGTAGACGCTCAGTTCGGAAGAGTTCGCCCGGGCGCGGTTCACCACCAGATGGTCCCCGGCCGGCGCAATGTCGTTGAACTCGCCGTCTCCCGGGGCGGGGTCCCACGGGATGCGCGCGCCGGCCAGCAGCGCGCCGTCGGCGAACCGGGTGACCCGGACGAACCCGTCCCGGGCCACCGTGATGATCCGGTCGGCCCGCGTGCCGGTCGTCTGGAACGCGACGGAGTCGACGCCGGGGGTGTCGTCGCTCCAGAGCACCCGCGGGGCGGCGGGGTCGAGCGTGATCAGTCGTAACCGGACGTAGACGCCGTCGGTGCCGTAGTCGACCATCAGGGCCGTGCGGTCGCTGACCAACATCGGCTCGCCCGCGGCGGTCCACCGGGCCACCCCGGTCCGGGCGTCGAGCGCGGTGGTGGCCTTGCTGAACTGGGCGTAGCGGATGTCGTCGGTCGGGGTCGCGGTCGGGTCGATGGGCAGCAGGAGCAGCCCGGCCGCGTCGGCCAGCTGGGTGTAGCCGAGTGTGCCGTCCATCGTCGTCTCCCACCGCATCTTCCCGGTGCGCAGGTCGTACGCGCTGAGGTGTGACCGGCCCGCGGTGGTCCGCTGCAGGTAGGCGGTGTCGGCGCTGAGCGTGGTGCCGTCGCTGTCGGCGATCGGCACGCTCCACAGCGGACGGATGTCCGGTGCGCCGCTGCCGTGCGCCGACCCGGTGATGCCGACCAGACAGGCCAGGGCGGTTGCCGCAATCGTGCCGCGGCGGCCGAGACGGCGGCTGAACTCGGTGGCCGGCCCCGGGTCGGGTGCCGAGTCGATCTCACCGAGTTCGATCGTGGTCATCTCGTGGGCGCGCGATTCGCGGCTGCCGCGGCCAGCGCCGCGCTGAGGGAGCGGCCGTTGGCGCCCACCTCGGACCAGCCCGCCGCGAGGCCGATCGGAGTGCCCGGAACCAGGATCTGCCAGTTTTCCGCGCTGGTGGCCGCGGCGATCCGGCGGGACACCTCGGCCGCCTGCGCCGGGCCGGCCCCGGGCAGCAGCACCACGAACTCGTCGCCGGCGAACCGGGCCACGAAGTCGCCGCGGCGCATCACCCGGTTGAGGACGCCGGCGATCCGCTGCAGCACGAGGTCGCCGCAGTGCCGGCCGTGCCGCACGTTGACCGCGGTGAAGCCGATCAGGTCGCAGACGCCGATCGCGGCCCGCTCGCCGCGTTCCAGCATGGCGCCCACGTACCGCTCCAGCTGGCGGCGGTTGGGCAGGCCGGTGAGCGGGTCGTTGAGCGTCTCGTCGCCGTACCGGTCGGCGTCGCGGCCGGTCTCCTGCGCGTCCAGCCGGGCCGCGACGCCGTCGAGGTAGCCGTCCCGCAGGCGGTCGATGCGCTGGGCGGCCAGGCGGAAGGCGTATCGGTCGGCGGCGTGCGCGGCGGCGTGGTCGCCGGCCGCGGCGTGACAGATGCTGCGCAGCCGGGCCGGCTCGGCGGCGCCGAGGATCTCGGGGGCGACCGGCACCGCGTCCAACATGGCCAGTGCCTGCTGCGGCCGGCCGGCCGCGATGCTGAGGCAGACGTGCCCGAGGTGGCTGAGGTCGCGGCTGCGGATGCTGTCGCCGCTGGCGGTGAGCCACTGGGCCGCGTTGGCCTCGGTCTCCTCGCCGAGCGCGGCCCGGCGGGCCAGGGCATAGCCGTACGCGGCTCGGCTGCCCGGCCGCATCTGGTCGGCGCCGATCGCGATGTAGCGGCTCAGCTCGGCATCGATGTCGCGCAGCACGCGCAGGCAGCCGTCGGTGTCGCCCTGATGATCGAGGGAGACCGCGTTGCGCAGCCGGATGCCGGGCGCCGCGAAGATCTCCGGCGCCAGGCCGACCGCCGCGCCGACCTGCCGGGCCTGCTCGATCGCGGTCAGCGCGTGGCCGTGAAAGCCGAGATAGGAATAGGCCATCGCCAGGTCGTGCCAGCCCCAGGCGGTTTCCCGGTCGTTGTCCTGCACCGCGGCCAGCGCCCGGGAGGCCTGCACGAGATGGGTGACGCCACGGTCCAGATTGCTCTGCAGGTGTGCGCCGAGGGCGGCGAACGCGTGCATCTGGCCGCGCAGATAGGGGTCGGGGATCTCGCGGACCGCGTTGGCGGCCGCCGTCATCGAGGTGGACAGCTCGGCGATCCGGCCCAGGTTGATCAGCGCTCCGAAGCGCTGGACCAACGCGTACGCCCGGGTGGTGGGGTCGGTCGCTACGGCGAGCACCTCGTCGAGAATCGGCAGCGCCTCGGCTGACCTCCCGTTTTGTTGCAGGTGCCCGGCACGCTTCAGCTCCACGACGTTTTCAGGGAGCTGGTCCAACCAACTCACCGGGCGCCTCCCACCGCGTGCCCGTGTATCGATGCGCCGACCCGGCCGGTCGGCGTCGCACGTGACGTTTGATGATTATGCCGTGGACTCGGACAACGAACACCCCTCCCGACATCCGGTACCTGGCGTACTTGCCCGGGCGACCGCCGAATTGGCGCGCGCCGGCGTGGAATCGCCTCGGGTCGATGCCGAGTGGCTGGCCGCCCACGTGCTGGAGATCCCTCGTGGCCGGCTGCTGCTGGCCGACGCGATGCGCACCGATGAGCTGCGCCGCTTCGAGGCGTTGGTGGCTGATCGCGCCCGGCGGATTCCGCTGCAGCATCTGCTCGGCACGGCGGCGTTCCGCCACCTCGAACTGTCGGTCGGCGACGGCGTCTTCATCCCGCGCCCGGAGACTGAACTGCTGGCCGGCTGGGGCATCGACGTCTCGCCGCCGGCCGCCGTCGTGGTCGACCTGTGCAGCGGCACCGGCGCCATTGCGCTCTCGATCGCCGAGGAGAGCAAACCCGCCGAGGTGTACGCCGTGGAGCGGTCCCCGGTCGCGTTGTCCTTCCTGCGGCGCAACGCGGCCGGCTTCCCTTTGGTTCGGGTCGTCGAAGGAGACGTCACCTCGGCGGACCTGCTGACTTTCCTGGACGGCCGGGTGGACGTGCTGCTCTGCAACCCGCCCTACGTCCCCGACGGCACCCCGGTGCCGCCCGAGGTCGCCGACCACGATCCGGCCGAGGCGGTTTTCGGCGGCGCCGACGGTCTGTCGGTGATCCGTCCGGTCATCGCGCTGGCCGGTCGGCTGCTGAAATCCGGGGGACATGTCGGAATTGAGCACGATGATGTGCACGGCGATGCTGTGCCTCAGCTGCTGCTCGAGGACGGCCGGTTCACCGAGGTGACCGCGCAGATCGACCTGACCGGACGGCCCCGCTTCGCGACCGCCCGCCGCCGCTGATCGCTACGGGCCGACACGTGGCAGACTGCACGGTGTGATGCTCTACGACTGCCGTACCACCGCGGACCGCGATCGCGGAATCGCCGCTGCCGTCGAGGCGGTCAAGAGCGGCGAGCTCGCGGTGATGCCCACCGACACGGTGTACGGCATCGGCGCGGACGCGTTCACCCCGCACGCGATCACCGCGCTGCACCACGCCCGCAGCGTCACCAACCAGGTGCCCCCGCCGGTGCTGGTCGGTTCCCGGCACACGCTCGACGGCCTGGTCTATTCGCTGCCCCGGGCGGCCCGCGAGCTGGCCGACGCGTTCTGGCCCGGCGCGCTCACCCTCTACGTGGAGCATTCACCGAGCCTGCAGTGGGACCTCGGCGACACCGGCGGCCGGATCGCGGTGCGCATGCCGCTGCATCCGGTCGCGCTCGAGGTGCTGCGCGAGGTCGGCCCGATGGCGGTGACCACGGCCAACAAGGTCGGTCAGTCCGCCCCGACGACCGCCGAGGAGGCCCGCGACCAGCTCGAGTATTCGGTGCGGGTCTACCTGGAGGCCGGTCCGGCGCACGATCCGGCGCCGAGCACGATCGTCGACGTGAGCGGCGACGTGCCCCGGGTCCTGCGGGCCGGCGCGATCCCGTTCGAGAAGCTGCGCGACGTGGTCCCCGAGCTCCTGGCTTCCGACGATCCCGGGTCTTCCGCGCCGACCGGCGCTGGTGCTGGCAGAGGGGCCTGAGGTGGCGCCCTTCACCGTTCTGCACGTCTGCATGGGCAACATCTGTCGTTCGCCGATGGCCGAGCGGCTGCTGGCCCGGGCCGTGCGCGATCGGGCCGGCGAGGTCGGCGACCAGTTGGTGCGCAGCGTGAGCGCGGGCACCGGCGGCTGGCACGAGGGCGAGGAGATGAACCCGCCGGCGGCCCGCCAGGTGCGTGCGCGCGGCGGTTCGACCACCGGCTTCGAGGCCCGCAAGCTGCGCGGCGACTTCATCGACGAGGCCGACCTGATCTTCACGGCCACCGCCGATCAATACGACTACGTGGTGGCGTTGCGCCCCGAGGCGGCGGACCGCACGTTCGTGATGGGCGAGTTCGGCCGGCTGCTGGCCGGCGTCGACGCGAGCATGCTGCCCGCGGTCGAACCGAAACCCGACTCGGTGCACGACCGTGGCGCGGCCATCGTCGCCGCGGTCCACACCCTGCGCGGCAGCGAGAGCCCGCAGCCGGGCGACGACCTCGACGACCCGTGGGGTCGCGGCGATCAGACGTTCCAGCGCATCGGCGACGAGATCGAGGACACCACGGTCCCGTTCGCCAACCTGCTGCTTCCGTGATCGTCCAACCCGACGCCGCCGGAATCGCCGAGGCGGTCGCGCTGCTCCGGGCCGAATCGGTGGTCGCGTTCCCCACCGAGACGGTCTACGGCCTGGGCGCGGACGCGTTTTCCCACCAGGCCGTCGGCGAGATCTACCGGCTGAAGAACCGGCCGTCCTGGAATCCGCTGATCGTGCACGTGCCAACGGTTTCCGCTGCGAGGGATTTGTCCGATTGCTGGCCGGGAAACGCCGACAAATTGGCCGAGGCGTTCTGGCCGGGGCCGCTGACCCTGGTCGTGCGGCGGGCCGCGCACCTCACCGGGGTGGGCGCCGACAACGACACCATCGCGATCCGGATCCCGGCCCACCCGGTGGCGCTGCGCCTGCTGGAAGCGGCCGGCCTGCCACTGGCCGCGCCGAGCGCCAACCGCTCCGAGAGCATCTCGCCGACCACCGCCGAGCACGTGATCCGCAGCCTGCCCGACGTGCCGCTGGTCCTCGACGGCGGCCCGAGCTCGTGGGGCATCGAGTCGACCGTGCTCGACCTGACCACCGACGTGCCGACGCTGCTGCGGCCGGGTGCCCTGGCGCTGCGCGCGCTGCGCGACGTGACCGGCGCGATCGCCCTGCCCGACGCGGAAACGGCCGACGGCGCCGCCCGGCCGTCGCCCGGGATGAGCAAGCGGCACTACGCCCCGCGGGCCACGCTGATCCTGGCCGAGGACGTGCACGACGTCGCGGCGGACGGCTCGGTGGGCGTGCTGAGCTACGAAGGATTCCCCGGCGACGAGATCCTCTCGGCCGATCCCCGGGAGTACGCCGCCGACCTCTACGCCGCGCTGCACCGTCTGGACGACTCGGGCGTCACCACGATCCTGGTGCAGGAACCGCCGCGGACCGAGGACTGGCTGGCCGTGCGCGACCGGCTGGGCCGGGCCGCGGCTAAGTAGCCGTCTCCGCGCCCAGGCCGATGTTGCGGGCCATCCCCTTGAAGACGATCCCGTGGAACGGCAGCACCGACGCCCAGTACGCATGCCCGGCCAGCCCGCGCGGCAGGAAGACCGCCCGCTGCCGGTAGACGCTCCGGCCGTCGCCGTCCTCGGTCGCCGTCATCTCCAGCCACGCCCGCCCCGGCACCCGCATCTCGGCCCGCAGCCGCAGCAGCTTCCCCGGCACGATCTCCTCGACCCGCCACCAGTCCAGCGCCTCGCCGACTCGCAGTCGTTGCCGGTCGCGGCGGCCGCGGCGCAGCCCGACCCCGCCGACGATCTTGTCGAGCCAGCCGCGCACCGACCAGGCGAGCGGGAACGAGTACCACCCGTTCTCGCCGCCGACGCCCTCGATGACCCGCCACAGCGACTCGACCGGCGCCTTCACCTCCTGGCAGCGCTCGTCGACGTAGACACTGCCGCCGGACCAGTCCGGATCGCTCGGCAGCGGTTCGGCGGCCGAGTCCCGCCCGGCCGCGTTCGACCAGCGGGTCTCCACGTCGGCGTTGCGTACCTTGCCGAGGGCGAACTGGACGGATTGCTCGAACCCGAGCGGTTCGATCTCCGGCGCGTACGCCGCGATGTCGTTCTCGTTGGCCACCGCCTCGTGCACCAGGCTGGCGACCAGCGGCCGGGCGATCCCGTTCGGCACCGGCGTGACCAGCCCGACCCAGAACGCCGACAGCCACGGGCTCAGCACCCGGGTCGGCATGATGATCCGGCGGCGCAGGCCGGCCACCTGCGCGTAGCGCGCCATCATGTCGGCGTAGGTGAGCACGTCCGCGCCGCCGATGTCGAAGGCGCGGTTCAGCTCGGCCGGCATGGTCGCGGCCGCGATCAGGTAGCGCATGACGTCGCGCACCGCGATCGGCTGGATCCGGTTGCTGACCCAGCGCGGGGTCACCATGGCCGGCAGCCGTTCGGTGAGGTAGCGGAGCATCTCGAAGGACGCCGAGCCGGACCCGATGATCACCGGGGCGCGCAGCACGATGGTCGGCACCCCGCTGCCGAGCAGGATCTTCGCCACCTTGGTGCGGGACCGCAGGTGCGCCGACGCCTGCTCGCCCGGCGGTGGCTCGGGGCCGCCCAGGTAGACGATCCGGCGGACACCGGCCTCGCGGCAGGCGGTCGCGAAGTTCTCCGCCGCCCGCCGGTCGAGCTCCTCGAAGTCGCGCCGCCCCAGCGAGTGGACCAGGAAGTAGGCCACGTCGACGTCGTCCAGGGCGCCGCGCAGCGATTCGTAGGAGGTCAGGTCGCCCTCCGCGATCTCGACCCGGTCGGCCCACGGGGCGTCCCGGAGCCGGGCCGCGGAGCGCGAAAGGCAGCGAACCGCGTGGCCCTCGTTGAGCAGTCGAGGGGCGAGCCGGCCGCCGATATAGCCGGTCGCACCGGTCACCAAGCAGCGCATAACCGAAGTGTGCCCGCTACCGGAGTGCTTTACGCCATATGCTCGATTCTGGCGACGCTGCCACAGCCTTTGTCGGGGGAGGAGGGCACGTGGACACCTTCTGGGGACCGGATTTCGCGCGGCTCGAGAGCGATGATCCGGAGATCGCCCATGTCCTCCTCGACGAGCTGGACCGCCAGCGCGGGGGGCTGCAACTGATCGCCAGCGAGAACTTCACCTCGCCGGCCGTGCTCGCCGCGCTGGGCTCGACGCTCAACGACAAATACGCCGAGGGCTACCCCGGCCATCGCTACTACGGCGGTTGCGCCCAGGTGGACCGGGCCGAGGAGCTCGCCGTCGAGCGGGCCCGCAGCCTCTTCGGCGCGGAGCACGCCAACGTGCAGCCGCACTCCGGGGCCTCGGCCAACCTGGCGGCGTTCGCGGCGCTGGCCGAGCCGGGCGACACCGTGCTGGCCATGGAGCTGCCGCACGGCGGGCACCTCACCCACGGCAGTCGGGTCAACTTCTCCGGGAAGTGGTTCCATCCGATCGGCTACCGGGTCTCGCCCACCACCGAGGAGATCGACTACGACGAGGTGCGCGACCTCGCCCTCGCCCACCGGCCCAAACTGATCATCTGCGGCGCCACCGCGTACTCGCGGGCCATCGACTTCGCCACGTTCCGGGAGATCGCCGACGAGGTGGGCGCCTACCTCCTGGTCGACGCCGCGCACTTCATCGGGCTGGTGGCCGGCAAGGCGGTGCCGTCACCGGTGCCCTACGCCGACGTGGTCACCTGCACCACGCACAAGGTGCTGCGCGGGCCACGCGGCGGCATGATCCTGTGCCGTGACGAGCTGGCCCAGCGCGTCGACAAGGCGGTCTTCCCGTTCAGCCAGGGCGGGCCGATGATGCACGCCATCGCGGCCAAGGCGGTCGCGTTGCGCGAGGCGTCCGGTCCGGCTTTCCAGGCGTACGCCCGGCAGGTCGTCGCGAACGCCCGGGAACTGTCCGCCGGGCTGGCCCGCGCCGGGATGCGGCCGGTCTCCGGCGGCACCGACACCCACCTGGTCCTGGCCGATCTGCGGGAGCTCGGTGTCACTGGGCGGGAGGCCGAGGCGCGCTGCGACCTGGCACGCATCACACTGAACAAGAACGCCATCCCGTTCGACCCGCAGCGGCCGGCGATCGCCTCCGGAATCAGGGTCGGATCCCCCTGTGCGACCACGCAGGGCATGCGGGAGGCTGAGATGCGGCGGGTGGCCGAGCTGATCGGCGCCGCGGTGCGCAGCGACCCCGAGACGGCGGCCGGTGCGGGCCGGCTCGCCGACGTGGCCGACGAGGTGCTGGAGCTGGTCCAGCGCTTCCCGGCGTACGCCCGACAGGAAGTGATGGCTTGACGAACACCGAACTCGCGCCACCGCCGGCCGATCCCCGCTGGCGTGTGGCGCATCTGCCGTTCCTCACCGCGGTCTCGTTCGCGCTGATGCTCTGCGCCGCGTCGGCCGGCTACTTCGCCGGTGGCTCGGGCCCCGCGCTCGGCGCCGGGCTCGGCGTTTTGATCGTGACGATCAGCTATTCGATGTCCACGCTGGTCATCGCATGGGCGGACACCGTGCGGCCGGCCCTGATCATGCCGCTCGCCCTGTTTACATACGTGCTGAAGTACACCGTGCTCGGCGTCGTGCTGGCTTACGGTGTTTCCACCGATTGGTCCGGAAACAAAGCGCTGGGCCTGGGCATCGTGGCCGGGGTGATCGTCTGGACCGGCGTCCAGGTGTGGTGGTTCACCAAGATCCGTCCCCCTAAGTGATCTATCGCACCCGGTTTCACCTCGGCAAACGTCCAATTCGTGGTTCCGTGACCACTAAAAGGTGACGTTAACGCAGGTGGCGTGTCCGGTTATGGCAAGGGGGGAGTACCGTGGCGTTCCAGTTGCGAGACCCCTGACGCCTGGACAACCTCGGTTGTGCGGGGGGTGCCGCTTAGCCTCATGTTTCCCCCTGATATCGTTCGGGCCGTCATGGCCGGTCAGGAACCCCCCAAGAAACCCCCCGAGAAAGACGGTCCGCCCACCCCAGACATGGGAATGGGCATGACGGCTCTTTCGTACCTCATCACGGGCATGTTGGTGTGGGGTGGGATCGGTTGGCTGGTTGACCACTGGGTCGGGACCTCGGGCATCTTCGCCGGAATCGGTGCGGTTGTCGGTACCGCCGCCGGTATCTACCTCATCGTGCGCCGTCTGGGCGCCTGACAGGAAAGGGCTACGGTGACCGAGCAGTCGATCGTCCTCGCAGCGGATGTTCCGTTCCCGCCGAGCGTCGAGGACTTCTACCTGCCCAGCATCCTGCCGTGGGCCGAGCACAACAATTACTGGTTCACCAAGGTCACCTTCCTGGTTTGGCTAACGGTCGCGATCCTGATCGTCTTCTTCCTGACGGCGTACCGGAAGCCGCAGCTCGTGCCGACCAAGAAGCAGTGGCTCGCAGAGAGCATCTACGGCTTCGTCCGCAACAACATCTCGGTCGACATGATCGGCCCGCGAGGCGTCGCCTTCGCGCCTTATCTGACGACGTTGTTCTGCTTCATTTTCCTGAACAACCTGTGGGGAATCATCCCCATCGCGCAGATCTCGCCGAACTCGCACATCGCCTTCCCGGCGGTTCTCGCGGCAATCAGCTACATCATGTTCATCTTCGTCGGGATCCGGCACCACGGTTTCGCGAAGTACATGAAGACCGCCCTCATTCCGCCGGCGCCGTGGTACATCCTGCCGCTGCTGGTGCCGATCGAGTTCATGTCGAACTTCCTGATCCGGCCGTTCTCGCTCGCCGTTCGTCTCTTCGCCAACATGTTCGCCGGCCACGTTCTGCTGCTGGTGTTCACGCTCGGCGGATTCGCGATGGTCAGCGCCAACGCCTGGTTCGTTCCGTTCTCGCTCGTCTCGTGGGTGCTGACCATCGCGCTGACGTTCCTCGAGTTCCTGGTGATCGCTCTCCAGGCCTACGTCTTCACGGTGCTCACCGCGAGCTACGTCCAGGGCGCACTCGCCGACGGGCACTGAAGTTTTCGCAACAACCTGTTTTGTCGTCCCGCGTGATCGCCACGCGAGATACCAGGAGGAATTTCAATGGACATCGCCGCCGTCAACGGCAGTCTCTCCGCCATCGGCTACGGCCTTGCTGCTATCGGCCCCGGCATCGGTGTTGGCCTGGTCTTCTCGGCCTACATCCAGTCGACGGCCCGCCAGCCGGAGTCGTCGCGCCTGACCCTGCCGTACGTCTGGATCGGCTTCGCGGTTATCGAGGCGCTCGCGCTGCTCGGTATCGCGTTCGGCTTCGTCTACAAGTAAGCCGGCCCGCCAGCCTCGTTGGGAGGTCTCATGATCATCACTTCCACCGTGACGGTTCTCGCCGAAGCCGCTGAGGTCGAGCACAACCCGATCGTCCCGCTCTGGCAGGAGATCGTTCTCGGACTCATCGCTTTCGGGATCCTCTGCTTCGTGCTGATGAAGTTCGTCTTCCCGCAGATGGAGAAGACGTTCGCGGCTCGGGTTGACGCGATCGAGGGCGGCATCAAGCGCGCCGAGGACGCTCAGGCCGAGGCGAACAAGCTGCTCGAGCAGTACAAGGCGCAGCTGGCCGAGGCTCGCACCGAGGCCGCTCGCATCCGCGACGAGGCTCGGGCCGACGCCGAGGGCATCCGTCAGGACGTCCTGGCCAAGGCGCGCGAGGAGTCCGACCGCATCATCGCGGCCGGCAACGAGCAGCTCGCCACGCAGCGCGAGTCCATCGTGCGTGACCTGCGGTCCGAGGTCGGCACGCTGGCGGTCGACCTGGCTAGCAAGATCGTCGGGGAGTCCCTTGCCGACGAGGCGCGCAGCCGCGGCACCGTCGAGCGGTTCATCGCCGACCTCGACTCGGCCGGCACGACCGGCGGGCGGCGCTGATGGCGTCGAGCGTCAGTCAGCAGGCCTACAACGAGGCCGTGGCGAAGCTCGAGTCCGAGACCGGCACGGCTACGGCCGCGCAGCTGGCCACGGTCGCCGACGAGATCCTCTCGGTGGCCGGCCTGCTGCGGGCCCAGCCCCGGCTGCGCCGGGCGCTGACCGACCCGTCGCGGCCCGCCGCCGACCGGAGCGGGCTGCTTCGCTCGCTGCTGACCGGCAAACTGGCCGAGGCCACGGTCATCACCCTGACCACCCTGGCCTCCGGGCGCTTCTCCCGGCCGTCCGAGATCCTGAACGCCACCGAGCGTCTCGGCATCGAGGTCGTTCTCCGTTCCGCGGAGAAGGCCGGCAGCCTCGAGAACGTCGAGGACGAGCTGTTCCGCTTCGGACAGATCGTCTCCGGTAACGCCGAGCTGGCCGTCACGCTGAGTGACCCAGGTGCGCCGACCGATCGACGGGTTAAGCTCGTGGAGGACTTGCTGAAGGGCAAGGCCCAGCCGGCGACGGTGCGGCTCGTCGAGGTTGCTATCGATGGGTTCGGGGGCCGCGGCTTCGAGGCTTCGCTGACCAGGTTGGTCGAGCTGACCGCCGCGAAACGCGACCGCGAGGTCGCCTACGTGACGGTGGCCCGTCCGATCGGCGATGCCGATGAGCAGGCGCTGGCCGCAAAGCTGGCCGAAATCTACGGGCGGCCGGTCTCGCTGAAGGTCGATGTGGACCCCTCGATCATCGGCGGGGTCAGCGTCAAGGTCGGCTCCGACCTCTACGACGGAACGATCCTGCGCCGGCTGAACGCGGCCAAGCAGGAGTTCGCGAAATAGATTTTTCCCCTCGGTCCGGCGTTGACGCGGAATCGAGTAGGCCCCTCGGTGACGGCGACGTCCCGAGCTAGACAGAGAAGGCAGAGGATGGCCGAGCTGACCATCTCCTCGGACGAGATCCGGGGGGCGCTAGAGCGCTACGTCTCGTCCTATTCGCCCGAGGTCTCCCGCGAGGAGGTCGGCATCGTCTCCGATGCGGGCGACGGCATCGCGCACGTCGAGGGCCTGCCCTCGACGATGGCGAACGAACTGCTCGAATTCGAGGGCGGCACGCTGGGTGTCGCCCTGAACCTGGACGTCCGCGAGATCGGCGCCGTGGTTCTCGGTGACTTCACCGGTATCGAAGAGGGTGGCCAGGTCAAGCGGACCGGCCGCGTTCTCTCGGTGCCGGTCGGTGACGCGTTCCTCGGTCGCGTGGTCGACCCGCTGGGCCGGCCGATCGACGACCGTGGCGAGATCGCCAACGAGGGCTTCCGCGAGCTCGAGCTCCAGGCTCCCAACGTGATGAACCGCCAGCCGGTGAAGCAGCCGCTGCAGACCGGCATCAAGGCGATCGACGCCATGACGCCGATCGGCCGTGGCCAGCGCCAGCTGATCATCGGCGACCGCAAGACCGGCAAGACCACGGTCGCGATCGACACGATCATCAACCAGAAGGCCAACTGGGCCTCCGGTGACCCGGAGAAGCAGGTTCGCTGCATCTACGTGGCGATCGGCCAGAAGGCGACGACCATCGCCTCGATCAAGGGCACCCTGGAGGACCAGGGCGCGATGGAGTACACCACCATCGTCGCCGCTCCCGCCTCGGACCCGGCCGGCTTCAAGTACATCGCGCCGTACACCGGCTCGGCCATCGGCCAGCACTGGATGTACGCGGGCAAGCACGTCCTGATCGTCTTCGACGACCTGACCAAGCAGGCCGAGGCCTACCGCGCGGTGTCGCTGCTGCTGCGCCGCCCGCCGGGCCGCGAGGCCTACCCGGGCGACGTCTTCTACTTGCACTCGCGTCTGCTCGAGCGTTGCGCCAAGCTCTCCAACGAGCTGGGTGGCGGTTCGATGACCGGTCTGCCGATCATCGAGACCAAGGCCAACGACATCTCGGCCTACATCCCGACCAACGTCATCTCGATCACCGACGGCCAGATCTTCCTGGAGTCCGACCTGTTCGCCTCGGGTGTCCGCCCGGCGATCAACGTCGGCACCTCGGTGTCCCGGGTCGGCGGTTCGGCGCAGGTCAAGGGCATGAAGAGCGTCTCCGGCCGCCTTCGCCTCGACCTGGCCCAGTTCCGTGAGCTGGAGGCGTTCTCGGCCTTCGCCTCCGACCTGGACAAGGCGTCGCGGGCCCAGCTGGACAAGGGCGTGCGCCTGGTCGAGCTACTCAAGCAGCCGCAATACTCTCCTTACTCGGTGACCGACGAGACCATCGTCATCTGGGCCGGCACCACCGGCCAGCTCGACGACATCGCGGTCGGCGACGTGCGTCGCTTCGAGGCCGAGATGCTTCCGTGGATCAAGCGGCACCGCAAGGACGTCTACACCTCGATCGAGTCGACGAACAACCTCACCGACGACAACATCGAGAGCCTCAAGTCCGGCCTGGACGAGTTCAAGGAGCTCTTCAAGCACGGCGACACCGGCATCCGGCTCAACGAGACCGAGGCCGAGGCGCTGATCGAGGGCACCGAGTCCCGTGAGACCGTGACCCGCGAGGTCCCGGCCTCGGACGAGAGTTAGTCATGGCCGGTCAGGTACAGGTTCTCCGGCGGCGCATCCGCACCGTCCGGTCGACCAAGAAGATCGCCAAGGCGCAGGAGCTGGTTGCGACCAGCCGCATCGCCAAGGCCCAGGAGCGGGTGGCCGCCTCCAAGCCGTACGCGGAAGCGATCACCGAGGTCCTGACCGCGCTGGCGTCGAACGCGTCGATCGACAACCCGCTGCTGGTCCCGCGTGAGCGGGTCCGGCGCGCGGGCGTCCTGCTGATCACCAGCGACCGCGGCCTGGCCGGCGCCTACAACGCCAACGCCATCCGCACCGCCGAGCAGCTGATCCAGCGGCTCAAGGCGGACGGCAAGGACGCGGTGCTCTACGTGGTCGGTCGCAAGGGCCTCGGCTACTACCGATTCCGTAACCGGCCGGTCGAGACCAGCTGGACCGGGTTCTCCGAGCGTCCGTCGTTCGCGGACGCGAAGAAGATCGGTGACGCCCTGCTGGAGGCCTTCCTCGCCGGTGCCGACGACACCGACTCGCACTACGGCCCGGACGGCATCCAGGGCGTGGACGAGCTGCACATCGTCAGCACCCAGTTCAAGTCGCTCATGACCCAGAACGCTCATGCGCGCTTCCTGGCCCCGATGGTGGTCGAGGAGCGCGAGGTCGAGCGGGGTCTGCGCCCGGCGTACGAGTTCGAGCCGGACGCCGACGAGCTGCTCGACGCGCTGCTGCCGAAGTACCTCAACACGCGGATCTACGCGGCGTTGCTGGACTCGGCGGCCAGCGAGTCGGCCTCCCGGCGGCGGGCGATGAAGAGCGCGTCGGACAACGCGGACGACCTGCTCAAGCGGTACACGCGCGAGATGAACTCCGCGCGGCAGGCTGCGATCACCCAGGAAATCAGTGAGATCGTCGGCGGCGCCAACGCGCTGGCCGCGGCAGGAAGTGATGTGTGATGACTGCTGTTGCTGAGCCCACCAAGACGGAGACCGGCGTCGGCCGTGTCGTCCGGGTCATCGGCCCGGTCGTCGACGCCGAGTTCCCCCGTGACGCCATGCCCGACATCTACAACGCGCTGCACGTCGACGTGACCCTCTCCGAGGGCACCAAGACGCTGACCCTGGAGGTCGCCCAGCACCTGGGTGACAACGTGATCCGCGGCATCTCGATGCAGCCGACCGACGGCCTGGTCCGGGGCGCCGAGGTCACCGACACCGGCGCGCCGATCTCGGTGCCGGTCGGCGACGTGACCAAGGGCCACGTGTTCAACGCCCTCGGCGACGTGCTCAACGCCGACCCGGCGACCCTGGACATCCAGGAGCGCTGGTCGATCCACCGCAAGCCGCCGGCGTTCGCCGACCTCGAGCCGAAGACCGAGATGCTGGAGACCGGCATCAAGGTGCTCGACCTGCTCGCGCCGTACGTGCGTGGTGGCAAGATCGGCCTGTTCGGCGGTGCCGGCGTGGGCAAGACGGTGCTCATCCAGGAGATGATCATCCGCGTTGCCCGTAACTTCGGCGGCACCTCGGTGTTCGCCGGCGTCGGCGAGCGCACCCGTGAGGGCAACGACCTCATCCTGGAGATGGAGGAGGGGGGCGTTCTCGACAAGACCGCCCTCGTCTTCGGCCAGATGGACGAGCCGCCGGGCACCCGCCTGCGGGTCGCCCTCTCCGCGCTGACCATGGCGGAGTACTTCCGGGACGTCCAGAACCAGGAGGTGCTGCTCTTCATCGACAACATCTTCCGGTTCACCCAGGCCGGTTCCGAGGTGTCCACCCTGCTCGGCCGGATGCCGTCCGCCGTGGGTTACCAGCCCACGCTGGCCGACGAGATGGGCGAGCTCCAGGAGCGCATCACCTCGGTCAAGGGCAAGGCGATCACCTCGCTTCAGGCGATCTACGTGCCCGCCGACGACTACACCGACCCGGCGCCGGCCACCACGTTCGCCCACCTGGACGCGACCACGAACCTCGAGCGGTCGATCTCCGACAAGGGCATCTACCCCGCCGTGGACCCGCTGGCCTCCAGCTCGCGGATCCTGGCGCCGGAGTTCGTCGGCGCCGAGCACTACGCGGTCGCCCGTGAGGTGCAGCGAATCCTGCAGAAGTACAAGGACCTGCAGGACATCATCGCCATCCTCGGTATGGACGAGCTCTCCGAAGAGGACAAGGTCACGGTGCAGCGGGCTCGCCGCATCGAGCGTTTCCTCTCGCAGAACACGTACGCGGCCGAGCAGTTCACCGGCGTCCCCGGCTCGACGGTCCCGCTGAAGGAGACCATCGAGGCGTTCAAGAAGATCAGCGAGGGGGAGTACGACAACTTCCCCGAGCAGGCCTTCTTCATGTGCGGCGGCCTCGAGGACCTCGAGAAGAACGCACACGAGTTGATGAAGGACTGACCGCTTCCAGCGGCACGTGAGCCGCGTCCACCTGCGGGTGGGCGCGGCTCACGCGTTTCCGGAGCTGTTCGCGCACCGTTAGGCCTTTCATCGCGTGGGTACGCTGTCCGTGCGCTGTGCAGCCGCTATGGGGAGTTGAGAGTGTCGAAGAAAGACGGCAAACGCCGCGCTCCGATGTGGGCCCGGCTCTGTGCGATCTTCGGCTGCGTGCTCATGGTGGCCAGCGGAGGCGCCCTCGTCACCGGTCAGATCGTCCTCGCGCGCTATGCCGGGGCGGTCAAGACCGACGACCTGTTCGGCGACTCGGCGGCCGGCGCGCAGGAGAAGGTCTCCGACATCAAGGGCGCGCAGAACATCCTGCTGGTCGGCATCGACCCGCGCACCGACACGCAGACCCCGCTCTCCGACTCGATCATCGTGGTGCACGTGCCCGCCTCGATGGACCAGGCGTATATCTTTTCGGTGCCCCGCGACCTGGTGGTCGACATCCCGTCATTCGCCAAGACCGGGTTCCGCGGCGGCCGGTCGAAGATCAACGCGGCGATGGGTTACGGCAGCGCGGTCGGCAACGGCAAGCACGACCCGGTGCAGGGCTTCGACCTGCTCGCCCAGACGGTCCAGCAGCTCACCGGCATCGACCGGTTCGACGCCGGTGCGATCCTCAACTTCGGTGGCTTCAAGAAGATCGTGGACGCGATGGACGGCGTCACCATGACGATCGACCAGAACGTGAAATCAGAGCACCTGCAGCCGAACGGGAAACCGCGCCCGCGGCTGTCCCGGTGCGCGGCCAACAACTGCGACCACCCCTATTACGGCCCTCAGGCCGAGTACAAGGTCGGCACCTACCACCTGCAGGGCTGGCAGGCGCTCGACTACGTCCGGCAGCGTTACGGCCTGCCGAAGAGCGACTACGACCGGCAGCGGCACCAGCAGCAGTTCATCAAAGCGATGGCCGGGCAGGCGCTGAGCAAGGACGTCATCACCAACCCTGCCAAACTCGACAAGGTGCTCAAGGCGGCCGGGGATGCGCTGATCTTCGACGGCAACGGCCACAACGTGGTCGACTGGGGCTTCGCGATGAAGAACATCCGGTCCCAGAACATGACCCTGATCAAGCTGCCGGGCGGGGCGCTCAACGAGAGCGGGAAATACCAGGGTGAGGCCCTCGACCCGAGCGCCGCCGAGTTCTTCAAGGCGGTCACCGAGGACCGGTTGCCCAACTTCCTGTTCAGCCACCCGGAATACATCAACAAGAACGGTTGACGTGTGGCAGTCGCCACCCGCTACCACGGTGAACAGGGTCGCCGTCTAGACTTCACCCATTCGGTATTACCGGCTCAACAGGGAGACAGCGTGGCCAACCAGCTGCCCGTCAAGGTCGTAGCCGTCGAGGAGCGCATCTGGTCCGGCGAGGCCGAAATGCTCGTCGCGCGGACCACCGAGGGTGAGATCGGCGTGCTGCCCGGCCACTCGCCGCTGCTCGGCCTGCTCAAGGAGCCCTCTCAGGTGCGGGTCAAGCTCGCCGGTGGCGAGCAGTTGACCTACGACGTGAGCGGCGGCTTCCTCTCCATCGACGCGGACGGCGTGACCGTCCTCGCCGAGTCGGCCACCCCCGCTACTCCCGAGTCTCACTGACTCCCGGCGATGCGGATTCTCGAGGTTCTCGGGATCTGCATCGTTGCGCTGCTCGTACTACTCTTCGTGATCTTCTTCCGCTCCCGGCTCCTGGCCGGGGGTGGAACCATCAAGTTGCAGGTGCGGGTCAGCACGATGATGCCGGGCCGTGGCTGGTCCACCGGCATCGGCCAGTTCGTCGGTGACGAGCTGCGCTTCCACCGCATGTTCAGCCTCGCGTTCCGGCCTAAACGGGTGCTCGACCGCGAGGTTCTGGTGGTCGAGGAGCAACGCCGGCCCGAGGGCCCCGAGCGTCTCACGATGCCCGCGCAGTGGATCGTCCTGCGATGTTCCAACGGTGAGGCCGGCCAGATCGAGATCGCGATGGCCGAGTCCACCGTCACCGGCTTTCTCTCCTGGCTCGAGGCGGCGCCGCCCGGCCAGCCCGGCCTGAGTCCGCGGCCGATCATCCGGCCGCGCACCCAGTAAGCGCCAGGCAGAGCGTTAGTAGCTGTAGAAGCCCTTGCCGGTCTTGCGGCCCAGGTCACCGGCCTGCACCATGCGCTGGAGCAGCTCCGGCGGGAAGAACTTCTCGTCGGCGGTGTCGCGGTAGATGTTGCCGGCCGCGTTCAGCATCACGTCGAGGCCGGTCAGGTCGACCGTGGCCAGCGGACCCATGGCGTGCCCGAAGCCGAGCTTCATCACCGTGTCGAGGTCGGCGGCCGAGACCACGCCCGACTCCACCAGCTGGATGGCCTCGACGAGCAGGGCCGAGAAGAGCCGGTTGGAGACGAAGCCGGCCACGTCGCGCTTGACCTCGACGCAGGTCTTGCCGACCTCCTCGGCGAAGTTGCGGGCGGCCGCGAGGGTCTCGTCCGACGTCTGGTAGCCCCGGACCAGTTCGACCAGCTTCATCATCGGGACCGGCGAGAAGAAGTGGATGCCGACCACCGACTCGGGCCGCGCGGTGACCGTGGCGATCTGGGTGATCGGGATGGCCGAGGTGTTGGTGCCGAGCACCGCGCCGGCCTTGCAGATCTTGTCGAGAGCGCGGAAGACCTCGTGCTTGGCCTCGACCTTCTCGTAGATCGCCTCGACCACGACGTCGGCCTCGGCGGCCGCGTCCAGCTCGGTGGTGGGGGTGATCCGGGCGAGGGCGGCTTCCGCGTCCTCCCGGGTGATCCTGTCCTTCTTGACGAAACGCTCCAGGGAATCCCGGATAGCCGTCATGCCCCGGTTGGTCGCGGCGTCATCGACGTCCCGCATGGTGACCTGCCAACCGGCCTGCGCCGAGACCTGCGCGATGCCGGAACCCATCAACCCGGAGCCGATGACCGCGAGTCGACCCGCCATGTGCTTCCCTCTCTGCCGTACCCGATTTCGAAGCTCACCCTACCGTTGTTACTGAACGGAAACTAAGGGACGGGGGTCCACCCCGATGGGGTCAAATCCCCAGAAACAGCAGCGCAACGGTGGAAGACTGTGCCCATGGCATCGGGCAACAGCTGGTACCTCATCGGGCCGCTGATCGCCGTGGGCCTGGTTGCCTTCCTGGGGGCCGTCTTCCGGCGGATGGGGCTCCATTGGACGTTCGCTGCCGAGGACGCGGGCGAACGCTATGCGGACGGCCTCGCCATCTTCGGTGAACCGGACGACTACGGCCTGCTGTGCCCGGCCGCGGTCACCGACGACAGCGACCTGGCCGACGAGATCCAGCGCCTGCTCGGCGACGCCGGCATTCGCGCCACCCAGGCAGCCGGCCGCGACGGCCGGATGGCAGTGCTCGTCTTCGTGGAAGAAGTTGAAGAAGCCCGGCGCCTGGTGGGTGGCTCTCCCGCGGTCTAGAAGTCGAAAGTCGGCTCGGGGACGTCCGCGCGCTCCACCTCGACGCCCAGCTTGGCCAGGTCGGAGACGAAGTCGGGGTAGCCGCGGTCGATGTGGTGCACCTCGCCCACCTCGGTCACCCCGTCGGCGCACAGGCCCGCGATGACCAGCCCGGCGCCGGCCCGGATGTCGGTGGCCCGCACCGGCGCCCCGGACAGCCGCTCCCGCCCGTTCACCACCGCGTGGTGCCCGTCGGTGCGGATGTCGGCGCCCAGCCGGACCATCTCGTTCACGAACATGAAGCGGCCGTCGAAGATGTTCTCGGTGATCAGCGACGATCCCTCGGCCACGGCGGCCAGCCCGATCGCCATCGGCAGCAGGTCGGTGGCGAAGCCGGGATAGGGCAGCGTCACGATGTCGACCGCTTTCGGGCGCTGCTCCATGCGTACCCGGAACTGGTTGTCGCCCGGCGTGACCGTCGCGCCCGCCGTGACCAGCTTGTCCAGCGCGAGGTCGAGGAATTCCGGCCGGACGCCGTGGACCGTGACGTCGCCACGGGTCATCGCGGTGGCGAAGGCCCAGGTGCCGCCGACGATCCGGTCGCCGACGGTGGCATGCGTCGTGGGCGAGAGGGAATGAACGCCCTCGATGGTGAGGGTGGACGTGCCGGCCCCCTCGATGCGGGCGCCCATCGAGGTCAGCATCTCGCAGATGTCGACGATCTCCGGCTCGCGGGCCACGTTGTCGATCTCGGTGACGCCCTTGGCCAGAACGGCGGCCATCAGGATGTTCTCGGTGGCGCCGACGCTCGGGAAGTCCAGCCAGATCTTGCCGCCACGCAGGCCGCCGGGGGCCGAGGCGATGACGAAGCCGTGCTCGCCGGAGATCTCGGCGCCCATCCGGGCAAGGCCGGCGAAGTGCATGTCGAGGCCGCGCGAGCCGATCATGTCGCCGCCGGGGAGGGCGACCCGCACGTATCCGCGGCGGGCCAGCAGCGGGCCCAGCACGCAGATCGACGCGCGCAGCCGCCGGACCAGGTCGTAGTCGGCCTCGCTGCCCGGCTCGGCGGGCACGTCGATGGTGGCCTTGCCCCCGTCGAGGCTGACCTGGCAGCCCAGCCGCCGCAACACCTCGGCCATGATCGCGATGTCGGTGATCCGGGGGACGTTTTCCACCACGCTGCGGCCCTCGGCCAGCAGCGCGACGGCCATCAGCTTGAGCGCCGAGTTCTTGGCGCCACCGACCGTGACATCACCGGTGAGTTGTGCGCCGCCCTTGACCCTGATCACATCCACGCGGGCCATGGTATGGGCCGCCGCCCTTGGTCGCCTCCGTAGGGTGTCCCTATGGCCGTACACCTCACGCGTATCTACACCCGTACCGGCGACGCCGGCGAGACCCGCCTCGGCAACAACGAGGTCGTCGCGAAGACCGATCCGCGCATCGTGGCGTACGCGGATGCCGACGAGTGCAACGCCGCGCTGGGGGTGGCGCTGGCGCTCGGTGACCTGCCCGAGGACGTTCGCGCCGTGCTCACCGCCGTGCAGAATGATCTGTTCGACGTCGGCGCCGATCTGTGCAACCCGTTCGCCGAGGACCCGCCCTACCCGCCGCTGCGGATCACCGAGGAATACGTGACCCGGCTCGAGGGCTGGTGCGACGACTTCAACGAGCGCCTGGCGGCACTCGACAGCTTCATCCTGCCGGGGGGTACGCCGGGGGCGGCGTTGCTGCATGTGGCGCGTACGGTCGCGCGGCGCGCCGAACGCGCGGCCTGGACCCTCCTGGCCGACGACCCGGAACGGACGAGCGAGCTGCCCGCGAAGTACCTGAACCGCCTCTCCGACCTGCTCTTCATCCTGTCCCGGGTGGCCAACCCGGGCGGCGACGTGAAGTGGGTCCCGGGCGGGAACAACTGAGCCGATGCTTCATCACATCGAGCTGTGGGTGCCGGACCTGGAGGGTTCGAAGGGGCCGTGGGGCTGGCTGCTGACCGAGCTCAAGTGGACCGTCTTCCAGGACTGGCCGGGCGGCCGGTCCTGGAAGTACGGCGACGTCTACCTGGTGCTGGAGCAGTCGCCGGCGCTCTCCGGTGACGTGCACGACCGGCTCGCGCCGGGCCTCAACCACGTGGCGTTCGCGGTCGGCGGGCGCGACCAGGTCGACCGGCTGACCGTCGAGGCGCAAGAGAACGGCTGGTCGCTGCTGTTCGCGGACCGCCATCCGCACGCCGGCGGCCCCGATTCGTACGCGGCCTACCTTGAGGACGCGTGGGGCTACGAGGTCGAGCTTCAGGCGGAGGCGTAGAGCTCGCCGTCGATCACCGTGACGGCCCGGCCGGTGAGGTGGGTGCGCTCGCCGTCCAGCGTGACCCGGACGTAACCGCCGCGCGCCGAGGCCTGATAGCCGACGAGCGAGGTGCGGCCGCCGAGCCGGGCCGACCAGAACGGCGCCAGCGCTGTGTGCGCGCTGCCGGTGACCGGGTCCTCGGCCACGCCGGCGGCGGCGCCGAAGAAGCGGGACACGAAGTCGTAGCCGGCGTCCGGTGCGGCCGCGGCGGCGGTGACGACCACGCCGCGGTGCTCGACCCGGGCCAGCGTGGTGAAGTCGGGCCGCAGGCCGCGGACGGTGGCCTCGTCGGCCACCTCGATCAACAGGTCGTCGGTGTTCGGCCCGGTGTGGTGCACCGAGCGCGCGTCGGCGCCGAGCACCCCGGCCACCCAGGGCGGGGTGTCGACCGGCGTCAGCGGGGCGGTGGGGAAGTCGAGGGTGTGCCACCCGTCGCCGCCGGACACCGCGGTCAGCACGCCGCTCAACGTCTGGAAGCTCACCTTCTCGCGGCCGAGCACGTGTGCCGTGGCCAGCGTGGCGTGCCCGCAGAGGGCGACCTCGACGGCGGGCGTGAACCAGCGGAGAGCGAAATCCGCGGTGTCGGAGTGCGGGTGCACGAAAGCGGTCTCGGAGTGGTTGACCTCGGCCGCGACCTGCAGCATCCACGCGTCGTCGGGGAAGGACGGGAACAGGGAGGAGTCGAGCACGACCACGCCGGCGGGGTTGCCGCTGAAGGGCTGATCGGTGAAGGCGTCGACGATCCGGATTCGCATGTCTCCGACGTTAGAGCCCTCAGCCAGGCATGGGCGAGCGGGATTCCCGCCACTCGGCGGCGGTTTTACCACTACGATTTACCCGATTTTTCCGACCAAAAAGGGCGGCGGGATGACACGCGCACCGGATCCGGAAGAGATGCAATGGGCGATGGCGGAAGCGAGCCGGCAAGCCCTGTCCGTGGCGTCCGGCTGGTTCCGGGCCTGGCCGACGGCCGACGAGAAGTGGTCGGCGGTCAACGTCCGGGCCGCCACTCAGGTGATCGTCAACCACAGCCGTGAGGACGACCGCAACCCGGACAGCTGGACGGTCCGCGCCCTCTTCGGCAGCCACGCGGTGGAGCTGCACCTCGGCCCGTACGAGACCAAGGTCCACGCCGTGCTGGTGGCCCACGCCGTGCTGAGCCTGGCCTATCGCGAAAGCCCGGTCCCGGCCTAGCGGGTCGCGGCGAACGCCAGGGACAGGAACGTCGCCGCGATCATGCCGCCGAGCAGGGTCAGGCCGACGCCGCCGATGTCGAGCCGGGCCTGCAGCCGCCGGTGTGCGACCAGTGCCACCGCCGGCACCCCGGCCGACGGCGCCGCCAGGAACGTGATCCACCCGAGCACACGCAGCATCGGGCCGCCCCACACACCCGTACTCCCGAAAGTCACCAGGCCGGAGGCCACCAGGCCGGCCAGTGTCGCGCCCAGCGCGCCCAGCAGCGGCAGCAGCGGCAGCGCCCAGCGCGGCAGCGCGCGCCGGCCGACCGGCCGGATCGTCCCGTCGATCCGCTCGGCCACCCGGGCCAGCAGCACCCGGGGTGAGTCCGTCCCGGCCGGCGCGACGTCCATCGCATCCGGTGGGTTGCGTGGCAGCGCGACCCGCGGCAGGACCTCCACCGCTACGGGTTCCGGCACCTCGCCGAGCGCTCGCGCGCCGATGCCCCGAGCCCGGCGCAACTGGTCCCAGAGCCGGGCCGCCTCCCGGTCGACGTCCAGCACCTGAGCCGCCGCCGTGCCCGCCCATCGGTCCGCCGACTGCGCGTCGCCCTCGGCCCGGGCCAGCTCGCCGGCCGCCTGCGCGGCGCTGTCCTGGTAGGCCTGCTCGGCCCCGCCGACCTCGGCCTCGCGCCGCCGGGTCGCCTCGGCGAGAGCGCTGACCATCAGCTGGTAGTCGCGGCCGAAGGGGTGCCGGTCACGTGTGGTCACTGTTCACCTCGTACGGGATGATCACTTCAGGGGTCCGGTGCACCGCGCGGTCGAAGAACAGCGCCCGGCGGTTGCGCGGGTACCAGGCGGGCCCGCCCGGCTGGGGATAGAGCGGCGTGAGATCGGCGCCCTGCACGTCGAGGGCTACCCACGCGCCGATCGGGTCGAGCCGGGCGCCCATGCCACCGAGGCTGTCGCGCAGCCGGGCCACCGACCGCCACCAGCCGAGCACGTGGGTGCGCTGCTCGGGGCCGTCGGTGAGCAGCCGCCGCAGGGCGGCGGGGTCGTTCCCGGCATCGAGGGCATAGCCGAGCACGTAGTGCGGGATGTCCAGGAGCGGCAGGTCGGCCACGCTGTCGTACCACTCGGCCGAGGGCAGCTCGGCGACCAGCCGGGCGGCCGCGCGCCCGGCATCTTGGTCGAGACAGACGACGCTGAAGTGCGCCGGTCCCTGCGCGGCCAGCGAGAGCGCGGCCGCGGCGAGCACGTCGCACGCCTCGTCGGTGCGGGTGCCGAGCACCGCGAGGTTGCGGCCGGGCATCCGGCCGAGCCGCAGGCGGGCGGGGCGGGCGGCGACGTCGATGCGCTCGCCGAGGACGGCGCCGGGGGAGGAGCCGACCGGCGTGCCGGCGTCCGGCACCGGCCCGGCGGGGCGACAGGACGGCGGCAGCCGCGGTACGGCGTCGCCGTCGAACAACCGCGGCTCCTCGCACCCGTCCGGCCGCATCCGCCAGAGCCGGCGCTGCAGAGTGCGCCAGACATGCCGGTCGCCGGCGTCCGGCAGCCGGACGATGAGGTTGGCCCCGGCCGTGCCGGACTCGGTGTTGACCACCGCGTGGTGCCGCGGGATCACAGCCGCGGCCAGGTTGTTGTCGGCCAGGATGCGCCGCGCCTTCGGCAGCGCGATCCGGAGGGTGAACTGGCCGATCAGCCCGGAGCGCCCCCACAGCGCCTCGATCCCGGAGACGTCCTGGGAGGCGAGGATCAGGTGGATGCCCTGCGAGCGGCCGCGGCGGGCCAGGTCCTCGAGCAGGGCCACGGCCTCGTCGGCGACCGCGTCCCGGCCGCCGAGCAGCACCTGGAACTCGTCGATCACCGCCACGATCCGGGGCCACGTGCCGGTCGGGTCCTCGGCGCGCAGCTCGGCCAGCTTCGAGGCGTCCACCCGTTTCGCGGCCTGGGCCCGGGTGCGCAGCTCCTCGCCGAGGTGGCGCAGCATGGCGAGGCCGAACTCCCGGTCGCCGTTGACGTTGATCCCGGCCAGCCGCACCTGGGGCAGCCAGCTCGGGTCGCGCGGTCCCGGCACGAACCGGGCGAAGGACACGCCTTCCTTGAAGTCGAGCAGGTAGAGCGCCAGCTCGGCCGGCCCGTAACGGGTGGCCAGGCCGGCCAGCCAGGAGTAGATGAGGTTGGTCTTGCCGGAGCCGGACGGGCCGCCGATCAGCGCGTGCGGCGGGTCGTCGCCGAGCGGCACGTCGATGAGGCTGCCGTCGGTGCTGTCCCCGATCGGGGCGATCAGCTCGTGCGCCGACGACTCGGCCCAGATCGCGGCCGGCTCCAGATCGGCGAGCTGGGCCGGCGGCGGTCCGGCCCGCATGCGCTCGGCGGTCGCCCGGCAGAACGCGGTGACCCGCTCGGCGGGCGGCGGCTCGTCGAGCCGGATCTCCAGGTCGCCGGTGACGTCGCAGGTGGCGGTCTGCTCCCGCAGGTGCACCCGAACCACCGTGGGATGGTCGGTCAGGCGCAGGCCGCGGGCGATCAGGTGCACGCCGCAGGCCACCCCGGTGCGGGCGATCCGGTCGAGCTGGGCCCGTTGCTCCTTGCCGAGGTCGTCGCGATCGGCGAGCAGCACGACGAGCCGCCAGGGGTCGGAGCGGGGCGCGACCGTCTCGTGCGCCCGGCAGATGTGTTCCACGACCTCGTCGAGCATTGCGTCCAGGCCGCCGGGGCCGACGAACGAGACGCCGAGCGGGGCGAACGCGGCGAGAGTGCCGCCGAGCGCCTCCGGGTCGTAGACGGTGAGCTCGACGTCGCCCGGCCGGGTGCTGCCCAGCGCGCGCAGCAGCAGCCCGGTGATCACGCCGTCGGCGATCCCGGCCGGCCCGTCGAGGTCGAGGTGGGCGGCGTCGAGCAGCGGGACGAGGGCGGGCAGCGGAGTGCTCTCGTCGAGGCTGAGCGTGCCGATCCGCAGCAGTCCGGGGCTGCTCCCGCGCTCGGGTTCGCTGGGCGCCCAGAGCCGCCAGGGCGCCCCGGCCGCCCCGGTGGCGCTCAGCGCGGCGAGCCGGCGGACGTTCCCGGCCAGCTTCGCGGTCTCGTACTGATAGCGGCGCTGGATGTCGCGCCGGGTGGTGTCGCGGGCTTCGGCGAGCTGGTTCAGGCAGGTGCTGTACGCGTCGCGGACCAGCCGGCGCCGGGTCTGTGCCTCACCGCGCGCCGTCTCGGCTGCGGCCAGCACCGCCCGCGCCGCACCGCGCGCCTCGGCCAGCTCCTGCCGGACGGCCGCGACGAGCGCGTTGCGGTAGCTCACGATGGGGCATTTTACCCATTTCGGTCCGAAGATAGAGATTTTGTGCTGCGTGTCGTCAGCCAGCGCGGATCGGCGTTGGTCAGCTCGTCCCACAGCCGGCGCGCCACGATCGAGGCGCCTTCGCGCTGCCAGCGCCGCAGTTTTCGCCGGGGAACGTAGCGGCGGATCCAGTCGAGCGCCTGGCGGGCCTCCCGGTCGAGCCCGTCGGTGCGGTGCCGCCGCTCGTACGGATTGAGGCCCAGCACCATGCAGAAATGCAGCGCGATGTAATGCCGCCACTCGTCCGAGGTGGCGAACGACCCGGCCGGGCGCAGCCGGTCGACCCGCTCGGCCAGCACCACCCGCAGCTCGGCCGCCCGGGCCAGCGGCCGCTCCTGGTCCACGGCCGGCAGGTCGGTGAGCGGACTGCGCATCAACCGGCCCAGATCGCCGTAGTTGTCCAGCGCCTGCCGGGTGAACCGGAGGAAATCCTGTTCCCGGGTCGCGATCAGCCGATGCCGAGGCCGGCGCCGGGGCAGCGCCTCGGCGAGCAGCAGCAGGGTGCTGCGGTCCTGCCGCAACCGCTCGTCGCCACGAAACGCCAGCCGGTCGAGCAGCCGGCGCAGCGGCCCGATCAGGGCGACCCCGGTCATCACCAGCGCGACCAGCGTGAACTGCAACAACGTCACGGTCGCCGAGTCGGCGGCCCGGATCGAGAAGATCGTCGGGAGGCCGACCACGACGGTGGCCAGCGCCGCCGCGGTGATCGAGCGGATCAGGTCGGCCCGCAACCGCTCGCCCACCTGCAGCGCGTTCTCCACCGCCACCAGGAAGCCGAGCATCATCAGGTCGAGCCCGATCGCGGCGATCACCAGCCAGGGCGAGCCGAGATCGATCGGCAGCAGCAGCGCCACCAGACCGACCCCGTAGAGCGTGGCGGCCACGGTGAGCGCGGCCGGCACCATCGGCGGCTGCACCTGATCACGGAACCGCCAGAGCAACACCAGGCCACCGGCCAGCGGCGCGAGCGAGACCAGCCGCCCGGCCGGCGGCAGCGCCACCACCATGGCCAGGAAGAACACCGAGAGAACCAGCCAGCCGATGTCGATCTGGCGACGCTCCGGCAGGGTGCGCGGCAGCAGGGCCACGGCTGCGCCGGCCCAGAACAACGCCGGCACGCAGAGCAGGATCTGAGCGAGCGGCGAATCCGGCCACGCGGTCCGGACCACAACCCCGATGGCGTACGCCGTGAGCGCCGCCGCCGACCGCACCAGCGCGCCCCGCGCCGGGTCCCGCCCGATCAGGCAGCAGGCGGCCCACCAGGTGAGGGCGAAGAGAGGCACGGCGAGGGCGGGCACCAAAGCAGTCAACCAAACAATTGTGTGGCGCCGGAAGCGGCCAGAGCTCTCTTCCGCCGGCGCCGGCGCACCACCGCGACCCCGGCCCAGACCAGCGACGCGATTCCGATCAGGACCAACACCGGCATCAGCACCGCGAGCAGCGACATCAGCACGCTGCCGATGTCTTCGGCGGTGCTGGCCACCGGGGCCCCGAATCCGCCGGTGCTCACGTTGACCACCGGCCGCGCGGCCGCCTTGAATCCATGCACGCACAGTGCGATCAGGACACCGGCCGCGACCGGCACCCACTGGTGTGAGGAGAAGAACGAGCCCGGGTCGCTCACCGTCACCGTCTGTGCCGTCGAGCCGGCGCCGAACGCCAGCCCGCCCGCGGTCGGCCGCACGACGGTCTGCACCACGTCGTTGAGGTGGTCGACCACCGGCACCTTGTCCGCCACCATCTCGACCGCCAGCAACACGCCGAGGATGACCAGCACCCAGCCGTTGGACAGCCAGGACCAGCCGCTGGGAAGGTCGATCAGGTCGGAGAACCGAGCCAGCAGGCCCATCACGAGCAAGGGGATGTAGGCATTCAAACCGGCGGATGCCGCCAGGCCGGTTCCGGTCAGCGCTTCGAGCACAGATCCAGCATGGCACCCGCACGCTCGTGCGGAGATCGGCGACGGGTCCGCTACTGTCGTCCGGTGCGCCTGGTCATCGCGAAATGCTCCGTCGACTATGTCGGCCGGTTGTCCGCCCACCTGCCACCGGCCACCCGGCTGCTGATGGTGAAGGCCGACGGCTCGGTCTCCATCCACGCCGACGACCGCGCCTACAAACCGCTGAACTGGATGAGCCCGCCCTGCAAGCTGCAGGAGGCACCGGGCGTCTGGAAGGTGGTGAACAAGGCCGGCGAGGAGCTCCGGATCACTCTCGAGGAGATCTTCCAGGACACCTCGTACGAGCTGGGTGTCGACCCGGGCCTGCAGAAGGACGGCGTCGAGGCGCACCTGCAGGAGCTGCTGGCCGCCCACCCGGAGACCTTCGGCGAGGGCTTCACCCTGGTCCGCCGCGAGTTCATGACCGCGATCGGCCCGGTCGACCTGCTCTGCAAGAACGCCGACGGCGGCTCGGTGGCGATCGAGGTGAAGCGCCGCGGCGACATCGACGGCGTGGAGCAGCTGACCCGTTACCTCGAACTGATGAACCGCGACCCGCTGCTGGCCCCGGTGACCGGCGTCTTCGTGGCCCAGGAGATCAAGCCGCAGGCCCGCGTGCTGGCCACCGACCGGGGCATCCGGTGCGTGGTCGTCGACTACGACAAGCTGCGCGGCATGGAACGCGACGAGCTCACGCTTTTCTAGCGGTTCGGCACGACGCCCGTTCCCCCGCAAGTGGGACAAATCTTCGCGGGCGCGTGTCGGTCCTCGAAGCCGTCACCGACGAAGTTCAGAGTGCGTTCGGGCTCCTGATTGATCCAGCCGGTGCCGCGGCACTGCAGGCAGCGCGGTTGCGGCCGGGCGCGATCCCAGGTCGGACGGCGCCGGCGGAGGAAGAAGCGGGTTTCGCCGACCGTGTTGAGGAGCGCCGCGACCACGCCGGCGATCAGCAGCAGGACAATCAGCAGCAACAACCACTTCACGGCTTTTCTCCCCCCAGCCGCACCGCAACGGTCACCGTTCGGACAGGCGGGTTCATCGATCGACCAGAAACGTACACCCTAGATGTACGTTGTCTTCTCAACACGCTCAGTGGTGGGCTCCAATGAACACTAACCCTCGCCAGCCCGGAAGGCCCCGCGCCGATGACGGACGTCGTGCCCCAGTCCAGTCCACTCCCGATGCTCGCCACGCCCGGTGAGCGTCTCGGTTGGATCTTCAACGACCGGAATCTCTACCGGCGGAAGTTCATGGAAACGCCACCTCAGCCCGCCCCGGTGCCCGGTCATCTCCTCGACCGGCTCAACCGCGCGCAGCGGGGCCTGACCAAGCGGATCCTGATCTCGCTCGGCGCCGGCGTGGGCCTCGCCTTCGTGATCGGCTGCTGCGGCGGCATCGCCTCCTCGCAAAGCAGCGGCGGCGGCGCGGCGGTGGGACTCTTCGCGTTCATCGCCCTGGCCGCCGGGGTCGCCGGCGCCATCTTCTTCGGCGTCCAGCCGACCATGGCGAAAAACGCCATCCAGGCCGCCCAGCAGGAGACCCAGGGGCAGTACGCGGCGCAGTTCGCCGACTGGGACAACCGTCGTCAGTGGTTCGAGCACCAGCAACAGCAGTCGGTCGACGCGATGACCGAGTGGGCCGCGGCGACCCCGTCGCCCGGCACCCGCCGCGTCGACATCATCGGCGGCACGACGTACGGCTGGGAGGCCGTGCTCACCATCTTCGGCGGCTCGCTGCTGGCCACCCGCGGTCACATGACGCTGGTCGACTTCACCGGCGAGGCGCTGTGCGGTGAGCTGATGGACCTCGCCGCGATGACCAACCGCTCGGTGCAGGAGCTGCGGCTGCCGTCCGAGCTGGCCCGCTTCGACCTGGTCGCCGGCCTGGAACCGACCGAACTGGTGGATTGCCTGGTCGAGGCGATGTACGGCGACGCCCAGGGCGCGAACCGGGCCGAGCGCCACCAGGACGGCCTGCTGCTGCGCGAGATCTGCGAGATCCTCGCCCCGACCATCACGATGGCCCGGCTGCTCGCCGCGCTGCGGGTGCTCACCGACCGGCCGGTGCAGGCAGCGCTCACCGCCGACGAGAGCGGCCGGCTGCTCGACCTGCAGCCCGACGAGAGCCGTCGGCAGATGCACGCGCACCTGCGCCGGATCGAGGCGTTCCTGCAGCCGCTGGAGTCGATGGGCCTGGAGTCGTCCACTCCCGACCTCAACGATCTGACCTGCCTGATCGCCGACGGCGAGGGCGGCAACGCGCAGAACGAGCTGCTCAAGGACCTGATCGTGCAGTGGCTGGCCCGGCAGGTGCGGCGCGAGTCGGCGCCGATGGGCTCGCTGGTGCTGCTCGGCGCGGACGAGGTCAACCACCGTTCGATCGAGAAGCTCAGCACCCTGTGCGAGCGCCGCGGCGTACGCCTGGTGCTGTTCTTCGGCCACCTGCGCGAGGAGTCGCTGCACACCATCGGCGGCGGTGAGGTCGCGCTGATGCGGCTCGGCAACCACCAGGAGGCCAACCAGGCCGCGGAATACATCGGCAAGGGCCACAAGTTCGTGCTCAGCCAGCTCACCCGCACGCTCGGCGGCAACGAGACACACACGCTGGCCGACACGATCGGCGAGTCCGAGACGCACGGCGGCAACTCCGGCAAGAGCTACAGCAGCCACGGCCGGACCACGTCGTACGGGACCAACTGGAGCAAGACCCGCAACTGGAGCCAGACCGAGTCGACGGCCAACGGCACCAACTGGAGCGACGCCAGCTCGGTCCAGCGGGTTTATGAGTACGCCCTCGAGCCGCGCGTGCTCCAGGACCTCCCGGAGTACGCGATGATCCTGGTCAAGGGCCAGGGCCGGGGCTCGGTGATCCAGGCGGTCGAGGTCGACCCGGCGATCATCACGCTGCCCCGGGTCTCGATGGGCCCGCTCGACCTGCCGCCGCTGCCCGACCCCACCGAGGCGGTCATCCCGGCCACCCGCCAGCCCAGCCAGGTCACCGTCTCCCAGCCGCAGCCGCTGGCCGCGCACGAGGCCAACCCGCAGACCGCGGCCGGCCCGTCGCTGCCGGGCTGGGGCCAGGCACCGGTCGGCCAGCCGCAACCGCAGTACCCACAACAGCCCTACCAGGGCCCCTGGGGCGGCCAGCAGTGACCGGTGCGGCCGACCTGCTGGCCGGGCTGCCGGCCCGGCGGGTGCTCGAGCTGCCCCGCCGGCCGCCCTCGGCCCGCGACGACCAAGGCGCCGACGCCGGCCGCCGGCAGCGCTTGGCCGGCATCGTGTCGGCCTACCACGGCCAGGCGAGCCTGCTGCTCGGCTGGCACCGCCGGTCGGCCGGGCAGCCGGTCGAGGTGTTCGCGTCCGGCGGGGTGGCCGGGGAGACGGATGCCCACGGCCGAGTCCCGTTGTCGTTGCCGCCGGGCGCGCTGGGTCACCCGTACCCGTCAAATGATCTTTTGTCGGCTCTGCGGGCCGTGCCGCACTGGACCCGGGTGGCCGGCCTGACCGACGGATTGCTCGCCGACGACCCGACTCTGCGCGACGAGGATCCGCGGCCGACGCTCGACGAATGCCTGCTGCACGTCTGGCACGCCGGGTTCGCCTGGTTCGTGCTGGCCGAGCCGGTGCCGCAGGCCGAGGTGCTGGAGACCGCTCGGCAGGTGGCCCTGGAGGAGCGCCAGGCCCAGTCGAAGGCGCAGTCGCCGGAACACGCGATCGCCGCGGCCCGGCTCCAGCGCCGCCACCGCGAACTCCAGCAGGGCCGCTCGACCGGCATGTGGCGGGTGCACCTGCTGGCCGGCGGCGAAACGGCGCAGGCGGCCCAGGCGGTGGCCGGGCTGGTCTGCGCCTCGGCCGATCTCGGCAAGCAGCCCTACGCCCTGGTCCCGACCGGCATCGTGGGCGACCTCGACAAGGTGCTGGCGCTCGACGAGGTGCCCGACTCGCCGGTGCTGGCCGGCTCGCCGCTGCTCGCCTCGCTCGCGGTCGCCCCGACCGACGAGGTCCCCGGCCTGCGCTACGTCATGCGTTCCGACTTCGACGTGACACCGGAGACCGCCGACAGCGGGCCCGGCGCGTTGACCGCCGGATCGGTGCTCGACCGGACCGACACCGCGGTCGGCACGATGGAGTTGCCGCGCGGCAGCCTCAACCGGCACACCTTCGTCTGCGGCGCTACCGGCTCCGGCAAGTCGCAGACCGTCCGCCACCTGCTCGAATCGGCAAGCGCGCAGCGTCTGCCGTGGCTCGTCGTCGAGCCGGCCAAGGCCGAGTACCGGCAGATGGCCGACCGGATCGGCTCGGAAAACGTGATCACGATCCGGCCCGGCGACCCGTTTGCGCCGCCGGCCGGCTTCAATCCGCTGCAACCGGCGGCCGGCTTCCCGCTGCAGACCCACCTCGACCTGACCCGATCGCTGTTCCTCGCCGCATTCGAGGCCGAAGAACCCTTCCCGCAGGTGCTGGCCGCGGCCCTGACCCGCTGCTACGAGGAGCTGGGCTGGGACCTCGCGCTCGGCGAGCCGCGGACGGCCGGCCATCGGCCGCGCTACCCCACGCTGGGCGACCTGCAGCGCGTCGCCGAGCTGGTGGTCGACCAGATCGGCTACGGCAAGGAGATCACCGACAACGTCCGCGGCTTCATCAAGGTGCGCCTGTCCAGCCTGCGCCTGGGCACGACCGGCCGGTTCTTCGACGGCGGCCATCCGCTGGACTTCGCGGAACTGATGCGGCGCAACGTCGTCTTCGAGATCGAAGACGTGGGCGACGACCGGGACAAGGCGTTCCTCATGGGCGGCCTGCTCATCCAGCTGACCGAGCATCTGCGGGTGGAGACCCGGGAGCACCCGGAGCGGCTGGAGCTGGGCCTGCGGCACCTGAGCGTCTTCGAGGAGGCGCACCGGCTGCTGCGCCGCACCGAGCAACCCGGACCGGCGGCCCATGCGGTCGAGCTGTTCGCCTCTCTCCTCGCGGAGATCCGCGCGTACGGCGAAGGTCTGATCATCGCCGAGCAGATCCCGAGCAAGCTCGTGCCCGACGTCATCAAGAACACCGCGGTGAAGTTCATGCACCGCCTGCCCGCCGCCGACGATCGCGAGGCGGTCGGCGCGACGGTCAACCTGACCGACCGGCAGTCCGAATTCCTGGTCACTCTGCCGCCGGGCACGGCGGCCACCTTCGCCGACGGCATGGACCGGCCCGTTCTGGTACGCATGCCGGACGGCTCCAAGCGCGAACGAGGCGGCCGCACCCCGACCGCCGAGGTCGCCCCGATCATCGGCCGGCGCAGCTCGACCTGCGGCGCCTCGTGCCTGGCCGACGCGTGCACGCTGCGCACCATCCGCACCGCCCAGCGGATCATCGAGGACCACCCGTGGCTCCCGCTGTTCACCGAGGCGCTGGTCGTCGCCCACCTGACCGGCAAGCCGCGCCCGCTCCTCTGGGACGAGCACCGCGCCTTCCTCAACCGCCTCGACCCCCGCGACCTCGACTGCACGCTGTCCCAAGCGGTCGAGGCGGCGGTCGGCACCCGCTCGGCCGCGCTCGGCACCGGCACCGACCCGTTCGCGCTGGCCGCGCACGTGGTGGCGACGCTGCGGACGGGCTGCCCGGTCGAGGAGCCGGAGTTCGTGGCACCGGCGTACCGCTGCGGTCCGGTCCTTGATTTTCTGCTCGCCCAACCGCAGGAGGCAGCGGCCGATCCCGGCGTGGCCGACTGGGGCCGGGCAGCAGGCCGCGACATCGCCGGCGACACCATCGCCGAGCAGCTCGACTGGGTGCGATTCTGGATGGGCGTCGACCTCGCCGGTCCGGACGCCCGCGGACGCATCGTGTTCGGCGCCGAGATGCCCTCGGCATTCGAGCGGGCGGCCGGATCCACCAGGGACTCGCCGGCCTGGGCCAACCGGCTGGCCATCGCGGTGACCGAGACGTTCCGCACCGGCGGAGACTGGATCCAGGAACTCTTCGTTGCCGGCCCGAGGGAGGACACGAATGTCTGAGCTTCAGCCCGAAGGCGACAAGCCGAAGCCGCCGCCCAGGGACAACAACCCACCCAAGCCCGACCCGGAAGTCCAGAAAAAGACGTCCGACCTGCACAAGCTGAAGGAATCGCAGCAGGCGCCCGTGCTCGAAGGATCCGCGTCCGGCCAGCGAAACCGGCCGGAGCCGGTCGACCCGGCCGCCGACAAGAAGAAGGCCGGCTCGGACGAGTCGTCTCAACCGCCCAAGGAGAAGGCGACGCCACCGCCGATCGGGCGAGAGATCGGGTTGGACCCGCCGGGGTATCGACGATGAGTCCTCATGGCCGACACCCCTAATCGGACGGACACCCCGCCTCCGCTGCCGAATCCGCCGGAATCGGTCAAGCCGAGTCCGGAGATGCAGCAGAAGCTGGACACCTTCCGCGCCCAGAAGGAAGCGAAACAGGACGCCGGCCAGCTGGTCGACCATCGCGAGAAGAAGGCCGAGAACATGGCCGCCCGCGTCGCACAGCAGCCACCGCGCGCCGAGAACGCCCAGCGCGCGGAGGCCGGCCGACAGCCACAGCGTGCGGAAAACGCCCAGCGTGTTGAGCCCGGTAGCCAGCCGCCGCGTGCGGAAAACGCCCAGCGCGCGGAGGCCGGTAGGCAGCCGGCGCGTGCGGAAAACGCTGCGCAGAACCCGCAGCGGGCCGAGAACGCGCAGCGGGTGGGGGCGCCTCAGCAGCGGGCCGGAGAGAATGTCCGGCCGAACGAGACCGGGCGGAACGGGTCCTCGCCGGAGTCACCGGGATTGCGGCCGTCGCCGGAGTTCCAGCAGAAGCTGGACGACTTCCGTGCGCAGAAGGAGGCCCGGCAGGACGCCGGACTACAGGTCGATCATCGCGAGAAGAAGGCTGAGAACCAGGCCGCGCGCGAGGCCTCTCGCAATGCGCCCGCGGGCGAGCAGACGCAGCGCAAGGACCCGGCGCCGCCGCCGCAGCAGCGCGCCGGCGAGGGCACGAAGCCCACCGAGACCGCCGACCGGAACAATTCCGGCGAACCGACTGGCTTGAAACCGAGCCCGGAGTCCCAGCAGAAACTCGACGACTTCCGCGCGGACAAGGAAGCCAGGCAGGACGCCGGCGAGGCCGTGGACCACCGCGAGAAGAAGGCCGAGAACGCCGCCGCCCGAGCCGACAACGACCCCGCCCGCAAGGCCGACACGGCGGCCCTCAAGCCGCCCGAAATCAAGGCACCGGAGGCCAAGGCGCCGGAGGCCAAGGCGCCTGAGACCAAGGCGTCTGAGACCAAGGCGCCTGAGGTTAAAACGCCCGAGGCCAAGGCGCCCGTGACGAGCACGCCTGAAACGAAGGCGGCTGAGACGAAGACTGCGACCGCAAGCGATCAGGGCGGGGCGTCCTCCGGCGACACTCCACTGCAGGGACCGCCGACCGCGGGCGATGACCGGCAGGTCTACACCCCCAAGCACCTGGACCCCTCGGCGGAGCTTCGGCGCGAGGCCGACTCGGGCGGGCGTCTGTATGGCGAGCACTTCCGTCATGACGCCGGCTCGGGGTCGGGGCCTTGGTTCGATGAGGGGTTCAACCATCGTGAGGGCGGGGCCGTCAAGCAGATCACCGACGGGTCGTGTGTGTCGGCGGCGGGGGAGATGTTGTCGGAAGGGAGGTTTCCGCAGGAGCGGCTTCTTGCGCAGCTCGGTGACTGGTCCAATCCGTCGGCATTGAGCAATGAGATGAACGAGCGGGACGGCGGCGGATGGAAGAGCGGCTATTTCGCCTCTCCGGAGGATGCCGTGCGCAAAGCGGAGGACGGGCCGATGGCGGCGGTCGCTCAGGTGCCCGGTGGAGGCCACATGGTGATGCTTGAGCCTCGCGGCGACGGGACATTCACCGTGCGGGACCCTTATGACGGCGGCTCCTACGACGTGAACAGCCAATGGATCGAGAAATATGTATCGGCGGGAGTGTGGCAGGAGTGAGCGCGGTGCGGATCAGTCAGATCACGGCGGTCGGCGACGACGCCTACGAGGTGGCTTTCGAGGGCGCGGTCGATCCGTCGACCATCCGGTGCACCGTCGACCTGTCCGGCTCGGTGCCGAGCGTCCAGCCGAAGCCGGACCTGTTCATGACCGGCGACTATGGCGACCCGCGCCCGATCATGGCGGCCGTCCTGGCCCTGCACCGGGCCCGCCAGGTGGGGTGAGTCAGCGCAGCGCGTGCAGTTCGACGCGGTCGGGGGACGTGGTGCCGGCCAGGTAGGCGCGTGCGCCGAGGCCGCCGACCACCGCCTGGACCAGGACCGTCAGCCAGGACAGGTGGTTCCACTGGGCTATTTCGACCAGGGCGGGCAGGCCCAGCAGCAGGGCGTCGGGGCCGATTGCCGCGTTGACCAGCGGGCCGGTGGAGACCGTGCCCATCGGGGTGTCCAGGGGCAGCAGCTCGTTGCGGACGAAGCCGACCCTCGCGCGCCGCACCGTCGCCACCGCGCCCACCGGGCCCAGGGCCAGGCCGAGCGCCCACCACGGGCCGGGCGGCAGGTTGCCCAGCACCGAGAGCAGGCTCAGGGTCAGTGCCGACCACAGGGCGGCCAGGGCGCCGGGCACCCACATGCGCTGAAGGACGGCGGTGCGGGAGCTCAGGCCGAGGATGCGCAGCAGCACCGGGTTGCCGGCGTCGGTCTTTACGTTGCCGGCGGCGGTCGCGCCGGCCAGCATGGCGCCGATCAGCACGGCCACGCCGATCAGCCAGTGTGGCGCGTGTTCGAGCAGCAGCGGCAGGGCGGCCGCCAGCACCAGCCAGAGTAGGCGGCTCCGGCGCCGGGCCACCAGCAGGAGGTCCTGGCCGACCAGCAGGGGCACTCGGGTCGGCAGCCGCATCGAGCGCAGTTTCCGGTGTGTCCAGTAGCGCCGCTCGATCATGTCGGTCAGGAAGGACGGCTCCATCCCGAACGCCGAGTCGAAGAGGGTTCCGGCGGTTTTGGCGGCTTCGAGGATGCGTTCGTTGGGGGTGCGGGCCAAACCGCGTACGGCCAGCGCGAAGAGCACCGCCACGACCAGCGCGACCGCACCGGTCAGCGGAAGCAGCAACCTGGCTGTCGGCCACCCCGTGGCCGCCGGCGAATGGTTGCCGGTGGCGTCGGCCACCAGGCCGGCCAGGCCGGCCGCGAGCAGCAGCGAGACCACCGCGTCGAGTCGATCGCCCCAGCGGCCGCCTGCCTGGGCGGCCAGTGCGATCAGCAGCAGCACCACGCCCAGCAGGGCGGCGCCGCTGGCCAGCAGGCCGACCTGTTCGCCGCCGAGGGTGCGTGGCGCGCCGTGGCCGAGGATCGCCAGGCCGGTAAGCGTGCCGATGATCGCCGCCACCAGGGCGGTGAGCCGGAGTGACGGCAGCAGCAGGCGGCGGCGGCTGACCGGGGCGGGGAGCAGCCAGGATGCGGCGGGGCGGCTCAGCGCGAGCGGGCCGAAGCGGCGCAAGGCCAGATAGAGCAGGCCGAACAGCACCGGGATCAGGGACGCGGCGGCGAGGCCGGAGGCGTTCGGGTGGGTCGGCCAGAAGACCACCGCGAGCTGTTTGTGCAGCATGCCGCCGACTACGGCGATGAACAGCACGGTGAAGTAGATGTTGCCGGCGGTGGCCCCGCGCTCGCGGTGCGCCGACTGACGCCGCAGGATCCAGCGGCGGACGGGGGCCAGAGGGACGGCGGTCACGCCGAGCCCCTCCTTCGCATGCCCTCGCCTGCGGCCTGAGCGTGCAGCTCACGGAGGTGCCGGGTCATGCGCTCAGCGATTCCATCGTCGTCAGCTCCGCGCCCGAGGCCGTCGCGAACGCCTCGTCGTGGCTGGCCATCAGCAGTGAGCCGCCGCCTTTGACGTACTCGACCAGCAGGGCCGCCACCTCGGCCCGGCCGTCGGGGTCGAGGCGCTGCTCGGGCTCGTCGAGGATCAGCAGGGAGCTGGGCCGCAGCAGCGACACCGCGAGGGTGAGGCGCTGCTTCTGGCCGGAGGAGAGCGACGGCGGGATCGCGTCGGCGTGCCCGGCCAGGCCGAACCGCTCGAGCGCCTCGTCGACGCCCAGCTCGTCGGCGTCCTGGCCGTGGGCGCGGCAGACCAGTTCGGCGTGCTCGCGGACGGTCAGACCCGGGTACCACGTGGGTGGCTCGACGGTGGTGACCACCGCCCGCCAGAACTCGGGGGTGGCGCCGGGCGGGTCGCCGAAGACCAGGATCTCGCCCTCGTCCGGCTGCTGGAGGCTGCTCACGCAGCGCAGCAGGGTCGACTTGCCGATGCCGTTCTCGCCGGTGACGCAGACGCCCCGGCCGGCCGGCACGATCAACGACACGTCGACCAGCACCGGCGTGGAGCCGTAGCTGACGTGCAGGCCTTTTACCTTGACGGCGGGGTGATCCACCCGCTCAGCTTAGGACCGCCGTCCGTAGAGCAGACGCACGGCCTTCACGATCTGCCTGACCTGGGCCGGAGTGCGCTCGAAGGTCATCGACGGCAGCAGCGACCGGGCCCGCCGGACGGTGATCGACTTGGCCCGGGCGAACTCGCGCAGCCCGTCCTCGCCGTGGATGCGGCCGAAGCCGGAGTCGCCGACGCCGCCGAACGGCAGGTTGCCCATGCCGACGAAGGTGAGCGTCCCGTTGACGGCCACCATGCCGGAGCGCAGCCGACGGGCGATGCGGACCGCGTTGCGTTTGCCGAAAACGGCGCCACCCAGCCCGTACGGCGTGTCATTGGCCAGCCGGATCGCCTCGTCGGCGTCGGCCACCCTGGTGACGGTCAGGGTCGGCCCGAACGTCTCGTCGCGGATCTCGCTGGAGTCGGCGGGCACATCAACGAGCACGGTCGGCGAAACATACGGCGGCTGTACGGCGTCAGCGCCGCCCAGCACCGCCCGGCCGCCCTTGGCCAGCGCGTCGTCGATGTGCTCGCGGATGATGTCGATCTGCCGCGGCATGGTGATCGGGCCGATCTCCTCGCCGGTGCGCAGCTTGCCGGCCTTGGCGACGATCTGCTCGACCAGCCGGTCGTAGACGGGGGCCACCGCGTACACCCGCTCGATGCCGACGCAGGTCTGGCCGGCGTTGGTCATGCTGCCCCAGACGGCCGCCTCGGCGGCCGCGGGGATGTCCGCGTCCGCGTCGACGATCAGCGCGTCCTTGCCGCCCGCCTCGATCACCACCGGGATCAGGTTTTCCGCGCAGGCGGCCATCACCTTCTTGGCGGTGGCGGTCGAGCCGACGAATGCCATCTTGTTGGCGCCGGAGCGGCACAGCGCGGCGCCGACGTCACCGAGGCCGTGCACCGCCTGCATGACCGGCTGCTCGGGCACCACCTCGGCGAACGTGTCGACCAGCCATTGGCCGACGATCGGGGTGTACTCGCTGGGCTTGAAGATGACCGCGTTGCCGGCGGCCAGCGCCCCACTGATCGGGCCGACCGGCGTGAAGATCGGGTAGTTCCACGGGCCGATCACGCCGACCACCCCGTACGGCTGGTATTCCAGGTGGCCGGAGTGCTCGGCGAGCAGCAGGCGGGTGCGCATCTTGCGCGGGCCGAGAACGCGCTTGGCGTTGCGGGCCGCCCAGTCGAGGTGCTCGACGGCGGCGACCGCTTCCATGATCGCGTCGGCGGTCGGCTTGCCGGTCTCCAGGCTGGTGACCTGGGCCAGTTCGTCGATGCGCTGGACGATCAGCGAGCGCCAGCGCAGCAGGCGGTCCTTGCGGCCATCCCACCCGAGGGCCTGCCACCAGAGGCCGGCTTCCCGGGCGCGTTCGACGGCCACCACGACGGCCTTGTCGTCGGCAACCGGCACACGGCCGGCCTCGTCACCGGTGGCGGGGTTTGTCGAGATCAGCACGCCGTCTTCGAGCACCGGCACACCGGGAACGTGAGTAGCCGTCATGTCGGGAGTCTATGACGCAGGTTACTCGCGGGTCACTACGTACTCTTGAAAAGTGAGTCCCCGCCGTAACCGCCCTCGCCGCCCCGAGGGAAGCACCCCCGATGACCTGACCGACGAGCGCGTCCGGAAGGGCATTCACGGCGTCCAGCAGTGGCAGGACGGGGAATGGATGGTGCGGTCGATCTTCGGCGGGGCGGCCACCAAGACGTACCGGTGCCCGGGGTGCATGCACGAGATCCGGCCGGGCGTGGCGCACATCGTGGCCTGGCCGATCGACGGCCGCGGCGACGAGACCGACCGCCGGCACTGGCACACCGGCTGCTGGAAAGCACGTGACCGGCGCAGCCCGGATGTGGAGCGCTCGCGCAACGCCCCAAGGTATGGGTAAAGATCTCCTCATGAGCAATCAAATTCGAGCCAACTCGATCCTCCCGGCACACCGGGAGGACATCGAGCTGCACACCGCCGACGGCCTGACCCTGGTCGGCGAGCTGGCTCGTCCGCTCGACCGGGAGCCGGTCGGCACCCTCGTCTGCCTGCACCCGCTGCCGACGCACGGCGGGATGATGGACAGCCACGTCTTCCGCAAGGCGGCGTGGCGGCTGCCGGCTCTCGCCGGCCTCGCGGTGCTGCGATTCAACACCCGAGGAACAAGCAGCGTCCGGGGTACGTCTCAGGGCGCCTTCGGCAACGCGGTCGACGAGAAGTACGACGTGGCCGCCGCGATCGAATACGCGGAGTTCGCGGAGCTGCCCAACATCTGGCTGCTGGGCTGGTCCTTCGGAACGGACCTGACCCTGATGCACGGCCTCGACCCGGCGATCACCGGCGCGATTCTGCTGTCGCCGCCGTTGCGTTTCTCCCGGCCGGAGCATCTGGACGCCTGGGCGGCAAGTGGCAAGCCGCTGACCGCGGTGATCCCCGAGTTCGACGACTACCTACGCCCCGCGGAGGCGCTCGAGAAATTCGGCGACAAGGCGGAAGTGGTCCCGGTCAAAGGGGGCAAGCATCTCTGGGTCGGCGACGCCGAGAAGGTGCTTGACGAGGTCGTCCGGCGGGTGGCGCCAGGCGTCCCGGTTCCGCTGCCGCGGACCTGGGACGGCCCGATGGAGAGCGGCGACATGAACGCGTACGCCGACCGCACCGTCGCCGCCTTCGCCGACGTGCCCGTCCCCGGCCAGCTCAGCGGGCCTCCTGACTAGGCACCACGACTTCCCGGATGATCAGTTGGATGCCGGCCACCATCGGGATCGCCACCAGCGCGCCGACCACGCCGAACAGCGCCACCCCGAGCAGCGCCGCGACCACCGCCGCCACGTCGCTGACCTTGACCGACCGGCGCATCACGGCCGGGTAGATCAGGTAGTTCTCGACCTGCTGGTAGACGATGAAGAAGATCGCGCAGACGATGCCGTCGGTGAGCGAGGAGGCGAAGCCGACCAGGCTCACGATGACCGCGCCGAGGGTGGCGCCGATCTGCGGGATGAGGTCGCAGACCGCGACCACCACGGCCAGCGCGAACGGATAGGCCAGCCCGAGGATCATGGCGAGCACCCAGGTGCTCGCCCCGGCCAGCACCGCGATCGCGAGCGCGCCCACCATGTACGCGCCGACCTTGGTGAGGATCTCGTCGGTGAGCAGCCGCACCCGTGGCCGTCGCGACGATGGCACCAGGGAGTACGCCGACTCGCGCAGCCGGTCGAACGCCGCCATGAAATAGATCGTGAGCACCAGCACGGTCAGCGTGTTGAAGATCGTGCCGAAGATCAGCTTGGCGCCGCCGACCACCCCGCCGACCGCCGCCCCGGCGGTGCCGGGGTTCACCGCGCTGGTGATCTTCTCGGTGATGTGGTAACGCTCGACCAGGTCGTTGACGGTCTCGTTGCGCTGCAGGCTCTGGATGTAGTCGGGCACGTTGCTGATCAGTTGGTTGGTCTGGGTGACCAGCGGCGGTATCAACGCGATGATGCCGCCGACCAGCAGGCCGAGCACGACCAGCGTGACGATCGCGACCGCGGCCCCGCGCGGCAGGCCCCACTTGCGCAGCCGCTCGACGGCCGGGTTGAGCCCGATCGCCAGGAACATCGCGATGAAGATCAGCACCAAAATGGACGCCGCGTTGCGCAGGCCCAGGAAGAGGGCGTACGCGAGGATGACGCCGAGCCCGCCGAGCAGGCCGATCATGAACGGGTTGCGCCGGTCGAGCGGCGGTCCGGGCGTGCCGAATCGAGGGGGCTCCACCACCGGTGGTTCCTCGATCGCGACGTCTTCTTCTTCGCTCACCCGGCAACATCCTCCCCGCCGATGGATTCGGCGGGGACGTTATCGCACGCGCGCTACATGCGACTACTCGGCGTCGGCGCCGACCCGGCTGGCCGGCGGCACAGTGACCTTCGCCGACGCCGAGACCTTGGCCGGCGCGGCCGGCTCGACGGCCGCGTGCGCGCCGCCCAGCTCCGCGGCCGCGTGTGCGCCCACCGGACCGCCGGCCACCGAGGCCTCGGGTTCGTCCTGCTCGTCGTCGGGGGAGGCGGCGGCCGCCATCACCGCGGCGGCGGCCAGCTCGGCCACCCGCTTCGCTTCCTTCTGCACCTGGCGGCGGACGTCGATGGCACGCCGCTCGGCGGCCTCGCCGTCCCGCTTGGCCTGCTCGACCCGCTTGAGCCCGACCTCGAGCTCACCACGCACCTCATCGAGCCGCTTGCTGACCGCGTCGGCCTCCCGCTCGCTCGCCCGGGCCCGTTCCTGGGCCTCGGCGACCTGCCGCTCGGCCTCGACCACCTTGACCTGTGCGGCCTCGAGGTCGGCGCCGGCCTTGGCGATCTTCTCCTGCTGCGCGGCGATCTCGTTGCGCACGGCCGTGGCCTGGTCGTCCGACTTGCGGAGCACCTCTTCGGCGTATTTATCCGCCTCGCTGCGCAGGTCGGCGCACTGCTTCTCGACGCCGGTGCGCAGCTGGGCGAGCTCCTGCACGACCTCCTGGCGGCGCTGGGCGAGCTCATTTTCCACAGTGGCCTTGAGCTCGTTGTGCGACCGGTCGGCGTCGGCGCGCTGGGACGCCAGGTCGAGCTGCGCCTTCTCGCGCAGCGCCTTGATCTCCTGATCGGCCTGCATGCGGGTGGACTGCACATAACCGTCGGCCTCGGCCCGGGCGCGCTGCGCCTCACGGGCGGTGTTCTCGGTGAGCTGCTGCGCGTCGGCGCGGACCCGGGTCAGGGTCGACTCGGCCTCGGCCCGCATCTGCTCGGCCGACTGACGGGCGGCGATCAGGGCCTTCTCCGACGCGGCGCGCTTGCCCCGGTCGGCCCGCTCCTCCTCGGCCCGGCGTGCGGCCAGGGCGACCTCGAAGTCGCGCATGGCGTCGTGGGCGTGCGCGTCGGCCTCGGCGCGGATCCGCTCGGCCTCGGCGAGGCGGGCGGCGATGTCGTCAGTGGCGGAGGCCTTGATCGCCTCGGCCTGCTCCTCGGCAATGGCGAGGATCTGCTCGACCCGCGGGCCCAGGTGGCGGAACGAGACCTCCGGGCCGATGCCACCTTGGCGGCGCACCTGGGTGATCTCCTGCTGGAGACGCTCGATCTGCGCGGCCATGCCCTGAATCTGCGAGTACGCCTGTTCCCGCTCGGTGGCGAGCGCGGCTATCTCGTTCTCGGCCCGTGTTACGTACCGCTCGACCTGCTTCCGTTCATAACCCCGCAGGGCGGTCTCGAAGTTGGGCTCGGTGGCCGCGTCTCCGCCGAGACCGAAGATTTCACCGCCGTGCGACATGCTGTCCATCCTCACATACACATCGTCCCGTCACGGACCGATACACACCGTCCTGGCCGGAGTATGCGCCTAGTTGTGATTTGTCTGACCCGGCTTTGCTGGAGCAAGGCTACGCGCGCCAAACGAGTCAGGCCGTACCGGAGAAACTCCGATACGGCCCGCGTCAATGCGTTCGCGGCCGACCGTTCCACCGTTGCGTACTCCTACCGGGTACGCAACTCGGGGCAGCCGTGTCGAACGCCTCAGGAATTCGTCTTGGCCGGCATCGGCTTTTCGGCCGAGCCGTTCTTCTCCGCGGCCGGCGCCTCGGCCTGCTTGGCGACCGCGGCGGACGCCTCGGCGACGGCGGCCGGCTTGGCCGCCGCGCCCACGCCCGGCACCAGGCCGGACAGGCCGGAGAGCATCTGCCCGAGCTGGTTGGTGACCTGGTCCTTCTGGCGGGTCAGGTCATCCACCTCGCGCTTGGCGGCCTGGGTGGTCAGCTCGGCCTCGGTGCGGGCCTCGCTCATCAGGCGCTGGGCCTCGGAGCGGGCCTCGGTGACCGTCTTCTCGGACAGCGCCCGGGCCTTCTCGGTGGTCTCGATCGCGTTGCGCTCGGACTCGACCCGGCGCTGCTCGGCGCGCTGCTCGATCTCCTTGGCGCGGTCTTCCGCGGCGCGGGCGCGCTCCTCGGCCTCGGAAACCATCTTCTGCGTCGCGTTGACCTGGGCGGCGTGTCGCTGGGACTCCTCGCCCTCGGCCTTCTCCCGCCGCTCGGCGATCTCCAGCGCCAGGGCCTGCAGGTCCTTGTCACGCTTGTCGCGGGCGTCGGTCAGCATCTTGGTCGCCTCGGCGCGCTTCTCCTCCGACTCGCGGGAGGTCTTCGCCCGCAGCTGGGTGATCTCCCGCTCGGCGGTGGCACGCATCGACGCGACCTCACGCTCCACGGTCGACTTCAGCTCGGCGACCTCGTGCGCGGTGACCGTGCGCAGCTGCTTGGTCTCCCGGTCAGCGTCGGAGCGCAGGGTGTCGGCCTCGCGCCGGGCCTGGACGCGGGCCTCGGCCGCCTCCCGCTCGGCGTGGGTGCGAACCTGGCCGGCCTCGCGCTCAGCGGTCGCCTTCATGGCGGCGGCCTCGGCGCGCGCCTTGTCGGTGATCTCGCGAGCCTCGAGCCGGGCGGCCGAGAGGATGCCCTCGGACTCGCGCTTCGCCTCGCTACGGTGGTCGTTCGCCTGTTCCTCGGCCAGTCGCAGGATCTGCTCGACCCGGGTGCCCAGACCGGAGAGCGTTGGCCGGTTGTTCTCCTCGAGCAGCTTGTTGCTGTCGGCGAGCTTCTGCTCGATCGCGTTCAGCCGCTGCTCGGCCTGGCGCAGCCGGCGCTGCGCGTCGTTCATCCGCTGCTCGGCCTCACCACGGGCCTGCTCGGACTGGTTGAGCGCGGCGACTAGCCGGCCCAGGTGCGCGTCCACCTGGCCGCGGTCATAGCCGCGGAGAACGACAGTGAAATCGTGCTGCGAGTTTGCACCGTCGAAAAATGCCAAATTTTGATCCTGCTGCTGAGGCATTGGGCCATCCTGGCGAAGACGCACCAGCCACGCAAGAGCGGACCGGCATCAGAAAGGACACGTAGATCAGCTTTGAGCTGCGACGTCCGCCGTTCGGGCATCGCACGTGGACCGTCCGGCGGCGCCGGTTCGCCGTGCCGCCACCTGCTGTATCCGGGGATGGATGATCGAGGCCGCGGTCGTCGCGCTCGATGCCACCGATCCTGCCAGGCCAAATGGTTTCTCGTCAGGAGGATTCACCCGGAAGAGGAGCAATCAGGCAGGCTCCACCAATTCCACCAGAACGCCCCCCGCGTCCTTCGGATGGACGAAATTGATGCGCGAACCGGCCGTGCCCCGCCGCGGTGTGTCGTAAAGCACCCGCAGGCCACGGGCCTTCAGCGCGGCGGTCGTCGCCTCCACGTCGGCCACGGTGTAGGCCAGTTGCTGCAGGCCGGGGCCGCTGCGGTCGAGAAACTTGGCAATCGCCGAATCCGGCCGGAGCGGAGCGAGAAGCTGCAGGCGGGGCCCGGTGCCGTCGCCGACGGCGAGCATCGCTTCCCGTACACCTTGATCCTCGTTCGTCTCTTCGTGCACACAGTGCATGCCGAAGGTGTCGGCGTAGAACTTCAGCGCCTCGTCAAGATCAGATACCGCGATCCCGACGTGATCTATACGAAGAAGATCAACATTGAGTGATGTGAGATTGTCGGGCTCAGTGGGCACTAGGTGACACCTCATTCATCTAAGTAGTCTTACCTGAACCACCGTTCAGGCCGCAAAGCAAGCTCCCCGGCCGATTCCCCGCGAGAAAGCGATCAACCGTGACCACCTCGGTAATCGTGAGTGGCGCCCGCACCCCGATGGGCCGGCTGCTCGGCAACCTCAAGAACCTCCCGGCCACCGAGCTCGGCGGTTACGCCATCGAGGCCGCGCTCGAGCGCGGCGGCGTCCGCCCCGACCAGGTGCAGTACGTCATCATGGGCCAGGTCCTGCAGGCCGGCGCCGGTCAGATCACCGCCCGGCAGGCCGCCGTCAAGGCCGGCATCCCGATGACCACGCCCGCGGTCACGGTCAACAAGGTCTGCCTCTCCGGGCTCGACGCCATCGCCCTGGCCGACCAGCTGATCCGGGCCGGCGAGTTCGACATCGTGGTGGCCGGCGGCATGGAGTCCATGACCAACGCCCCGCACCTGCTGCTCAACCAGCGGCAGGGCGCGAAGTTCGGCGACGTCCTGGTCCGCGACCACACCGCTTTCGACGGGCTCACCGACCCGTGGGACGGCATCTCGATGGGCGAGTCGACCGAGCACAGCGGCGCCAAGCTGGACATCACCCGCGAGGAGCAGGACGAGTTCGCCGCGCGCAGCCACCAGCGGGCCGCCGTCGCGCAGAAAAACGGTCACTTCGCCGAGGAGATCGTCCCGATCCCCGGCGGCAGCCGCGAGACCGACGCGTTGATCGACACCGACGAGGGCGTCCGCCCCGACTCGACCGCGGAATCCCTGAGCAAGCTGCGTCCCGCCTTCGTCAAGGGCGGCACGATCACCGCCGCCTCCGCGTCGCCGATCTCCGACGGCGCCGCCGCGGTCGTGGTGATGAGCCGGGCCAAGGCCGAGGAGCTGGGCCTCACCTGGCTCGCCGAGATCGTCTCGCACGGCAACGTGGCCGGCCCGGACAGCTCGCTGCAGTCCCAACCGGCCAACGCGATCAAGCAGGCGCTGGCCAAGGCCGGCCGGTCGGCCGACGAGCTCGACCTGGTCGAGATGAACGAGGCGTTCGCCCAGGTCGTCATCCAGTCGATGCGCGAACTCGGCGTCGCCGAGGACATCGTCAACGTCAACGGCGGCGCGATCGCCCTCGGCCACCCGATCGGCATGTCCGGCGCCCGCCTGGTGCTGACCCTGGCGCTGGAGCTCAAGCGCCGCGGCGGCGGCTTCGGTGCGGCCGGCCTCTGCGGTGGCGGCGGCCAGGGAGACGCTCTCCTGATCGAAGTCCCCACCGCGTGAGCCGGAATCGCGACGTCCCGACCCTGGTCGCGCGGGCGCGCGAGGGTGACGCGCGCTCGGTGGCCCGGCTGATCAGCCTGGTGGAAAACGGCGACCCGGCGCTGCCCGAGGTCGCCGCGGCGCTCGCCCCCTATGCCGGCCACGCCCAGGTGGTCGGCCTCACCGGCTCGCCCGGGGTGGGCAAGTCGACCACCACGAACGAGCTGGTCAAGGCGTTGCGGGCGGACGGCGTCCGGGTCGGCGTGCTCGCCGTCGACCCGTCCAGCCCGTTCACCGGCGGCGCGATCCTCGGCGACCGCATCCGCATGCAGGAACACACCACCGACCCGGGCGTCTACATCCGCTCGATGTCCAGCCGCGGCCAGCTGGGCGGTCTGTCGGCCGCCACGCCGCAGGCGGTCCGCGTGCTCGAGGGCGCCGGCTGCGAGGTCATCCTGGTCGAGACGGTCGGCGTCGGCCAGGCCGAGGTGGAGGTCGCCTCGCTCGCCGACACCACGCTGGTGCTGCTGGCCCCGGGCATGGGCGACGCGATCCAGGCGGTCAAGGCGGGCGTCCTGGAGATCGCCGACGTCTTCGTGATCAACAAGGCCGACCGCCCCGGCGCCGACGCCACCTACCGCGACATCCAGGGCATGCTCGGCCTCGGCGAACGCGCGGCCGGCGACTGGCGGCCGCTGGTGGTGCGGGCCACGGCGGTGCGCGGCGAGGGCATCGGCGACGTGGTCGAGGCGATCGGCAAACACCGGCTCTGGCTCGGGTCGAGCGGCAATCTCACGACCCGCCGCGAACGACGGGCATCCGTCGAGGTCGAGGCCATCGCCTTGGGCACGCTGCGTGCGCGCATCGGCGACCTCAAGCACGGTACGGCGCTGAGCACCCTCGCCACCGCAGTCGCCGCCGGCGAGCTGGACCCTTACGCCGCCGCCGAGGAACTCATCAAAGGCCTCTAGCTTTGCCGTTCAGTTCTTCGATCCGGTCGGCGACGAGAGCCAGGTCTCGTCGCCACAGCACATTGCCGGGATCCTGTGCGGCCAGACTCGCTCGGATCGAGCGGCTCATCTCGTAGGCCGCGAGTGCGCCGTCGATCAGATCACGGCGATAGGCAACGTCGCCGAGACGCTCCCAGGAGACGCCGAGCTCCCGTTGCCAGTCGTTGTTGCTGGGATCCTGCGTTGTCAGATCCGCCATGGTCGACTGGAAACGCCGGTATGCGTCCTCGGCGCTGTCGAAGTCCCCTTTTCTGAGGGCGACGTTCCCGACCTTGCTGTACGCGACGGCCAAGTTCCGTTGCAGGCTGGTATTGCCGGGATCCTGTCTGGTCAGGTCCGTCATGATCGACTGGTATCGATGAAAGGCATCCTCCGCCGTGAGGTCGTCAGCCTTCTCCGCGGCCACGTCTCCGATCTTGGCGTAGGCGTTGGCCAGGCCCACCCGCCAGTTCGCGCTGTCCGGATCATTGGCGGCCAGCGCCGCGAAGATGGCCCGGCACTGCTCGTACTCCGCACCTGCCCGGTCCAGGTCCTCGGACTCGTGGGCGACGTTCCCGAGCCGGGCGTGGACGAGCGCGACCTCACGTTGCCATCGGGCGTTGCCCGGATCACCGGCGGCCAGCGCCGCCATACTTGACCGGCACTCCTCGAAGGCCGCGAGCGCTCCGTCGAGATCGCCGCTCGCCACGGCCGACTCGCCCACGAGCGTCAGGATCTCGATGAGCAGCCGAGTGTCGTGGTAGCCCCGCGCCTCGTTCAGCAAATGGTCGAGAGCCTCGTGGAAGCCGGCAGCCCCCTCAACCTCGAAACGATGCGCCAAGACCAGAGTTCGCGCCCAGATCGCGGCGCGAGGGACAAGAAGTCCCTCGTTGGCCAGCTCGTCGAGAGCTGCCCGGAGGGCGAATCGAATCTCGTGGCTGACGCTCCACATCCAGCCGCTGCTGGCCTGCTCGAGAGTGCGGATGCCCTCGTCGGGGTCGGCCAACAGCGTGTGATAGATCCGTTCGATCCGGACCGCCGCTCGCTGGTCGTCGGCGAGCATGACGGCCGCGCGATTGCTGAGCAGGCGGAAATGGTTCATGTCGGTCTCAGCGAGCCGGCGACGGATTGCCGATCGGGCTGCGCTGTGTACGTTGTGCGCCGAGTCGCCCCGGGACCGGAACGACTCGACGACGGCCAGCCGGAACAACTTCTCCCAGAGGGCGGCAGCTTGCGCCCGGCCGGTATCGAGAAGGTCAGCCAGAATCTCCGGGTCGCACCAGTGCGGCACGGCCGCGGCCTCGAGTGCGGCCCGCAGGGATGTCCGCTCCGCGGGCGACAGCTCGGGATACTTCAGGTCGACCGTGGCAAGGTAGATCAACGCCGGGTCGCCGGCTGCGTCCTCGAGGATGCGCAGCGAATCCTGGAGGCCGGTCATGGGCGCCCCGCATCGAAGATGCCGCGGAGCGCCGCCGGCCGACCGGCGACCAGCCGGTGCACCTTGGTAACGAAGTCCAGGTCGAACTCTACGTCCAGTTCCATTCGCCGGCCGTAGTCGAACCACGCCTGCGCGTCGGGCTGGGTGAGCGGGATGGTCGGCGCCGTAATCGACTCCCACACCGCGTCCCGGGCCGACGGCACCTGCTGACCCAGGATCACCACGCGGAGCCATTCGGCTCGGCGTAGTTGCGGGAGGAAGGCCCGCTCCAGCCACGTCGCGTGGTCACTGGCTTCCTCGTAGGTGTCGAAGATGATCACCGTCGGGATGGGCGCGTGCAGCAATTGACTGAGCACGCCCCTGAGCTGGTTTCCGCCCGGCCCGGTGAACCCGAGCGATCCGGCGAAGGCCTCGATCTCGATCCGTTCGTCCACGCCGCTCTTGAAGTCGAAACGGCCGCATCGCAGCGCCGGCAGCAATTCGGCCACGTTGCGTTCCATCTGTTTCGCCAGGCTGGACTTGCCGGTCTCCGCGGTGCCCTGGATCGGCAGCATCCGCAGTGGGCTGCTGGCCATCAACAGATCGCAGAACGCGGCCTGAGCTTCCCCGTGGTTCGCCATCGGCCATCGAAAGGGTGGTTTCCGTTGGGGCCAGTGGGAGCTCGCGGAAGGTTTCGTACTTGCCGGTGCCACGTAACTCAGCCGGTCGATGATCAACTGGGCCGCGTCGGCGAGGGCCCGATCACGTAGGTCCGGGACGATGTGGTTGAGGTGAATGCCATCCACCTCCCCCTCGCCGACCCGCACCGGCAGGACCCGGTCGCCATCGTCCGAGCCGGCCGCCGCCATGTAGCGGGCGCGTGCCGCGGTGTGCTCGGCTCGAGTCCACGGTTTGCTGCCGTACTCGCCGGAAATGCAGATCACCGCCAGCTCGCACCGCTCGTGATAGATGCGCTGGAGCTTGAGATCGGCGTCCCCGCCGGCGAGATAGAACTCGAACCACTCGTCGTAGAAGACCGTGGAGTCGCCCAATCGCCGCTCGACTTCCTCGGCGAGCGCGCGGACGAGCGCGCGTTGTTCCCCGGCCAGTGAGAACGCCACGAGGAACTTTTCCGGCACGCTGCGGACCATGGGACGGGAGGCTAGTGCGTGCGTCCGGCAACGACTGTCGCCGATGCGACTCCCGGCTAGCCGAACTGCTGGAGCGTTTGCTCGACCAGCGCCAGGTCCCAGGTGAACGTGCCGCGGTCCAGGTCTTCGGTCACCTGCCGGAGCCAGGCGATCTCGGCGGCCAGCATGGCCGCGCGGTACTCGTCCTCGATCAGGAAGATGCGCGGCATGCCGGGCGGGGCCTGCCCGCGGACGGCGGCGAGCCGGGCCTCCTGTGCCTCGATCCGGCGGTTGAACAGTTCGCTCGCCTGGGCCGGTGCCAGCAGCACCAGGAACGCGAGCGCCGCCGGGAACTCCGGGAACTCGCGCGCCGGCGTCGGCAGCATGTCGTCCAGCCACCGGCGCATGGTCGCCTCGCCGGCCGTGGTGATCTCGTAGACCGTCCGCTCGGGGCGCCCCGCCTCGCGTGCGCTGCCGCCCGGGCGGGCCAGTCCTTCCCGGACGAGCCGGTCGAGGGCCTGGTAGACGCTGTTGCGCTGGGCCACGTTGACCAACTGGTCCTGGCCGCGTTCCTTGATCAGCTGCTGCATCCGGTAGGGGTGCGTGGGCGCCTCCATCAGCAGCGCCAGCAGGACCATGCCCAGCGTCGACCGGCGTGGTTCTCCCGATGTCACGGCCACAGTCTACGGGGTTGACGATTCTTAGTCATGTTATGCATAGTCATTGCATGACTAAAACAGCACTGGTGGCCGGCGGCGGCATCGCCGGCACCGTCGCCGCCATCGCCCTGCACCGAGCCGGCTGGCACGCCCGCCTCTTCGAGTCCCGCCCGGAGGGGGTCGCCGACGAGCGCGGCGCCTTCCTGACCGTGGCGGTCAACGGCCTGGCCGCGCTGCGCGCCCTGGATCTCGACCCGGGCAAGGTGCTGGCCGCCGGCTTCCCGACCCCGTCGCTGGCCATGATCGGCGCGGGCGGCCGCCGTCTGGCGGTGCTACCGCTGGGCGGCCCGGCCGCCGACGGCACGGTCACCACGACCATCCGCCGGGCCGATCTCTATGCCGCGCTGCACGCGGCCGCGGTCGAGCGCGGCATCCCGATCGAGTTCGGCCGCCGCCTGACGAGCTACACCGAGGGCCGGGGCGGGGTCGCCGCGACGTTCGGCAGCGATCCTGAAATCGAGGCCGGCCTGCTGGTCGGCGCGGACGGCCTGCGATCACGCACCCGTGAGCTGCTCAACCCGGCCGGGCCGGCGCCCACCTATCTCGGCCTGCTCAACGCCGGCGGGTTCACCACCGGCCCGGTCGACGCCGAGCTCGACCGCACGCCGGGCCTCATGCACATGGCCTTCGGCCGCCGGTCGTTCTTCGGCTGGGCGCCGGCCCCCGACGGTTCGGTGTGGTGGTTCGCCAACCCGCCGAGCCGGCAGCCGGCCCGCCCGAGCGACTTCACCGCCGAGTCCTGGCGCGCCCACCTCATCGATCTGTTCGCCGACGACGCCTTCCCGGCCGCGGCCATCATCCGCGCCACCGACGTGGCGATCGGCCCGTGGAACACCGACGACCTGCGCCGGGTCCCGGTCTGGCACTCGGCTCATGTGGTGCTGGCCGGCGACGCCGCCCATGCGGTGGCGCCCTCCGCCGGCCAGGGCGCCTCGATGGCCATCGAGGACGCCGTGGTTCTCGGCCGCTGCCTGGCAAAAGCCGGCGAGACCCAAAAGGCGCTGACGGAGTACGAACGGATTCGTCGCCCGCGGGTGGAGAGGGTGGTGGCGGCGGGCCGGCGCAACGGCAGCGGGAAGACCGCCGGGCCGGTCGGTGCGGCCATCCGCGACGCGATGCTGCCCCTGGCCATGAAGCTGCTCTATCGCAAGGGCAATCCCCAAGCGTGGATTCTCGACCACCGGATGTGACAACTTTGCCTTAGGGATCGTTCAGTATTGGCTCTACGATGGCTGCATGGATGCTGCCGACATCGCCGCCGGCCGGGAGCGCTGGCAACGGCGCTATGACGCCGCGCGCAAGCGGGACGCCGACTTCACCACGCTCTCCGGGGCGACCGTTGACCCGGTCTACGGGCCGCCGGAGGGTGTTGGTTACCCGGGTTTCGACCGGATCGGCTGGCCGGGCGAGTTTCCGTACACTCGCGGGCTTTATCCGACCGGTTATCGCGGGCGCACCTGGACCATCCGGCAGTTCGCCGGGTTCGGCAATGCGCAGCAGACCAACGAGCGCTACAAGATGATCCTGGCCGCCGGTGGAGGCGGGCTCAGCGTCGCCTTCGACATGCCGACGCTGATGGGCCGCGATTCCGACGACCCGCAGTCGCTCGGCGAGGTGGGCCATTGCGGGGTGGCGATCGACACGGCCGCCGACATGGAAGTGCTCTTCGGCGGCATCAACCTGCAAGAAGTCACGACCAGCATGACGATCTCCGGGCCGGCCGTCCCGGTTTTCTGTATGTATCTGGTGGCCGCCGAGCGGCAGGGCGCCGACATCAGCAAGCTCGACGGCACCCTGCAGACCGACATCTTCAAGGAGTACATCGCGCAGAAGGAGTGGCTCTTCGAACCGGAGCCGCACCTGCGCCTGATCGGCGACCTGATGGAATATTGCGCGGGCGAGATCCCGAAGTACAAACCGCTGTCGGTCAGCGGCTACCACATCCGGGAGGCGGGCTCGACCGCCGCGCAGGAGCTGGCCTACACGCTGGCCGACGGGTTCGGCTACGTCGAGCTGGGGCTGGCGCGCGGGCTCGACGTCAACCAGTTCGCCCCCGGGCTGAGCTTCTTCTTCGACTCGCACCTCGACTTCTTCGAGGAGATCGCCAAGTTCCGCGCGGCTCGCCGCATCTGGGCCCGGCACCTGCGCGACGACTACGGCGCGACCAGCGAGAAGGCGCTCTGGCTGAAGTTCCACACGCAGACCGCCGGGGTCAGCCTGACCGCGCAGCAGCCGGTCAACAACGTGGTCCGCACCGCCGTGGAGGCCCTGGCCGCGGTGCTCGGCGGCACCAACTCGCTGCACACCAACGCCCTCGACGAGACGCTCGCGCTGCCCACCGACGAGTCCGCCGAGATCGCCCTGCGCACCCAGCAGGTGCTGATGGAGGAGACCGGCGTGGTCAATGTGGCCGACCCGCTCGGCGGTTCGTGGTATGTGGAGGAGCTCACCGACCGGATCGAGGCCGAGGCGGAAGAGATCTTCGCGCGCATCCGCGAGCTCGGCCACGACGGCAGCATCACCGCCGGCATCCTGCGCGGCATCGAGGACGGCTGGTTCACCGCGCACATCGCCGAGGCCGCGTTCGTCTACCAGCAGGCGCTGGAGAAGAACGAGAAGCGGATCGTCGGGGTCAACGCGCACACCAGCACGGTGGCGAAAGAACTGGAAATTCTCCGGGTCTCCCACGAGGTCGAGGTGGTGCAGCGGCGCGAGCTGGGCGATCGGCGCGCTGCGCGTGCTGACGTACGCGTCAAAGCCGCCCTCAACCGCATGGTGGCCGCCGCCCGGACCAGCGAAAACATGATCCCGCACATGCTCGAGGCGGCGCGCGCCGAGGCGAGCCTGGGTGAGATCTGTGACGCTTTGAAGGCCGAGTGGGGCATCTACCGCGAGCCGGCCCGATTCTGAGTCGCAAACAGGACGAAAGGCGCAGTCGGCTTGTTGATATTGCGCGACGGCCCGGCGGGGTCGAGTATCGGCAGCACGTGCGGTGGTGACGTCCGATATCGGCCGCCCCGCGGCACGCCGAACCGCCTTGCCAGCGTGCGAGACTAGGTAACCATGAGCGACCCACGGACCACTCCGTCGATCTTCACCCGCGGCGCGGTGGATCTCAGCGCGCTGCGCGCGCCGGCCCCTTCCGCGGCGCCCAGCCGCCCGGCCCCGGCTGAGACACCGGCTGCGGCCGCCGGCGGTGCTCCGCCCGCGCCGAGTTTCCCCGGCGGCGGACCCGAAACGATCATCGAAGTCACCGAGGCCAACTTCCAGTCGGCCGTCCTCGAACGCTCCCTGTCGACCCCGGTCATCCTCGACTTCGTGGCCGACTGGTGCGAGCCCTGCAAGCAGCTGTCCCCGATCCTCGACCGCCTCGCTGAGGCCGGCGGCGGCTCGTGGGTGCTCGGCAAGGTCGATGTGGACGCCAACCCACGGCTGGCCCAGGCGCTGCGCGTGCAGGGCATCCCGATGGTGGTCGCGGTCGTCGGCGGGCAGTTGGTCGAGGGCTTCACCGGCGTGCTCCCCGAGCACCAGGTCAAGCAATACGTCGACGCCGTCCTCAAGGCCGGCGGCATCTCGGTCGAGGCGCCCGCCGATCCGCGGATCGACGCGGCCGACGACGCGCTGATGGTCGGCGACCTCGACCAGGCCGAGGCGGCCTACAAGAAGATCCTCGCCGAGACGCCGAGCGACGCGGCCGCCGAGTCCGGTCTGGCCCAGGTCGGGCTCTACCGCCGGGTCAGCGGCGCCGACCCGGCCGCGGTGGCGGCCAAGGCCGAGACCGACCCCGACGACCTCGACGCGCAGCGCCTCGCGGCCGACTTCGAGGTGCTCAGCGGCGAGGCCGACAAGGCGTATGAACGACTGGTCGCCCTGGTCAAGCGCACTTCCGGCGAGGATCGTGACGCCGTACGCAAGCATTTGTTGTCGCTGTTCAGCGTGGCCGGCCCGGACGACCCGGCGGTTGCCGGCGCCCGCCGGGCCCTGGCCAGCGCACTCTTCTAGGCGGGAGGCTCCGTGCGCCGCATCGCAGTCCTCGACGCACCGTCCAATCTCGGTCTGCGCCCGCCGACCGCGACCTCGGTGCCGGGCTGCGCCAAGGCGCCCGGAGCCCTCCGCGACCACGGCCTGCTGACCCGGCTGCACGCCCGCGACGCCGGCTGCCTGACCCCGCCGCGTTACGACCCGGGCGACTGGCGGCCGGGCGACGGCGTGGCGCACGCCGAGCAGATCGCGGCCTACTCACGAGCGCTGGCCGACCGGATCGGCGCGATCCTCGACGCCGGCGAGTTCCCGGTGATCCTGGGCGGCGACTGCTCGGTCCTGCTCGGCTCGGGCGTGGCCATGCACCGGCTCGGCGAGGCGGTCGGCGGCCGCATCGGCCTGGTCTTCGTGGACGGCCACTCCGACTTCCGGCACCCCGGCAACGCGTCCTATGTGGGTGCCGCCGCAGGCGAAGACCTTGCCCTGGTCACCGGCCGTGGCCAGCCCGACCTCGCCTCGATCGAAGGCCGCCGCCCCTACTTCCGCGACATCGACGTGGTCGTGCTCGGCATCCGCGCTCAAGACGAATACCGCCTCGACCTGCAGGCCGCCGGCATCGTGACCCGGCCGGTGCCGGCGTTGCGCGCCGAGGGCGCCGCCCGCAGCGCACAGTGGGCCCGCGACCAGTTGGTCGACTGCGCCGGTTACTGGCTGCACGTGGACGTCGACGTGCTCGACCCGGCGGTCATGCCGGCCGTCGACGCGCCCTCGCCGGGCGGCATCGCGTTCCCCGAGCTGGAGATCCTGCTGGCCGGCCTGGTCGAGTCGCCGCACTGCCTGGGCGTCGAGATCACCGTTTTCGACCCCGACTACGACCCCGACGGCTCGTACGCCGAGGAAATCACCAACGCGGTCGCCGCCGGCCTGGCCGCGGCCCGCACCGTGTCCGCCCGCCCCGACCTGATCGCCGCCCGCGCCGACCTGGCCGGCGGCGCCGCAGCCCGCCCCGCCCCGCCCGAGGAGCCCGAGGCCGCCGCGTCCTTCAGCCCACTGGCCGCCGCCCTGGCCGCTTCCGCCCCGCCCGCCCACGAGCCCGAGCCCGAGGCCGCCGAGGCCGCCGATGACGCCGCCGACGAGTTCGCGGCCGAGCCCGACGAGCCGGCCGCTCCGCAGGCGCTGAGCCCGCTCTCCGCCGCGCTGGCCGCCTCCGGCCCAGCCTCCCTGGGCCGACCCGCCGACCCCGCCGAACCGGCGGCT
>NZ_JBEZYA010000017.1:106513-265947 GCF_040638295.1 Actinoplanes sp. NPDC026619
GCTCCGTCCGCGTTCAGCCCGCTCTCCGCCGCGCTGGGCGCGTCCGGCCCAGCTTCCCTGGGGCGCCCTGCCGAGCGTGCGTCCGATTCTGAGGAGCTGGCGGCTCCGTCCGCGTTCAGCCCGCTCTCCGCCGCGCTGGGCGCGTCCGGCCCAGCTTCCCTGGGGCGCCCTGCCGAGCGTGCGTCCGATTCTGAGGAGGCGGCCGCTCCGTCCGCTTTCAGTCCGCTCGCGGCCGCTCTGGGTGCCTCCGGCCGGGCTTCCCTGGCGCCGGCCACCTCCGGCCGGGCTTCTCTGGGTTCGGTTGCTCGTGAGCCGGAGTCGGCGGAGCCCGCGGCCCCGGCCGCCTTCAGCCCGCTGGCCGCGGCCCTGGCCGCCTCGATTCCAGCCGCCTCGGCTCCCGCCGTCACCCCCGACATCGACGAGCCGGAGGCCGACTCCGAGCCGGAGACGGATTTTGCGGCGGACGCGTCGGCCGAGGTCGAGTGGGACGAGGAGGACGAGGAGGAGGACGACGAGGACGAGCCGCTCCGGCTGGCGTCCCGGCCGCTCGGCCAGGCGCCGCTCCTCGACTCCGACCCGCTCCCGGCCACCCGCCCCGGCATGCTCCGCCCGCGTTCCGCCGACGACAACCCGGCCGGCGAGGGTTTCTCGCTGCCGGTCCAGCGGCCGGCCTTCGACCTCGGCTCACCGGCCGACATCGCCTGAGCCCAGCCGCCAGCCCGCTGGGCGGGCCGCCGGCTCGAGTGGTTACTTGTTCAGGGTGTTCAGGAAGTTTTCGACGATCGGCACGGCTGCCTCGGAGCCGGCGCCGCCCTTCTGGACCATCACCGCGAAGGCCACGTCGCCCTGGTAGCCGATGAACCAGGAGTGCGTGTCCTTGCTGTTGGTGTCGAACTCGGCGGTGCCGGTCTTGCCGAACACCGGCTTGCCCTTGACGTCCTCCAGCGCCGTACCGGTGCCGCTCGTGACCACCTCGCGCATCATCGACTTCAGCGCGGTGATCGCGGCCGGGTCGAGCGCGGCGCCGTCCGCGACGGCCTTGGCCGGTGCCGGGTCGAGCACGACCTTCGGCTGCTTGAACTGGCCGCGGGCGACCGCGGCGGCCACCGAGGCCATCGACACCGGGCTGACCGCGGTGGCGCCCTGGCCGAAGGTGGCCGCGGCCAGTTCGGTCGGGGTCTCGGCGGCCGAGACCTTGCCGCTGAACGCGTCGATGCCGAGATCCCACTGGCCGCCGAGGCCGAGCGCGGTGGCTGCCTCGTTGAGCCCGGCCGCGCCGAGCTTGCCGGAGAGGTTGACGAAGGCCGTGTTGCACGACTTCGAGTAGTCCTCGTGGAACGGCACCTTGCCGAGCACCTCGCCACCGGAGTTCTTGAACTCGCGGCCGTCGACGGTGATCGTCTTCGGGCAGTCGACGGCGGTGTCGGCGGTGACGGCCTTCTTCGACAGCAACCCGTACGCCGAGACGGTCTTGAACGTGGAACCGGGCGGCACCTGCCCGGTCAGCGCGGTGTCGACGGTGCCGCCGTCCGGCCCGTTGGCGACCGCGAGCACCGAGCCGTCGCTGACCTTGATGGCGACCAGCGAGCTGGGCTGTTTCTGGGCGGCGAGGGCCGCGTCGGCCGCGTTCTGGGTGTTGGTGTCCAGACTGATTTTGATCGGCTTACCGTCGACCGGCTTGGTGCTGAACAGCTGCGAGTCGGTGACCGTGCCGTCGGCCGCTTCCCGGGCGATCACGACCGAGATCCCGGCCGCGCCGCGCAGGGCCGTGTCGTACCGCTGCTGCAGGCCGCCGTGCCCGACCACATCGCCCTGGGCGACCGAGTCGGGATTGGCGTCGATGTCCTCGCGGGTGGCCACGTCGGCGGTGCCGAGCAGGGCGCGGGCGAAGGTCCGGGTCGGCGCGAGGGGTTTGGTGCTCTCGTTGAAGACGGTGCCCTGGTACGTGCGTACCTTGTTGCGGATCTTGTCGTAGTCCGGGCGGCGCAGCGTGACCAGCTCGACGAAGGCGTCCTTGTCGGCGTTCTTGACCCGGTCGGCGAGGTTCGACATGTCGACCGTGACCTTGATGCTCTTGAACGCCGCGTCCAGGTCCTTCTGCAACTGTGCCAAGTTTGCGACCCGCTGCGGTTCGACGCCGATCGTGACCACCTCACGCGGGGTGACGATCGGGGCGCCCGAAGAGTCCAGGATGTCGGCGCGTTTCGAGGCGACCCGGCGGACCCGCAGCTTGTCGCCGGTGGCCATGTCGGCCTGCACGATAGGCGGCTCCCACACCACCCGCCAGCCCTTGCTGCCCTGCTTGGTGAGGCGAACCGTGCTGTTGTACGACCACGGCGTGCCGCCGGGCAGCGTCCAGTCCAGCTTGACCTCGGCGGAGGCGATGTCCCCGGTCGTCTTCGGGTCACCGACCGGAGTGAGCACCAGCGACTGTTTCTTCAGGTCACCGGAGAGTTCCTGCAGCTGGGTCACCACGTCGTTGGCCGAGACCTTCGCGCCGTCCGCGCTGACGAAGCCCACCGGGGTCAGGTCGCCGCTGCGCCAGCCGGCCAGGAAATCTTTGAGAGTGTCGTCCGGGCCGTCCTTCGAGCAGGCTGCTAAACCACTCGCAACCAGCGTCAACGCGGCCGCCAAAGCGACCGTTCGGTAACGGGTCAGTTGCCGGCGGTAGAGCATGAAGCACCTCTTTCTGGGTACGCCTTTGGGGCGACGCTACGGAACGGTAACTAAAGGGCGCACGTCCTGCCGACCCGGCCAGGGTGACGTGGAGCTATTTCGGCGACGTTCGGCCCGAACCCACTACGGGTCTGATCCTCCGACGTTGTGTCAGCCGTAGGCTGTGGGCGACACGTTCGAACCCACAGTGTCGTGGGTGAGGGGAGCGCCTGGCCATGTCTGTCGCCGACGAGGCTGCGACGGAATCTGATCCGTCCGTCGATGATTTAGATCTTTCCCAAGGTCCCGGATTGGCCCTGACCGGCCGCCTGGGCGCCTCCGAGGACGGGGAGCTCGACGAACCGCTGCCGAACGGCGAGCGCCTGGTTGAGCAGGCCGTCGAGGTGGCCGGCGCCGACCACGCGACCGCGTCGCTGGTCGGCCGGTTCTGGCGATTCGCGCCTGACGAGGAGTTGGTCGGGCTCGATGCGAAGGAGATGTTCGACGCCGCCGTCGCGCATCGCGAGCTGGCCGCGGTGCGGCTGCCCGGTGAGCTGAAGCTGGCGATCACTCCGCCGGCCGGCGAGCAGTGCCACACCGTTCTGCAGATCGTCACCGACGACATGCCGTTCCTGGTCGACTCGGTGATCGCCCTGCTCACCGCGCACCAGTTGCAGGTGCATCTGATGGTGCACCCGTTGATCGTGGTGCGTCGCGAGCCGCTGGGCGCGATGGCCGAGCTGGCCGCCGACGTGGAGCCCGACGACGCGATCGACGGCGACCTCGTGGAGAGCTGGATCCGCATCGAGATCGATCCGATCCGGCGCGACGATGCCCGCGAGCAGTTGCACAACGAGGTCCGCCGGGTGCTGACCGATGTGCGCGAGGCGGTCGAGGACTGGCCGCGGATGCGTCAGCGGGCCCTGGTGATCGCCGACGAGCTGGCCACCGCGCGCGGCTCCGAGACCAAGCTGCCGGTTCCGGACAAGGACGTCACGGACTCGGTCGAGCTGCTCAAGTGGCTGGCCCACGACCACTTCACGTTCCTGGGCTACCGGGAATACCGCCTCGACGGCGACGTGCTCAAGGCGATCGACGGCACCGGGCTGGGCATCCTGCGGGGCGATTCGACCCCGCGGCAGCTCTCCTCGATGACCCCGGAGGCTTACCAGCGGGCCCTGGAGAAGCGGCTGCTGGTGATCACCAAGGCCAACTCGCGGGCGACCGTGCACCGCTCGGCCTACCTCGACTACATCGGCGTGAAGCTCTTCGACGCGGCCGGCAACGTGATCGGCGAGCGTCGCTTCCTCGGCCTGTTCTCCTCGTCGGCCTACCGCACCAGCGTGCGCGAGCTGCCGGTGGTCAAGCGCAAGGTGATGGAGGTGCTGGACCGCTCGGGCCTGTCCCCGCGCGGCCATTCCGGCAAGGACCTGCTCCAGATCCTGGAGACCTACCCCCGCGACGAGCTCTTCCAGATCAAGACCGACGACCTCTACGAGGCCGTGATCGGCGTGCTGCGCATGGCGGGCCGTCGTCAGCTGCGGCTTTTCCTGCGGCGTGATGGGTACGGTCGTTTCATCTCCTGCCTCATCTACCTGCCGCGCGACCGCTTCACCACCGGCAACCGCCTTCGCATGCAGGAGATCCTGCTCCGCGAGCTGAACGGCATCGGCGTCGACTACACGACCCGGGTCACCGAGCGGATGCTCGCCCGGGTGCACTTCATCGTGCGGACCGACCCGGCCGACCCGCCCGGCCGGGTCGACCCGAACACGCTGGCCGAGATGCTCGCCGACGCCACCCGCATGTGGGACGACGACTTCTCCCTGGTGCTCGAGCGCAAGCTGGGCGAGGAGCCGGCCCGCGACCTGTTCACCCGCTATGCGGCCGCCTACCCGGACAGCTACAAGGACGGGCACACGCCGTACGAGGGCATGCAAGATCTCGCCAAGCTGGAGCTGCTCGAGGAGCCCGGCCAGCTCGAGATGCACCTCTATCGCAAGCGGCACCCGGGCAAGGGCGGCGAGCCGGAGCCGGACGATCACGACGTGCGGTTCAAGGTCTACCGGTACGGCGAGGCGATGATGCTCTCCGCCGTGCTGCCGGTCCTGCACTCGCTCGGTGTCCAGGTCGTCGACGAGCGGCCGTACGAGATCCGCCGCACCGACGGCACCGTCTACCTGTACGACTTCGGGCTGCTCCCACCGGCCGCCCACCGCGAGCTGGCCGAGGTGCGCCCGCAGGTGGAAAATGCGTTCGCGGCGGCCTGGCGTGGTGAGGCCGAGGTCGACGGGTTCAACGAGCTGGTCCTGCGGGCCGGGCTGACCTGGCGTCAGGTGGTGGTGCTCCGCGCGTACGCCAAATATCAGCGCCAAGCCGGCGGCGTCTTCTCCCAGCGCTACATCGAATCGACCTTCATCGCCTACCCGGAACTCGCCCGCCTGCTGGTGACGCTGTTCGAGACGCGTTTCTCGCCCCGGCTGGAAGCCGGCGAGTCGGAGCGGAGCCGGCTTGCCGGCGAGCTGGTGGAAAAGATCACCGAGCTGCTGGACGGGGTGGAGAGCCTCGACCAGGACCGGATCCTCCGGTCGTACCTGACGTTGATCCAGGCCACTCTGCGCACCAGCTTCTTCCAGCGGGGCGCCGACGGCCGGCCGAAGTCCTATGTGGCGTTCAAGCTCGACCCGCAGGCCATTCCCGACCTGCCGCAGCCGCGTCCGAAGTTCGAGATCTTCGTCTACTCACCGCGGTTCGAGGGCGTGCACCTGCGCTTCGGCGCGGTCGCCCGCGGTGGTCTGCGCTGGTCGGACCGGCGCGAGGACTTCCGCACCGAGGTCCTCGGCCTGGTCAAGGCGCAGATGGTGAAGAACGCGGTGATCGTGCCGGTGGGCGCGAAGGGCGGCTTCGTGCTGAAGCAGAAGCCGGGCGACCGCGACGAGGCCGTCGAGTGCTACAAGCGGTTCATCACCGCGCTGCTCGACGTCACCGACAACATCCACAGTGGCAAGATCGTGCCGCCGCCGGACGTGGTCCGGCACGACCACGACGACCCCTACCTGGTGGTGGCGGCGGACAAGGGCACCGCGACGTTCAGCGACATCGCCAACGAGATCTCGGTGGCCAAGGACTTCTGGCTCGGCGACGCGTTCGCCAGCGGTGGTTCGGCCGGCTACGACCACAAGAAGATGGGCATCACCGCCAAGGGCGCCTGGGAGTCGGTCAAGAAGCACTTCCGCGACCTCGGCACGGACACCCAGACCGAGGACTTCACGGTGGTCGGCGTCGGTGACATGAGCGGCGACGTGTTCGGCAACGGGATGCTGCTCTCGCAGCACATCCGGCTGGTGGCCGCGTTCGACCACCGGCACATCTTCCTCGACCCCAACCCCGACGCGGCCACCTCGTTCGCCGAGCGGCAGCGGTTGTTCGACCTGCCCCGGTCGTCGTGGGCCGACTACGACGCGATGCTGATCTCGGCCGGGGGCGGGATCTTCCCGCGGACGGCGAAGTCGATCCCGGTCTCACCCGAGGTGCGGGCCGCGCTCGACCTCGGCGAGGTCACCGCGCTCAGCCCGACCGACCTGATGCGGGCCATCCTGCGGGCGCCGGTCGACCTGCTGTTCAACGGCGGCATCGGCACCTACGTCAAGGCGCTGAGCGAGACGCATGCCGACGTCGGTGACAAGACCAACGACGCGATCCGGATCAACGGGTCGCAGCTGCGGGTCAAGGTGGTCGGTGAGGGCGGCAACCTCGGGCTCACCCAGCTCGGCCGGATCGAGTTCGCCCTCGCCGGTGGTCCTTCCGGCGGTTCGGGAAAGCACGGTTCGGGCGGACGAATTTTTACCGACTTCATCGACAACACGGCCGGCGTCGACTGCTCCGACCACGAGGTCAACATCAAGATCCTGCTGGGTGGCGCGGTCGCCGACGGCGACATGACGCTGCCCCAGCGGGACGAGCTGCTGGCCACGATGACCGACGAGGTCGCCGCGCTGGTGCTGCGGGACAACTACGAGCAGGCGATGGCGCTCGGCAACGCGCGGGCGCAGGCCCACTCGCTGCTGCCGGTGCACCGGCGCATGCTCGACGACCTGGAGTCCAGCGGGCAGCTCAACCGCGAGCTGGAGGCGCTCCCGTCGGACGCCGAGCTGGCCAGCCGTTACGAAGCGGGCGACGGTCTGACCGCGCCCGAGTTCGCCGTGCTCCTGTCGTACGTCAAGATCTCGCTGGAGCAGAACATCCTCGCCGATGAGCTGGTCGACGAGGCCTGGACGGCCGGCGTGATGGCGCGCTACTTCCCGACGCCGCTGCGCGAGCGCTTCGCCGGCCGGATGGCCGGCCACCGGCTGCGCCGGGAGATCATTTCCACGGCGCTGGTCAACGAGATGGTCAACCGCGGGGGTACGTCGTTCGTCTACCGGGCGATGGAGGAGAGCGGCGCGTCCGCGGCCGACGTCATCCGGGCATATGTGGTGGTCCGCGAGGTGTACGGCCTGGCCGACATCTGGGCCGCCGCCGAGGGCCTGGACAACCAGGTGCCGACGTCCGCCCAGACGCTCGTCTTCCTCGAGTCCCGGCGGCTGCTCGACCGGGCCGTCCGCTGGCTGGTCAGCACCCGCCGCTCGCCGCTCGACGTGGCCGGCGAGATCGCGAAGCTGGAGCCCGGCGTGCGCGCGCTGTTGCCGCAACTGCCGTCGGTTCTGCGTGGCGTCGAGCGGCGCTCGATGGACGAGCACGTGGCCACGCTGTTCGACAAGGGCGTGCCGATGGACCTGGCCGAGCAGGTCACCTGGTGCAACTACGGCTTCGGCCTGCTCGACGTGCTCAGCGCGAGCGCGGCGACCGACCGCGACCACACCGAGGTGGCCCAGGTCTACTTCGTCCTGTCCGAGCGCTTCCAGTTCGACCAGTTGCTCTCACACATCTCGAAGCTCCCGCGCGGCGACCGCTGGGAGACCCTGGCCCGGATGGCGCTGCGCTACGACCTGTACGCCGCGCTCGCCGCCCTTACCATCGAGGTCCTCCAGTCGACGACGGCGGAGTCGGCGGCGCCCGACCGGGTGTCGCAGTGGGAGCACCTCAACGCGGCATCGATCGCCCGCGCGTCGAACGCGATGGGCAACGTCGACGACACCCCGGCCGAGCTGGCCGCCCTGTCGGTGCTGCTGCGACAGATCCGCACGATGGTCAAGACCTCGGCGGCTTGATCCTCTTTTAACGCCGGCCTTCTGGCACGCCGGTCCGATGCCTCCTGCACCGGGCCGGCGTTCCGACTGATCAAGCCGACGGCGCCCAGTCGCGGCCGAACCAGCGCCGGATCCGCTCGGTGCCGAAGGCGCTCTTGTCGGCCATCAGCTCGGCCGAGGGACCCTGCAGGCTGCCGATCGGGCGCTGGCCGGCCACGAACCTGACCTCCACCTTCGCCATCTGGCCGGCGCCCATTTCGAGGTAGCAGACGCCGAGGCCGTCGTACTCCGCGCCGGATGTCTCGCCGTTGATCGTGGCGACGATGCGGGTCGCCGCCACGGCCGCCTGGCCCTCGGCGAAGACGCCCGCCTTCGGGGTGCCGACGCTGGTCACGTCGCCCACCGCGTACACCTCGGGGAATGATGTTTCGAGCGTCAGCGAGTCGACCGGAATCCAGCCGTCCACGGCCAGCCCGGACTCGACCACCACCGCCGGCGCCCGGTGGACCGGCACGCCGAGGAACAGGTCGTAGGGGATCTCCTCGCCGTCGCTGAGCACCGCTTTCCCGTCGGAGAGGGACCGCACCAGCTTCTCCGGCTGCCACTCGATGCCCCGCTCGGCGAACGCGGCCAGCACCGCCTTGGACGCGTCCGGTGACGGCGGGATCGGCGCGCCCAGCGGCATGATCAGGGAGATCTCCGACGAGTCGCGCAGGCCCCGCTCGGTGAGGAACTCGTGCAGGAGCAGCGCGGTCTCGCTCGGCGCCGGCGGGCACTTGAACGGTGTCGAGGTGACCGCCACGACGATCTTGCCGCCGGTGAACTTGTCGAGCGCGTCCCGGGCGGCGAACGCGCCGGGCACGGTGTAGAACTCGTTGCCGCCCTCGAGCAGGCCCGGCGTCGCCTCCGGGTGCAGGTCAGCGCCGAGCGCGACCACCAGGATGTCCGCCTCGAACGTGCCCGCGCTGGTCGTCACCCGCTTCGCCGCCGGGTCGATCGCGGTGATCTCCGCGCGGACGAAGCGCACGCCCGGATTGACCATGTCGGCGTAGCGGTGCAGCACCTGCTCGGCGCCGGCCCGGCCGAACATGACGTCCAGCTTCGAGAAGCCGAAGACGAACCCCTCGGATTTGTCGATCAGGGTCAACTCGACCGCGTCGCCGCACTCCCGGGCCACCACGGTCGACAACTCGAGCCCGCCGAAGCCGGCTCCCAGAACTACCACACGTGTCGTCACCTGCGAAGATTATCGCGCTGATCTTGGACTAGGGCTCCACCGACGAGGCGAAGTCGGCGATCGCCCCGGCCAGACGAAGCAGGAGCTGCTCGACGGCATGGCGTCGGCGATCATCGTCGCGGCCGGGATGGGTCCGCCGCGGGAGGATCCCGACGAGGCGTTCGAGCACGGGCTGAGCGTGCTGGTCGCGGGCACCGAGGCGGTGCTGGGATCTGTACCCCAGGGGGGTATAGACTAGGCCCGTGCCTCAGGTGATCGAGCTGGAGATCGGCGGGATGACGTGCGCGTCGTGCGCGTCCCGCATCGAAAAGAAGCTGAACCGGCTCGACGGCGTGACCGCGACCGTCAACTACGCGACCGAGAAAGCGCGGGCGACGGTCCCTGGGTCAGTTACCGCGGCCGACCTGATCGCCGTGGTGGAAAAAACCGGATATACCGCTTCCGAGCCGGTTACTGAGCCGGTCGTGGCTTCGACCGCCCGTGATCCACTTCGGGACCGGCTTCTCGTCTCCGCCGTCCTCAGCCTTCCGGTGATCGTCCTCGCGATGGTTCCGGCCTGGCAGTTCGACTACTGGCAGTGGCTGTCGCTCGTGCTGGCGTCACCCGTCGTGGTCTACGGCGGCTGGCCGTTCCACCGGGCCGCGTTCGTCAACCTGCGGCACGGCGCGGCCACCATGGACACCCTGGTCTCGGTCGGCACTCTCGCGGCGTACGGCTGGTCGCTCTGGGCCTTGTTTCTTGGCGATGCCGGGATGCCCGGCATGACCCACCCGTTCTCCCTCACCGCGAGCGCCGGTGACGCGATCTATCTCGAGGCGGCCGCGGGCGTGACCACGTTCCTGCTGGCCGGGCGCTATCTGGAGGCGCGCGCGAAACGCCACGCCGGCGACGCCCTGCGGGCGCTGCTCGAGCTGGGCGCGAAGACGGTCACGGTGCTGCCTTCCGGATCTCGCGAGGAGCGCGAGATCCCGGCGGCCGAGCTGCGGGTCGGCGACCACTTTCTGGTACGGCCGGGGGAGAAGGTCGCCACCGACGGCGTGGTGATCGACGGCGCCTCGGCCCTTGACCTCAGCCTGCTGACCGGCGAGTCGGTGCCGGTCGAGGTGCGCCCGGGCGACCCGGTGACCGGCGCGACCGTCAACGCCGGCGGCCGTCTCGTCGTGCGCGCCACCAAGGTCGGCGCCGACACCCAGCTGGCCCAGATGGCCCGCCTGGTCGAGGACGCGCAGAACGGCAAGGCGGCCGTGCAGCGCCTCGCCGACCGGATCTCGGCCGTCTTCGTCCCGGTCGTGATCGCCCTGGCCGCCGGAACGCTCGGCTTCTGGCTCGGCACCGGCCGCGACACGACCGCCGCCTTCACCGCCGCGGTCGCCGTGCTGATCATCGCCTGCCCGTGCGCCCTCGGCCTGGCCACCCCGACCGCGCTGCTGGTCGGCACCGGCCGCGGCGCCCAGCTGGGCATCCTGATCCGCGGCGTGGAAGCCCTCGAGTCCACCCGCCGCGTCGACACGATCGTCCTCGACAAGACCGGCACGGTGACGACCGGCCGGATGTCGGTGGTCGCGATCGTGCCCACCACCGGGATCACCGACGACGAACTGCTCCGACTGGCCGGCGCGGTCGAATCAGCGTCGGAACACCCACTCGGCCGGGCCGTCGCCGCAACGGCGAATGAGCGTTTTACCTTGCCGCCGGTGACCGACTTCCTGGCGACCGCCGGTGTCGGGGTCCGCGGCCGGGTCGACGGTGTGCTGGTCGAGGTGGCCACGGGAACGCCTCCCACCGATCTGCCGACCGCCCGGCTTGCGCCGGTCGCGGACCCTGCGGCCGACCGGCTTTCGCCAGGGGCGGATTCCGCGACCGTTCGGCTCGCGCCGGGCGCGGATTCCGCGACCGTTCGGCTCGCGCCGGTTGCGCTTTCCGCGGCTGACTCGGCGACCGTCCGGTTGCCGGCCGCCGGCCGGCCGGCGGCGGCGACGTGGATCGAGGTTCGGGTCGACGGTGAGGCGCGCGGTTGGCTTGCGCTTGCTGATGCCGTACGGCCGAGCAGCGCCACCGCCATCACCGCCCTTCGCCGCCTGGGCCTGGAACCGATGCTGGTCACCGGCGACAACCCGGCGGTGGCCCAGGCCGTGGCCGCCGAAGTCGGCATCGACCAGGTCTTCGCCGGCGTGCTCCCGGCCGGCAAGGTCGACGTGGTCAAGCGCCTGCAGGCGAACGGCCGCTCGGTCGCGATGGTCGGCGACGGCGTCAACGACGCGGCCGCCCTCGCCCAGTCCGACCTGGGCTTGGCCATGGGCGCCGGCACCGACGTGGCCATCCAGGCCTCGGACCTCACCCTGGTCCGCGACGACCTGACCGCCGCGGTCGACGCCGTCCGGCTGTCCCGCCGCACACTCGGCATCATCCGCGGCAACCTGTTCTGGGCCTTCGCCTACAACGTCGCCGCCCTGCCCCTGGCGGCCGCCGGCCTGCTGAACCCGATGATTGCCGGCGCCGCCATGGCCCTGAGCTCCGTCTTCGTAGTCCTCAACAGCCTCCGCCTGCGCCGCTTCGCCCCGCGTTGATCTCCGTCCACTTCGAACCCGGCGGCCGTTACCGTCGTGTGTAGGTAACGGGGCAGAGAGTGATTGTCTCCATCGATATGATGGGGAGTCGCGGTTCGGGAACGGGGAGGAAACGTGTCCGGCGGAGTGCAGATAGACACCGACGGGGTCGGTGACTTCGGAACAGGTATGCAGAAGCAGTCGACCAACGGTTTCGCTGACATCGCGAGCCGGGGCGCCGACCTTCATCGGCAGGGCGTGGGCTTCGGCTCCCGCATGACGCCGAGCGACATCGTGCATCAGGCCAAGGTCCGCTACGCGGAGGCGCTGGCGCACGCCGAGGCCAACCTGCGCGCCTATCAGACGGCAGCCGGGGTGTTCGCCGCGGTGGCGGAGCAGATCGCGCGCCAGTTCGCCACGGTCGACATGAACTCAGAGCAGGCCCAGCAGGAGGTGCAGCACCTCATGGCGCAGGCGACTCAGGCGGCGAACCGGGCGCTGACCCTCGATGGCACAAACGGAGCTGTCTGATGGCCGGCGCGAACTGGGAAAACTACAACCTGCCGGCGATCTTGGCGATGATCGAGCCAGACAATGTCTGCACGGGCGCGGACAAGGTGCTCGCCTGGGACTCGCTGGCCACCTCGGTCCAGGATCAGCATGACCGGCTGAAGGCCGCGGGTCAGAAGCTGGCCGACTCGTGGCCACCGGAGAAGAACGACTCCGCCAAGATCTTCCTCACTCAGATCGACGTCCTGCTCGATTCGATGAAAGAGACGATGACCGCCGCGGCGAATACCCATGCCGGGCTGCGCGGGGTCATGGGTGCAATCAGCAAGGCGCAGGCCGACGTCCGGCAGTGGTCCGGAGACCGCGAGGGCGTCAGCACCGACCTGATGCCACGGTTCATCGACCACGCCGAGGACGAGTACGACGCCAAGGCTCAGCAGGCGATGCGCGACATGGAAGCCACGATCGCCGACCACAGCTCCCAGATCACGGCACCTTCGCTGTACACCCTGCGCTCCGACATCAACGACCCTGGGGAACCTGAACTGGGCGGTAACGGCTCATCAGGGGGCGGTTCGGGTTCCGGCTCGGGTGTGCGAGCTACGCCAATACCGGTCCCGGTGCCCCATGACCCGGTGCTCCCAGATCCGGGAACAGGCTCGAATACCGGTGGATCCGGAACAGGGAACGGTGTGGGTTCGGTCACCGGTCCGGGAACCAATCCGGGAACCGACCCCTCGCTGGGCATCGGTCCGGGTCTTAGCGGAGTCACCACCCCGCAGACCTCATTGCCTCTTACCGGTCCGATCTCCACATTGGGATTGCCGACCAATACCGGACTTGGCACCGGTGGATTGCCTGGTGGGCTGCCCACCGGAATGGGACTGCTTCCGGGCGGCGGCCTGGGCGCGGGCGGCGGCTTGGGTGGGTCTGGCGGTGTGGGCGGGCTCGGTATGCCGGGAATGGGCGGCGGCCGGGGCGCGTCAGGTTCTCGGCGAGCGGTGTCGATGCGTCGGGGCCTACCTTCGGGCGCGGTGCTTGGTGAGGGCGGGCTTGGTGGCGGCCGTGGTGCGGGCGCGGGTCAGATGCCTATGGGAGGCCAGCCCGGCCGACGTGGGCAGCGTGGCGAGAACGAGGAGCTGATCGGTGGGGAAGCGGACGAGCAGTGGGAGACCGCCGAAGGCGTGGCTCCGGTGATCGCTCCCGATGACACTCAGGTGCGGCACGATCCCGGCCCCGGCGTTCTTGGCTTCGGTCGATGATCGGACGTGTGCTGGCCGGTGCTGCGGCTGCTCTCACACTGGTGGGGGTCACCGCGGCGCCGGCCGTCGCCGACACGACTCGTGATCGGCAGTGGTACCTGACGGATCTGAAGATCGCCGAAGCTCAGCAGATAAGCCGCGGCCAGGGTGTCATCGTCGCGGTGATCGACTCCGGCGTCGACCCTGACCACCCTGACCTCGCGGGTGCGCTGCTTCCCGGCATCGATACGACGGACAGCAATCTGGCCGGCCGCAGCGGCACTGAAGACCTCGATGGACATGGCACTGCTATGGCCGGACTCATCGCGGGCCGTGGGCACGGATCCGGCGCGGGAGTGTTGGGTATCGCCCCGGCGGCGAAGATTCTGCCGATCGTGTCGCCAGCCGACTCCCTCACCTCGTCGACGTTCATGACCAAAGCGGTCGACTTCGCGATCCAGCAACACGCCAGCGTGATCAATATGTCGTTCATCAAGGCCGACGATGACGTGTTGCATGAGGCGATCCGGAAGGCCCAGGCTGCCGACATCGTGCTGGTCGCTGGTTCGGGTAACAACAACGACAAGAGCAAGGACGTCGACAAATACCCGGCTAAGTACCCGGAAGTGCTTGCCGTGGGTGCGTATGGCAAGGACCGGAAGATCGCGCCGATTTCCGTCACCGGCTCATACGTCGATCTGACCGCTCCAGGCGAGCAGATCGTGTCCACCGGCAAAGATGGTGACTACCAGGTCAGCGACGGCACCAGTGACGCGACCGCGATTGTCAGTGGGGCGGCGGCGCTGTTGCGGGCTAAGTACCCGGAGATGAGTGCGGCTGAGGTTGTTCACCGGCTTACCGCCACTGCGGATGACGCTGGGGCGGATGGGCGGGACGACACCTATGGCTATGGGCTGTTGAACGTCGTCAAAGCGCTCACTGCCGATGTCGCGCCGCTGCCGGCTGCCGGGGCGTCCGGTGGGGCGATTCAGGCGGCGCCGCCGGCTAGCTCGGACGACGATCTGCCCAAGCCGGTTGGAGTGTTGGTGCCGGCGCTGATCGTCGTTGGGCTGGTGCTGCTGGCCGGGGTTGTGGTGGTGGCGCTCGTGATGCGGCGGCGTCGGGCCGGCTGACCGGAAGCTTCTGGAACGACGTGAGCCGGGCTGCGGCTGGACTGCTCCCGAAGTCTGCCGCGCCCGGCTCACCGTTTCGGTCGCGGAAGGCTCGGACTGGTCCCGTTAGTCCGAGACGTCGCGACGTCCCCAGATCCACCTGCGAACATCACGCTACGTGCCGACTTGGCCGGGTTGGAAGCGTTCCGTACGCAAAATGTCCGTTCGGCTAAGCCAACATAGGCGACAGATCCGGAAATCGCCGGACAGCGGTGCTCATATTGCGTTACGGCGTTACTCAGCGTGAACAGGTGGATCAATTACCCGCAGTGACTAATCGTCCCGGCGGACCGATTCGATCAGGGACAGGATCTGGCGGAGGGCGGGGCGCAGCACCCGCAGCCGGGACAGGCTCACCAGGCGGTCGATCAGCGGGACCGCGCCGTCGATGAGGCGGCGGGTGCGGCGCTGGTCGGGTGACTTGTCGTAGACCCAGAACAGGATCACGCCCATCCAGCCCAGCCAGAGCAGTTCGGGCAGTTCCTTGCGTAGCTCGGGGTCGAGCTTGGCCGACGAGCCGTCGATGACCTCGCGGAAGATGGCGATCGAGGCATCCCGGGCCGGTGACGACTCCCGGGAGAACGGGCTGAGCGGCGACGACGGCTCGGCCGCGCTCTTGAAGAGGGTGCCGGCGAAGGCGTGGTAGGGCGCGTTCACCTCGATCCCGGCGTGCATCACCCCGCGCAGCCGCGCGGCGAACTCCTTCTCGCCGGCCAGCACCAGCTCGGACGCCGTCCGCATCTCGCCCTGGTTGCGGTCGTAGAACCCCTGGATCAGGTGTTCCTTGGAATCGAAGTAGTAGTACGCGTTGCCGACCGCGACCCCGGCCTCCTTGGCGATGGCCCGCATGGTCGTTTCCGCATAGCCCCGCTCGCGGAACAGGCGCAGCGCCGTCTCGAGGATCAGCTGCCGCGTCTGCTCACCCCTGGCCCGCCGAGCGGGGTCCGGGGAAGCGGGTTCAGTGGCAGCGGTCGTCACATTGGTCACCGTAGTCCGCCGCGGCGGACTCGTCGGGCCCTGGGGAGCGGGTCTGCTCGCGGACAGCGGAGATCGCCGCGATGAACCGCCGGGCGCCGGGCAGCAGGCGCGGCGAGGAGAAACGCTCGGCGGTGGCCCGGTAGTCGGCCAGCGCCCACAGGCAGGCGAACCAGGCGGCGTCGCCGGCGTAGTAGGCGCCGTCGTCGCCGATCACGGTCAGGTCCCGCAGCGTGGCCGAGTGATCGAGTTCCGGGAACAGGGCGCGCGCGGTGGCCGACCCGGCCGGCACGAAGGTCAGCGGCACCAGCTGGGCGCGACCGGAGAGCCACCGCCGGGCGGTGCGGCAGATCGGGCAGCTCTCGTCGTAGAGAACGGTGAAGGACCCGACCCGGCCGGCCCCGTGACCGGCCGGATCGGAGCTCGCGCCGATCATGCGTGGGCCGGCGGGGCCGGCGGCGGCATCATCGGCCGCTGCGGGTGCTGCGGGTGCTGCGGGTGCTGCGGCTGCTGGGGGTGCATCGGCAGCCGGCCGGTGGGCGGGAGCGGCGGCTGGCCCTGCTGCTGGCGGAGCCGGCCGCGACGGTAACGCCCGAGGAAGAACACGTTGCAGAAGTGCAGGACGCCGAGCACGAGCAGCACCAGGCCGACCTTCGTGGAGAGCGTCTCCAGCGCCTTGCTGGTGTCGTCGACCTGGGCGCTGGACCGCATCGCGAAGGTCACGTAGCCGAGGTTCAACAGGTAGAAGCCCATCACCAGCAGCTGGTTGACGGCCTTGGCGAGCTTTTCGTCGGCGAAGACGTCGGCGAGGAAGACCAGCCCGTTGCGGGACAGCGTGGTCGCCACCCACACGGTCAGCCCCACGCTGACCGCGAGATAGACCAGGTACATCCAGACCTTCGGGTCCATCGGACCACCTCTCTTGAACGTGTTCAACTTACCTGAGCTCAGAGTAGAACACGAACTTGAACGCGTTCAAGATGGATGTGACGCGAGAGTCAGTCGAGGCCGAGGAGGTCCATCACGGCGCGGCCGCTGGCCCAGCTCGCGCCGTAGGTGGTGACGAAGGCCCGGACTCCGGCCGGCCGCCACGACGAGGGCCAGCCCATCTCGACGACCACGACCGGGCGGGCCGCCGCGAGCTGTTCGATCAGGGCGCGGTCGGCCGGGTAGTTGTGCAGCCGCCGGCCGACCACCACGACCGGCCGACCGGCGGGCAGGGCCGAGGGATCAGCCAAGGAGGTGTGCGGCGCGAGCCCCCATGGCACCCGTCCCGCGGCGATCGACTGAGCCGCGTCGAGCTGCACGACGAGCGGCGCCGAGAACCCGTCAAGTGATCCTTCGATGCGGACGGCCCGCCTGGCGGCAGAGGCGCCGACGGCCCGCCTGGCGGCAGAGGCGCTGACGGCCCGCCTGGCGGCAGAGGCGCTGACGGCCCGCCCGGCGGCAGGGACGCCGACGGCCCGCCTGGCGGCGGCAACCCCGATGGGTGAGAGCGCTCTTCCGGATGGCACGCTCCGGGACGCCATTTCCGCCGTACGGGAAACCGCTTCTTCCAATCGCCGAAGGGCGAGTCGCCCGTCCCGGGCCGCCGTGGCGATCTCCGTCGCGATCGCCTCGATCAGCCCCGCATTGACCCGCGACCCGAGACACAGCAGGTCAGCCCCAGCATCGAGGGCCCGCACCGCCCCCTGCGCGATCCCGCCCGCCGCGAGCACCGCTCCGCTCATCTCCAGCGCGTCGGTGACCACGACGCCACCGAAGCCGAGTTCGCCGCGTAGAAGAGAGAGCGCTTCCCGGCTGAAAGTCGCCGGATCATCCGCGGTCAGCGCGGGCACCCGAAGGTGCCCCGTCATGATCGCCCGGACCCCGGCGGCGACGGCGGCCGCGAACGGCGGCAGATCCCGCGAGCGCAGCACGCCGACCGGCACGTCCACGGTGGGCAGGGCGAGGTGCGAGTCGGTGACCGTGGCGCCGTGCCCCGGGAAGTGCTTCGCGCAGGCCGCCACGCCCGCCTCCTGCAGTCCCACGACGGCGGCCGCCGCGTGCCGGGCCACCAGCGCGGTCGACGCCCCGAACGACCGCGTCCCGATCACCGGGTTGGCGTCCGCGGTGTTCACGTCGACCACCGGCGCGAGGTCGAGGGTGACTCCCGCCGCGACCAGTTCCGCGCCGATCGCGGTGTAGACCTCCCGGGTGAGTTCGAGGTCGTCGATCACGCCGAGTGCGGCGTTGCCCGGGTAGGGGCTGCCGGTCCGGTGCGCGAGCCGGGTGACGTCGCCGCCCTCCTCGTCGATCGCCACCAGCATGTCGCCACGTGCCGCCCGCAGCCCGGCGGTCAGCGTCGCGAGCTGCTCGGGCGTCTCGACGTTGCCGCCGAAAAGCGTGTATCCGGCCAGCCCGTCGGCGAGCAGCGACAGCGCCCACGGCGGCGCGGCCGGCCCTGGAAACGCTCCCAGAATGGTGCCGAGGGCGAGCCGACGGAGACCGTGATCGATGACCATGCTGTCCTTTCGATGGGCGTAAGTGTGGCTGACTGGGCCCGCGAGCTGCCATGATCGCTCCGAGTCGATGATGTGCACTGCGGACGGCTACGATGCCGACGGTTACTCTGCGGCTACAGCGTCGGGCTCGGAAGCCAACTGAAAACAATATTTAGTTACTAGGGGACGTAGTTATGGCCGCCACCCGCCTTCCGGGCACGCCTCGGCTGCTGCGCGCACTCAACGACCGCGCCGCGCTGGAACTGCTGCTCGACCGGGGCCCGCTCACTCGCGCGCAGCTCGGCGAGATGACCGGGCTGAGCAAGGTCACCGCTTCCCAGCTGGTGGAGCGCCTCGAGCAGCGAGGCCTGGTGCGCCGGGTCGGCGAGCAGGCCGGCGGCCGCGGGCCGAACGCGCAGCTCTACGCGGTCACGCCCGGCAGCGCCCACGTGATCGGCGTGGAGGTCGGCCCGGAGCGGGTCGCGGCCGCCTGCGCCGACATCACCGGCGCCATCGTGAGTCGCGTCGAGCAATCCACCAAGGACACCGACGACCCGGTCGGGGTCGTGCACAACGCGGTCGTGCAGGCCGCGGCCGAGGCCGGCACCGACATGAGCTCAGTCCGCCGGGTCGTGCTCGGCACCCCCGGCCTGGTCGACCCGGTCAGCGGCGAGATCTCGTTCGCCTGGGACCTTCCCCGTTGGCACCGTGGCCTGCTCGACGACCTGCGCCGCGACCTGAGCAGCCCGGTCGTCTTCGGCAACGACGTCAACCTGGCCGCGATCGCCGAGCAGAGCACCGGCGCGGCCAAGGGCGTGCGCGACTTCGTGCTGATCTGGATCGGCCGCGGCGTCGGCCTGGCCAGCGTCATCGACGGCCGGCTGCACCACGGCTCGACCGGCGCGGCCGGCGAGATCGGCTACCTGCCGGTGGCCGGCGCCGAGGTGCCCCGCAACCAGTCGAAGCGGGCCCAGAAGGGCGGCGTGCGCGGCGGGTTCCAGAGCATCGCGGGCGCCGACGCGGTCAAGGCGATCGGCAAGAAGTACGGCTTCCGCGGCGCCGAGGCCTCCGACGTGGTCCGCTCGGCGGTCGACGCGGGCGAGGCCGGCGACCAGGTGCTCGACGAGCTGGCCGAGAAACTGGCCCTCGGCGTGGCCGCCACCTGCGTGGTCCTCGACCCGCCGCTGGTCGTGCTGGCCGGCGAGGTCAGCCAGGCCGGTGGCGTTGGTCTGGCCGAGCGGGTCGAGCGCGAGGTCGCCGCGATCACCCTGGTCACGCCGCGGGTGGTGATCACCGAGGTGGAGTCGGAGCCGGTGCTGCACGGCGCCCTGCACACCGCCCTGGACGCGGTCCGCGACGAGGTGTTCGGATCCACAACCGGGTGAGCCGGGCGGGCGTGGAAGGATGAAGCCGTGCTGATCCCGCCCCACGACGACACCGTCATCGCGTTCGACCGGGTGAACGTCATCCGGAATGGCAACTACCTCGTCCGGGGTCTCTCCTGGCAGGTGGAACTGGACGAGCGCTGGGTGGTCCTGGGTCCGAACGGGGCGGGCAAGACGACGCTGCTCAACCTGGCGTCGGGCCGGTTGCACCCGTCCCGCGGCACGGCGTACGTGCTGGGTGAGCGTCTCGGCCGCACCGACGTGAACGAATTGCGTATGCGGATCGGCCTGTCCACCGGCCAGTTCGGCGAGCGCATCCCGCCCGACGAGCGGGTGCTCGACGTGGTCGTCACGGCCGCCTGGTCGGTGGTGGGTCGCTGGCGGGAGAGCTACGACCCGCAGGACGAGGGTCGCGCCCGCCAGTTGCTCGGCCAGCTCGGCATGGGCGCGCTGGTCGACCGCGAGTTCGGCACCCTCTCCGAGGGCGAGCGCAAGCGCACCCTGATCGCCCGTGCGCTGATGACCGACCCCGAGCTGATGCTGCTCGACGAGCCGACCGCCGGGCTCGACCTGGGCGGCCGGGAAGACCTGATCGCCCGCCTCACCGAGCTGGCCCTCGACCCCGACTCGCCGGCCATGGTGCTGGTCACCCACCACGTCGAGGAGATCCCGCCCGGCTTCACCCACGCGATGCTGCTGCGCGAGGGCACGATCGTGGCGGCCGGCTCGCTCGGCGAGGTGATGACCGCCGAAAACCTGTCCAAGACCTTCGGCCTGCCGCTGGTGGTCGACCGTTTCGGCGACCGCTTCACCGCCCGGGCGGCCTGACCCATGGCTCCGCGCATCGTGGTGGCCGGCAGCGCCAACATGGACCTGGTCGGGCTGGCCGAGAGGCTGCCGCTGCCGGGCGAGACGGTGCTCGGCGACGACTTCGTGATGATGCCCGGCGGCAAGGGCGCCAACCAGGCGACCGCCGCGGCCCGGGCCGGCGGTGACTCGGTCTTCCTCGGCGCGATCGGCTCGGACGCGTTCGGCGTGACGCTGCACGCCCGGCTGAGCGCGGCCGGCGTGGACGTCTCGCACATGCGCACCAGTTACGGCGCTTCCGGCGTCGCGGTGATCATGGTGGACCACGCCGGGGAAAACTCGATCCTGGTCTCGCCCGGCGCGAACAGCGCGTTCACCGACCTGACCGAGGCCGAGGCGCGGCTGATCGCCGGCGGCGACGTGCTGCTCTGCCAGCTGGAGATCCCGGTCGCCACGGTCACCGCGGCCTGCCAGGCGGCTCGCGCCGGCGGCGCCCGCACGGTCCTGAACGCGGCGCCGGCCCGGGAGTTGCCGACCGAGCTGCTGGCGGCGGTCGACCTGCTGGTGGTCAACGAGCTCGAGGCGCAGACGATCGCCGGCTCCGAGCGTCCGGACGTGGCCGCGCTGCTGGCCCTGGTGCCGCGGGTGGTGCTGACGCTGGGCAGCGCCGGCGCCCGCTACGCCGACCGGGACGGCCGCGACGAGACCGTGCCCGCCTTCCCGGTGGAGCCCACCGACACCACGGCCGCGGGCGACGCGTTCACCGGCGCTCTCGCCGTGGCCTGGGGCGAGGGCCGCGACCTGATGGAGGCGGTGCGCTGGGCCAACGCGGCCGGCGCCGCCTGCGTCCGCAAGCTGGGCGCCTCGAACGCGCTGCCCACCCGCGACGAGATCGACGGGATCTACAACAGCTAGTTCTGGCGCGCCGTAGCCATGAAGCGGTGGAACCGGGACAGACGGCCGGAACGGCCGAATTCAGCGCGCGACGCGGCGGGCCCAGAGGATCAACGGCAACTGCAAGGGCAGCCGGCCGTACGCGATGGCCCGCTTGCTCGGCGGGGCGTTGCGCCAGTCGTACGCCATCTTGATGTTGGCCGGGAAGACCCCGACGAAGAGCGCCGCGGCGGCCAGGGCCCCGAGCCGGCGGGTGCGGGGGTGCGCGACGGCGGCCGCGATGGCCAGCTCGGCGGCGCCGCTGACGTACGTGTAGGTACGCCGGGACCCCGGCAGCGACCGCGGCACGATCGAGTCGAACGGCTTCGGCGCAACGAAGTGCAGCACTCCCGTGGTGGCCAGCAATCCGGCCAGGCCCATCGCCTGCTTGTCCATGATCGGGAGCCTAGCCGAAGTTACCGGCGGGTAGCACTCTGTGGTTCGAGAGCCCGCTGAAGTGCCCGATAGATCCGGCCGAAGCGGGACGCATCCGCCGTGTGCAGCAGCCGCACCTCGCCGGCCGGGGTGCGGGCCCAGATCTCCAACTCCCGGGAGCCTCGGTCGTGCGAACGGTCCACCTGCTCGAGCAGGATGTCGGCGAGCGGCGCCGCGGCCAGCCCGACCAGGATGCCGCCGCCGATCAAGCCGATCGTCACCGCGGTGGACGCGTCGATCACCAGCGCCACGCCGACGCCGAGCACGCCCACCAGGATGGGCAGCAGCATCGCCAGGCCGATCGCGCCCCGCCCGGCGACCTTGCCCCACGACCTGCGCCCACGCCGGTGCCACACCTGGCGCAGCTCGGGCAGCGCGAAATCGCGCCCGTCCATCCGCACGCCGGCCGATGTCACCCAGACTTCGCGATCCCGGTAGTAGGTGGTCATTTACTCTCCGTACCCGTCGTAGGCTTCCGCTTAACCAACACTCAGGGAGGCGTGTTTCGTGGGCGAGTTCGTGAAGCTGGAAATCACCGACGGTATCGGCACTATTCGGCTCGACCGGCCCCCGATGAACCCGCTCAGCACGCAGGTACAGGAAGAGCTTAGAGAGGCCGCGCATTCCGCCGCGAGCTCCGACGTGGTCAAGGCGGTGGTGGTGTATGGCGGGGAGAAAGTCTTCGCCGCGGGCGCCGACATCACCGAGTTCACCACCCAGAGCTATCCGGACATGGTGCTGCGGGCCGGCGAGCTGTCCAGCGCGTTCGACTCGGTGGCCCGGATCCCCAAGCCGGTGGTCGCCGCGATCACCGGTTACGCCCTCGGCGGCGGCTGCGAACTGGCCCTGGCCTGCGACTGGCGGGTGGTGGCCGACAACGCCAAGCTCGGCCAGCCCGAGATCAAGCTGGGCCTCATCCCGGGTGCCGGCGGCACTCAGCGGCTGGCCCGGCTGGTCGGCCCGGCCAAGGCGAAGGACCTGGTGTTCTCCGGCCGCATGGTGGACGCCGAGGAGGCGCTGCGGATCGGCCTGGCCGACCGGGTCGTTCCGGCCGCCGACGTCTATGCGACAGCGATCGAGCTGGTAAAGCCGTTCGTGACCGGCCCGACGCTGGCGCTGCGCGCGGCGAAGCAGGCGATCGACGGCGGCCTGAACACCGATCTCGCCTCCGGGCTGGCGCTGGAGTCGCAGTTGTTCGCCGCCCTGTTCGCCACCGACGACCGCACCGAGGGCACCTCCGCCTTCGTGGCGAAGCGTAAGCCCACATTTACCGGGCGCTGATACTCGCCTTCATCGATCGGGTGCCATAAAGTCCGTCGGGTGGAATCGGTTCCCGCCACAGGCACGGTGCGACGTACCGTCCGGGTGGCGGTTGCCCTCGTCGTGGGGCAGGCGCTGCTCTGCGCGCTGATCGGCTATCTCACTCTGGGCCGCGCCGGCGGCTCCGGCTCGGTCACGCAGATGGCCGAGCCCCCGCCGGCGCCGGCGCCGACCTCGTCGAGCGCCTACGCCGCGCCATCCGCCTCCGCCACCGGGTTGTCCGCGACCGCCACCAGCAAGGCCACCCACCGGGCCCGTGACCTCGCCGCCACGCGCACCAGGGCGGCGCCCGACCCGGTCCCGCCCGCGCCGCCGGCCGCTCCGGAGCTCCCGCCGGAAACGCTGATCTCGACGCCGCCGTCGAGCGCCGCCACCACCGTCTCGCCCCCACCGCTTGCGGGTCTGCTCCCGCCGCTGCCACCGACCACTTCGCCCAGCGCCGCGGTGCAGCAGCCAGTGACGATCGGCGACCCTTGTGCCCCGGAATGGGCGTTCGGGCGGACCGCGGAAGACACCCTCGTTCGCTGTCTGCGCACGCCCCATCACCGCCCGCGCTGGAAGATCGCCTAGCTGCGCGCACCCCCTAGACTCACCGCATGGCCAACGACCCTGGGGGCCCGAAGCGGCACGCCCTCGGCGTGGACTTCGGCACGTCGAACACCGTTGCGGTGGCGCGCTGGCCCGACGGCCGCGCCCGCACCATCCTGGTCGACGGTTCGCCGCTGCTGCCCTCCGCCGTCTATGCCGAGCCCGGCGGCGAGCTCAGCGTGGGCCGGGACGCCGTGCACAGCGCCCGCCTCGATCCGGCCCGCTTCGAGCCCAACCCGAAGCGGCGCATCGACGACGGCGAGATCCTGCTCGGCGACCAGGAGTTCCCGGTCGTCGACCTGATTGCGGCGGTGCTGGCCCGGGTCGCCGAGGAGTGGCACCGCGCGGTCGGCCCGGTGCGGCCCGATGTCACCCTGACCTGCCCGGCCACCTGGGGCGCGACCCGCCGCACGCTGCTCGCCGAGGCCGCCGCGCGGGCCGGCCTCGAGGGCGCCCGCCTGGTCGCCGAACCGGTCGCCGCCGCCACCTACTTCGCCGAGGTGCTCGGCCGGGACGTGCCGATCGGCTCGGTCGTGGTGGTGCACGACTTCGGCGCCGGCACGTTCGACGCCAGCGTGGTGGCCCGCACCGCGTCCGGCTTCGAGGTGATGGCCGTCGACGGCCGGGACGACATCGGCGGCCTCGACGTGGACGCCGCGATCGTCGAGCACCTGCGCACCGACGAGTGGCAGCGGCTGCTCGAGCCGACCACGGTCGAGGAGCGCCGCGCCCGCCGTCAGCTGTGGGACGACGTGCGGATCGCCAAGGAGCGGCTGTCGCGCACCCAGTCGGCCGACTTCATGGTGCCGCTGCTCGACACCGAGGTGCACCTGACCCGTGACGAGCTGGAGAAACTCGCCCGCCCGGTGCTCGACCAGACGGTTCGCATCACCCAGGGACTGCTCCGCTGGGCCGACCTGCCCGAGGGCCGGCTGGCCGGGGTCTTCCTGGTCGGCGGGGCCAGCCGGATTCCGCTGGTCGCCACCCTGCTGCACCGTGAGCTCGGCGAGGCGCCGGTGGTCATCGAGCAGCCCGAGCTGGTGGTGGCCGAGGGCAGCATCCTGGCCGACGCCGCCCTGCTGACCACCGGGGCGGCCGCGCCGGGGCCGACGGCCGAGCTGCGGCTGGTGTCGACCCGCCGGGCGGAGAACGGCGCCGCCGAGAGCGCCGAGGAGCGCGGTGGCCCGGACGAGAACGAGACCGTGCCGGTGCCGCGCAGCATCGTCGCGGCGCACATCCCGGGCACCACGGGGCTGCAACCGCCGGTCGATCCGTGGCCCGATGCCGATCACGGGCACTGGATCCCCGACCCGCAGGCCACGGTCGCGACCCCGAAATTCGAGAGGCTGCCACGCGTACAACCGCCGCCGCCTGATCCGACGCCGAGCGGAAGCCGGCCGATGTCGGCCGCGATGGCCCCGGCCCGGCCCGTTTCTCCGCCGCCGCAGGCAGCGCCGCGCGCGAAGGTGACGCGTTCGCAGCCGGTGACCCCGATGGCGCCGCCGGCCCGGGTCGCCAAGGCCAAGCCCTCGAAAGCCGAGCCGCCGAAGCAGCGCCGGAAACGCCGCCGTGGTCGCTTCGTGCGCTTCCTGCAACTGCTGTTCAGTTTCGCCGTGATGATCGCGGTGCCGCTGGCCGCGCTGGTGCTGGCCTACGGCTACGGAAACGGCGAATCGATCGAGCAGGACGCCGTCAACGTCGTGAAGGACATCCTTCGCTATGCCGGGATCCGGGAGTGAGTAGGTTTCATCCATGGCTGAAGTGATCGAGGGGCATGGCGGCGATCTGGCGCTGGCGGCGCTGCGGGCGTTCGGGGTGCGGGAGATGTTCACCCTCTCCGGCGGGCACGTCTTCCCGCTCTACGACGCGGCGCATAAGGGCAACTTCCCGATCTATGACGTACGCCATGAGCAGTCCGCCGTTTTCGCGGCTGAGGCCGTCGCCAAGCTGCAGCGCCGGCCGGGCCTCGCGGTGCTCACCGCCGGCCCCGGCGTGACCAACGGCATCTCCGGTCTGACCAGCGCGTTCTTCAACGCCTCGCCGGTGCTCGTGCTCGGAGGTCGGGCGCCGCAGTTCCGCTGGGGCTCGGGCAGCCTGCAGGAGTTCGACCACGTGCCGCTGGTCGCCCCGGTGACGAAATACGCGGGCACGGTCACCGGCACCGACAACATCCCCGGCGAGATCCGGGCGGCGCTCACCGCGGCGCTCACCCCGCACCGCGGGCCGGCCTTCCTCGACCTGCCGCTCGAGGTGGTCTTCTCCTCCGGCGAGGCGGCCGCGCCCGGCGAGCCGGCGGTGCCGGTGCTCGAGGCCGATCCTGACGAGGTGCAGCGGGCCGCGACGCTGCTGGCCGGCGCCCAGCGCCCGGTGATCATCGCGGGCTCGGACGTCTGGGGCGGTGGCGCGGTCGGCGAGCTGCGGGCCGCGGCCGAGGCGTTGCAGGTGCCGGTCTTCACCAACGGCATGGGCCGGGGCGCGTTGCCGCCGTCGCACCCGCTCGCATTCGCGAAAGCCCGGCGGGCCGCGCTCAACGAGGCCGACGTGGTCTGCGTGATCGGCACGCCGCTCGACTTCCGGCTCGGCTTCGGCGAGTTCGGCGAGGCCCAGGTCATCCACATCGTGGACGCGCCGACGCAGCGGGCCACGCACGTCACCCCGGTCGTCTCGCCCGCCGGTGACCTGCGGCGGATCCTGGCCGCGCTGGCGGGTTCCGGCGGCGATCATGCCGAGTGGATCGAGGGCCTGCGCGCCGCCGAGGATGCCGGCAAGGCCCGCGACGCCGAGGCGATGGCGGCCGAGACCGACCCGATCAAGCCGGCCCGCGTCTACGGCGAGCTGCGCAAGATCCTGGCCGAGGACGCGGTCACCATCGGTGACGGCGGCGACTTCGTCTCCTACGCCGGCCGCTACCTCGAACCGGCCCAGCCCGGCACCTGGCTCGACCCCGGCCCGTACGGATGCCTCGGCACCGGCATGGGTTATGCGATGGGGGCCCGGGTGACCTATCCCGACCGGCAGATCTGCGTGCTGCTCGGCGACGGCGCGGCCGGTTTCTCGCTGATGGACGCCGAGTCGCTGGTGCGGCAGAAGCTTCCGGTCGTGATGGTGGTCGGCAACAACGGCATCTGGGGCCTGGAGAAGCACCCGATGAACGCGATGTACGGCTACGACGTGGCCGCCGACCTGCAGCCCGGCCTGCGTTACGACGACGTGGTGCGCGCCCTCGGCGGTGCGGGGGAGACGGTCGAGAAGTCCGCCGACCTGGCGCCGGCCCTGGCACGTGCCTTCGACGCGGGTGTTCCGTACCTGGTAAACGTGCTGACCGACCCGGCCGATGCCTATCCTCGCAGCTCCAACCTCGCTTAGTTATTTCTCGTCGTCGCCGTTCTTCTTGAACTCCCGCTCCCACCGATCGAGGGCCTCGCGGTCGCGGCGGGACTGTTCCGAGTTCATCTTGCGCAGGAAGTCGGGATCGTCGTCCGGTGAGGACGGGCGCGAGCTGCCGCGATGGGCGGGCGGCCCGCCCTCCCGGGGTGCGGCGACCGGGCGGCCCCACAGGAAGTAGGCGAGCGGGCCGAGCAGCGGGATCAGGATGATGATGAGCACCCAGAGGGCGCGCGGCGCGTTGCGCACACGCTCGACGGACAGCGCGCTGATCAACGCCAGCACAAAAAGGATCAGCTGCAGAGCAGCCAGGAAGATGAACACCCGCACCATGAGCCAATGATGACTCGGCGGCGGCCTTCCGGCGACGTCAGAGCATGACAACTAACCCGCCGAGCGCGGCCAGGGCCGCGGTGATCAGCGCATAGACGGGCACGGCACGGCGGGCCGGCTGCGGTGGAGTCCGGCCCAGGGCGTACGAGCGGCGGTAGGCGAGCGCGATCAGGGCCACCCAGCCGAACATGGCCGTGGCCGCCACCAGCCAGGCCGGCACGCCGGCGTCGGGCCGGAAGGCGGGGCGGGCGGCGAGCAGCCCGACCGCGGTGGCGGAGAGGCCGGTGCGCCGCCACGCCATCCGGGTGCGTTCGGCCGAGGCGCCCGGGTCGGGACTCACTCGACCGCCTTGATCACAACCGCGACGACCAGAAGCAGCGCGCCGGCCGCGACCACGATGGCGAGGATCGCGGGGAACTTCGAGCCCGGCAGCTCCCGGCCCAGCCGCATGGCCCGCTCGGTGCGCGCCCAGTGGTCGACCGCGCGCAGCGCCACCATCCCGCCGAGCAGCAGCAGGGCGATCGCGATCACCTCGCGCAGGTACGCGACCGGCAGCGGCGGCAGGAACTGCGCGCAGGCCAGGCCGCCGGCGATCAGCGCGAGGCCGGTGCGGATCCAGGCCAGGAACGTGCGCTCGTTGGCCAGCGAGAACCGGTAATCCGGGGTGCGGCCGACGGTGGGTTGCTTCTCCGGATCGAACCACTGCCGCAAGCCACCGAGCACCGGTTGATTATTGACCGGATCGGTCAAGAAGGCTCATCCAGAGACTGCGGACTTCGTCACTGACGCACGATTCACGGGTGCGTCCGCAGCGGCACCACGGCGAGTCCGGGCCGGTTCGACCATGGGACTGCATCGCGGGGCCGAGTGGCCGTGGTACAGAGTGGGGGACGGGCGGGCGAAACCCGTCGAGTAGTGGAGCGATTTGGCCGGACATATCGCGACACCTCCTCAGCCCATCATGGTGAGGTGTGTCACTCTGGGTGGCTGTCACGTCTAAGCTACTGGCGGGTAACCTTCCAGCAGGTGTCCGATCGCAACGGTGCGTTCATAAACAGGAGGGTCGTAGGAGCGCGATGAACATCGTCGTTTTGGTGAAGCAGGTGCCCGACTCCGGTGCTTCGCGTGAGTTGGCGAGCGACAACACGGTCGATCGTGCCTCGGCGAGCAACGTGATCAACGAGATGGACGAGTACGCCATCGAAGAGGCGTTGAAGATCAAAGAGGCTCACGGCGGCGAGGTCACGGTGCTGACCATGGGTCCCGCCGGTGCCACCGAGTCCATCCGTAAGGCGCTCTCGATGGGCCCCGACAAGGCGGTCCACGTGACCGACGACGCCCTGCACGGCTCCTGCGCCGTGGCGACCAGCAAGGTCCTGGCGGCCGCGCTGAGCACGCTGAACGCTGACCTGATCATCGCCGGTGCGGAGAGCACCGACGGTCGCGTGCAGGTCATGCCGCACATGCTGGCCGAGCGGCTCGGCATCGCGGCGCTGACCGGCGCCCGCAAGCTCACCGTCGAGGGCTCCCAGCTGACGGCCGAGCGCCAGACCGACGAGGGCTACGAGGTGGTCACCGCCGCCACGCCCGCCGTGGTGAGTGTCTGGGACACCATCAACGAGCCGCGCTACCCATCCTTCAAGGGCATCATGGCCGCCAAGAAGAAGCCGGTGCAGACCCTGTCGCTGGCCGACCTGGGCGTGAGCGCGGACGAGGTCGGCACGGCCGGCGCGACCAGCCAGGTGCTGGAGTTCGCCAAGCGCCCGCCGCGCAGCGCCGGCACGAAGGTCACCGACGAGGGCGACGGCGGCTCACAGCTCGTGTCGTACCTGGTCACCGAGAAGTTCGTCTGAGGAGGCTGTCGTGGCTGAAGTTCTGGTCGTTGTAGAGGCCTCCGCATCCGCCGGGGTCAAGAAGGTCACGCTCGAGATGCTGACCATCGCCCGCACGCTGGGCACGCCCAGCGCCGTGGTGCTGGGCGGCGCGGGCGCCGCCGATGCTTTCAAGGACAAACTTGCCGAGTACGGCGCGGAGAAGGTCTACGCCGGCGAGGGTGACGAGGTGGACGGCTACCTGGTCGCCCCCAAGGCCACCGTCGTCGCCGAGCTGGTCAGGAGCGTCCAGCCGGCCGCGGTCCTGCTGGCCTCGACCCAGGAGGGCAAGGAGATCGCCGGCCGCCTCGCGGTCAAGCTGGACAACGGCCTGCTGATCGACGCCGTGGCGCTGGACGCCGACGGCGCCGCCACGCAGGGCATCTTCGCCGGCAGCGCGATCGTGAAGTCCAAGGTCACGCGCGGTCTGCCGATCGTGACGATCCGCCCGAACTCCACCACCCCTGAACCCGCCCCGGCGGCGGGCACGGTCGAGCAGCTCCCGGTGAACGTGAGCGACGCCGACAAGCTCACCAAGGTGGTCGAGCGGGTGGCCGAGAAGAAGGGCTCCCGCCCCGAGCTCACCGAGGCCTCGATCGTGGTGTCCGGCGGCCGCGGGGTGGCCAGCGCCGACAACTTCAAGCTGGTCGAGGAGCTCGCCGACCTGCTCGGCGGCGCCGTGGGCGCCTCCCGGGCCGCGGTCGACTCCGGCTTCTACCCCCACCAGTTCCAGGTGGGCCAGACCGGCAAGACGGTGTCGCCGCAGCTCTACGTGGCTCTCGGCATCTCCGGCGCGATTCAGCACCGGGCCGGCATGCAGACCAGCAAGACGATCGTCGCGGTCAACAAGGACCCCGAGGCCCCGATCTTCGAGCTGGCCGACTACGGCGTGGTGGGCGACCTGTTCAAGGTCGTGCCCCAGGCCGCCGACGAGATCCGCAAGCGCAAGTAAGGCCTCCGGCTGGCGATGGGTGCGCAACCACACTCCGGTCGTGCACCCACGCTAGGCATAAGCTTGGCGACTGATGGCCTATCTGGATCACGCGGCGACCACCCCGATGCTCGAGGAAGCGCTGGAGGCATACGTCTCCGCTTCCCGCTCGGTCGGTAACCCGTCTTCGCTGCACGCGGCCGGCCGTTGTGCCCGCCGCCTGGTGGAAGAGTCGCGCGAGCGCATCGCCGCGGTTCTGAACGCCCGCCCGTCCGAGGTGATCTTCACCAGCGGCGGCACCGAGAGCGACAACCTGGCGACCAAGGGCATCTTCTGGTCCCAGCGGACCGCCTCCCTCAACCGCACCAGGGTGATCGCCTCGGCGGTCGAGCACCACGCCGTCCTCGACGCCGTGGACTGGCTCAACACCCACGAGGGCGCCGCGGTCAATCTGCTGCCGGTCGACCAGCAGGGCCGGGTCATCCTGGCCGACCTGGAAGAACTGATCACCCGCTACCGGGACGAGATCGCGGTGATCAGCGTTCAGTGGGCGAACAACGAGATCGGCACCATCCAGCCGATCCCCGCCCTGGCCCACCTGGCCGCCGAGGCCGGCATCCCGTTCCACACCGACGCCGTGCAGGCGGTCGGCCAGGTCCCGGTGGACTTCGCCGCGAGCGGCGCGGCCGCGATGACGATCACCGGCCACAAGCTGGGCGGCCCGGTCGGCGTCGGCGCTCTCCTGCTCGGCCGGGACGTCGCCTGCACCCCGCTGCTGCACGGCGGCGGCCAGGAACGCGACGTCCGCTCCGGCACCCTGGACACCGCCGGCGTGGCCGCCTTCGCGGTCGCCGTCGAGACCACCGTCAAATCCCAGCAGGAGTACGCCACCCGGGTCGGCGCCCTGCGAGACGACCTCGTGACCCGGGTCCGGGCCGTGGTCCCCGACGCCATCCTCAACGGCGATCCGACGGACCGTCTCGCCGGCAACGCGCATTTCAGCTTCCCCGGCTGCGAGGGCGACGCCCTGCTGCTCCTCCTCGACGCCCAGGGCATCGCCTGCTCGACCGGGTCGGCCTGTTCGGCCGGCGTGGCCCAGCCCAGCCACGTGCTGATCGCGATGGGCGCCGACGACGACCGTGCTCGATCCTCGCTCCGCTTCACCCTCGGCCACACCAGCGCCACCGCCGATGTCGACGAACTGCTGACCGCGCTCCCCGGCGCCGTCGAACGCGCCCGACGCGCGACCGCCTGGAAGACGCCGCGCTAGTAGGCTTGCGGCATGCGAGTTCTTGCGGCCATGTCCGGCGGTGTCGATTCCGCTGTCGCCGCCGCGCGCGCCCACGACGCCGGCCACGACGTCACCGGGGTGCACCTTGCGCTGGCGCGTAACCCCCAGACCTACCGAACTGGCGCGCGGGGCTGCTGCACGCTGGAAGACTCCCGCGACGCCCGGCGTGCCGCGGACGTGATCGGCATCCCGTTCTACGTCTGGGACATGGCCGACCAGTTCCACGAGAACGTCGTCGACGACTTCGTCGCGGAATATGCCGCCGGCCGCACCCCCAACCCCTGCCTGCGCTGCAACGAGAAGATCAAGTTCGCGGCCGTGCTGGACCGGGCGGTGGCGCTCGGCTTCGACGCGGTCGTCACCGGCCACCACGCCCGCCTCGGCGCCGACGGCCTGCTGCGCCGCAGCGTGGATATGCCGAAGGACCAGTCCTACGTGCTGGCGGTGCTGACCCGCGAGCAGCTCGACCGCTCGGTCTTCCCGCTCGGCGACTCGACCAAGGCCCGGGTGCGGGAAGAGGCGGCCGAGCGCGGCCTCGCGGTGGCCGACAAGCCCGACTCGCACGACATCTGCTTCATCGCCGACGGCGACACCAAGGGCTTTCTGGAGCGCAAGCTGGGCTCGGCGCCGGGTGACATCGTCGATTCGCGTACGGGTGAGAAGCTGGGCACCCACAACGGCGCGTTCGCCTACACGATCGGCCAGCGCAAGGGCCTCGACCTGCGGGTGCCCGCGCCCGACGGCCGGCCGCGATACGTGCTGTCGATCACGCCGAAGACCAACACCGTCACCGTCGGGTCGCGCGAGGAACTGGCCGTCGACACGGTCACCGCGAGCCGGGTGATCTGGCACGGTTCGGCCACGCCGCTCGAGTGCGAGGTGCAGCTGCGTGCGCACGGCGAGGTCGTGCCCGCCTCGGTGGTGGTGGAAGGCGGCACGCTGACCGCCCGGCTGCACGAGACGGCCCGGGGGGTGGCGGCCGGCCAGGCGATCGTCGCCTATCGGCGCGACCCCGCCGGTGACATCGTGCTCGGCTCGGCGACCATCACGGCCGGTTCCCTATCGGCCGACCTGCAGACCTCTGGCGGTGCGGCACGTGCCTGACTTTCCCTGGCCGACCGGGGCGGCCACCGGGATCGGGTCTCTTCCGGGCACCGACGTCGTCGAGGCGCAACGCCTCGTCCTCGGCGAGCTGCCCGACCTGCCTCACCTGCCCGAGCTGCCGGACCGCGGGCCGGGCGCCGACATCATCGGCCGCACCGCCGGGCTCCTGGTGGAGATGCCGGTGCAGCTCTACGCCGGGCGCTGGCAGATGGCGCCACGGCCCGGAAAAGACCTGCGCCGCACCACCGACCTGCTTGAACGCGACCTGGACCAGATGACCGAGGCGGGCGACGGGTTCGCCGGCACGTTCAAGGTGCAGGCGGCCGGGCCGTGGACCCTCGCGGCCGGCATCGACCTGCTGATCGGCGGGCGGGTGTTGCGCGATCCGGGTGCGGTGCGCGACCTCACCGACTCGCTGGCCGAGGGGTTGCGCCGGCACGTGGAGGACGTGCGTAAACGGCTGCCGCGCGCGACCGTGCTGCTGCAGCTCGACGAGCCGTCGCTGCCCACGGTGCTGGCCGGGCACGTGCGCACCGAGAGCGGCCTCGGGGCCTATCCGGCGGTCGACGGGCCGGCCGCGGCCACCGCGCTGCGGACGATCGTCGAGCAGGTGGGTGTGCCGGTCGTGGCGCATTGCTGCGCTCCCGCCGTACCGTTGCAGGTTTTTCGGGATGCGCAGGCCGCGGCCGTCGCGTTCGACCTGTCGCTGCTGAAAGATCTTGATCCGCTGGGTGAGGCGATCGAGGCCGGTCTCGGCCTCTTCGTCGGCGCGGCGCCGACCTCCGGGCCGTCGCCGGACGGCAAGCAGGTGGCCGAGCGGGTGCGCAACCTCTGGTCCCGGCTCGGGTTCCCGGCGGCGCGGCTGCCGGAGCAGGCGGTGATCACTCCGGCGTGCGGTCTGGCGGGGGCCTCTCCGGCGTACGTCCGGGCCGCGCTGACCGCCTGCCGGGAAGCCGGGCGGCGGCTCGCCGAGGCCTGACGCGCCCCGCGAAATTGTCGTACCCGGCGACTACCGTTCCTCCTAGCTCAAAGAGTTACGGAGGTTGCGGTGGCCGAGAAGCAGGACGACGTCGAGGTGGTGGCTCCCACTGCTGAGCAGGAGGCCGCCGCCGGCAAGGACCCGACGTCCGAGGCCAGTGGGCGCCATGCCGAGCTGGCCGAGGAGCTCCGCGGGCACCAATACCGGTATTACGTGCTCGACTCGCCGACCATCTCCGACGCCGATTTCGACAAGATGCTGCGGGAGCTCTCTGCGCTGGAGGAGGAGTTCCCGGCGCTGCGCACCCCCGACTCACCCACACAAAATGTCGGCGGCACCTTCTCCACGCTGTTCACCCCGGTCGAGCACGCCGAGCGCATGCTGTCGCTCGACAACGTCTTCGACACCGACGAGCTGGCCGCGTGGACCGAGCGCACGATCCGCGACGCCGGCGGTCCGACCCCGTTCATCTGCGAGCTCAAGGTCGACGGTCTGGCGATCAACCTGACCTACGAGAAGGGCAAGCTGGTCCGCGGCGCGACTCGGGGCGACGGGCGCACGGGTGAGGACGTCACGTCCAACGTGCGCACCATCCGCGAGATCCCCGAGCGGCTCGCCGGTGACAACCCGCCCGACCTGCTCGAGGTGCGCGGCGAGATCTACTTCCCGGTGTCCGCGTTCGCCGACCTCAACGCGTCGCTTGTCGAGCAGGGCAAGGCGCCGTTCGCCAACCCGCGCAACGCCGCCGCCGGCAGCCTCCGGCAGAAAGACCCGCGCATCACGGCGTCGCGCGGCCTGCGCATGGTGGTGCACGGCATCGGCGCCCGGGTCGGCTTCACCCCGACGTCCCAGTCGCACGCCTACGAAGCGCTGAAGGAGTGGGGCCTGCCCACCAGCGACCGGTGGAAACTGGTCGACGACCTGGCCGGCGTGCGGGATTACGTCGCCTACTACGGCGAGCACCGGCACGACGTCGAGCACGAGATCGACGGCGTCGTGGTCAAGATCGACTCGGTGTCGATCCAGGGCCGGCTCGGCTCGACCTCGCGGGCGCCGCGCTGGGCGATCGCCTTCAAATACCCACCCGAGGAAGTCACCACCAAGCTGCTCGACATCGCGGTCAACGTCGGGCGCACCGGCCGGGTCACCCCGTTCGCGATCCTCGAGCCGGTCAAGGTGGCCGGCTCCACGGTCGCCCAGGCCACCCTGCACAACGCGCGCGAGGTGGAGCGCAAGGGCGTGCTGATCGGCGACACGATCGTGCTGCGCAAGGCCGGCGACGTGATCCCCGAGGTGCTCGGTCCGGTCATCGACCTGCGCCCCGACGACGCCCGCGCCTTCGTGATGCCGACCGACTGTCCCTCCTGCGGCACGACACTCGCGCCGGCCAAGGAGAGCGACATCGACATCCGCTGTCCCAACACCCGGTCCTGCCCGTCGCAGTTGCGCGAGCGGGTGTTCCACCTGGCCGGCCGGGGCGGGTTCGACATCGAGGTGCTCGGCTACAAGGCCGGCCAGGCCCTGCTCGACTCGCACGTGATCGGTGACGAGGGCGATCTGTTCGCGCTGACCGAGGAGCAGTTGCGCCAGTCCCCGTTCTTCGTCAACCAGGACGGCAGCCTCGGCAGCAACGCCGTGCGCCTGCTGGAAAACCTGGAGAAGGCCAAGCAGCAGCCGCTGTGGCGAGTGCTGGTGGCCCTGTCCATCCGGCACGTGGGCCCGACGGCGGCGCAGGCGCTGGCGCGCGAGTTCGGCTCAATGGAGGCAATCGAGCAGATCGTCCAGACCAAGCCTCCGCTCGCGGAGCCCGCCGCCGACGAACCGGCGGCTTCGGCCCCCGCCGCCTCCGAGGAGTCGCCTGCTGACGCCGCGGCCGTTTCCCCGGCGGGCGCCGTAGCCGGCTCCTCGGCGGCGGAGACAGCGGAGGCGGTGGTTGCTGCGGATGGGGCGGCGGAGGGCGCTGCCGGCGAATCGTCCGGGAAGGCGGGCGCCAAGCGTAAGCCGAAGGCCGAGCCTGACCCGCTGTCATCGGTGGAGGGCGTCGGTCCGACGATCGCCGAGAGCCTGCGTGAGTGGTTCGGCGTCGACTGGCACCGTGACATCGTCCGCAAGTGGCGTGAGGCCGGCGTGCGCATGGCCGACGAGCGGGTCGACACCGGTCCGCGCCCGCTCGAGGGGATGACTCTCGTGGTCACCGGGACGCTGTCGACGCACTCCCGCGATCAGGCCACCGAGGCGGTGACGTCGCGAGGCGGCAAAGTGAGTGGCTCGGTCTCGAAGAAGACCGCGTTCGTCGTGGTGGGCGACAACCCGGGCAGCAAATACGACAAGGCCCTGCAGCTGAAGGTTCCGGTCCTCGACGAGCAGGGCTTCGCCGTCCTGCTCACCGACGGCCCCGAGGCCGCCCGGGCGATCGCCGAGATGGCACCCGAGCCGACCGCCGAAGGCTGAGCCGAGGCCGATCGGGTTGTCACTCGGGAGAGGTAATTTTTAGAGAATGAGCGTTTGAAGGCTTATGCCGATTTGATAACGCCCTAGCTGTTTCGCGGCTTGCGGACAATGCGGATCTATGGTGAAAACCATCGGTTGATCCCGCCATTGTGGAGGTCGCATGGACGCCGCACGCCGTCGCAGGGTGGGCGGTCGCGTGGGGGGCGGTGGCGCCGAGGGCGGCCGCGTCCGGGGCGATCGTGCCGAGGGGCGTTCCGACAGTGGTCGCGATGAGCCGGAGAGCGGGCGGGGTGCGGCTGGGCGGCGGCGGGCCGTTCTGGTGACCGTTGGGCTGGCTGTGCTGGCCGATCTAGTGCTGTGGGTCTGCGGGGTCGGGACGTTTGCGGCGCTGCCGGGGGCGTACTGGCTGATGGCCGGGTTGGCCGTGGTCGTTGATGCCCGGCCCTATGTGGTGGCTGATCGGCGGGCGAGCTCGGTGATCCTGCCGTCCATCTGTTTTACCTTTGCCATTGCTCTGGCCTGGGGGTTTGTGCCGGCGCTGGCGGTGCAGCTGGGTGCGGTGGCCGTGGCGGGGCTGCGGATGCGGCAGCCGGTGCGGCGCACGGTGCATCTTGCTTTGCAGCATGCCGTTGCTACCGGTGCGGCGGCGGCGGTTGCGGCGGTGGTCTCGCTGCACATCGGGCCGCGCCCGGACTGGGATGACGCGCTGCTCACCGTGGCGGCTGCGGCGGCCTGGATTCTTGCTCGGTACGGGCTGGCCGCGCTCGTTGCCCGGGCCGGGTCGCATCGGCGGCGCCGGCGGGCTCGGAAGCAGGGGGTCGAGGTGCTGGCCACGGCGGCGTTGCTGCTGCTCGGGCCGGTGGTGCTGGCTACCGCTCAGGTGGGGCTGGCGTTTGTGCCGCTCGTTTTGCTGGCGCTGCACGCGGTGCACCGGATGGTGCGGTCGGCGGGGGAGTCGGAGCGGGCCGCCCGGGTGGACGCGCTCACCGGGCTGCCGAACCGGCGGGCCCTGCAGTCGTCGGTCGGTGAGGGTGGGCGGGAGCGGGCGCTGCTTCTGCTCGACCTCGACCGGTTCCGGGCCGTCAACGACGCGCTCGGGCATCGGGTCGGTGACCAGCTGCTCGTCGAGGTGGGGCGGCGGCTCTCCGACGTGGTGCCGGCCCACGACCTGGTGGTGCGGCTCGGCGGGGACGAGTTCGCGGTGCTCGCCAACCGGGTCGACGGCGTGCCCGAGGCCCGGCGGATCGCCTATCACCTGGCCGAGGCGTTGAACCGGCCGTTCGCGATGGACGGCCTGCCGGTGGACGTAACCGCCTCGATCGGCATCGCTCTGGAGGGCGAGCCCGACGCCGACTGCGCCACGCTGCTGCGTGAGGCCGAGGTGGCCATGTACGACGCCAAGCAGCGCGGGGACCAGGTGGCGGTCTACGGGCCGGACGCTGCCCACCACTCGCCGGACCGCCTCACTCTGCTGGCCGACCTGCGCCGCGCGCTCCGGGAGGACGCGCCCGACGACGGGATCATGCTGTTCTATCAGCCGCAGATCGCCATCGCGACCGGCGAGGTGGTCGGGGTGGAGGCCCTGCTGCGCTGGCAGCACCCCGAGCGCGGGATGGTCGGCCCGGAGGAGCTGATCCGGGTGGCCGAGCCCACGCCGGTGATGCGCCTGCTGACCGGGCGGGTGCTGCACGACGTGGTGGCGCAGCTGGCCGCGTGGCGCGACGCCGGCACGCCGCTGCGCGCCGCGGTCAACGTCAGCGCCCGCGACCTGCACGCCGGCGGCATCGCCGACCGGGTGGACGAGCTGCTGCGCGAGTACGACGTGCCGGCCGACCTGCTGCAGCTCGAGATCACCGAGAGCGCCCTGATGGCCGACCCGCACCGGGTTCTCAACACGATCACCCGCCTGGACCGGATGGGGGTGGCCATCTCGCTCGACGACTTCGGCACCGGCTATTCGTCCCTGCAGCATCTGCGCCGGCTGCCGCTGGCCGAGGTGAAGATCGACCGCTCGTTCGTGCTCGGCATGGCCGGCGACCGGGGCGACGCCGCGATCGTCCGCTCGGTGATCGACCTGGCCGAGGCGCTGGGCCTGCGCGCGGTCGCCGAGGGCGTCGAGGATGAACGCACCTGGCGCATGCTCGCGGCGGCCGGCTGCCACGCCGCGCAGGGCTGGTTCCACGCCCGCCCGATGCCCCCGGCCGACCTGGCCACCTGGCTGTCCCGCTACCGGCCCCTGCGCCCCGGCCCACCCCCGCTTGCCATCCCCAGCTCCGCGCCGTGACAAGGCCACTTACGCAGGTCGCCCGGGTGGGGCGAGTGGTTTGGACGCGTCAGCGGCCAGCTCGGCCCGCCCGGGTCCCGACGGGAGTGACGGTCCGTACCCACCACCCAGGCACGACATGCAGATCTTGATCTTGGCAGTGATGTCGTCCCGGCGGGAGGCTCGGTTGGCGGGCGAAATAGACTCGCTCGGTCAGCTTCGGACTCGAGAAAGTAGGGGCATGATGGCCGCCATCTCCCGCGAAGAGGTTGCGCACCTCGCGCGCCTGTCGCGGCTCGCCGTGACCGAGCAGGAACTGGATCAGTTTGCGGGGCAGCTCGACGTGATCCTGCAGTCGGTCGCGCGGGTCGGCGAGGTGGCCGCGGATGACATTCCGCCCACCTCGCACTCCGTGCCGCTGACCAACGTTTACCGCGATGACGTTCCGCAACCGTCCCTCACGCAGGACGAGGCGCTCTCCGGCGCGCCCGATGCGTTCGAGGGTCGCTTCCGGGTGCCGCGGATCCTGGACGAGGAGGCGTGACGATGTCCGACCTGACCAGGATGTCGGCGGTCGAGCTGGCCGGCAAGATCGCTTCGAAGGAAGTTTCCGCGGTTGAGGTGGCGCAGGCTCACCTCGATCGGATCGCGGCCGTCGACGAGCGCGTGCACGCGTTCCTGCACGTCGACGCCGAGGGGGCGCTGGCCGCCGCAGCACGCGTCGACCGGGGCGAGGTCACCGGGCCGCTGGCCGGCGTGCCGGTTGCGGTCAAGGACGTGATCGCCACCAAGGGTGTGCCGACGACCGCCGCCTCCAAGATCCTCGAGGGGTGGCGGCCGCCCTACAACGCGACGATCGTGGAGCGGCTGCAGGCGGCCGGCACGGTGATGCTCGGCAAGACCAACATGGACGAGTTCGCCATGGGGTCGTCGACCGAATACTCGGCTTACGGCGCGACCAACAACCCGTGGGACCTCGGGCGCATCCCGGGCGGCTCCGGCGGTGGGTCGGCGGCGGCGCTGGCGGCCTACGAGGCGCCGCTGGCCATCGGCACCGACACCGGCGGGTCGATCCGGCAGCCCGGCGCGGTCACCGGCACGGTCGGGGCCAAGCCGACCTACGGCGGCACCTCCCGGTACGGCCTGATCGCGTTCTCGTCGTCGCTCGACACCCCGGGCCCGTGTGCTCGCAACGTCGAGGACACCGCGCTGCTGCACTCGGTGATCGCCGGCCACGACGTGCGCGACTCGACCTCGATCCCGCAGCCGGTGCCCGACGTGGTGGCGGCCGCGCGGCGGGGCGCGAGCGGCGACCTGACGGGCGTGAAGCTCGGCCTGGTCAAGGAGTTCGCCGGTGACGGCTCCGAGCCCGGTGTGGCCGCGGCCTTCCGCGAGTCGCTCGAGGCGCTGGTCAAGCTGGGCGCCGAGGTGGTCGAGGTGTCCTGCCCGAACTTCCAGTACGCCCTGCCGGCCTACTACTTGATCGCACCGAGTGAGTGCTCCTCCAACCTGGCCCGCTTCGACGGCGTCCGCTACGGCCTGCGGGTCGGCGACGACGGCAACCGGTCGCTCGAGGAGGTCATGTCGCTCACCCGCGACGCCGGCTTCGGCCCGGAGGTCAAGCGGCGCATCATTCTCGGGACGTACGCGTTGTCCAGCGGCTACTACGACGCCTACTACGGTCAGGCGCAGAAGGTCCGCACGCTGATCACGCGGGACTTCCAGAAGGCGTTCGAGCAGGTCGACGTGCTGGTCTCGCCGACCACGCCGTTCGTGGCCTTCCCGTTCGGGTCGCGCACCTCGGACCCGTACCAGATGTACCTGGCCGACCTGTTCACGATCCCGACCAACCTTTACGGCGGTCCGGCGATCTCGGTGCCGTGCGGGCTGTCCGAGGGGCTGCCGGTCGGCTTCCAGATCATGGCGCCGACCATGGCCGACGACCGGATGTACCGGGTGGGGGCGGCGCTCGAGTCCGCGGTCGGGACCCTCACGCCGCCGGCCCTCTGATTTTCTTGAAACGACGCCGGAGCCGTTATGGCTTCGGCGTCGTTTTGCCGTCCAGCCATGCGTTGATCAACTTGGTGAAGTCGCGACCGGTCTGCTTGTTGACGAACGCGGTGAACGACGCCCGGTCCTGCTGGGTGCCCTTCTGCGTCTGCACCCAGGCCTTGGCCAGCGCGAAGAACTTCGCGTCACCGAGCGCGTCGTTGAGCTCCTTGAGCATGGCGGCCGGGCAGATGTAGACGTTGCTCTCGGCGAAGTTGGCCGCCTTGGGGTGCGCCGGCGGGCCCAGCTTCTTGCGGTACTGCGCGTCGTATTTGCGCAGGTAGTCCTCGAGCTGCTTGCCGGTGAGGTGGTAGAGGTCCTTCTCCCAGAGGAACTGCGCGTACATCGCCCAGCCCTCGTTGAGCCACAGGTCGTTCCAGTCGCTCGGGGTGACCGCGTCGCCGAACCACTGGTGTGCGTACTCGTGGAGCAGGTCCTCCTCGAAGAACGCGGCGTCGAACTTCTTGACCTCCCGGCCCATCGTGATCATCTGCTGGGTCTCCATGCCGGAGGGCGAGTCGACCAGCACGATGCCGCCGGAGGGGAACGGGTACGGCCCGAAGCGCTTCTCCAGGAACGTCAGGAATTTCGGCGACTTCTTCAGCGAGACCAGCATCTTGGCGTCGGTCTTGTCGCGGTACCAGTACGTCAGCGGGATGCCGCGCGGGCCCTTGGCGGTGGCCTTCTTGTATTTGCCGACGGCCAGCGTCTGCAGGTAGGACGCCATCGGGTCGGCGCTGTGGTAGCTGAACGTGTTGCCCTCCTGCGCGGCGGGCGTGCCGGCCGCGATCGCCGACCAACCGGCCGGGACGGTCACCGCGATGTCGTAGAGCGCCTTGTCCGACGGCTGGTCGTTGGCCGGGTACCACGTGTACGCCCCGAAGGGCTCCTGCATCGTGAACAGGCCGCCCTCCTTGGTGATCGTCAGGCCGAGCGGCTCGGCGTCACCGCGGTGCGACGGCATCGGGGTGGTGGCCGGCTTGCCGTGGTAGCCGACCGTGAGCGTGACTGGTTTGTCCTTCGTCACGGCGGCCGGCACGACGAGGCGCTCGGCGGTGACCTTGGCGTCCGGCACGGCGGTGTCGTCGACCGTGACCTTGTCCAGCGTGTAGGGCTTGAAGTCGAGATTTATCGAGGCGGCGTCGGCGGCCGGCCGGATCTGCAGGGTGGCCTCGCCGGTCAGGATCTTGGTGCTCGGGACCCAGGAGAGCTTGAGGTCGTAATGCAGCACGTCGAGCTCGGCGTTGCCGTGCGCCGGGTAGAGCGGGTCCTTGACCGGGGCGGACGTGCCCTTGGTCCAGGCCGCGTAGTCGATCTTGGCGGCGGGCGCGGCCGGCTCAGCCGACGCCGGCGTTTCGGCCGTGAGCTTGTCGGCCTTACTGTCGCAACCGGCGACGAGAACAGCCGCGGCGAGGGCCACGGCCAGGAGTGGGGTGCGGTGCATGGGCCCGGACGCTACCCAACGGATCACTCGCTGTGGGGGCAGCACGAGGTCGGCGAAAATTCTGTCGGTGGGCCCGACTAGGCTGGAGCCTGAAATCACCGGGTACAGATCGGGAGTTCACCAGCATGACGACCATCGCCCTGCCGACGTATGAGGACGCCATCGCGCGTTACGAGCCGGTCATCGGCCTGGAGACGCACGTCGAGCTGGGCACGCAGACCAAGATGTTCTGCGGCTGCCGCACCGAGTTCGGCGCGGAGCCCAACACCCAGGTCTGCCCGGTCTGCCTGGCCCTGCCCGGCGCGCTCCCGGTGGCCAACCGGGCCGGCATCGAGGCGACGATCCGCATCGGCCTCGCGCTGAACTGCTCGATCGCCGAGTGGTGCCGGATGGCCCGGAAGAACTACTTCTACCCGGACATGCCGAAGAACTTCCAGACCTCGCAGTACGACGAGCCCCTGTGCACCGAGGGCTACGTCGACGTCGAGCTCGACGGCAAGAAATACCGCATCGGCATCGAACGGGTGCACCTCGAGGAAGACACCGGCAAGTCGCTGCACGTCGGCGGCGCGACCGGCCGCATCCAGGGCGCCACCGAGTCGCTGGTCGACTACAACCGGGCCGGCATCCCGCTCGTCGAGATCGTCACCAAGCCGGTTCCCGGCCTGGGCGCGCTCGCCCCCGAGGTGGCCAAGGCCTACGTCACCGAGCTGCGCGACATCATCCGCTCGCTCGGCGTCTCCGACGTGCGCATGGAGCAGGGCTCGCTGCGCTGCGACGTCAACACCTCGCTCAACAAGCCGGGCGAGGAGTGGGGCACCCGCACCGAGACGAAGAACGTGAACTCGTTGCGCTCGGTCGAGCGCGCGGTCCGCTCCGAGATCATCCGGCAGACGAGCCTGCTCGACGAGGGCACCCGCATCATCCAGGAGACCCGCCACTTCCACGAGGACCGCGGCGACACCAGCCCCGGCCGCTCGAAGGAGACAGCCACCGACTACCGGTATTTCCCCGAGCCCGACCTGGTGCCGATCGCGCCCGACCCGGCCTGGGTGGCCGAGCTCAAGGCGGCCCTGCCGGAGCGGCCGAGCAGCAAGCGGGCCCGGCTGCGCCAGGAGTGGGGGATCAGCGAGCTCGACATGCAGTCGGTGGCCAACGCCGGCGCGGTCGAGCTGATCGAGGAGACCATCGCCGCCGGCGCCTCGCCGGCCGGCGCGCGCAAGTGGTGGATGGGCGAGCTGGCCCGCCGCGCCAACGAGACCGGCATCGACCTGTCCGCCATCGGCGCGACCCCGGCACAGGTTGCCCAGCTGCAGAAACTGGTCGACGAGGGCAAGCTCAACGACAAGCTGGCCCGCGCGGTGCTCGAGGGCGTCGTGGCCGGCGAGGGCGACCCGGCGGCGATCATGGCGGCCCGCGGCCTCGGGGTGGTCAACGACGAGGGCGCGCTGACGGCCGCCGTCGACGAGGCCATCGCGGCCAACCCCGACGTCGCGCAGAAGATCCGCGAGGGCAAGGTGGCGGCGGCGGGTGCGCTGGTCGGCGCGGTCATGAAGACCACGCGAGGCCAGGCGGATGCCAAGGCCGTCCGCGACCTGATCCTGGCGCGTCTTTCCTGAGAAGTACGCCGTAGCGAAAGTCCCGTGGCGCACGGCGAGCAGGGTGGCATCCCGGCCTCCCTGCCGCCGGCATCCGGGCGGGCCCGCAACTAACGGCTGGGTTCCGCCCCCGCCGGGGCGGAGGGGGACGGCGACTGCGTCGCCTCGCCCTTGGCGCCGACCACGTTTCGCTGCATCTCCACGTTGGATTGCCCGGTGCCGCCGAGCTGGATGTCGTCGTAGGCCTTGAGCTGGTGGTTCTCGTCGAAGTAGAGGACCGACAGGCTCAACGGCGTCGGCTCCTCCTTCTGCAGGCCGCGCAGGCCCGCGCCACCGGTCGAGCCCTCGACCATGAGCCGGGTTTGCACCGGCGCCTGGGCCACGGTGGTCACCGACGGCGTCGGCGCGACCGACTCGCCCGAGGCCGAGGCGGCCGGTTCCGGCGTGGGCGCGGGCAGCAGGCTCACCTCGCGCTTGTGCAGGTGCCCGGCCAGCACCAGCGGCACCACCCCGGAGAGCGGCTGCGCCATCGCCGGGTCGTGCACGAGTGCGATGTCCACCGGCTTGCCGTACTCCTCGATGGTGTCGGCGAGCTGGCTGCCGGCCACCTTCAGCGGATCGTTCGCGTCCTCGGCGACGGCGGCCGGCGTCTCGCTCTTGTCCGGGGTGAACTCCGGGTCGCCGATGCCGGCGATGGTCAGCCCGTCCACCTCGACCACCTTGTCGTCCAGCACGATGGCGTCCTTCTGCCTCGCCACCGCGGCCTGGATCGCCGTCGAGTCGTGGTTGCCGCGCACGTAGATGTACGGCACGCCGACCGACGGGATCGAGCTGACATAGCCGGTCTCGGCGCTCGAGCCCCAGTCGACCATGTCGCCGGTGTCGACCACCGCGTCGATGTCGAAGGTCTGCACCACGGTGCGGATCAGCCCCCACGACGACGGGTTCAGGTGCAGGTCGCTGACGTGCAGGATGCGGGTGGTGTTGCCGGCCGGCTCGTAGACCGGCAGGGCCGAGACGGTGGTGTAGAGCCGGCTCACGTTGCTGACGATCTGTTGCAACTGATCGGCGTACCGCCCGTAATTGTCGGCGATCCGGCGGGCGTCACCGACCACGGCCGGGGCGTTGACCAGCAGGCCCTCGTAACGGGGCTCGGCGATCGAGTCGGGGCGCAGCGTGCCGACCGCGAGACCGAGGCTGCCCAGCGTCACCACCGTCGCCGTCACCATCGCACCGGCGACCCGCCGGATGTTCCGGAAGATCAGCGCGGACAGGATCATCGCGCTGAGCACCGCGATGCCCAGCGAGCGCACGCCCAGCCGGATCACTCCGCTGCGGACATCGTCGACCGCGTTCTCGCCGGCCGAGCTGATCGCGGCCGGGTCGTCGATCAGGGCCTCGGTGCGGTTCTGGTCGAGCGACCCGAGGTTGACCTTGAGGTGGATCGGGCCGTCGTGGCTGTCCAGATGCAGCGAGCCCAGCGGCGGGATGTCCACCTCGGTGCCGCCCTGGATCGACGGAGTGATCGACATCTCGGCCCGGAACGGGCCCACGTTGAGGCCGGCGTGCCCGAACAGCATCGTGCCGATCACCACGCCGCCGATGCTGACCAGGCCGACCGCGGCGGCGATCCGGACCCGGACGGCCCACCGGTGACGCGCGAAGCGGCGGACGGCGGACCAGGCGTTCTGGAGACGGCGCACCCATTGGTGATCGGTCATCGGAGGATCACCTTGCCCATCGCGGCGGTCATCAAACTCAGCTACGGCCGGCGCCGCCGCTGGAGAACACCAGGCGGATGATGCGGTCGTCGTCGGGGGCCGGCTGGCCGCCCTCCTCCTTGTTCGAGGTGCTCGCCCACAGCGAGCCGTCCGGCGCGAGCACCAGGGCACGCAACCGTCCGTACTCCCCGGTCAGCAACTCCTGCGGGGTGCCCAGGACGGTGCCGTTGCCGGTGACGTTGAGCAGCCAGACGCGCTGGCCGAGCAGGCAGGCGGCGGCCACCGCCTGTTCGACGGGCGCGACGCCGGCGCAGTAGGAATCGGCGATCGGCCAGGTCTGCATCGGGTTGGCGAGCGTCGCGTCGTTGCCCGCGCCGTCGACCTTGGCCCAGCCGTAGTTCTTGCCCTTCTCGATGACGTTGAGCTCGCCGTTGCGGGGCTGGCCGCTCTCCGTCGCATACATCTTCTTGTCCGGGCTCCAGGTGATGCCCATGACGTTGCGGTGGCCGGAGCTCCAGACCAGCGAGTCTTTCACCGGGTTGTCCGGAGCGGCTTTGCCGGCCGTGGTCATCCGCAGGATCTTGCCGCCCAGGCTCTTCGGGTTCTGCGCCTGCGTGCCGGTGGTCGCGTCGCCGGTGCCGGCGTAGAGATAGCCGTCCGGGCCGAAGGCCAGCGCGCCGCCGTTGTCGGTCGCCGCGCGCGGGATGCCGGTGACGATCGGCTGCACGGCGCCCTTGAGCGTCAGCTTGCCGATCCGGTTGTCCTTGGCGGTCGAGTAGTACACAAAAACGGTCTTGTCGGTGTCGTATTTCGGGGAGACCGCGATGCCGAGCAGGCCGCCGTCGCCGGACGGCTGCACCTCGGCGAGCTTCTGCACCTCGGCGACGACCAGGCCGTTGGCATCCGACTCGGGGCCGACCTGCAGGATGCGGCCGGTGTCACGCTCGGTGACCAGGGCCGCTCCGCCGGGCAGGAACGCGATGCCCCACGGCACCTGCAGGCCCTTGGCGAGCGCGGTGACCGCGACCTCTTGATCGCCGCCGGCCCCCTCGGAGATCGACAGCGACGGTTTCGGCAGGTTGGGCGGGGCGCCCTGCTGATCGGGATCAGGCGGACCGAAGCTGCAGGCGGTGGTCAGCGCCAGCACGGCGCCGAGCGACACGGCCGTGGCCCGGGCCCGGCGGGAACGCACGATCACGCGACCTCCTCGACTTGACGCCCCCAGGGTAGCGGCGCGAGCTGGGAACGCTGGGGCGATCACTCGTCCTGCTTGATCTCCTGCTTACCGGCGGCCAGGACTCGAGGAAGATTCGTCTGGGTGACGCCGGTCAGACGGATCACGTTGCCGTTGTCGAGCAGCGCGGAGATCTGCCCGGACGGGTCCGGGGCCAGCTCGGAGATCCGCTGCCAGGGCACCCGGGTGCTGCCGGCCAGGGCCCGGACCCGCAGCTCATCGGGGTAGACGTCGGTGCCGGCGCGCCACGCCCAGGCGAAGGCGGCGATCGGCAGGAGCAGGATCGGGGTCCACTCCCACCCGGCCCCGGCGAGCGGGACCGCGCCGACGAACGCGATCACGGCGGCGACCAGGAGCGCGCCGGTCTTGCGGACGCGAAGGAGGGGCTTTGATCTCACCGGCTCATTGTCCCATCCGCCGTCTGAGCGGCCGGAGCAGGTGACGGTTGTCCACAGGCGACAAACTGTCCGTGCGGTGGCCGGGCCCCGGCCGTAACCTGTTCGAGGGACGGTCGTTGATCCGAGGCAACGCCCCCCGTTTAGCTAGTTACCCCTTGTCCGTCCGGCTTCAGAGGATCCGTCGACGTGGCTGTGCAACCCCCCATGCACGCCCGGCACACCGACCGGGCGACGTTCCTCGGCGTGCCGGTGGTCGCCGTGATCGTGCTGCTGGCCGGCCTTTTCGGCGGCACCCCGCCCGCCGTCGCGCTGGCCATCGCCGTCGGCGGCACCGGCCTGTGGGCCGGCATCCACCTGATCCGCACCGCCTACGAGACGCACCACCGGGACGGCACCGTCGTCGCCTGCCGGGGCGCCGGGTTCATCGGCCTCGGCTCGCTGGCCACCGCCCTCACCGCGATGATTCCGCTCTGGGGCCCGCCGTCGCCGGGCGTCTGGGCCACTTCGGCGTTCGCGGTGGTCGTCGCCCTCTTCTCGACGGGTGTGCTGTTCCTTCCCGGCTGGGCCGACAACTGGCAGGTCCGCACCCGGCGAGCCTTCGACGGCGCCGGTCTCGGCGTGAGCCTGACCTTCGCGGGCTACCTGATTCCGGTGGTCCGCTCCCCGCACCTGATCATCCTGCCGGCGATCATGCTCAGCGCGATCGGCATCTCGATCACCGTGGTGGCGGTGCTGCGCGGCCGCCCGCACCGGCTGCCCTCGGTGCGCTGCGGCATCGGCGTGGTCGTGGCCCTGTTGGCGCTCGTCGTGATCGTCGCGCTGGCCACGCTGGGCCGGGGCGAGCTCGCGCTGCCGGTGCTCGGCCTGCCGATCGTGGCCGGGCTGACCGCGGTGGCCGACGGCGGCAGCCGCCGTGGCCTGGCGCCGTCCCCGCTCGAGCCGCGCCACCCCGACCAATACCTGGCGAGTTATCCGCTGCTGGCCGTCCCGGCCGCGGTCGGCGTGGTGGCCGCGCTCTGGCACCTGATCACGGTGCGCGCGTTCGACACCACCGGCGTCATCCTCGGCATCAGCATGGTGGCCGTGCTGGTCATGCGCGAGCTGCTGGTGGTGCGCGACATCCGGCGATACGCCGGTCAGCTGCAGACCGCCGAGGCGCACTTCCGCTCGCTGGTGGCCGGCGCCACCGACCTGACCCTGGTGCTCGACGAGCGGTTGCGCATCCGCTGGCAGTCGCCGGCCGCGTCCCGGCTGTTCGGCCTCGCCGACGACGAGGTGGTGGGGCGCACCTTCACCGACCTGATCCATCCCGACGACGCGGCCGACGCCCAGGCGGTGATCGACGCGGTGCTGGCCGGCGAGCACGCCGAGGGGCCGCCGGCGCTGGTCAGCGCGCGCCTGCGGGACGGCGCCGAGCTCTGGCGCGACACCGAGTCGAGCATCGCCGACCAGCGAGCGGTGCCCGAGGTCGCGGCGCTTGTGGTGCACGTGCGTGACGTCGGCGAGCGGCGGCACCTCGAGCGCACGCTGCACAAGATGTCCTACAGCGACCAGCTCACCGGCCTGGCCAACCGGCGGGCGCTGATGCGCGACCTGCTCGCCCACCGCCGCCGGGCCGGCCAGCAGGGCACCCTGCTGGTGATCGACCTGCACGGTCTCGCTGAGATCAACGACAGCCGCGGCCGCGAGGTCGGCGACGTGGTGCTGATCGAGGTGGGCCGCCGGATCAGGACGCTGCTGCGCGCGGAGGACGTGCCGGCCCGGCTGGGCGGCGACGAGTTCGCGGTGCTCACCTCCGACGGGGCCGTGCTGGCCTACGCTCTGGCCTCCCGGATCGCGACGGTGCTCGCCGAGCCGCATCAACTGCCGGGCGCGACCGTCGAGGTGCACACCAGCATCGGGCTGGCCGAGCTGGCAGGCGGCGGCGACTCCGACGAGGTGCTGCGCCACGCCGACCTGGCCCGCAAACGGGCCCGGCAGCTGGGCCTCGATCGAGTGGAGTGGTACGACCCGGACGTCGAGATGAAGCTCAACCGCCGGATGGAGCTGGAGCAGCAGTTGCTCGGCGCGGCCGAGCGGGGTGAGCTCGACATGGTCTTCCAGCCGGTGATCGATCTGCGCGAGGGTCAGCCGGTCGGCGTCGAGGCGCTGCTGCGCTGGCGGCACCCCGGGCTGGGCACGATCCTGCCGGCCGAGCTGCTGCCGATCGCCCGGGCGGTGGGCATCAGCGCCGAGATCGACGAGTGGGTGCTGGACGCCGCGTGCAAGCACCTGACCGCCTGGTCGGCCGGCGGCGACGGGTTCTGGCTGTCGGTCAACGTGTCGCCGCGCGAGCTGCTGACCGCCCGCTTCCCCGACCGGGTGGCGTCGACGCTGCGGCGTTACGGCCTGGCCCCCGAGCGGCTGGTCGTCGAGGTGGCCGAGGACTGGGTCGCCGAGGACGTGCCGGCGATCGTGGCGTCGCTGGCCGGGCTGCGCAAGCTGGGCGTGCGGGCCGCGCTCGACGACTTCGGCGCCGGCCAGGCCTCCCTGTCGCACCTGCGCCGCCTGCCGGTCGACATGTTGAAGCTGGACGCCTCCCTGGTCAACTCGTCGTCGGAGGCGACGGCGCCGGGCGCCGGGCCGGCCGTCATCGACGTGGTGGTGAGCCTGGGCCGGCTGCTCGGGCTGGAGATCGTGGCGAAGGGCCTGGAGACGCGCGAGCAGATCGACCGCGCCGCGAAGGCGGGCTGCGTCTTCGGCCAGGGCTTCGAGCTGGGCCGCCCGGCCCCGGCCGAACGCATGGAGGCCTACCTCGACAGTCACCGCGCGTAACGAGAGTCAGGCACCGCGCGTAACGAGAGTCAGGCACCGCGCGTAACGAACGTTAGCGGGGCGGCGCGGTGCTTCCACGGGGCGTGAGGTGCGCGGTGCCGGCCTCGACGTTGGTGACCTGCTTGCCGTCGATCGAGGCCAGCAGCTCGCGGGCGGCGTGCGCGCCGTACTCGGCGATGTCGCGGGTCAGGGCGGTCAGCGGCGGGTGCACGAGGCTGCACAGTGGTGAGTCGTCCCAGGCCACGATGGACAGATCGCCGGGCACGGCCAGGCCCATCTCCTGCGCCACCGCCAGGCCGGCCACGGCCATCACGTCGTTGTCGTAGATGATCGCGGTGGGCCGCTCGGTGTCGATCAGCAGCCGGCGGGTGGCCCGGCTGCCCTCCTCGCCGGTGTAGTCGGAGGGCACGGTAACCGCCTCGAGCCCGAGCGACGTGCAGATGTCGTTGAACGCCCGGGTGCGGGCCTGGGTGTGCAGCAACCCGGGCAGACCGCTGACCCGGGCGATCCGCCGGTGACCCAGCGCGACGAGATAGCGAACCGCCTCGGTGATCGCGCCGGCGTCGTCCGACCAGATCTGGGCGATCTTGCCGGTCTCGCCGGGGCCGCCGATCACCACGGCGGGGAGCTGTAACTGCTGGAGGACCGGGATGCGGATGTCGTTTTCCCGCAGGTCGGTGACGATCACGCCGTCGATCCGGCGCTCGCCCCACCAGCGGCGGTAGACCTCCACCTCGAGCTCGGGGGTGGCCACGACCTGCAGCGTCAATGCGTAGGACCGGGCGGACAGCTCGGCCTCGAAACCGCTGATCAGGCCCATGAACCAGGGCTCGATGCCGAGAATGCGGGCCGGTCGGCACAGCGTCAGGCCGACGGCGCGCGCGCTGGCGCCGGACAGCGCGCGAGCAGCACTGTTCGGGTTGAACCCGATTTCCTGGGCGATGGCAACGATGCGCTGCCGGGTCGCCTCGGAGACTCCGGGCTGTCCGTTGAGCGCGTATGAGACGGCGCCCTTGGACACGCCCGCCCGCCGCGCGATGTCGGCGATCGTGGGCCGCTTCACTCGGTCTCCCTCTGAACTTTCCGGCTGAAGCTTACCGGCAGCTGAAATCGGTAGAGCGCTCTCACGCGGTGGCGCGGCGGGATGAACAAGCGTGGGGGTGGGGGCTTGATCGGTTAAGTGTTACGGGACACAAGCCCGCTTGTAAACGCCGATCGGCATAAAAGTCCGATCTGTCCCACTTAACTGTCACTGACAACGTTGGTAGATCACCGTTGTAACACGCTATTGACACTCATCGAGGTGAGGCTTAGCGTCTCCACAACTTACCCGGTTCAGTAAATTCTCTCCTCTGTGGAGGCGCAATGAAAAACTTTGGCAAGCGCGGGCTGGCGGCAGCCGCCGCGGCAACGCTGCTTCTTGCAGGCTGCAGCGGTCAGAGCCTCGAAGACAGTGGCAACAAGGGCGGCACCGCCACCACGACCCTCAAGATCGCCTTCTGGGGCGACATGGGTCTCGACAAGCTCAAAACGGCGTACGAGGCCGCCCATCCGAATGTCAAGATCGTTCTCAACTCGGGTGAGTACAACGCCCAGCACGAGGACCTGCAGAAGAAGCTGGTCGCCGGCTCCGGGGCCCCGGACATCTCGGCCATCGATGAGGGCTTCATCGTCCAGTTCCGCAGCCAGGCCGACAAGTTCGTGAACCTCAACGACAAGGGCGCCGCGGAGTACGAGTCGAAGTACCTGCCCTGGAAGTGGAAGCAGTCGCTGTCCACCGATGGCAAGCAGATCGGCCTCGGCACCGACGTCGGCGGCCTGGCCATGTGCTACCGCTCGGACCTGTTCGCCAAGGCCGGCCTCCCGACCGACCCGGCCGCGGTCAGCAAGCTCTGGCCCGACTGGGACTCGTTCATCAACGTCGGCAAGCAGTACGTCGCGAAGACGAACAAGAAGTTCGTCGACTCCGGCACCAACATGTTCAACCCGGTGCTCGCCCAGCAGCCGGTCGGCTTCTACGACGAGGGCGACAAGCTGCAGATGGACGGCGGCCCCAAGGTCGCGTTCGACGCCAGCATGAAGGCCATCGACGCCGGCATCTCGGCCAACCTCGCCAGCTTCCAGCCCAACTGGGACCAGGGTTTCAAGAAGGACCAGTTCGCGGTCCTGGCCTGCCCGGCGTGGATGCTCGGCCACATCCAGGACACCGCGCCCGACCAGAAGGGCAAGTGGAACATCGCGGCCATCCCCGGTGGCGGCGGTAACTGGGGCGGCTCGTGGTGGACCATCCCGGCCCAGGGCAAGAACGTCGACGCCGCGGTGGACTTCGTGAAGTGGCTGGTCGCTCCGGAGCAGCAGATCGAGGTCTTCAAGACGGTCGGCAACCTGCCCTCGCAGCCGGCGCTCTACAAGGACGCGGCGGTGCTGGACTACAAGAAGGAGTTCTTCAGCAACGCGCCCACCGGCCAGATCTTCGCGTCCACCGCGGAGAACCTGAAGCCGCAGTACCTGGGCAAGAAGGCCGGCCCGACCCGCGTCGCGGTGGAGAACGTGATCACCCAGGTGCAGCAGGGCAAGCTCAAGTCGGCCGCAGCCTGGGCCGAGGCGGTCAAGCAGGCCGAGAAGGCATCCAACTCCTGATCTTCGAAACAGGCGGCGGGGCGGCGTAGAGCCGCCCCGCCCTTCCCATAGGAGTGGTCGTGTCTCTCACCCAGCTCCGGCCGTCGCCGCAGCACGCGGCGCCTCCGGCCAAGCCGAGCCGGGCCAAGCTGTGGCTCTACCGGTTCGACACCAAGGCGATCCCGTACGTCTTCATCGCCCCGTTCTTCATCATCTTCGCGATCTTCGGGCTTTTCCCGATCATCTTCAACGGGATCGTCTCGCTGCGGACCTGGCGGCTGGACGACCCGGACAAGGACGGCTGGGCCGGCTTCGCGAACTTCAGCAAGCTGCTCACCGACTCCGACTTCTGGAACGCGCTCTACAACACGATCGGCATCTTCATCCTGTCGACGGTGCCGCAGCTGCTGATGGCACTGATCTTGGCGAACCTGCTGAATCGCAAGCTGAGCGGCCAGACGTTCTGGCGGATCGGCATCCTGCTGCCCTACCTGACGCCGGTGGTCGCGTCGACGCTGGTGTTCGCGGTGTTCTTCAGTCGCGACAGCGGCATGGCGAACTGGTTCCTGTCCCTGGTGGGCTACGGCCACGAGCAGCCGCTCGACTGGCGCGCCGACAAGTGGAGCAGCTGGATCGCGATCGCCACGATGGTCAACTGGAAGTGGATCGGTTACAACGCGCTGCTCTATCTCTCCGCGATGCAGGCGATTCCCAAGGACATCTACGAGGCGGCGTCGGTCGACGGCGCCGGGCCGTGGCGTCAGCTCTGGCGGATCACCGTGCCGATGATCCAGCCGGTCGTGGTGTTCACCGTGATCCTGTCGACCATCGGCGGGCTGCAGCTGTTCAACGAGCCGATGATGTTCGACGAGAACCCGCAGTCGGCCACCGGTGGCTCCGCCCACCAGTTCCAGACCATCGCGCAGCTGATCTACAAGGTCGGCTGGAAGGACCTGAATCTCGGGTACGCCGCCGCGATGTCCTGGGCGCTGTTCCTCCTCATCCTGATCATCGCGGCCATCAACGCCACGCTCACCAAGCGCATCGGAGGGGACCGGTGACCTCGCTCGTGAACCGGGCGCCGCAGGACACTCGCGGCACCTGGAAGACGTACCTCGGCCTCTCCCTGATCTTGATCTTCTCGGCCTTCCCGGTGTACTGGATGTTTGTCATCGCGACGAGCACCGACGCGGCCGTCACACAGATCCCGCCGTCGGTGATCCCCGGCGGCGAGCTGATGAACAACCTGCGTGAAGTCTTCACGATGAGCGACGTCTACTTCACGGCGTCGCTGATCAACAGCTTCATCGTCTCCACCGTGATCACCGCCTCGACGCTGTTCTTCTGCTCGCTGGCCGGGTTCGCCTTCGCGAAGCTGCGCTTCCCGGCCCGGAACGCGCTGATGTTCGTGGTGATCCTGACCCTGACCGTGCCCAACCAGCTCGGCGTCGTGGCCCTCTACATCCTGATGGGCAAGATCGGCTGGAACGGCACCCTGCTCGCGGTCATCGCGCCCGGCCTGGTCAGCGCGTTCGGCGTCTTCTACATGCGGCAGTTCATCGGGCACGCGGTGCCGGACGAGCTGGTGGAGTCGGCGCGGATCGACGGCGCGATGACGATGCGGGTCTACTGGAGCATCGTGCTGCCGGCGATCCGGCCCGCCCTCGCGGTGCTCGGCCTGCTGACCTTCGTGATGGCCTGGAACGACTTCCAGTGGCCGCTGATCACGCTGAACGGCACCGAGTTCCCCACCTCGATGGTCGCGCTCAGCGACCTGGCCAGCGGCAACTATGTGATCTACCGCCGGGTGCTGGCCGGCGCCTTTGTGGCTACCGTTCCCTTGATCGTTCTGCTGCTCGTCGGCGGCCGGCAGATCGTTCGAGGGATCATGGAAGGCGCAGTCAAGTCCTGATTTTCCCTTTAAGGGAGATCCGTTCAAAGGGAGAAAAGTGAACCACCTGCACGAAGGCTGGACGATCTCCGGCGGCGACGTCAGCGACCTGCCGGCCGACGTGCCGGGATGCGTGCACACCGCGCTGCTCGCCGCCGGCCGCATCGAGGATCCGTACCTGGACGAGAACGAGACGAAGCTGGCCTGGATCGGGCGCACCACGTGGGAGTACACGACCACGTTCACGCCCGGCCTCGGCGCGCCCCGGATCGACCTCGTCTGCGCGGGCCTCGACACGGTCGCCACGATCGAGCTGAACGGCTCGCCGATCGGCCGGACCGCCAACATGCACCGGGGTTACCGGTTCAGCGTGCAGGATCTGCTCCGCGACGGCAGCAACTCCCTGAAGATCAAATTCGACAGCCCTTATGTGTACGCCGAGCAGGAGCGTGCACGTCTGGGCGACCGGCCGAACGCGTACCCGGAGCCGTTCAACTTCATCCGGAAGCAGGCCTGCAACTTCGGCTGGGACTGGGGGCCGACCCTGGTCACCGCCGGGATCTGGCAGCCGATCGGCCTGCACTCCTGGTCGGTGGCCCGGCTCGCCGAGGTCCGCCCCCAGGTGACGGTGGCGCCGGACGGCACCGGCCGGGTCGAGGTGCGGGTGCGACTCGAGCGGGCGGCCGAGGAACCGGTGACCATCACCGCCTCGGTCGCCGGCCGCCGAGCGACCGCCACCGTCGACGGCATCGAGGCGCTGCTGATCCTCACCGTCGACGAGCCGGATCTGTGGTGGCCACGTGGCTTCGGTGCCGCGTCGCTCTACGACCTCGACGTGGCGCTCTCCTCATCACAAGGGGAGCAGCTCGATTCCTGGTCGCGGCGGATCGGCTTCCGGAAGGTGCGCGTCGACACCGCCGGCGACGCGTTCACCCTGCACGTCAACGACGTGCCGATCTTCGTGCGCGGCGTCAACTGGATCCCCGACGACGTCTTCGCCGACCGCATCACCCGTTCCCGGCTGCGGGAGCGGTTCGTCCAGGCGGCCGGCGCCAACGTCAACTACCTGCGGGTCTGGGGTGGCGGGCGGTACGAGTCGGAGGACTTCTACGAGCTGGCCGACGAGATGGGTTTCCTGGTCGGGCAGGACTTCCTGTTCGCCTGTGCGGCGTACCCGGAAGAAGAGCCGTTCCGCGGTGAGGTCGAGGCCGAGGCCCGGGAGAACGTGATCCGCCTCAGCTCGCACCCCAGCCTGGTCATCTGGACCGGCAACAACGAGAACCTCTGGGGCCACGAGGACTGGGACTGGAAAGCGCCGCTGGCCGGCCGCACCTGGGGCGCCGGCTACTACTTCGACCTGCTGCCGCGCCTCGTCGCCGAGCTCGACCCGGCGCGTTTCTACTGGCCCGGCAGCCCCTACTCGGGGGCTCCGAACCGTTACCCGAACGACCCGGCGGCCGGCACCACGCACATCTGGGACGTGTGGAACACCGACGACTACACCAAGTACGCGGCCTACCGCCCCCGCTTCGTCGCCGAGTTCGGTTTCCAAGCGCCGCCCGCCTTCGCGACCCTGGCGCGCGCCCTCTCCGACGACCCGCTCGCCCCCGACTCGCCCGGCATGGCGCACCACCAGAAAGCGATCGGCGGCGACCAGAAACTCGAGCGCGGCCTCGCGAACCACCTGCCCGCGCCGCGCGACTTCGACGACTGGCACTATCTGACCCAGCTCAATCAGGCACGCGCGGTGGCGTACGCCATCAAGCATTTTCGCTCTTTGCGTCCGCTGTGCATGGGCAGCATCATGTGGCAGCTCAACGACTGCTGGCCGGTCACCTCCTGGGCGGCCGTCGACGGCGACGGGCGAAAGAAGCCGTTGTGGTACGCCATGCGTGACGCCTACGCCGACCGCCTGCTGACCCTCCAGCCGCGGACGGCCGCCGCCCCGGTCGCCGGCGGTCCGGACGAGACGACGCCCGGCGAGATCTTCACCGCGCCCGGCGCCCCGGCCCTGGTCGCGGTGAACGACGGCGGCGAGCCCTGGATCGTCAGCGCCACCGTGACCCGCCGCAACCTGTCCGGCGACATCCTGGCCGCCTCGTTCCTCAACTTCACGGTGGCCCCGGGCGGCGCGGTGACGATCCCGCTCCCGGCCGACCTGACCACCCCGGAGGACCCGGCGACCGAGCTGGTCGTGGCCGAGTCCGGCGACGACCGCACGTTCTGGTTCTTCGCCGAGGACAAGGACATCGCCTGGCCGGCCCCGTCCTTCACCACGTCGGTGACCAGCGACTCCGAGTCCACAAAGGTCACGGTGACGGCGACGTCGATCCTGCGGTCGCTGACCCTCTACCCGGATCGGCTGGACCCGTCGGCCGAAACGGACAAGGCCGGAGTGACGCTGCTTCCGGGCGACACGGTGACATTCAACATCCTTTCCGCCAAGCCGCTGGACGGTACGGAATTGACGAGCCGGCCGGTCCTGCGCTGTGTGAACGACATCGCCTGACAAACAATTCGGTCTCCGTCTGTGGCACCTTTTCCGTCGTGGAAGTTGCGACACCGGCGGGGACGCGAATTGACCTTTTCGGCGGCTTCCGGGTCGTTGCCGGCGGGCGGCCGGTGCCACCCGAAGCGTGGTCCCGGCGCAAGACGGCGGCGCTGGTCAAGCCGGCTCGCGCTGGCTTCCGGGCACCGGCTGCGGCGCGAGCAGGTGACCGACCGGCTGTGGCCGGATCTCGAGCCCGCGGCGGCCGCGGCGAATTTACGGTCGCGACGCCGGTGAACTGGCAGCAGGGCCAGGACGTGGTGATCGCCGGCTCGGTCTCCAACGAAACGGCCAAGGACATCTTCGGCAGCTGGGCCGAGCCCAAGCCGTACATCCGGATCGTCCCGCAGCCCACGTCCTGACCCGCCCCGGCCGTCAGGCTCGAGGCGTCGAGGTGGCGAACGCGGTCGGGTTGCCCAGCACGATGTCGTGGTCGGTGTGGTCGCCGGTGAGCTGGACGCGGCCCGCGACCGGGGCGTGACCGCTCGCGGCGATCGTGTAAACCCCCGGCGGCAGGTCGCGTAGTTCGTAGCGCCCCTCGCCGTCGGTGGTGGTGGAACCGGCGACCTCGCCCAACTCGTTGACCGCGACCACCGACGCCTCCGGGATCGGGCGGCTGGAGACGGCCGCCCGGACCACGCCGGTCAGGGTGCCGCCGATCGTCAGGACCAGGTCGGCCTGGCGGGTCCGGCCGGGGGAGATGATCCGGGTGGCCGGGCGGGCGTGCTCGGCGGTGGCGGTCAGCATGTAATCGGATTCGTCCAGGCCGGACAGTCGGTAGTGGCCGTCGGCGTCGGTGGTCGCGGTGGCGACCACGGCGCCGGACAGGTCGGTCAGGGTGACGGCGGCGCCGGGAACCGGGCGGTCGCGGCGGTCGGTGATGCGGCCCTCCACGTGGCTTGCGCCGGCCAGTGACAGGACCCGGCGGATCTCGCCGGAACCGGCGTTGACCAGCACGGCGGCCGGTTGGTGGTCGTCGGCCGCGCAGATCAGCATGAACGTGCCGCCGTGCGGGAGCACCAGCCGGAACTCGCCGTCGGCGCCGGTGGCGGCATGCGCGACGTGGCCGCCCTCGAAGTCGGCGACCGTCACGGTCGCGCCGCTCAGCACCGCGCCGTCGGGACCGTCGATCCGGCCGCTGATCACCGGGCCGGGAGCGGAGGCCGAGCGGTGCTCGGCGTGGGCGGTCATGGCAGCCGGCACGTCCACCGGCCGAGCCACCTCAGCGGGCGGCGCGGCGGCGGGCGGCGCGGCGGCGGGCGGCGCGGCCGCGGTGGGCTCCGCCGGCTCGTCGGGGGTCTCGGTGCGGGCGGCATCGCCGGCCTGGGCGCGCAGCGGCACCTGCGGCAGGAACAGGAACAGCAGGAACGCCACGACCAGGATCGCCGCCGCCAGCAGGAAGATGTGGTCCATCGCCGTCGAGAAGCCGGACTGGAACGGCCGGGTCAGCGCCGGCGACGCCTTCGCCAGGAAGGACGTGTCGTCCAGCGAGGTGGCGCCGCCACCTTGCAGAAGAGCCAGCAACGGCTTGTTGGCCGGCAGCGCGGCCAGCGCCGGATCGGCCACTGCCTTCCGCGCGCTGTCGGTGGCGAACGCGTCGGCGATCCGGTCACCGACGGTGCCGAACAGGATGGAGAGGAAGATCGCGGTGCCCGCGGTGGCGCCCATCTGCCGGAAGAACGTCGCCGACGCGGTGGCCACCCCGATCTCCGACGGCGCCATCGCGTTCTGCACGGCCAGGGTGATCGGCTGGAGCACGAAGCCCAGCCCGAGCCCGAACACCCCCATGAACACCCCGGCGTGCCAGAACGGCGTGTCGACCCCGAGCGTGGCCAGCAGCAACAGCCCACCGACCATGAGCAGAGCACCGAGCATCGGGTACGGCTTGTAGCGGCCGATGCGACTGATCAGCTGCCCGGAGACGAGCGACCCGAGCATGATCCCGGCGGTGAGCGGGAGCAGTTGCAGACCCGACTCGGTCGGCGTCGCACCCCGCACGATCTGCAAGTAGAGCGGGAGCAGGGCGAGGCCGCCGAACATCCCCATGCCGATCACGAAGCCGCCGGCCGAGGTAAGCGCGAACGTCCGGTTCCGGAAGAACCGCAGCGGGATCAGCGCCTCCTCTTTCATGTGCGCCTCGGCGACGAGGAAGGCGAGCAGCCCGACGGCGCCGACGGCGAAGCAGGCGATCGAGCGCAGGTCGGTCCAGCCCCAGGTGCGGCCCTGCTCGGCCACGGTGAGCAGCGGAACCAGGCAGACGCAGATGGTGGCCGCGCCCCACCAGTCGATGCGGTGGTTGCGGCGGTTGTGCGGCAGCCGCAGCACCCGGGCGACGACGACCAGCGCGACGATACCGATCGGCACGTTGACCAGGAAGACCCAGCGCCAGCCGGTGAGCCCGAGGATCTCGTCGGCGCCGGCGAAGAAGCCGCCGACGACCGGCCCGAGCACGCTGGACATGCCGAAGACACCGAGGAAGTAACCCTGGTAGCGAGGGCGGTCCCGGGCCGGGACGACGTCCGCGATGATCGCCAGAGCCAGCGAGAAGAGGCCGCCGGCGCCGAGGCCCTGCACCGCGCGGAAGCCGGCGAGCTGGTACATCGAGGTCGCGAACGAGCAGGCGGCCGAGCCGATCACGAAGATCGTGATGGCGGCCAGGAAGAAGCGCTTGCGGCCGTAGATGTCGGAGAGCTTGCCGTACAGCGGGGTCGAGATGGTCGCGGTGATGAGGTACGCCGTGGTGACCCACGCCTGCATCGAAAGCCCGTGCAGGTCGTCGCCGATGGTGCGGATCGCCGACGCCACGATCGTCTGGTCGAGGGCCGCCAGGAACATGCCGAGCATCAGCCCGGCGAGCACCTCGAGAATTTGGCGATGACTGAGTTGAGCTGACTCGCTGGTTGATCCCACTCAACTCGCAACGATGCATCGCGCCGTCAGGTTTCAGCGTGGCCAAAGCCGGACATCAGCGGCGCCCGTCAGGGTCGCCGTCCGGAAGTGCGCCGGGCGGAATCCGGACGGAATGGGGTGTCCTATGCGGAGAACAGTCGTCGCGGTGCTCGCGGGCGTGATAGGTGCGGCAGCGTTGGCCGGCGTGGCATCGGCGGTGGTCATCGCCCCGGCGTCGCCGCGGGCCGGCAAGCTGGTGCAGGTCGGCCCGATCGCCGAGCACGGCTTCCCGGCGTGGTTCCGGGACAGCAACGACGTGCGGCTGGAGGCCTGCACGTCGCTGGACGATCCGCTCTGCCCGGCGCTGGCCGACGAGGTGCCGAACCCGGAACAGCCGGTCTCGTTCCCGGACAATTTCCCGGGCGAGTTCTTCTACCAGTTGACCGACGCCACGCTCAACCTCACCTCGGGCGCCAAGGTGGTGATCGGGATGAACCTGGAGGGAGCGTTCGCCAACGACGAGGTGGTGGACGGCGACCAGATGGTGTTCGGCCGGATCCGGATCCGGTTCGACGCGCCGGCCGGCGAGCGCTACCGGATCACCCACCCGTACGGCGTCGACGACCTGGTCGCGACCGACAAAAAGGGCGTCAACCTGACCGACGACGTCGGTGCGGTGGCGGGCGCGTTCGGGCAGGTCCTGAACAGCCGGATCGGCCCGTTCCTCAAGTGGGATCCGGCGGTCGCCCCGGCCGCTCCGGCGGGCTACGCCGGCGATCCGGGCGTGACCCACAAGATCGTCGGCAGCCCCTACAACACCAACTTCATCCGGATCGAGCGCCTCGATCCGGTCACCGGCGCGGTCCTGAGTCAGGTCGGTTTCACCGATTTGTTCAGCGTGCAGGGCCGCTACGCGACCAACGCGGGCGTCGATGTCGATCAGGCGACGTACGCCGACAGCGCGCTCGAGGTGTTCGCGACCAGCGAGCCCGGCCAGTCGATCGAGGTGACTGGCATCCCGGCGCTGGGCTTCCGCACCACCCGGCTGCGCGGCGGCAGCAACGGCCGCTACTACGGCCGTTTCCCGCTCACCGGCCCGGTCCCGCCGGGCACGAAGATCGAGGTGGTCAACGCCAGCGATCGGCCGGTCGCGAAGAAGATCAGGGCGGTCACCGACGTGGTGCGGATCAGCAAGATCGAGTACGACGCGGACGCCGCCCGTCTCAGCGTGGAGGCGACGTCGAGCGGCGGCAGCGCGCTCACCGTCACCGGCTTCGGCCCGCTGACCAACTCCCCGTTCACCTCGGTCCTCGCCCCGCCGCCGACGATCACGGTCACCTCGGCCGGGGGCGGCTCGGCGACCTCGGCGCTGTCCGGCACCGGTGGGACGTTCCAGCCGGCCGCTCCGGTGGCGGCCGCGATCGCTGACTCCCCGGCGATCATCGGCCAGACCGTGCGGTTGAGCGGCGGCGGCTCGGCGGGCGAGATCGACACGTACGCCTGGATGCAGACCGCCGGTCCGGCCGTGACGCTTTCCGGCGGGAGCTCCGCGACCGCCTCATTCGTCCCGACCCAGCCCGGCACCTACACGTTCGCGCTTGCGGTGGCCGGCCCCGGCGGTGAAAGCACGCCGGCGTCGGTGACGATCACGGTGGTCGCGGCGGCACTGCCGAAGTCGGTTCCCGGCGCCGAGCAGACCGTCGTCCGCGGTCGCGCCGTGACTCTGGACGGCAGCGGGTCGACCGGCGTGGAGACGTACTCCTGGCGGCAGGTCTCCGGCCCGGCGGTGACGCTCACCGGCGCCACCACCGCGAAGCCGTCGTTCACCTTCCCGGCGCAGGCGTTGCCGGCCGCACCCGGCCCGAACGCCACCTTCGTCGCGGACAACAGCCCGGTCGTGCTGGAGCTGACCGTGCGCAACCCGGCCGGGACCGATGTCGCGACGACGACGGTCCGCCCGGCCGCCGAGCAGTTCACCGGGCTGGCCGTGCGCTACCGCACCGGCAACAACGAGTGGCGGATCAGCGGCACCAGCACGCTGATCACCGGCCAGCGGGTCATCGCGGTGCTCGGCGCCAACCTCACCGGCCGGGTGATCGGCACGCCGGTGGCGGTGGACGCGGCGGGCGCGTTCAGCATCCGGGTCACCGGCCCGGCGCCTGGCCCGGTGACGCAGATCAGCCTGGTCACCACGAGCGGCGGCACCCAACTGGCGATCCCGGTGCAGGTCACGAACTAGCCGCGAGCAGGCCGCGCAGGTAGCGGCCGGATGCGCCGGACACCTGACCGGCCACGGCGTCACGGATCAGCGTGGCGCGGTGGCCGGTCAGTGCGTCCGGGCGCTCGCCGAGCAGGTGGGCGTGGGTGAGATGGTCGACCGCGCCGAGCACCTCGGCGGCCGGATAGCCGGTGAGCCGCACCAGATCGTCGGCGCTCAGGTCGCCGAGCACCGCGCAGAAACGCAGGATGTCCCAGGCCGGGTCGGGCATCCACCGGGTGCGGGACCGGGCGGTCTGCATGGCCACCCCGAGCGCCACCTCGCGGGACCGGTTCGCGACCGCGACCAGGGCCGGGATGCCGCCGGTGCGGAGCAGCAGCGTGTCGTCGCCGAGCGGGGCGAGCTCGTCGGCGGTGAGCGGCTCCAGCCGCAGCACCACCGGCGTGCCGAGGCCGGCCACCGGGCGGCGGACGATCTGCGACGGGTAGTGGTAGGTCAGCACCACGTGCAGGCCCGGGCAGTTGGCGGACAGCCAGGCCAGCTCGGCGACGCTGGCGCCGTCGAGGTCGGCGGCGTCGTCGACGGCCAGCACGACCGGTTCCGGGCCGGTCAGTGCCGCGGCGATGCGGTCGAGCTCGGCACGGCCCATCGGTTCGCCCGGACCGGCCGCGTCCACCACGGCCAGCACCGCCGGCTCGACGCCGAGCTGAACCAGCGCCGACCGCAGCCAGGCGAGCCGCTGCACGCCCACCGACGAGCCCGCCACGCCGGCGCCGACCCGGCCGACCAGGTGCCGGGCCAGCTCGGCGAGGAAGGCCGTCTTGCCGGCGCCGTGCGGGCCGACGATGTGGATGACCTTGGGCTGGTGCGGCTCGACCAGGACGCGCACCTCGGCGATCCGGCCGAGGAACTCATCGCCGACCGGCTGCCGGCGCGGTGGCGGCGGTGGCGGCGAAGGAACCGGTGTCCGGTCGGTGAGCAGCTTGCGATGCAGGCGCAACAGGTCGGCCGACGGCGATACGGCCAGCTCGTCGCTGAGCACCCGGCGGCAGCGCTCGAAGAACCGCAGCGCGTCGTCGCGCCGGTCCATCGCGATGGCCGCCTCCATCGCCATCCGGTAGCCCCGCTCCAGGAACGGGTTGAGCTCGATCGCCTCCTGGGCCAGCCGCAACGACCGGTTCGCGTCGCGTTCCAGGCAGGCGGTGGCCAGTTCGAGGCGGGCGCCGACCGCGGCGATCTGCACCTCGGTGCGGGCCGAGTCGGCCCAGTCCGCGTACGGGTCCTCGGGAAACGGCAGCTCCCGGGTCAGCTCGAGGATCTCCTCCTGGCGGGAGAGCCGTTCCGGGCCACCCTGCGGCAGCGAGTCGAGGTCGCGGACCAGTTGCCGCAGGTCGGCGAGGTCGAGCTCGGCCCGCGCGGTGTCGAAGTAGTAGCCGCCGCCGTTGGTGACGATGAAGCAGGCCGAGGCCGCGTCGTTCGGCTGGAACCGGCGGCGGATCACCGAGACGTAGTGCTCGAGCGCGGCCACATGATTGCCGGGCAGGTCGTCGCCCCACACCGCGTCGGCGAGCGCGTCCTTGGACTGGATCCGGCCGTGCCGGGCGGCCAGCACGGCCAGCACCTGCCGCGCCCGCCGGGGCAGTTCACCGGCGGGAAGCACGGTCCCGTCGCCGGCGATGACCGACAACTGTCCGAGCACTCTGACTCGCATGTCCGCCTGATCGGCAGATCGGCCGCGATTCTCAGCTTTTACACAGGTCGACTTCAGGCCCCGTTTCTAGCGTCTGCCGCCCCTGGCACCTGAGGAGACGGGAGGGCCCATGGCACGTGGAAAGGTGAGCCGGCGCGATCTGTTGCGGGGCGCGCTGGCGATGGGCGGCGGTGGACTCATCGTCGCGGCGGGCGGCGGCGAGGTGCTGGCCGCGTCGAGCAAGCTGGCCTCGAAGAACACGCCGACGCCGTACACCAATATGTTCCGGCGTCCGCCGGTGCTGATGCCGTTCGAGGAGGGCGCCGACGAGCAGGGGCCGTTCCAGCGTTACCGGCTGACCCAGAAGCTCGGCGCGGCCTCGATCGTGCCCGGCCTGACCACCACCATCGCCGGCTACAACGGGATCTTCCCGGGCCCGACCATCAAGGTGAACCAGGGCACCCGCACCGAGGTGCGGATCGCCAACAAGCTCACCGTGAACCGGATCAACGGCCTGCCCTTCTCCACCGTCACCCACCTGCACGGCTCGGCGTCGCTGCCGCAGTACGACGGCTACGCCAACGACCAGACCGCGCCCGGGTGCTGCAAGACTTACAAGTACCCGAACTGGCAGCAGGCGCGCACGCTCTGGTACCACGACCACAATCACCGGGACACCGCGCAGAACGTGTTCTCCGGGCTGGCCGCGCAGTACCACCTCAGCGACCGGTACGAACGAGCACAACTGCCGCAGGGCGAGTACGACGTGCCGCTGATCGTCAGCGACATGGCGTTCAACGCGGACGGCTCGGTCGCCTTCGACGACTCGTCCAACGCCGGCTTCATGGGCGACGTCATCCTGGTCAACGGGGTGCCGTGGCCGCTGATGAAGGTCAAGCCGCGGGTCTACCGCTTCCGCGTGCTGGCGGCCGGCATCTCCCGCTCGTTCCGGTTCGGGCTCTCCACCGGCGACCCGGTCTACATCGTCGGCACCGACGCCGGCATGACGCCCAAGGTGGCCGCGGTGCCGTCCTGGCGGCACGGCGTCGCCGAGCGCTACGAGGTGCTGATCGACTTCCGGAAGTACAAGCCCGGCACCAAGGTCGAGCTCAAGAACCTCAGCAACAAGAACAACGTCGACTTCGCCAACACCGGCAAGGTGGTCCAGTTCCAGGTCGTCGAGGACACCGGACCCAAGGATGTGTACGCCATCCCGACCACCCTTGATCTCGGCCCGCAGCCGTTCGCGAACCGCGGCGCGATCGAGGTCAACAAGCTCACCGCCGACATGGCGGTCGCCAGGCGCCGGCTCCGGGTCGAGCGCAAGCACGGCCTCTGGACGATCAACGGCGAGACCTGGGAGGACGTCGAGGACTCCGGTTTCACCCGGGTGCTGGGCAATCCCAAGCCGTACGACATCGAGATCTGGGAGTTGGTGAACGAGTCCGGTGGCTGGTTCCACCCACTGCACATCCACCTGATCGACGCCCAGATCATCGGCCGCAACACGACCGCGGACGGCAAGGCGCACGCCTGGGAGGGCGGCGGCAAGGACGTCTTCTATCTCGGCGAGAACGAGACCGTGACCGCGCTCATGCAGTTCACCACCGGCGACGGCAACGCCGGCGGCCGGTACATGACGCACTGCCACAACCTCGTGCACGAGGACAACGACATGATGATCCAGTTCGCGGTCGGCGACGCGAAGGTCAACGACCCGGTCTCCTCGGACAAGCCGGTGAGCGACGGCGAGGACGAGATGCCGACGACGTACGGCGTCTCGTACCCCCTGGGCACCTGATGCGCCGTTTGCTGATCGCCGCCGCAGTGGCGGCGGCCCTGATCCTGGCCGGCGTGTACGCGTCGGCCAGGCCTCCCGCGTCGTCCCCATCGACCACCGCCATAGATGGGGACGACGCGGGCGACGCCCAGGCGACCACGACGTTCGACGGGGCGATGGTGCGCAAGCGGGCGGCCATCGCCGTGCACCCGGCGGCCGGCGCGGACCGGGTGAAGATCCGATCCGAGTTGGCCGCCGCGGCCCGGAGGGCGGACCTCGGCGCCCTGACCGAGGCGACCTTCGCGGTGTTCAGCGAACAGATGCTCGACTATCTGGTGCCGGAGATGACGTTCGTGCTGCCCGAGGGGGTCGCGGTGACCCGGGGCGAGGCGTTCATGCGCGACAACCAGCCCACCGACGTAGCGTTCTACCTGGTCGAGCCGGTGCTCGTGCACGACCTGACGTTCGCCGTGGTGCCGGCGGCCGGAGTCACGCCCGCCACGGTTCGGGCCACCGAGGACTCCGAGGGGATCCTGTCCGACACGCTCAACCACTACGACACGGCGGTGCAGCCGGCCGGGGTGACGGTGAAGTATTTCGGCGCGATCCTGTCCGACCCGGCCATCGCCTCGGTGCGCGACGCGATGGCCCGGGCCGCAGGAGTGCCGGCCGACCGGGTGCAGTTGACCGCGAACGAGCCCGGCCCCGGCATCGACCTCTCCAACGGGGCGCCTCTGCTCGACGACGAGTCACCCCACCATCACCACTGACCTCAGCTGGTGTAGCTGCCGGCGTCGAGGTCGGCGATCAGGCCCGGCCCGGTCGGCTTCCAGCCGAGCGTCTGCTGGGTCTTCTCGCTGGTCACCGGCGCGTCCATGGCGAAGAACATGGCCAGCCACTCGAAGTGCTCGGCCGGGACCGACTTGACCGGCAGGTCGAGCGCCCGGCCGATCGCCTCGGCGATCTCCCTGGTGGTGACGCCCTCCTCGGCGACCGCGTGCCAGGAGGTGCCGGCCGGCGCCTCCTCGGCGACCATCCGCACCAGCGCGGCGGCGTCGGTCACGTGCACGGCCGGCCAGCGGTTGCTGCCGTCGGCCGGGTAACCGCTGACGCCGCTGCGGCGGGCGATGTCGACGAGGGCGGCCATGAAGCCGTAGTCGCCCTTGCCGTGCACGGTCGGCGCGAACCGGACGACCGCCGCGCGCACGCCCCGGCCGGCGAAGGCGAGGGTGGCGGCCGCGTTGGCCGACCGCGGGTGGGCGGCCGGGTCGGGCTGGTCGTCCTCGGTGGCAAAGCGGCCCTGGGCGAGGCCGATCACGCCCGAGGCGATCACGAACGGCTTGCCGGTGCCCTCGAGCGCCTCGCCGATCGTGGTGATCGCGACGCCGTCGGCGCGGGCGCCCTCGGCCATGCCCGCGGGTGTGAAGATGTGCTTGTAGCCGAGGTGGATCACGCCGTCCGAGTCGGCGGCGCCGGCCCGCAGGCCGTCGAGGTCGTCCAGGTCGCCGCGGCGGACCTCGGCCCCCACCGCTTCGAGCTTGGCGGCGGACTCGTCCGAGCGGGCGAGACCGACGACCTGGTGGCCGGCCTTCAGGAGCTCGGCGGTGGTGGCGGAGCCGATCCAGCCGGATGCGCCGGTGACGAAGATGCGCATGGAAACCTCCAGTGATGTCACTTGATGACATCACCGACGTTAGCACGAGTGATGTCATCAAGTGACATGACTAGAATCATGGTCGTGGCTAGGTGGCAGGGAGGAACGGCGGGCCGTCTTCAAGAGACGGCCATGCGGCTGTACGTGGAGCGCGGCTACGACCAGACGACGGTCGCCGACATCGCGAACGAGGCCGGCCTCACCGCGCGCACGTTCTTCCGGCACTTCGCCGACAAGCGCGAGGTGCTCTTCGCCGGCTCCGAGTTCCTGCGCGATGCCATGGTCAAGGCGGTCGCCGACGTGCCGTCGTCGGCCGACCCGATGCGGGCCGTGGCCGCCGCGCTCGACGCCACCGCCGCCGTGCTCGGCCGCGACCACCGGCACTCCAGTCAGCGGCAGGCGGTGATCGCGTCGAACGCCGAGCTGCGTGAGCGCGAGCTGATCAAGATGGCGAACCTGGCCGCGCTCCTGGCCGGCGAGCTGCGCGAGCGGGGCGTCCCGGGTCGCGACGCGAGCCTGGCCGCCGAGAGCGGCGCCGTGGTGCTGCGGGTCGCCTTCGAGCAGTGGGTCGACGGGCCGCCCACCGGCGATCTCCGCCAGATCATGCGCGACACCCTGGCTCGCCTGAGCGTCGTCACCAAATCTTCAGCGAACCCACAGGACGACTAGAGCCGCTTTTCCGAGTATGTGCCGAAATTTCGGTCATCTCGGAGAGGCGCCCATGAGGTTCCGTTCCTGGCTCGCGATCGGTTCACTGCTCCCGACTCTCCTGGTCGCGGCACCGGCACAGGCATTTGCCCCGATCGGGCAAGGCTTCACGATCACCCCGGCCGACCTGGCGTACATCCTCAAACAGATCAAGATCGCCGAGGCGCACGTGGCCGGCACGAACAGCGTCACCGGCCCGTGCGGCGCGCTGCTCGCCCAGCTCGGCAGCCCTCTTCTCGCTCAGGGGCTGCGCACCGTCGACGGCTCGTGCAACAACCTGATCCCCGGCCAGAACAGCTACGGCGCGGCCGACCAGCTCTTCCCGCGGCTTGCCGACGCCAGTTTCCGGGCGGCCGAGAACAGCACGACCTACGCCGCCAAGGGCGTGGTCTACGACTCGCAGCCCCGGCTGATCAGCAACCTGATCGCCGACCAGACCGCCGGCAACCCGGCCGCGGTCGCCGCCGCCGGGGCCCCGGTGCGCAGCCAGTCCGGTTCGTCGACACCGGCCGGCGACGGGAGCACGCTGTTCATCCCGAACGTGACCACCGACGTCGGGCTGTCCGCGCCGTACAACTCGTGGTTCACGCTCTTCGGGCAGTTCTTCGACCATGGCGTCGACCAGACCGTCAAGGGCGGCGGCACGGTGATCGTCCCGCTGCGCGCCGACGACCCGCTGATCGCCGGCCCGGACCGGATCCCCGGCAACGCCGACGACCCGCGGCCGGGCGACGCCCGTTACGTCGCGCCGTCGATGCGCTTCATGGTGTTGACCCGCGCGGCCACCCAGCCCGGCGGCGTTCAGGAAGCCGAGAACACCGACACCCCGTGGGTCGACAACTCGCAGACCTACACGTCGCACGCCGCCCACCAGGTGTTTCTGCGCGAATACCGGCGGGACGCCACGACCACCGGCCGCCTGCTCGAAGGCGCCGCCGGCGGCCTGCCGACCTGGGCCGACGTCAAGCGGCAGGCCCGCGAAGTGCTGGGCCTCGCGCTGACCGACGCCGACGTGCTGGCCGTCCCGCAAGTCCTGGCGGATGCTTACGGGCGATTTGTCCCCGGCCCGGCTCGCGGCCTCCCTCAGTACGTCACCGCCACCGGTCTGGTCGAGGGCGACACCGCCAATCCGGTTCCGATCCCAGCGGGTGCGCTGCGGACGGACGCGCCGTTCCTCGGCGACATCGCGCACGATGCCGACCCGTCCTCGGGCCTTCGACCCGACGATGACTCCGTGGTCAGTCCGACCGTCGCCGCCGGCACCTACGACGACGAGCTGCTGGACACCCACTTCATCGCCGGTGACGGCCGGGTCAACGAGAACCTCGGCCTCACCGCCGTCCACCAGGTCTTCCACGCCGAGCACAACCGCCTGACCGGCGACATCGAGCGGGTCCTGACCGAGGACGGCACCGCGCTCGCCGACTGGCAGAGCTTCGACGGCACCTGGAACGGCGAACGAATCTTCCAGGCCGCCCGGTTCGTCAACGAGATGGAATACCAGCACCTGGTGTTCGAGGAGTTCGCCCGCAAGATCCAGCCGTCGATCAACGCGTTCCAGCCGTTCGCGTTCCCGCAGACCGACCTCAACCCGGCCATCTACGCCGAGTTCGCGCACGCCGTCTACCGCTTCGGGCACTCGATGCTGACCGAGACGATCGCCCGCACCCGGGAGGACGGCACCGACGACTCGGTGTCGCTGTTGGACGGTTTCCTCAATCCGGTCGCCTACACCGATGGCGGCACGCTCGGTCCTGAGGACGCCGCCGCCGAGGTGATCCGGGGCATGTCCGGCCAGGTCGGCAACGAGCTCGACGAGTTCATGACCGACACCCTGCGCAACAACCTGCTCGGCCTGCCGATGGACCTGGCCGCGGTGAACATCGCGCGCGGCCGCTCCGAGGGGGTGCCCCGGCTCAACCCGTTCCGCCGCACCCTGTACGCGAAGACCGGTGATACCCGGCTCAAGCCGTACACCAGCTGGATTGACTTTGGTGAACACCTGAAGCATCCGGAGTCGCTGGTCAACTTCGTCGCCGCCTACGGCACCTACCCGACGATTGCCGCCGCCACGACGGTGGCCGGCAAGCGCGAAGCGGCCCGCGTCCTCATCGAGGATGCGCCCAGCGGCGCGGCCGAGTTCCTCAACGCGACCAGCGGATCCGGCCTCGAGGATGTCGACCTGTGGATCGGCGGCCTCGCCGAGGTTACCGACCCGTTCGGCGGCCTGCTCGGCAGCACCTTCGGCTACGTCTTCGAGAACCAGCTGACCCGCCTGCAGGACGGCGACCGGCTCTACTACCTGGCCCGTACGCCTGGCATGAACCTGCGCACCCAGCTCGAGGGCAACTCGTTCGCCGAGCTGATCGGGCGCACCACCGGCGCCGGATTCCTGCGCGCCGACGCGTTCGCGACCAGCGACTGCGTCTTCGACCTGGCGCAGCTGACCGGCACCGGCAACCAGGTCACCGACGACCCGGCGACCACCTGCGACGAACACGCCCTGCTGATCCGCATGCCGGGCGGCACGATCCAGTACCGCGCCCGCAACAGCGTCGACAAGCCCGGCCTCAACGCGCAGTCGGTCTACCGCGGCACCGACGACCCCGACCGGGTGGTGGCCGGCAACGACAACGACACGATCTGGGGCGCCGAGGGCGACGACGTGCTCGAGGGCGGCGCCGGCAACGACGTGGCGCTGGGCGGCGAGGGCGACGACATCATCACCGACTCCGGCGGCGACGACATCCCCAAGGGCGGCCCCGGCAACGACGCGATCGCGGCCGGCCCCGGACTGGACATCGTCAACGCCGGCACCGGCAACGACTTCGCCGACGGCGGCGCCAACACCGATACGGTCTTCGCCGGCGAGGGCAACGATCTCGTCCTGGCCGGCGACGGCGAGGACGAGGTGTTCGGCGACTCCGGCGACGACTGGGCGGAGGGCGGCGACGGCGCCGACCTGCTGCAGGGCGACAGCGGCAACCTGTTCTTCCTGGACGACTCCAACAAGCCCGGCAACGACGTGCTGATCGGCCAGGGCGGCGACGACGACTACGACATGGAGGGCGGCGACGACATCGGGGTGCAGGGCCCCGGCATCGAGAAGAACGCCGGCGGCTCCGGCTGGGACTGGTCCATCGCGGCCGCCGCCGACCAGGGCGGCGACGCCCAGCCGATGGACTCCGACCTGGCCCTCCCGTTGACCCCGCTGGGCATTCCCGCGATCGGCGTCCGCGACCGCTACAACGAGGTCGAATCTCTGTCCGGCGGCGCCGGCGACGACACCCTGCGCGGCGACGACCTGGTCCCGGCGAACATCGGCGGCGGCGGCTTCATCGGCTGCGACGCCCTGGACGCCACCGGCATCGCCCGCATCAACGGCCTCGACCAGGTGGTGACGACGCTGCCGACGCCGGCATCGGCCGTCGGCAACGCCTCCGGCCGGGCCTGCGACCTGCACGGCAACGTCTGGGGCGCCGGCAACATCCTGCTCGGCGGCCCCGGCAACGACACCATCGAGGGCCGCGGCGGAGACGACCTCATCGACGGCGATCGTTACCTCACGGTCCGCCTGTCGGTCCGCGACGCGTCCGGCGCCGAGATCCGCACCGCCCGAAGCCTCACCGAGCTCCGCCCCGACATCCTTTCCGGCAAGATCAACCCCAACGACATCCATGTGGTACGGGATATCCAGACGTCCCCAACCACAGACCACGACGTAGCCGTGTTCACGGGTCCACGCGCCTCGTACACGATTACCCCGATCGCCGGCGGCGTTCTGGTCGCCGGTCCCGACGGCAACGACCCGGTCCGCAACGTGGAAACCCTGGAATTCGACGACGAATCCGTGGATGCCACCGGTTTCGTGGCCCGCCCCGCGGTGACCGCGATCGCCACCGACGCCGGCGCGACCGTCCTGCTGACCATCCCCACCGGCACCGCCGCGACCAGCCTGACCCTGCGCCGCGCGGCCGGCCCCACCACGACCGACACCGAGCTGGCCGCGGATGTCCGCACCGTGGACGTCACCGGCCTGACCAACGGCGTCCCGGTGACCTTCCAGATCCGCATCAACACCTCGGCCGGCCCCGGCGTGTTCTCGACGGCGTCGGACCCGGTGACTCCGCGGGCCGGCGCCACCCCGCCGGTCGCGACCGGCCCCGGCATCCCGGCGATCGGCACCGCGACCGTCGGCGACGAATCGGCCGTGGTGCGCTGGACGCCACCGGCTTCGGACGGCGGTTTCCCGATCATCGGCTACGAGATCCAGGCGGTCGACCCGGCCACCGAGGCCGCCGTGGCCGTGGATGCCGCCGCCCCCGATGCCACGTCGCTGACCATGTACGGCCTGACCAACGGCGTGCGCTACGCCTTCCGGGTCCGAGCCGTGACCGCCACCGGCGCGAGCGAGTTCTCCGCCCTGTCCGCTCCGGTCACCCCCGGCCCGGGCCCGTCAACCAGCGCGCCGGCGACGTCCCACCCACCGACGACCCAGCCGACCCAGCCGCCGACGACCCAGCCGACCCAGCCGCCGACGACCCAGCCGCCGACGACCCAGCCGACCCAGCCGCCGACAACGCAGCCGCCGACCCAGCTGCCGACCACCCAGCCGACTGCCCAGCCCACCACTCAGCCGACGACGATTCAGCCGCCGGCACCGACGGGCGGCCCGACAACACAGCCCACCACCAGCCCGCCGACCAGCCCGCCGGGTTCCGTCCCCGGAGCTCCCGCCCTGGGCGCGCTGAAAAGCGGAAACGGCACCGTGGTCGTGCGCTGGGCCGGTCCCGCGTCGACCGGCGGCTCACCGATCACCCGCTACGAGATCGAGGTGCTGGCGGCCGCGAACGGCGCACGGACGGGCGCGATCCGCAGCGCATCCGGGACCAGCCGGGAACTGACCGTGACCGGCCTGGCCAACGGAACCGCCTACCGCTTCCGGATCCGGGCATGGAACGCGTCCGGCGCCGGAGCGTGGTCAACGCCGTCGGCCCCGGTCGCCCCGCGAACCGTCCCCGGCGCACCCACCAGGGTCACGGCCCGTCCCGGCCCCCGAACCGTGACGATCTCCTGGTCCCCGCCGGCAAGCACCGGTGGCGCCGCGGTCACCGGCTACCGGGTCACCTGGCAGCCCGTGAACGGCGCGCCGGTGATCGTGACCCGCCCCGCGTCGGCGCGTTCGGCAACGTTGACCGTCAGGGGTTCCGGCCGCGTCACCGTCCAGGCGATCAACCCGGCGGGTGCGGGGAAGGGAGTCACCCTCGTCGTCCAGCCCCGCTGAGGCTGCCGATCATGGCGGCCGGAAGCGGCCGACGGCCGTGGCCACGCACCCAGTCGGTGCGTGGCCACGGTTGGTCGGAGCTGCGGTTGTGGAAGTTGATCGCCGTATTATTCCGGAACTTTTCGGTAAGCCCCGTCGCTGGCGCTGGTGGCCATCGAGGCGTAAGCGCGCAGCGCCGCCGAGACCGGACGGGTGCGGTCGACCGGTGTGTAGGGCTTCGGGCGGCGCTCCTGCTCGTGCCGGCGCTGAGCGAGGGTCTCGTCGTCGACGTGCAGCGAGATGCTGCGCCCCGGGATGTCGATGGTGATCTCGTCGCCGGTCTCGACGAGGGCGATGAGCCCGCCGGCGGCCGCCTCCGGAGAGACGTGGCCGATCGAGAGGCCGCTGGTGCCGCCGGAGAAACGTCCGTCAGTGATCAGTGCGCACGCCTTGCCGAGGCCGCGCCCCTTCAGGAAGGACGTCGGGTAGAGCATCTCCTGCATGCCCGGCCCGCCGCGTGGCCCCTCGTAGCGGATGACCACCACGTCGCCCTCGACAACTTCCTTGCCGAGGATGCCGGTGACCGCGTCGTCCTGGGATTCGAAGACCCGGGCCGGCCCGGTGAACTTCCAGATCGACTCGTCCACGCCGGCGGTCTTGACGACGCAGCCGTCCGGGGCGATGTTGCCGAAGAGGATGGCCAGACCACCGTCGACGGTGTAGGCGTGCTCGACCGAGCGGATGCAGCCCTCGACCGAGTCGGTGTCCAATTTTGCCCAGCGGTTTTCGGTGCTGAACGGCTGGGTGGTGCGCACCCCGCCCGGCGCCGCGTGGAAGAGCTCCAGCGCCTCGGCCGAGGGCGACCCGCCCCGGATGTCCCACTTGCCGAGCCAGGACGTCAGGTCGGGGGAGTGCACCGCCCGGACGCCGGTCTTGAGCGACCCGCCTCGGTGCAGCTCACCGAGCAGAGCCGGGATGCCGCCGGCCCGGTGCACGTCTTCCATGTGGTATTTCGGGCTGTTCGGCGCGACCTTGGACAGGCACGGCACCCGCCGGGAGATCGCGTCGATGTCCGACACGCTGAAGTCGAGCCCCGCCTCGCGGGCCGCCGCCAGCAGGTGCAGCACCGTGTTGGTGGAACCGCCCATCGCCACGTCGAGGGCCACGGCGTTTTCGAACGCGTCACGACTGGCGATCGAGCGCGGCAGGACCGACTCGTCGTCCTTCTCGTAGTACTCCTTGGCGATCTTGACGATCAGCCGGCCGGCCTCCTCGAAGAGAGCCTTGCGGGAGGCGTGCGTGGCCAGCGTCGACCCGTTGCCGGGCAGCGAGAGGCCGATCGCCTCGGTGAGGCAGTTCATCGAGTTGGCGGTGAACATGCCGGAGCACGAGCCGCAGGTCGGGCAGGCGGCGCGCTCGATGGTGTCGAGCTGGGCGTCGGTGACGTTTTCGTTGGCGCTGGCGCTCATCGCGTCGACCAGGTCGAGCTTCTCGTGCACGATGCCCTCGATCGCGACCGTCTTGCCGGCTTCCATCGGGCCGCCGGAGACGAAGACCGTCGGGATGTTGAGCCGCAGGGCGGCGATCAGCATGCCGGGGGTGATCTTGTCGCAGTTCGAGATGCAGACCAGGGCGTCCGCGCAGTGCGCGTTGACCATGTATTCCACCGCGTCGGCGATGAGCTCGCGGCTGGGCAGCGAGTAGAGCATGCCGCCGTGGCCCATCGCGATGCCGTCGTCGACGGCGATCGTGCTGAATTCGCGGCCGACACCGCCGGCCTCGGCGATGGAATCCGCGACGAGGCCGCCGAGGTCCTTGAGGTGCACGTGCCCGGGTACGAACTGGGTGTAACTGTTGGCAATCGCCACGATGGGCTTGCCGAAGTCGTCGTCGGTCATCCCGGTGGCGCGCCAAAGGGCACGCGCGCCGGCCATGGTCCGACCGTGGGTCGAGGTCCGGGAACGCAGGTCAGGCATTACCTCAGCATGCCACTCCGGTAAGGGGCGGCTGCCAGTTGCGTCCACAGCGCGGGATTTCAGGGCTCCCTATTCGGAGCGAGATCGGGCACAGTGTTCCCGTGCAATCACCGTCCGGCGTGGAGCTGGCCGGGCTGGCCGGTCTCCTGATCGCCGTCCCGGCCGTTGCCCTGCTGGGCAATTCCGGCCGCCGGCACACCGGCGCGGCCCGGCGGGCGCACCTCATCCTGGCTCTCGGCGGGGCGCTGGCCACCGCGGCGGCCCTCGCCGGGCTGATCAGCGCGCTGCTCACCGACGCGCCGGTGCCGCGCATCCACCTGGGCTCGGCGGTGGCGATCGGCACCGCGATCGGCACGCTCACCCTGCTGGTCGGCACGGCCGTGCTGCCCGGCGCGGCGGAGAGCCCGGGGGCGGCCCTGCGTCACCTGCTCGACGGCGTGGTCATCGCGGCGGCGTTCTGGTTCGTCGGCTGGGTGCTGCTCACCGAGCCCACCCACCTCCTCGGCGGCGCCACCCCGATGGCCTGCCCCTCGATCCTGGTCCCGGCCGGGCTCGCGGTGATCTCCCTGGGCCTGACCATCGTGCTGGCGCTGCACGCGCACCGGCCCCGGCTGACCACCGTGCGGGTGGCCGGCGGGGTGACCCTGGTGGCGATCGCAGCGGTGGCCCTGGGCGGCGGCATCTGCCAGGACCGCGACATCGACGTCCTGTGCGGCGCGCTGCTGCTGCCGGGCGGGCTGTTCATCATCGCCCGCGCGGTGAAGGTGGCCGACCGCCCGGTCGAGGTCGTCGGCGACGTCAGCGAGCGCGGCACCGCGTACGCGGTGGTGCCGATGTTCGCGATGGTCGCGGCGCTGGGCTGGCACCTGTCCCAGAGCGGCGAGTTCGACTTCTACGGCTACCTGGGCGCCAGCGTCGAGGGCTTCGCGCTGGTCGCCCGGCAATACCTGGCGCTCGGCGACGTGCGGCGATACACGCTGAAGCTGCGGCAGAGCGAGGCGCACTTCCGCGAGCTGGCCCACACCGACCCGCTCACCGGCCTGGCCAACCGGCGCGGCCTGCAGCGGGCGCTCAAGGAGTGCCAGTGCCCCGAGGAGCCGCTGGTGCTGGTCGGCATCGACCTCGACGGCTTCAAGACGGTCAACGACGTGCGCGGCCACGACGTGGGCGACGCGGTGCTGGTCGAGGTGGGCGAGCGGCTGCGGCGCAACCTGCTGGCCGGTGACGTGGCGGCCCGGCTCGGCGGCGACGAGTTCGCCATCCTGATGCGTGGCACGGCCGACGAGGCGACCCTCACCGCGCACCGGCTGCTGGCGGTGCTGGGGGAGCCGTACGAGGTGGAGGGCATTTCGATCTTCCTGTCCGCGAGCCTGGGCGTGGCCGACACCGGCGAGCTGATCCGCGACGCCGACCTGGCCCTGCGCTACGCCAAGCAGCGCGGGAAAAACCGGGTGGAGCGCTACCAGCCGCGTTACGACGAGCTGCTGCGCCGCCGGGGCACGCTGGAGAGCGAGCTGCGGCACGCGATCGACCGGGAAGAGCTGCGCCTGGTCTTCCAGCCGGTGGTGGCGCTGCCGTCGATGCGGCCGGTCGGGGCCGAGGCGCTGCTGCGCTGGCACCACCCGACGCTGGGCGCGGTCCGGCCGGACGAGTTCATCCCGGTGGCCGAGGAGGCCGGCCTGATCAACCGGATCGGCTCGTGGGTGCTCGACAACGCGTGCAAGCAGCTCGCCGACTGGCTGGCCAAGGGGCACGACGTCTGGGTGTCGGTCAACCTGTCGCCCAAGGAACTGCACGCCGCCGACTACGCGGGTCAGGTCGCCGACGTGCTGGCCGAGCACGGCGTGCCGCCGCAGCGACTGGTGCTCGAGGTGACCGAGCACGCGGTGGCCACCGACATGGACGAGCTGATCAGCCGCCTCGCCGAGCTGCGCACCACCGGCGTGCGGATCGCGCTCGACGACTTCGGGGCCGGCTATTCGTCGCTCAGCCAGTTGCGCACCCTGCCGGTCGACATCCTCAAGATCGACCGTTTGCTGGTGGCCGAGCCGGAGTCGCGCACCGGCGAGGCGGCGCCGCTCGTCGACGTGGTGGTCCGGCTCGGGCACCGGCTCGGTCTCGAGGTGCTGGCCGAGGGGATCGGCACGCCGGCGCAGCGGTCCTCGGTCGAGGAGGCCGGCTGTCGGCTCGGGCAGGGCTCGCTGTTCGGCTGGGGCGTGCCCGCCGAGCATCTGGAAGCTCAGTTGGACAGCCTCCGCACCGGCACCCGGCCGGTGCCGCAGCCCCGCAACGAGCCGCCGAAGGGCGCCGCGGCGCGCAGCCAGGTAGTGACGCTCGGGCCGGGAATGAAGCAGCTCAGAGCCGTTTTGCCGACCGATCCCACGTTCGGGTCGATGGTCGGTGATCAAAATGTGGGATCAGTTGACTCGCCGAGTGAGATGGGGCAAGGTTAGGTCCATGTGCTTCGCATCCCGAGTACTTAGTTGAGCGCACTCCTCCCGCAGTGATTTCGGTGAGGGTGCGCTAGGTCCCGTGCTTACAGCACGAGGGCCTTTTTTGTTGCTCAAGTACTGATGGATGACCATCCCGAGAAGGTTCGAATAGCCATGACGAGACCCACTCCCGAGACCCTCGCCCACCGAGCCAATCCGGCCACCGTCGCGGCCGGCGCCCCGGCTTCGGCCGTAGTCACTCCGGTGCCCACCTCCGGCGCCGGCGCTCTTGTTCGGTCGCTCGAGGCGCTCGGGGTCGAGGTCGTCTTCGGCATTCCGGGCGGGGCGATCCTGCCGGCCTACGACCCGCTGTTCGACTCGAAGGTCCGCCACATCCTGGTCCGCCACGAGCAGGGCGCCGGGCACGCCGCCACCGGCTACGCCCAGGCCACCGGCAGGGTCGGCGTCTGCATCGCGACCAGCGGCCCGGGCGCGACGAACCTGGTCACCCCGATCGCCGACGCCTACATGGATTCGGTGCCGATCGTCGCGATCACCGGCCAGGTCGCCCGGCCGTCGATCGGCACGGACGCCTTCCAGGAGGCGGACATCCAGGGCATCACCCTGCCGATCACCAAGCACAACTTCCTGGTGCAGACCCCGGAGGAGCTGCCCCGGATCCTGGCCGAGGCGTTCCACCTGGCCGCCACCGGCCGGCCCGGCCCGGTCCTGGTCGACATCCCCAAGGATGTCCTGCAGCTGCCGACCACGTTCGCCTGGCCGCCCACCCTCGACCTGCCCGGTTACCGGCCCACCCTGCACCCGCACGGCAAGCAGATCCGCGAGGCGGCCCGGCTGATCGCCGCCGCCCGCCGCCCGGTGCTGTACGTCGGCGGCGGCGTGCTCAAGGCCGGCGCCACCGAGGGGCTGAAGAAGCTGGCCGAGATGACCGGCATCCCGGTGGTCACCACGCTGATGGCCCTGGGCTCGTTCCCCGATTCGCACCCGCAGCACCTGGGCATGCCGGGTATGCACGGCACGGTCCCAGCGGTGTACGCGTTGCAGAAGTCCGACCTGCTGATCACCCTGGGCGCCCGCTTCGACGACCGGGTCACCGGCAAGCTGGACTCGTTCGCGCCGGACGCCAAGGTCGTGCACGCCGACATCGATCCGGCCGAGATCGGCAAGAACCGGCACGCCGACGTCCCGATCGTGGGCGACGCCCGGCACGTCATCGACGAGCTGATCGCCGCGGTGTCGGCGACGGCCGGCGGCATCAAGCAGTACGAGTCGTGGTGGGCGACCCTCAACGAGCTCCGCGAGCGTTACCCGCTGGGCTACGACGAGCCGACCGACGGCACCCTGGCCCCGCAGTACGTGATCCAGCGGATCGGCGAGCTGGTCGGCCCGGAGGCGATCTACGTGGCCGGCGTCGGCCAGCACCAGATGTGGGCCTCCCAGTTCATCCGCTACGAGAGGCCGGGCACCTGGCTCAACTCGGGCGGCGCGGGCACGATGGGCTACGCGGTTCCGGCCGCGATGGGCGCCAAGGTGGGCCGGCCGGACACGGCGGTCTGGGCGATCGACGGCGACGGCTGCTTCCAGATGACCAACCAGGAGCTGGCCACCTGCGCGCTGGAGGGCATCCCGGTCAAGATCGCCGTGATCAACAATGGCAACCTGGGCATGGTCCGGCAGTGGCAGACGCTCTTCTACGACGGTCGCTACTCCAACACCGAGCTGGGCACGCACAAGCACCGGATCCCCGACTTCGTGAAGCTGGCGGAGGCGCTGGGCTGCATCGGGCTGCGGTGTGAGTCCAAGGATGATGTTGACAAGATCATCAAGCAGGCCATGGAGATCAACGACGCCCCCGTGGTCATCGACTTCACCGTCGGCAAGGACGCCATGGTGTGGCCCATGGTCGCGGCCGGCACGAGCAACGACGAAATCATGTTCGCCCGGGACGTGCGCCCCAGCTTCGAAGAGGACGACCTGTAATGAACAAGCACACCCTCTCCGTGCTGGTCGAGAACAAGCCCGGTGTGCTCGCCCGGGTGAGTGGGCTCTTCTCCCGGCGCAGCTTCAACATCGACTCCCTGGCGGTGGGCGAGACGGAGAACCCGGACGTCTCCCGCATCACGATCGTGGTCAATGCCGACTCCTCACCCCTGGAGCAGGTGACCAAGCAGCTCAACAAGCTGGTGAACGTTCTGAAGATCGTCGAGCTGGACCCGCAGCAGTCGGTCCAGCGCGAGCTCCTGCTGGTCAAGGTGCGCGCCGACCGTGCGCAGCGGGGCCAGGTCCTCGAGACGGTGGAGCTGTTCCGGGCGAAGGTGATCGACGTCGCCCCGGACACCCTGACGATCGAGGCGACTGGCAACCCCGACAAACTGGACGCGTTGCTGCGCGACCTCGAGCCGTACGGCATCAAGGAGATGGTGCAGTCGGGTCTCGTGGCCATCGGCCGCGGCTCTCGCTCCATCACGACCGGCCCGGCGCTCCGCGCCGCCTAGACAAACGAAGCCCGTCCCTGCCCCGCCGCCGCCTTAACACGACTAAAGACTCAAAGGATTCAAATGACCGCGGAAGTTTTTTACGACGACGACGCCGACCTGTCGATCATCCAGGGCAAGAAGGTTGCCGTGATCGGCTACGGCAGCCAGGGCCACGCGCACTCGCTGTCGCTGCGTGACTCCGGCGTCGAGGTGGTCGTCGGGCTGCAGGAGGGCTCGAAGAGCCGGGCCAAGGCCGAGGAGCAGGGCCTCGAGGTCAAGACGCCGGCCGACGCGTCCGCCTGGGCCGACGTGATCATGGTGCTGGCGCCGGACACCGCGCAGCGCAAGATCTACACCGAGTCGATCGCCCCGAACCTGACCGCCGGCAAGGCGCTCTTCTTCGGCCACGGCCTGAACATCCGGTTCGGCCTGATCACGCCGCCGGCCGACGTGACCGTCGCGATGGTCGCCCCGAAGGGCCCCGGCCACCTGGTGCGCCGCCAGTACGTGGACGGCAAGGGCGTGCCGTGTCTGGTCGCCGTCGAGCAGGACCCGACCGGCGAGGGGCTCGCGCTCGCGCTCTCCTACGCGAAGGCGATCGGTGGCGCGCGGGCCGGCGTCATCAAGACCACCTTCACCGAGGAGACCGAGACCGACCTCTTCGGCGAGCAGGCGGTGCTCTGCGGCGGCACCGCGGCGCTGGTGCAGACCGGCTTCGAGGTGCTCACCGAGGCCGGCTACGCCCCGGAGATCGCCTACTTCGAGTGCCTGCACGAGCTCAAGCTGATCGTCGACCTGATGTACGAGGGCGGCATCTCCCGGATGCGTTACAGCGTCTCGGACACCGCCGAGTTCGGCGACTACGTCAGCGGCCCGCGGGTCATCAACGCCGAGACCAAGGCCGAGATGAAGCGGATCCTCGCCGACATCCAGTCGGGTGAGTTCACCCGCCAGCTGATCGAGGACGACGACAACGGCGGCCCGCTGCTCAAGAAGTACCGCGAGCAGGGCGCCAACCACCCCATCGAGGTCACCGGCAAGAAGCTGCGCGACATGATGAGCTGGGTCGACCGGCCGATCACCGAGACCGCCTGACGCTTCCCCTTCGGCGCCCGTCTTTGTTACAAAGGCGGGCGCCGAAGCATTTTCGAAACGTCCACGTTACGTCCCCCTTACCTTCGCGGTGTCGAAATAGAATTGTGCGTCATTCAGGTACATAGGAGGCCGGTCCGGCGGGTACATTCCCCGCATGCGACTGGCTGATTCTTTCCGGAGTGAGCGTTTCGGCGCGGTTCGGATTCACGAGCTGCAGCGGGTCATTGAGCTGGACTCGGGCGTGTCGGCCGGGCCCGGCAGTCGTATCGTCCCGACGGATGCGTTGCGCGCCGTCGAATCGCAAATGGTAATCGTCGTGCCCTGCATGAATGAGACACGAAGCGTCATCGAGGGAGTGCTCTCCGGCATTCCGCACGACTGTCTGATAGTTCTCGTGTCGAACAGCGACCGGGCCCCGGTGGACCGGTACGAGATCGAGGCGCAGACGGTCGAGCAGTTCTGCCGGCTGGCCGGGCGCTCGGCGATCACCGTGCATCAGCGCGACCCGGGCGTGGCCGGAGCGTTCAAGGCGGCCGGCATGCCCGAGCTGATCGACGACGCCGGCCTGGTCCGCAACGGCAAGGGCGAGGCCATGCTGATCGGCATGGCGCTGGCCGCCACGACCGGTCGGCGATACATCGGCTACGTGGACGCGGACAACTACGTGCCCGGTTCGGTCCACGAATACTGCAAGGTCTACGCGGCCGGGCTCTACCTGGCCGAATCGCCCTACTCGATGGTGCGCATCTCCTGGCACTCGAAGCCGAAGCTGCGCGACAACCGGCTGTTCTTCAGCCGAAAGGGCCGCAGTTCGCAGATCACCAACGAGTGGCTCAACCGCTTCCTGGCGGAATACTCCGGGTTCGGCACCGAGGTGATCGCCACCGGCAATGCGGGTGAGCATGCGATGACCCTCGACCTCGGCCTCAAGCTGCGCCTGGCCGGCGGTTTCGCGGTCGAACCGTACGAGTACCTGGACCTGTTCGAGCAGTTCGGCGGCGTGCTGGAGAGCACCAGTGCGGACGTCATGACCAATTCGGTCCCGGTGCTGCAGATCGAGACCCGCAATCCGCACTTCCACGACAACAAGGGTGAAGAGCACGTGCAGGGCATGCGGATGCAGGCCCTCAACGTGCTTTATCACTCGCCGGTGACGCTGCCGGCGGTCCGCCAGCAGATCATCGAGTTCATGATCGAGCAAGGTGCGCTCGGCCCCGGCCAGGAGCCGCCGCGCGAGCGGGTCTACCCGCCGGTCGGCACGCTCGATCTCGACCTGCTCTACGACGCGCTGGACGCCGAGGCGCTCAGCTTCCGGCAGCCGGACGGCCTGGCCGCGGCGGGTATGCCGGCGGCGCCGCCGATCGACCGCGCGGCGATCCCGCGGCGCGTTGCTTAGATGACAATCATGTGACGCCGGTCACAAATACGTGACGCGACGACGGGAGTCAGCGGCACCATACGAGCGCGGCACGCGTCGCGACAACGTATGGAGGGGCTTTGACTCCCGTCGTTCTGATCGCCGAGGAACTCGCCCCGTCCGCCATCGACGTGCTCGCCTATGACTTCGACGTCCGCCACGTCGACGGCACCGACCGGGCCGCCCTGCTCGCCGCCGTCGCCGAGGCCGACGCGCTGATCGTGCGCAGCGCCACCGCGGTCGACGCCGAGGTGTTCGCGGCCGGCGGGCTGCTGAAAGTCGTCGCCCGAGCCGGCGTCGGTCTCGACAACGTCGACGTGTCCGCCGCCACCGCCCGCGGTGTCATGGTGGTCAACGCGCCGACCAGCAACATCGTCTCGGCCGCCGAGCAGGCCATCGCCCTGCTGCTCGCGGTCGCCCGCAACACCGCCAGCGCCAGCCAGTCGCTCAAGCGCGGCGAGTGGAAGCGGGCCCGCTACACCGGCGTCGAGGTGCAGGGCAAAACCGTGGGCGTGGTCGGGCTCGGCCGGATCGGGGTGCTGTTCGCGCAGCGGATGGCGTCGTTCGGCACCCGGCTGATCGCCTACGACCCGTACATCCAGCCGGCCCGCGCCGCTCAGCTCGGCGTGCGGCTGGTCGGGCTCGAGGAGCTGATGCGGGAGAGCGACTTCATCTCGGTGCACCTGCCGCGTACACCGGAGACGTTCGGCCTGATCGGCGAGAAGGAGCTCGGCATGGTCAAGCCGGGCGTGCGGATCGTCAACGCGGCCCGGGGCGGCCTGATCGACGAGCAGGCCCTCGCGGTCGCGCTGGCCGAGGGCCGGGTCGCCGGGGCCGGCCTCGACGTGTTCGTCACCGAGCCGACCACCGAGTCGCCGTTGTTCGCCTTCGACAACGTGGTGGTCACCCCGCACCTGGGCGCGTCGACCGCGGAGGCGCAGGACAAGGCCGGCCTGTCGGTGGCGCGCAGCGTGAAGCTGGCGCTACAGGGGGAATTCGTGCCGGACGCGGTGAACGTGCAGGCCGGCGGGGTGGTGGACGAAGACGTACGCCCGCTGCTGTCGCTGGCCGAAAAGCTCGGCCGGGTCTTCACCGCGGTAGCCGGCGGCGTCGCGGCCAGCGTCACCGTGGAGGTGAGCGGGGAGATCGTCTCGCACGACGTCGGCGTGCTGAAATTGGCCGCCACCAAGGGCCTGTTCGCGTCGGTGGTCGACGAGCGGGTGACGTACGTCAACGCCCCCCAGCTCGCCGCCGACCGGGGCGTCGACGTCGAGCTCGCGATCAGCGAGGAGCCGTGCGATCACCTCAATCTGGTGACCGTGCGCGGCGCGCTGCCCGACGGCCGCCGGGTGAGCGTGGCCGGCACGCTGACCGTGACCGGCACCCGCGAGATCTGCAAGCTGACCGGCGTGGACGGGTTCGACATCGACCTGACCGCGCACGGAGTGCTGCTGTTCTTCCGGTACAGCGACCGGCCCGGCGTGATCGGTGCGATCGGCACACTGCTGGGCGAGTCGGGCGTCAACATCGCGGCCATGCAGGTGGCCCGCCGCGAGGCCGGCGGCGAGGCGCTGATGACCCTCACGCTGGACTCGTCGATCGACGCCGAGGTGCTCGCGGCGGTGGCCGAGGCGGTCGGGTCGGCCCGCGGCGCCCTGGTCGACCTACGAAGCGAATGACCTGGTCGGCGGCGGATAGACGGTGCCGTCCTGCAGGTCGAGCAGATCCAGGTTGAGTTCGGCGGCCAGCCTCTCGATCGTCTCCAGCACCACGTCCGGGCAGTTCTCGTCCAGCCGCATCTCGATGTGGTCGGCGGCGGCGTGCAGCGGCGCATGGGCCCAGGGCGAGCCGGGCAGCGAGGCACGGGGGCCCCGGTCGGGATAATGGCTGGTCAGGGCGTCATAGAAGGCGACGACGCGGGGGTCGGCCGGGCGTTGCGGGTGCTCCCCGCGCGCGCAACGGGCGTTGGCGTCCCGCACCGCGTCCGGCGGGTCCGTCTTGTCCATCGCCCACACCACTAGGTCGAAACTCACCGGCGCATGGTGCCATCACGGCGGGCGACACGCGGGAAGAAACGGCGGCGACACGCGGGGGATGCGTCTTGCGCGTCATTAGTCCGCATCGCTAGCGTTGTCCCCGTCGTGCAGCCCGCAGGCGGGCCCGTCTTCGGGTGACGTGTCTGCCGCCGCGCGCCGCGCGACTGTGAATCCGGCGAGACCAAGCCACGCGTCATCGTCGCAGCAGCCCCCGACCGTTTGCCGCGGTGCGGGGGCTGTTCGCGTCTCGGGCCTTGGGACCGCGTTACCGTAGATCGGGACGCGGGTCTAGCCTTGGGCCCGTCTGGAGTACGACTCGAGGGAGCTAAAAGTGAGCGTGGCGCGGATCGCGGTGGTGGCCGGCGACGGCATCGGAACCGAAGTAACCGCCCAGGCCCGAAAGGTCATCGAGGCCGTGCTCCCGGGCACCGAGTTCGACGACTACGACCTCGGCGCCCGCTTCTACAACCGCACCGGCGAGGTCCTGCCGCAGGCCATCGAGGACGAGTTGGCCCGCCACGACGCCATCCTGCTCGGCGCGATCGGTGACCCGAGCGTCCCGCCGGGCGTCCTCGAGCGCGGCCTGCTGCTGAAGCTCCGCTTCGACTTCGACCAGTATGTAAACCTGCGCCCGTCGAAGCTCTGGCCCGGCACCACCAGCCCGCTGTCCGGCCTCAAGCCCGGCGAGATCGACATGGTCGTGGTCCGCGAGGGCACCGAGGGCCTCTACGTCGGCGCCGGCGGCGTCCTGCACAAGGACACCCCCGCCGAGATCGCCACCGAGGAAAGCCTCAACACTCGGTACGGCGTGGAGCGCGTCGTCCGGGACGCGTTCGCCCGCGCCCAGCGCCGCGAGCGCCGCCATCTCACCCTGGTGCACAAGACCAACGTGCTGACCAAGGCCGGCAGCCTCTGGGCGCGCACGTTCGCCGCCGTCGCCGCCGAGTTCCCCGAGGTCACCACGGAATACCAGCACGTCGACGCGGCCAGCATGTTCATGGTCAGCAACCCGCAGCGGTTCGACGTGGTGGTCACCGACAACCTCTTCGGCGACATCATCACCGACATCGCCGCGGCCGTGACCGGCGGCATCGGCATGGCCGCCAGCGGCTCGGTCAACCCGGAGCGCAAGTTCCCGTCGACCTTCGAGCCGGTGCACGGCTCCGCGCCGGACATCGCCGGCAAGGGCATCGCCGACCCGGCCGCCGCCATCCTCTCCGCCGCCCTGCTCCTCGAGCACCTGGGCCACGAGGACGAGGCCCGCCGCGTCTCCGAGGCGGTCGCCGCCGAGGTGGCCGGCCGCACCCCCGGCGCCGACCTGCGCACCGACGAGGTCGGCGACCGCGTCGCTGCCGCCCTCTGAGCGTTGTCTTAACGGGCGTTCGGGGTATCTTCAGGTGCACCTTCCCTTACGCCTAGAAAGCAGGTCGCCGAACCATGAGCGGTGGTGACAACCTCGATTTCGAGATCCGTCCGAACCCGGCGCCCGTAGCCGCCGCCGAACGCGACGCGCTGCTGGTCAACCCCGGTTTTGGGCGCATCTTCACCGACCACATGGTCACGGTGCGCTACGCCGAAGGCAAGGGTTGGTACGACGCACGCGTCGAGGCCCGGGCGCCGATCTCGGTCGACCCCGCATCCGCGGTGCTGCACTACGCGCAGGAGATCTTCGAGGGCCTCAAGGCGTACAAGATGGCCGATGGTGGGGTGGCGATGTTCCGCCCCGACGCCAACGGCGCCCGGTTCGCCCAGTCGGCGAAGCGGATGGCGATGCCGCAGCTGCCCGAGCCCGCGTTCCTGCAGTCGCTGCGCGAGATGATCCGGATCGACCAGGAGTGGATCCCGCAGAGCGACGAGGGCAGCCTCTACCTGCGCCCCTTCGCGTACGCGAGCGAGGTCTTCCTCGGCGTCCGCCCCGCACTCGAATACCTCTACCTGGTGATCGCGTCCCCGGTCGGCGCCTACTTCTCCGGCGGCGTCAAGCCGGTCTCGGTGTGGGTCAGCCCCGACTTCACCCGGGCCGCGCCCGGCGGCACCGGCGCGGCGAAGTGCGGCGGCAACTACGCGGCCGGCCTCTCCGCCCAGGCCGAGGCGATTGAAAACGGCTGCGACCAGGTCGTCTACCTCGACGCCGTGCAGCGAAAATATGTCGACGAGCTGGGCGGCATGAACGTCGTCTTCGTCCTCGACGACGGCAGCCTGGTCACCCCGCCGCTGACCGGCACCATCCTGCCGGGAATCACCCGCGACTCGGTGCTCAAGCTCGCCCAGCGGGCCGGCCGCCGCGTCGAGGAACGCCCGGTCAGCATCGACGAGTGGCGCGAGGGCGCCGCTTCGGGCCGCATCCGCGAGGCCTTCGCCTGCGGCACCGCCGCCGTGATCACCCCGATCGGCACGATCAAGTCCCCCGACTTCGAGTTCACGGTCGCCGACGGCGGCTCCGGCCCGGTGACGATGGCCCTCCGCAAGGAACTGGTCGACATCCAGCGAGGCCGCGCCGAAGACCCGTTCGGCTGGGTCCACCGAGTCCTCTAAGGGCTTTCGCTTCTTCGGGCCGGCGGCGGCCTTCGGGGTTGGGATTTCCTACGCTTGGACGGTTGGGGCCGGGGTGACCCCACACCAACGGTGGAGCGCTTTTATGTTGGTGCGGGGTCACCCCGGCCCCAACCTCGCGTGGGATCAAGCGACGGCCAGGCGATGGCTTGCTCACCGCTGGGTGCCTGGCTGGGCTTGGCGTTCACCTCCGGCGCGGTGGTCTGGCTGCCGCGCGGTGGCGACGCCGGGCGCTCCGCTCGGGCAGGCCGAGCCGGGTGGTGGGCTCCGCGACGCACCTCGCCGCCTACGGCCATAGCAGGCAAGCTCAAAGCCCAAGCCACCTTCTCAACTCACCGACTAGTGCTTCGATCGATACGGCGGCGACGACAGCACCACTGATGCGGAGACTCGGCCCTGCCTGGTGCCACCTGGAGCTCTTTCTCTCGGCCGTAAGCGGCGCGGTGCGCCGCCGGACCCACTACCCAGCGCGGCCTGCCCGCCGGAATCTCCGGCCGTTGCCACCGCGCGGCAGCCAGATTCCGCAGCGAAGGGGGACCGCTCAGCCCGGCCAAACACGCAGCGGCGAGTAAGCCAAAGCCTGGCCGTCACGTGTTCCCCGCGAGGTTGGGGCCGGGGTGACCCCGCACCAACATAAAAACGCTCCACCGTTGGTGTGGGGTCACCCCGGCCCCAACCGTCCCAGCGTGAGCGAAAGGCACTACGACAGGAGGTGGCCCCGCATGGCGTCGATCTCCTTGTCGAGCATGCCGATCTCGCGGACGTAGTTCTCGATCGAACCGTGCAAGGCGCGCAAGTCGGACAGGAACATCAGCATGGCGCCCGGGGGCGAGTCGAACATGTGCTCGTTGCCGAGGACCGCTGACGGGTGGTTCTCCATCAGGTAGTCGGTGAGGCGCTTCATCGACGACGTGGTCAGCGCGTAGTCGGCCGCGATGTCCTCGTCGGACACGCCCAGCAGGGACAGCGTCAGTGCGCAGACCGTGCCGGTGCGGTCCTTGCCGGCCATGCAGTGCACGATCACCGGCGCGCGCGACGCGTCGGCGATGATGCGCAGTGAGGCGAGCAGTGCTTCCTGGCCGTCCTCGGCGAAGTTCAGGTAGCGGTCGGCCAGCCAGCGCTCGTGGACGACGTCGGACGGGTGGTCGATCTCTTCCCAGTCGACGTGCTCGAGCACGAGATTGCGGTAGTCGAGGCCGTAGCGTTCGGCCACCCGGCCGTACCGCTCGATCTCGTGCGGGCGCCTCAGGTCGATCACGGTGCGGACACCGAGGGCGGCGAAGGCGGAGGCATCCTCGTCGCCGATGCGGTGCAGCGCGTCCGAGCGGAAGAGTCGCCGCCAGCGCACGGTGCGGCCGTCGAGTCCGGCGTAACCGCCGACGTCACGGAAGTTGTACGTCTTGGAAAATCCGAGATTCCGCGTCTCCACACCCCCAACCTAGTCTCGAAAGGTGGAACAACGCTTCCCACGGCAGCCGAGAGTGGCATGCTTCATCTCGTGACCCACTCCGTGCTGATTATTGGCACCTAGCGCGCCGGCTGACTCTTCGCCGACGTGCTGACCTCCCGCATCCGCGGGGGGTCTTTTTGTTGGGCCCGCCAAGAAACAATCCTCGGAAAGGGATTTCCCCCATGGACTACCAGGTCTTCGACACCACGTTGCGCGACGGCGGGCAACGCGAGGGAATCAGCTACTCGGTCGCCGACAAGCTCGCGGTGGCGAAGCTGCTGGACGAGTTCGGTGTGGGCTTCATCGAGGGCGGCTGGCCCGGCGCCATGCCGAAGGACACCGAGTTCTTCGAACGGGCCAAGACCGAGCTGGACCTCAAGAACGCGCTGCTCGTCGCGTTCGGCGCGACCCGCAAGGCCGGTGTCGCGGTGGAGGCGGACAAGCAGGTCAAGGCGCTGCTCGACGCCGAGACCCCGGTGGTCTGCGTGGTCGCCAAGTCGGACATCCGGCACGTCGAGCGGGCCCTGCGCACCACCGGCGACGAGAACCTGGCGATGGTCCGCGACACCGTTCGCCACCTCAAAGAAAACGGCCGCCGGGCGTTCGTCGACTGCGAGCACTTCTTCGACGGCTTCCGCTACGACCCGGCGTACACGGCAAGTGTGGTGAAAGCCGCGATCGACGCCGGCGCCGAGCGGGTCGTCATGTGTGACACCAACGGCGGCATGCTCCCGTCGATGATCACCAAGGCGATCGAGGAGGTCGTCGAGCGCACCGGCGTCAGCGCCGACCAGCTCGGCATCCACTGCCAGAACGACACGTCCTGCGCGGTCGCCAACACGATCGCCGCCGTCGAGGCGGGCGTGAAGCATTTCCAGTGCACCGCGAACGGTTACGGCGAGCGTCCGGGCAACGCCGACCTGTTCGCGACGGTCAGCAACGTACAGCTCAAGCTCGGGGTTCAGGTCCTACCGGACGGCTGCCTCGAGAAGGCGACGCGGGTCTCGACCGCGCTCGCCGAGATCGCCAACATCGCCCCCGACACCCACCAGGCTTACGTCGGGGCCGCGGCTTTCGCTCACAAGGCGGGGTTGCACGCGAGCGCGATCAAGGTGGATCCGCTGCTCTACAACCACGTCGACCCGTCGGTTGTCGGCAATGACATGCGGATCCTGGTGACGGAGATGGCCGGCCGGGCCAGCATCGAACTCAAGAGTCGCGAGCTCGGACTGGAGCTGGCCGGCCACCCGGACGCCGTCACCACGATCACCCAGAAGGTGAAGGACCTGGAAGCCGGCGGCTGGTCGTTCGAGGCCGCGGACGCCTCGTTCGAGCTGCTGGTGCGGGGTGAGCTGCCGGGCGAGGGCTACGCCCGCCCGTTCAACCTGGAGTCCTACCGGGTGCTGGTCGAGCATCGCGAGGACGGCTCGGTGGTCTCCGAGGCGACCGTCAAGGTGCGGGTCCGCGGCGAGCGGGTGATCGCGACGGCCGAGGGGAACGGCCCGGTCAACGCGCTCGACGAGGCGCTGCGGGTGGCGCTGTCGCAGCACTACCCGCAGCTCAAGACCGTCGAGCTGACCGACTACAAGGTGCGCATCCTGGAGGGCAGCCACGGCACCAACGCGGTCACCCGGGTGCTGCTGGAGACCGGCGACGGCAACCGCGACTGGACCACCGTGGGCGTGCACGAGAACATCGTCGAGGCCAGCTGGGTCGCTCTGGTCGACGCACTGACCTACGGCCTTGCCCGCACGTCGACGGCGGCCTAGAGCGGCAGCCGCCCGGCGGAGGCGATCAGCGCGATCGCTTCCGCCGCCGGCATCGCCGGCAACTGACGTCCGTCCCGCAAGCGAAGAGCGATCAGGTTTTCCGCCACCTCCCTCTCTCCGACGATGCCGATATACGGAATTTTCCGGTCCCCAACCGCAGCTCGGATCCGCGCGCCGAGCGAGCCGTCCTCGTGCACCTCGGCGCGTACCCCGGCCTCGACCGCCGCGACCGCGAATCCCCGCGCCGCCTCGGCCTGGCCCGCCCCGAGTGGCAGCACGTCCAGCTGCACCGGCGCATACCAGGCCGGGAACGCCCCCTGATGCACCTCGATCAGATGCCCGAAGAGCCGCTCCATCGACCCGATCAGGCTCTGGTGCACCATGACCGGTCGTTCCCGTCCACCGTCCGCGGCCACGAACGACAGGTCGAAGGCGGCCGGCTGGTGGAAGTCGATCTGAATGGTGGCGAGGGTCCATTCGCGCCCGGCCGAGTCCTCGATCTGCACGTCGATCTTCGGCCCGTAGAACGCCGCTTCGCCCGGTGCTTCGTTGTAGTCGACCCCGGCCAAAGCCCCCCGCAAGAGGCTTTCGGCCCGTGCCCACATAGCGTCGTCCCCGGCATACTTGCCCCCATCACCGCGCAGCGACAGCCGGAAGGCAGCCGGCTCGAAGCCCAGCGCGGCATGGGAGACACGCATCAGCCGCAGCACCGCGGCCACCTCATCGCCCACCTGGTCAAGGGCGCAGAAGTTATGGGCGTCGTCGAGCTGGATCGACCGCACCCGGGCCAGTCCGCCGAGCACTCCGGAGCGCTCGGCGCGATACATCGGCCCGACCTCGGCGATCCGCATCGGGAGATCGCGGTAGGAGCGCTGCCGTGACTTGAAGATCAATGCGTGGTGCGGACACTGCGACGGCCGCAGCACCAACTCGTCGCCACCGAGCCGCATCGGCGGGAACATGTCGTCGGCGAAGTTCTGCCAGTGCCCCGACATCTCGTACATCTGGCGCTTGCCCAGAGCGGGGGAGTGCACGTGCCGGTAGCCGTGCCGGCGTTCAATTTCATAGAGATAGGACTCGACCGCGTGGCGCGCGGCGGCGCCGTCGGGCAGCCAGAACGGCAGGCCCGCACCGATCAGCGGATCGGAGTCGAAGAGGTCGAGCTCGCGCCCGAGCTTGCGGTGGTCGACAGACATTGGGGCTCCTCGCGGGAATGGGCGAGACCCCAGGCTCCGGGCATCTCGCCCGGAGTTGGCTGATCAGGTCAGCGAAGATCAACGCCGGGTGGAACCGGCGTCGTCGTCACGAACCTGCGCATCATGCGGCCAAGGCTAGGGCCGGCGGCGCGGCGAAGCATCCGAATTAGGCTGGCACCCGTGACCGCACCCCGTTTGGAGATCGAGTACTGCACCCAGTGCCGCTGGCTGATGCGCGCCGCTTGGTACGCGCAGGAGGTGCTCACCACGTTCCCGCGCGACCTCGGCGAGGTGGCGCTGGTGCCCGGCATCGGCGGCGTCTTCGAGATCCGGCTCGACGGCGAGAGCCTGTGGTCCCGCAAGGAGAACGGCGGCTTCCCCGAGCTGGCCGACCTCAAGCGCCAGGTGCGCGACCGGGTCGCCCCCGACCGCGACCTCGGCCACACCGATCGGGCCAACACCGACCGGACCCGTCAGTCGTCGTCGGAGAGCAGCTGAAACAGCAGGTGGTCGCGCCACTCGCCGTTGATTCGCAGGTAACGCGGCGCCACGCCGTAGCGTCGGAAGCCGTTGCGTTCCAGCACCCGCTGAGAGGCCGCGTTGTGCAGCTGCGTGCCCGCCTCGATCCGGTGCAGCCGCAGCTCGCCGAAGGCGAAGCGGGCGACCTCGGCCACCGCGGCCGAGGCGAGCCCGCGCCCGTTCGCGTCGGCGGCCACCCAGTAACCGAGGCCGGCCGACTGGAACGGCCCGCGACTGACCGCGCTGAGCGTGATGCGCCCGCGGATCCGCCCGTCGTCGATGATCACATGCGGGTAAGCGGCGCCGGTGGCCACCTGGTGCAACGCGCCCTCGAGGTAGGTGCGCTGCCCTTCCTCGGTGTAGTAGTCCTCCGGCCGGATCGGCTCCCACGGCTGGAGGAAGTCGCGGTTGGCGGTGAGCACGGCCGCCATCTCGGGAGCGTCGCTGGGCGAGACGAGGCGGGTGATCACTCCGACATCATGCCGCCGGGACGGTGAGCACGGCGATCAGGGCGCGGTGGTCACTTCTGGGGATGCGATGCGCGCTCAGCTGCCGTACGCCGATGCGCTTGTCGACGAGCACATGGTCGATGGTCACCTTCGGGACGCCCTCGTGCTCCAGGTAGGGCCAGGTCGGCACCAGCCCCGACCCGGTCGCGTCGCCGGCGTCGCGGTAACCGGTGCTGATCAGCCTGCGTAGCGACCGATGATCGAGCGTGGAGTTGAAATCGCCGAGCAGCACCTGCGGCGGCCCTTCGGCGTCGGGCTGCGGCTGGTCGGCGAGATCCTGCTGCCACTGCCGGTTGACGTCCGGAGTGACCGGCGCCCGCGGATGCGCCGACTCGAACACCAGCGGCCCCGCCCCCGGCGGCTGCACAGTCCCGTACGCCTGGCGGAAGCCGCCGCCGTACCGCCGATCTCCGCCCCCGGTGATCGGAAAGCGCGAGTAGAGCCCCGACCCGGACGCCCCGGGTTCGTCGCCGAGCGACGAATAGGGCAGCAGCTCGCGAAGCCCACTGCTCTCCAGTGCCCGCCGCCCGCTCGGGGTGAACTCCTGCAACGCGAGCACGTCGACCTTGTTCTCCCGCACCAGCCGCACGATCGCCGCCGGATCGGCCCCGCCGATCAGCATGTTGCTGGTCATCACGTGCAGCTCGACCCCTTGGGACGGCCCGGGGTCGCCGGTCCGCACCCGCGGCATGACCAGCACGGCAAACACCAGAACAACGGCGAACGCGACCACCGCGACATTCCAGCGCCGAGCGGCGACGGCCAGCACGAGGGGCACCAGGCTCCATCCGGCGACGTACGGCGTGAAGGCCATCAACTGCACCAGCGCCCCGCGCTCCCACCCGCCGAGCCGGAAGACCAGCCAGACGACGGCCGGCACAACGAGAACCCAGAGCAGCACACTTACCACCTTGCGTTGCTTTTTCGGTACCGGTACGGGCCGAACCACAGCCGCGGTGCTGATGATCTTCACAGAGCCGAGGCTAGTGGCGCGACACCCACCAAGGGCCCATCATCACGAGGTCTGCACAACCCCTTCACGGATCGAAGACTGGCATGCTGTCGATCTATCCGTACGGGGGTGCTGTGATGGCAGTGTTGCGTGTTCGTGGTTTTGCTCTTCCCGAAGGCGAGCCGGTCGATCTCTATGCCGACGGCGATCGATGGACGTCGGACCCGGTGCCCGGCGCCGAGCTGGTCGCCGAGGGCTGGATCCTGCCCGGCCTGGTCGACGCGCATACCCACCCGGGGGCCAACGCGCCCGGCGACCCGCTGGACCTGGACATCTTGAAGGGTGACCTCCGGGCGCACCTGGATTCCGGGGTCACGCTCATCCGTTCGCCCGGCCTCGCGGATGACCCGCCCGACTGGTTCGGTCAGTCGGACGACAGCCCGCGCGCCTTCCACGCCGGCCCGTGGATCGCACAGCACGGCCAGTTCATGCCGGGCTGGGGCCGCCGCCCCGACCCGGCCGACATGCCTGCCGTTGCCGCCGAGCAGGCCGCCCGCACCGGGTGGGCCAAGGTGGTGATCGACTGGAAGCCGGGCGACGAGGTCATGCCGGTGGACGTGCTGCGCGAGGCGGTCCGGCGGGTGCACGCGGTCGGCGGACGGCTGGCGGTGCACTCGCAGCACGCGGCCGGTGGTGCGGTCGCGGTCGAGGCCGGCGTGGATTCCATCGAGCACGGCATGGGCCTGGACCCGGCGCTCCTGCCGCTGATGGCCGAGCGGGGCATCGCGCTGACCCCGACGCTCTCGGCGATCACCGAGCACCTGGCCCAGATCCTCGCCGACCCGGAACGCGCCCGCACCAACTGGCACGTGCCGGGCGCGAGCGTGCACCGCCGGCTCGCCGCGGCCGCCGTCGAAGCCGGCGTGACGGTGCTGGCCGGCACCGACTCGCGCCCGCACGGCGGCGTCGCCCGGGAGATCCGCGCGCTGGTGGCCGCCGGCATTTCCCCGCACGAGGCCCTCGCCGCCGCCTCCTGGACCGCCCGCTCCTACCTGGGCCTGCAAGGCCTGGTCGACGGCGCCCCGGCCGACGCGGTCGTGTTCGCCGCCGACCCACGAGCCGACCTGAGCCAGCTCGACCAGCCCCAAGCCGTCATCGTCCGCGGAAAACGCGCCCACCGACGGCCGGACCCGCACTGACGTCAGCGATCCGCCGGCGGCCGGTAGGTGTCGCACCGGCCGCCGCGCTCGGCCTGGGACGCCGTCCAGCCCGCGCAGAGCCGCACCGGCGGCTTGACGCCACGGAAGAGGTAGGAGGCCTCGACGCGGACTCGGGTCCGGCCCGGCCCGCACTGCCGGCCGAACGTCTGCCACTCGACGCCGTCCGCAGGCCCGCTGCGGGCGACCTGGACCACGGCACACCGGAACAGCCCACGCCCGGCCAGGGCACCGGAAATACGGATCGGCGCCCCGGGCCCCGCCGGGCTGTGCTCATAGGTGCCGGTCCCGATAAAACCGTCACTGACCAGCCGAAACGTCGTAGTCTCGGCAGCCGCGGCGGGCGTCGCGACGACACCTAGGCCGACACCGGCGGCGAGCGCGGCAAGCATGAAAGACCGCATTTTCTGGCCCCTTCCAAGGCGGGTGGACGGATCGTCAAGAGTTCAACGCCGTACCGTCCGCCTGGTCGTTATCGGTCATCCGATGTAGGCCATCGCGAAGCCGATCGTGGGGATGCCGAAGACGAGCGAGACAACCGCGAGCTTGGTGATCGTCGGGCGCACGGTCAGCGCCGCATACACCCCGGCCAGCGCCGGCGCCATAAACAGCTGCGGCACCAAGGTCGAACGCGGCACCAGCACATCGAACGCCGCGCAGACCAGCGAAAAGACCAGAGCCGAAACCCAGAGAACCAGCCCGATTGCGTACGCGACCCGCGCCCCGAATCGCACCGCGAAGGTGGTGTCCGCGGCCCCGGTGTCCGCGACCAGGTCGGTAACCGTGGTGGGCACGTAGAGCGCCGCCGCGAACAGCACCCCGATCACCCCGAACTGCCAGGGAAACTGCCACGGCTCACGGGTGATCGACCACCCGGCAACCGGCGAGACGAGCCCGACCACCAGCGCGTTGACCGCAACGTCCCACCCCGGCCGCGTCTTGAGACGCAGCGGCGGCACGCTGTAGGCCCACCCGAGCACCAGCACGCCGCCCACCCCGACCACGAAGAGCGGCCCGACGACCAGCGCGGCCCCGACCGAGGCGACCGCCATCAAGGCGTACCACCGACGGAGGCGCGCGGCGGACACCGCACCGGTGACCAGCGGCGCGTTCGCCTTGCGCGGGTTAGCCCGGTCGCTGTCGAGGTCGTGCAGGTCATTCTGAGCGAGAACCGCACCCCAGATCAGCGGCCCGAGGACAAGCAGGGCCACGGCCGCCCGCGGAACGTCGTCCGGCAGCCAGGCCCGCCCGGCGAGAACGGTGCCGAGGTAGGCAGGCGCCCACGAAACCGGCCAGAACCAGGGCCGCGCTACCGCCATGAGCAGAACAGAAGGACGCCGAGCCAACGTCGTCATGCCCGCATCGTCGTACTGCGCTCCTGTGCCGCCGCTGTGCTCCCGTGCCCCGCAGAGACGAAAATCGACAGACCGAGCTGCGCCGCGTCGATACTGACGGCCTTGGTCACCCCGTCTCGCTGGCCGGCTCCGGCCAGCCAGGTAAGGCGAGCGGAGCCGCAGGTGACTGTGCAACTCTCATGCCGCCGTCCTCCGTCACGTCGACGCCAGCGCTCGGGGGCTGTCGCTCCGGCTCGATCGGGTGCCCCGAACTGGTCGGAACTGCCGATCCAGGTGGCCGCCGACTCCGGCGGCCAAGCTCAGTTCGTGACCGGCTGCCGGAGGATTGTGCGGAGTTTTTCGGGGGCGACCTTGCGGGCGTCGCTCAGGTAGATCTCGTGGTGTTTGCCGGTCATGCGGAGGGCGTTGGCCGGGATGAACTCGGCGTGCATGCGGGCCAGCACCGGCGCCTCGTCGTCGTAGGAGCCGACGTGCAGGGTCTGCACGCAGCGTCCCTCGGACAGCTTCTCCAGGCGCACGGCCTCGGACGTGAGCATGTCCGGGGTGATCCAGTCGGGGGTCATGATCATCAGGGTCCAGTGCCAGCGGGACTTGTCGCGGGCCGCCGTGAAGGACTCCATGTCGTCGGCCCACCACAGGCCTTCCAGGGGTGGGACGACGTAGTCGCGGGCCAGCTCGCGCTTGCTGGCGAACTTCAGCTGATAGGCCACCGGGTAGAGGGCCGCGGTGGCCTCGGCGAACGCGGGGCCGGTGTTCGGGTCGCCTTGGCCGTCGATCATCAGGTACTGCAGGTCGGGCACGTCGACGATCGCGAAGCGCCCGCGTGGCGCGCGGTAGGCCGCGATCTCCCGCTTGAAGTCGATTTTGTCGGCCATCAGTCGGTCGGGAAGGAGCGGCGGTTCTTCTTCGTCTCGCCGCGGCGTTTCTTCTCGGCGATGCGGCGTTCGACCGAGCCCTTGCTCGGGCGGGTCGCACGCCGGGCCCGCGGCGGTGCGGCGACCGCGCTCGCGACCAGGGCGGCGAGGCGGGCGGCCGCGGCCTCGCGGTTGCGCAGCTGGGAGCGGTGCTCGGAGGCGACCACCGTCAGCACGCCCTGCACCAGGCGTGATTCGAGCCGGGACAGCGCGCGCTCGCGCAGCGTGGTGGGCAGCAGCGGCGAGCCGGCGACGTCCCAGGAGAGCTCGACCCGGGAGTCGGTGGTGTTGACCCCTTGGCCGCCGGGCCCGCTGGATCGCGAGAAGCGCCAGGCAAGCTCGGCCGCCGGAATCGTCAAGCGGTCGTTGACCCGGACATCCTCAAGCACGCGCCCAGCATGGCACCCGGGGCCGGGAAGCCGCCACGCGGTTATCGATCAAGCGGGGCGACCGTTGACCCACAGGGCAGTATGGGTGGGTGACGTCCCCAAGTGCGCCGGTTGTCACCACCGGCTATCCGTGGCCTATTGAAACCACGCGACTGGCTAACGGCCTCCGGGTTGTGGTCAGTGAAGACCGGAGCTCGCCGGTCGTCTGCGTCAACCTGTGGTACGACGTGGGCTCGCGCCACGAGCCGGCCGGGCAGACCGGCTTCGCGCATCTCTTCGAGCATCTGATGTTCGAGGGCTCGGAGCACGTCAAGAAGACCGAGCACATGCGGCTCGTCCAGGGCAACGGCGGCTCGCTGAACGCGACCACCAACCCGGACCGCACCAATTACTTCGAGACCATGCCGTCGGAGCACCTCGAGCTGGCGCTGTGGCTGGAGGCCGACCGGATGGGCGGGCTGGTGCCGGCGCTCACCCAGGAAACCCTCGACAACCAGCGCGAGGTGGTCAAGAACGAACGCCGCCAGCGGTACGACAATGTCCCGTACGGCGATGCCTGGTTGCGTCTTCTCGCCCTGCTCTACCCGCCGGGCCACCCGTATCACCACGCCACGATCGGGTCGATGGAGGATCTGAACGCGGCGAGCCTGGACACTTTCAAGGCGTTTCATCAGCAGTACTACGCCCCCAACAACTGCGTATTGACGGTTGTCGGCGACGCGGGGAAAGAAGAGGTCGTCGCGCTCGCCGAGAAATACTTCGGGGCGATCGAGCCGGTCGCCGGCATTCCGGCGGCGCCCGGCGGGCACCTGACCGGGCCGGCGACGACCCCGGCGCGGGAAACGGTGCATGCGGCGGTGCCGGCGCCGCGGATCTACCTTTCGCACCGTACGCATCCGTTCGGCACCAAGGGGTACGACGCGATCACCGTGCTCGCCACGATTCTCGGCAACGGGCGTGGCTGCCGGCTCTACCAGCGGTTGGCCGACGGCAAGCGGATCGCCCAGCCGGACTACATCGGCTCGTACGGCGTCGATCTGGCGCACGCCCCGGCCCCGCTGATCATCACGGCGACGGTCAAGGACGGCGTGGACGTGGCCGAGCTCGAGGACGGTCTGTCCGAGGTCGTCGCGAGCCTGGTCAGCGAGCCGGTCACGGAGGACGAGCTGTCCCGGGCCAAGGCGCTGCTGACCACCGCGTGGTGGCGGTCGCTGTCCACGGTGGGCGGCCGGGCCGACACCCTGGGGCGGTACGCGACGCAGTTCGGCGACCCGGCCACGGTGGCCTACCGGCTGCCGCAGTGGCTCGCGGTGAACGCCGACGACGTGACCGAGGCCGCCGCGTACGCCCTCAAGCCCGAGTCCCGGGTGACGCTGACCTACCTGCCGGAGGAAAACGCATGACGCTCGTCGCCACCAGGCCGGGGACGGGCGAGGCCCGGCCGTACACCTTCCCGGAGATCCGCCGGGTCGCCGTCAGCGGCGGCACCGTGATCGCCGCCCACCTGCCCGGCCAGCTTCTGGCCAGCGCCATGCTGATGCTCGAGGCCGGCGCCGCGCACGAGTCCGACGGCCGTGAGGGCACCGCGACCGTGCTGGCCAAGTCGCTCGAGGAAGGCACCCGGGCGCGCGACTCGGCGGCCTACGCTCTCGCGCTCGAGGGCCTCGGCGCCGAGCTGTCCCCGGCGGTCGACTGGGACTCGTTCCGGGTCGGCGTCTCCGCGCCGGTGCCGTTGCTGCTCGACGCCGTCCGGCTGGCCGGTGAGGCGGTCCGCACCCCGCGCCTCGACCCGGCCGACGTGCTGCGGGTGCGCGACGACGAGGTGACCGCGCTGCGGATGGACTGGGCGCAGCCCGGCCCGCGGGCCGACGCCACGTTGCGCGCCGACCTGTTCGGCACCGGCCGGTTCGGGCGTCCGCTGCACGGCGATCCGACGTCGGTGGCCGCCGTGACCGTGGACGACGTGGTCGCGTTCCACCAGGGGTGGCTGCTGCGCGCGGGCGTGCTGCTCGTGGCCGGCGACCTGGACACGCTCGACCTGGCCGCGCTGGGTGCGGCCGCGTTCGCCGGCACCACCGGCGAGCCGCCGGCGCCGGCCGGCCCGCTGCCCTGGTCGGTGCGCGAGCAGCGCAAGATCATCCTGGTGGACCGGCCCGGCTCGGTGCAGTCGACGCTGCGCATCGGCCACCGGGCGCCGGAGCGGGCCAACCCCGACTACGTGTCGATGACTCTCGCGGCGACGGTGCTCGGCGGCGCGTTCACGTCCCGGCTCAACCACCTGATCCGCGAGGTGAAGGGCTACACGTACGGGATCCGCGGCAGTTACGCGATGTCCCGGCGCTTCGGCCGGTTCGAGGTGGCGGCGGGCGTGCAGACCGCGGTGACGGTGCCGGCGATCGTCGACACGCTCGGCGAGATCGACCGCACCCAGCTCGACGGCATCACCGAGGACGAGCTGGCGGTGGCCCGTTCGTGGCGGGCCGGCCAGCTGTCGGTGGAGATGCAGACGCCGGGCGCGATCGTCGGCGCGCTGAGCACGCTGGTGCTGCACAACCTGCCGGACGACTACTACCCGACGGTGCGCCGGGAGTATTTGGAGGCGACCGTCGAGCAGGTGTCGGCGGCCGCGGCGGCGCACCTGCACCCGAAGGGCCTGACCCTGGTGATCGAGGGGGACGCCGCGGTGATCCGGGACGAGTTGACCGCGGCCGGCATCGGCGACGTGGAAACCGCGTCGATCTGATCGGATGAGCCGGCGGGGCGGGTCAGCCCTGCCCCGCCGGCTCACGGAAGGTCCGGAACCAGCTCACGGTAACTGCGGAAGTCGCCGGCGCCGGTCGCGGCGAGCATGCCGTGCACGACCGCCCGGCTGAACGTGTCGGCGGCGACCGTGAGCAGTGCGCTGAACTCCACCGGCCCGAGCGGCGCGCCGGTTCCGGTGGCGAGCGCGAAGATCGTGTCACCGTCGAACATGGAGTGCACCGGGCGGATCGCCCGCGCCATGCCGTCGTGGGTGACCCCGGCCAGCTTCTGGCACTGCGCCTTGGTGAGGCTGGCGTCGGTGGCCACGACGCCGATCGTGGTGTGGAAGCCCCGGACGGGCGCCGCGACCGGCTCGATCGGCGAAATGTCCGGAAACTCCCCGGCGAGGCCGAACGGCAACCCGTAGAGCATGCCGGTCGACGGATCCACGCACGAGCCGGCCGCGTTCACCACGGCCAGCGCGCCCACGGTAAGGCCGCCTTCGATCACCACCGGCCCGCCTGTGATCACCGCGCTGGCCGAGCCGACCCCGCCCTTGAGCCCACCGGCCACCGCCCCGGTCCCGGCGCCGACCGTGCCCAACGCCACCGGTCCGTCGCTCGCGGCGTCGTAGGCAGCCGCCCCGAACGCGGCATCCGGCGCCCGGCCCCAAGTGCCGCCGCGACCGAGATCGAACAGCACGGCGGCCGGCACGATCGGCACCACCTGATGGGGCTCGGGGCCGACCGGGAACCCGATCCCGGCCGCCGCCAGCCGCCGCATCACCCCGCCCGCCGCGTCCAGCCCGAACGCGCTGCCCCCGCCCAGCACCACGGCGTTGACCCGTTCCACCAGGTTGCGTGGATCGAGCAGGTCGGTCTCCCGGGTGCCGGGCCCGCCGCCACGCACGTCGACCCCGCCGACCGCACCGCCCGGCGGCGCCAGCACCACCGTGGTCCCGGTGAGCCATCCGTCGCCGATCTGCTCGTAATGGCCGACCCGCACGCCAGCCACATCGGTGATGCCGTTGAGCCGTCCGGGTCTGATTTCGGTCACCCGACTCACACTAGCCAGGTTCGGTAACGCGGGCCCGATAGCGTCGGCCGCATGACGATCACCAGCACGCCGGCCGAGATCCGCCCGGCTCGTCGGGTGACCCGCACGGTGCTGCTCGCACTGCTGGTGCTGCCCGGCCTGCTGTGGGCGATCATCCGGCTGTTCGGCTGGGAGCGCGGCCCGCTGGTGCAGTTGTTCGCCTTCACGCCGTACGCGGCCGGCTGGGTGTTGATTCCGCTTTTGATCGCGGTGATCGCCCGGAAGTGGCTGATCGCGGCGGCCGCTCTGCTGGCCGCGGCGCTGCTGGCGGTGTGCGTGCTGCCGCGCGCGCTGCCCGACGCCGACCGGGGCCCGTCGGCCGGCCTGCCGCTGACCGTCATGACCATCAACGTGTACATCGGCCACGCCGACCCGGCCGCGATCGTCAAGCTGGTCCGGGACCACGACGTGTCGGTGCTGGCGCTGCAGGAGTTCACCCCCGAGGAGATGTGGGGCCTGTCCGCGGCCGGCCTGGACCGCTTGCTGCCCTATCACTCGCTGGCCGATGTCTGGGGCACGACCGGCTCGGGGCTCTACTCCCGCCTCCCGGTCAGCGCGACCGGTTCGACGCTCAGCAAGGGCGGCAACCGGCAGGCGTACGCGACGGTCCAGCCACCCGGCGCCACCGCCCTGGCCGTCGACTCGGCGCACCCGCTGGCCCCGTACGCGACGTCGGCCCTCGGCGATTGGCGAGCCGACCTGGCCGACGAGCCCGCGACGAACTCGACCGGAACCCCGCACATCCTGATCGGCGATTTCAACTCGACGCTCGACCACGCCCCGGTCCGCAACCTGATCGAACAGGGCTACCGGGACGCCGCCGACACGGTGGGCAAGGGCTTGATCGCAACCTGGGGCCCGTACGGCGACAAGCATCTGCCCCCGGTAACGCTGGACCACGTCCTGGTGGACAAGCGCATAGGCGTGCGGGATGTCGCGGTCCACGGCGTAGCCGGAACCGACCACCGAGCCGTGATAGCCGAACTGACCGTCCCAACGGCGTGATCAGCGGCGGCCTGATCAGCGGCGGTTGAAGGGGGCCACTGCCTCTCGGCTCCGGGCGGAGTCCTCCGGGCCCATCAGCTCTTCGCAGACTCGGATCAGGCGGGCTCGCAGGGCGGCCGCGCGGCGGGCGAACTCACGCTGGCGCGCCACATACTCCGCCTTGCCCTCGGCGGTTTCGATCTTTACCGGCTCGAAGCCGTACGACGTCAAGTCGTACGGGCTGGCCTGCATGTCCAGCAGGCGGATGTCGATGGCCAGGGCGAAGCAGTCCAGGGCCAGCGCGCCGGGGACGGCGGGGCCGAGTTTCTGCGCCCACTTGTGCACGTCCATCGCGGCGTGCAGGCAGCCGGGCTGGTCGAGGTCGACCTGGGTGGCCCGGGTGGGCTGCAGGCGGTTCAGGCCGACGGCCTCGGGGGTGAAGAAGCGGAACGCGTCGAAATGCGTACAGCGGATGGGGTGTTGTTCGACGACCTTGTCGGTCTCGGCCTGGCCGAGACGCAGTGGCAGCGGGTGGCGGTGGTCGGGGTCGCGGTAGACCATGGCCCACTCGTGCAGGCCGAAGCAGCCGGAGAAGACCGGGCGGGACGCCGTCGCGGTGAGCAGGCCGTGGATGTACCGCACGCTCTCGCCGCGGGCGTGCATGAACGCCACCTCGTCCAGCGTCACGACGCCGTCGGGGTAGCTCATGTAGAACTTCCAGTTCGCCTGCTCGGCCCGGCCGCCGGGGGCCGGGGCCAGGCCCGCGCCGACGCCGGGATGCCAGCGGCGCAGTTGCGCGGGGCGGGTGCCGTAGTAGTCGTAGAGGAAGTCTTCGATCGCGTGTTTCTCGCCGGTGGCGCGCCGGGCGCGGTGGCCCGCGGTCATCTCGTCGGCCCGCTCGGCGTGGGCTTGGCCGAGGGGAATCCAGGTGACCGCGGGCAGCGTCGTGGTGAGCGCCCTCACCTGCTTGATCCCCATCGCACCAGCGTATCCAGCCGAGGCGATCAACACGATCACCGTTAGGCGCGAATGAGGTCCGCCACGGCGGCCGGATGCCCCAAGTCAGGTGCATTATGGTCGAATTCCGGCGTAACGACGAGCTTGGCGTTCGGGATCACGTCGACCAGCAAGGGCAACATCTGCTTGATGTACGCCGGGGAGCGCCCGCCACCGAGCAGAAGAACCGGCGCGGTGATCGCCCCGTAGCGGCTGCCGTCCGAATCAAGCGCATAGATCTCGTGCAGTTCGCGCACCACCGTCGGCAGCAGCTCCCGGGTGGCCCGGCCCTCGGCCGCGAACCGCTGCATCGCCCAGACCATCGCGGTGACCAGCGCGCCGCCCGGCATGAATTCGCACGTGTGCAGGAAGTGAACCATCGCGCGCGCGTCCTTGCCCTCGGCGAGCAACTGCTCGTAGCGGGGCATCCAGGACCGGGGCATGGTGTTGCCGATGCTGACCCCGGGCTCGTAGGCGATCACCCGGTCGAGGTCGGTGCGCAGCGCGACGTGCAGCGCGATCAGCCCGCCGTAGCTGTGCCCGAAGATCTGCTTGGACCCGGTCTCGGTCAGCACTTCGAGCGCGTCGGAGATCTCGGCATCGAGGCAGTAGGAGGAGTCCTGCGCGGGGCTGCGGCCGCGCCCGCGCCGCTCGACGACGTGCACCGTGTACATCTCGGACAGGGCCGTGGCCATCGCACCGTAGTGCCGGGCCCGGCGGGTGGCGCCGGGCAGGACGACCAGCCCGGGACCTCGACCGACCGTCGTTACATCGACAGAAGACATGCTGAAGAATGTAGTACATCTACTACATTGTTGATAGTGTGCTGGACATGGGAGGAATGACTTTGGCGGGGGAGCTTGACGCCGGCCCCGAGGTGCCGGTCGCCGAGCGGGTCATCGACGTCCGTGACCTGCGCATGCGTTATGGCGCCAAGGACGTGCTGGCCGGGGTGAGCTTCACCGCCCGGCGCGGCGAGGTGCTGGCCCTGCTCGGCCCCAACGGAGCCGGCAAAACCACGACTATCGAGATCCTCGAGGGTTTTCGGATGCGCTCGGCCGGCGAGGTGAGTGTGCTCGGCGTCGACCCGGCAGTGGCCGGCGAGCGCTGGCGCGCCCGCGTCGGCGTGGTGCTGCAGTCCTGGCGCGACCACGGCAAGTGGCGGGTGCGCGAGCTGCTGAAGCATCTGGGGACGTATTACGCGGACTACTCCACACCGGAGATCCGCCGGCCGTGGCCGGTCGACGACCTGCTCCACGCCGTCGGCCTCACCGCGCAGGCCGACCAGCGGGTGATGCGGCTCTCCGGCGGGCAGCGCCGCCGGCTCGACGTGGCGATCGGCATCGTCGGCCGCCCCGAGCTGCTCTTCCTCGATGAGCCGACGACCGGCTTCGACCCGGCCGCCCGCCGCGAGTTCCACGACCTGGTGCACCGGCTGACCGATGTGGACGACACCACCATCCTGCTGACCACCCACGACCTCGACGAAGCCGAGAAACTGGCCGACCGCATCGTGATCCTCTCCGGCGGCGTGATCATCGCTGACGGTTCGGCCGACGAGCTGTCCCGGCAGGTGGCCGGCCAGACCGAGATCCGCTGGACCCGCGACGGCCAGCGGTTCATCCACTCGGCGGCGGATGCGACGGCCTTCGTCCGGCAGCTCTTCCTGCAATACGGCGAAGACATCGGCGACCTCGAGGTGCGCCGCGACAGCCTTGAGGACACCTACATGAAGCTGGTGCTCGACGCCGAGGGAGGCGCGCGATGATGACGGTTCTGCGCACCGGGCTGGCCCGCGGCGGCATCGAGCTGCGGCAGACCCTGACCACGCTCAGCGACCTGTGGACCTACCTTTTCCCGGCCGCCATCCTGGTCGGCACGGTCTTCTTCATGCGCGACGCGCACGTGCCGGGCACCAGCTTCTCGCTCGGCGCGAGCACGCTGCCCGGCGTGTTCGGCATGGGCCTGGCCTTCGGTGGCCTGGTGACGGTGGCCCAGCTGCTGGTGGTCGAGCGGGAGGACGGCACGCTGCTGCGGGCCAAGGCGGTGCCGAACGGGATGGGTGGTTACCTGGTCGGCAAGGCGGTGGTGGTCGGCGGGATGACCGCGATCAGCCTGGCCCTCCAGCTGGTGCCGGGCCTGTTCCTGGTCGACGGGCTGCACGTGAGCGCGAGCGGCTGGCTCAACCTGCTCTGGCTGCTGCCGCTCGCCTTCGTGGCCACCATGCCGCTCGGCGCGGTGATCGGCTCGATCTTCGAGAACCCGCGCAACATGGGCCTGGTGGTGCTGCCGGTCTTCGGACTGGTCGCGATCTCCGGCATCTTCTACCCGATCACCAGCATGCCGGGCTGGCTGCAGGCCGTCGGGCAGGTCTTCCCGATCTACTGGCTAGGGTTGGGCATGCGCTCGGTGTTCCTGCCCGGCTCGCTGGCGGTCGTCGAGCTGACCCATTCCTGGCGGCATCTCGCGACGTTCGGCGTGCTCGCCGTCTGGGCCGTGCTGGGCCTGTCGCTGGCGCCGTGGTTCCTGCGGCGGATGGCGCGCCGCGAGTCGGGTTCCGCGGTTGCGGCCCGGCGTGAGCGGGCAATGGCCACCGTGGGCCGCTGAGGAGCCGGGCAATTGGGTAACAGTGAAATCACGTACAACCGCATCGCGATGCTGCGCGCCGAGCGTGGCATCTCGCGGCGGCAGCTCGCCGACGCCCTGGGTGTCCACTACCAGACGGTGGGCTACCTGGAGCGCGGCGAGTTCAGCCCGAGCCTGCACCTGGCCCTGCGGATCTGTGCCTACTTCGAGGTGCCGACCGAGGTGGTGTTCTCCCTCGAACCGTTCCCCCGGCTGGGCGCGGAGTCCAACGGCGCGGCGCGACCGGCGTAGATTTCGCGGGAGAGCCTCGAGAGATAGGGAATTCTTCGTGCGTTTCGCCCGCTTTGTCCATGCTGGTGGAGTTTCGTTCGGCGTCGTCGAGGGCGCCGAGGGCGAAGGCCTGACCATCGCCGAGATCGACTCACTGCCGTTCGCGAAGGTGACGTTCACCGGTCAGCGCTGGGCGCTCGCCGATGTGCGGCTGCTCGCTCCGATCTTCGCGAGCAAGGTGATCGGGGTCGGCCGCAACTACGCCGACCACGCCGCCGAGCTCGGCAACGAGGTGCCCAAGGAGCCGTTGATCTTCCTCAAGCCGTCCACCTCGGTGATCGGCCCCAACGACGCGATCCGGCTGCCACCGCAGTCCAAGCGCGTCGAGGAGGAGGCCGAGCTGGCCGTCGTGATCGGTGCGAGCGGCGCCCGCCGGGTCGACCGGGCCGGGGCCGAGCAGGCCATCTTCGGCTACACCATCGCCAACGACGTGACCGCCCGGGACCTGCAGCGCAGCGACCCGCAGTGGACCCGGGCCAAGGGCTTCGACTCGTTCTGCCCGGTCGGCCCGTGGATCACCACCGGCCTCGACGTGAGTGACGTCGAGATCCGCTGCGAGGTGGGCCGCAACCCCGACGCCATGGAGATGCGCCAGATCGGCCGCACCAAGGACATGGTGTTCGACATCCCGACCCTGGTGTCGTACGTGTCGCACGTCATGACGCTGCTGCCCGGCGACATCATCCTCACCGGCACTCCGGCCGGGGTAAGCGAGCTGACCGCCGGCGACTTCTGCTCGATCTCCATCCAGGGCATCGGCGAGCTGCGCAACCCGGTGGTCTCACTGGAATAGCTCGACCGCCGCGGCCCACGACATGCCGTTAGCCGCCCGGTACGCCCGGGCCACCTCCTCGGTGGTCAGGGCGGACCGGGCGGTTTTTTCGGCCTCGTCCCGGTCGCGTACCTCGTCCGGGGTGAAGATCGCCGAGCCGAGCGCGGACCGCTCCCGCTCGGCCACGGCCAGCAGGGTCAGCGCCCGCTCCGGCGGCTCGAGCTGGGCCAGCGCCTCGATCGCGTCCAGCTGCCCCTCGGTGATGCCCAGCTCGGTGTAGATGGCCAGGGACTGCCGAAGGTAACCGCCGGACACCTCGAACGCGCCCCGGCGGCGGGCCACGATGCCCAGGTTCGTCAGCGCGGCCGCCTCACCGCGCGCCTCGCCGATCGCCCGGAACGCGCCGAGCGCCCGCTCGAACAGCGGCGCCGCCTCGTCGAGCCGGTCCAGGCAGCGCAGCGTCCCGCCGGTGTTGTTCAGCCCGGCCGCGATCATCCGGGCGTCGCCGGCCTCCTCGGCCAGCTCCAGCGCCTCGTATCCGTAGGCCAGCGAGGCCTCGTAGTCGCCCTCGCCCTGCGCCGTGATCAGCAGGTTGTTCAGCGCGGCCAGCACCCCGGCCCGGTCGCCGAGCAGCCGGAACGTGGCCAGGCCCTGCTCGCCGAGCCGGCGTGCCCCGGCCAGGTCTCCGCTGTTGCGGGCCAGCGCGGCGGCCGCGCGCAACGCTCGCCCGCGGGCCGCGGACGCCTCGGCCGGCGCGGTGTCCAGCGCGTGCCGCAGCCATCCGAGACCCTCGGTCATCCGCCCGGTGATCCACCAGTACCACCACATCGCGGCGGCGAGAGTCAGCGCGTCGGCCGGATCGCCAGCGGTCAGCGACCACTCCAGGGCGGCCAGGATGCTCGGATGCGCGGCGTCCATCGAGGCCAGCCAGGCGGCGTGCGCCGGGCCGTCCGGTGGCGGCGGGGTGGCGAGCCGGTCGAGCCAGAGCGCCACGAACCGGCGGCGGGCCGGGTCGTTCCCAGTCAAGTGCTCGGCCGCGTACTCCCGAATCGTCTCGATCAAGCGGTAGTGCGAGCCGTCCCACTCCACCATCGAACGGTCGGTGAGCTGGGCGAGCGGTTCGAGCGCGTCGGCGGCGTGCACCCGGGTCGCGGCGTCGGCGTCGAACGGGCCGGCGAACAGGCTGAGCCGGGCCAGCAGCCGCTGCTGGGCCTCGTCGAGCAGGTCGTGCCCCCAGTCGATGGCCGCCCGCATGGTGCGGTGCCGTTCCACCGGGGAGTTGCCGATCAGCAGGTCGAGGCGGCCGGTCACCGCGGCCAGCGGCAGCGAGCGCAGGCGGGCGGCGGCCAGTTCCAGGGCGAGCGGCAGGCCGTCCAGCCGCCGGCACAGCTCGGCGGCCGGCTCCCGCTCGGCCGGGCGCAGGCCGGCGCCGCCGCGTGCGGCCGCCACCCGATCGCCGAACAGCCGCACGGCGTCGGCCGGGGCCAGGCCGGGCAGCGGGCAGAGCGTCTCGCCCGGCACGCCCAGCGGTTCCCGGCTGGTCGCCAGCACGCGCAGCCCCGGCACCGCCCGGATCAGGCTGTCCACCGTCTCGGCGGCGGACGCGCGGACGTGCTCGCAGTTGTCCACCACCAGCAGCGCCCGCCGGTCGCCCACGTGCCGGGCCAGAGCGTCGATCGCGGTCACCCCGGGCTCGTCGCGCACGCCGGCCGCGGCGGCGAACCGGGTGGCGTCGGCCGTCGCGTAACCGGCCAGCTCGACGACGAGGACCAGGGCGTACTCGGCGGCCACCTCGCGGGCCAGCTCGTAGGCGAACCGGGTCTTGCCGCTGCCGCCCGGCCCGGTCACGGTGAGCAGCCGGGTCTCACCGGCCAGGGCGTGCGCCCGGTCCAGCTCGGCCCGCCGGCCGATGAACCGGCTGCGCGATCCGGGCAGACCCGGGGCCGGGCGATCCAGCGTCGGATCCCGCCGGCGGATCCCCGCGGCGAGGGCGGCGAGAGCCGGTCCCGGTTCCGTTTCGTACGACCGGAGCACCGCCACCGCCGACGCGAAGACATCCAGTGCGTCCGCCGATCGCCCGGCCCGGTGCAGCTCCAGCATCAGGCGCTCGACCAACGGCTCGGCCGCCGGTTCGGCGGTCACCCAGGCCCGCAGCTCGGCCAGCACCGGGCGGCCGGCGGCCAGCTCCCGGTCGGCCCAGTCGCGGCGGGCCGCGAGCAGCAACTCATCGAGCCGGGCCGCGGCCGCCTCGACGATCGGCCCGCCGCCCCCGCCCTCGTAGGCCGGCCCGCGCCACAACCCGAGATCGCCGGTCGCCTCGAACTCCGCCGCGTCCAGTTCGCCGGCGTGCAGCGCATAACCGCCGGCGGTCGAGGTCAGCCGGTCACCGACCACTTTGCGCAGCGCGGACGCGTGCACCTGCAGCGCCGGGCCGGCCGTCGCCGGCGCGCCCTCGGGCCACAGCTCGGCGATCAGCCGCTCGGCCGAGACGAGTTGCCCACCCGACGCGATCAGCGCGGCGAGCAGAGCGCGCGGCCGCGGCGCGAGCGGCGCGGCTGACCCGTCCCCGGCCCGCACCCGAACCGGCCCCAGCACCTCGAAGCGCATCGAACTCCGTCTTAAGCGTTTGTTTGGCGGCCGCCCCCACGCTAGCGGGCGGTGACGGGGCGGGGCGACCGCTGCGGCCGAGGGGGACGCGGCGGTCGCCGCCCAGGTGCCGGGATCGCGCGTGACTTGGACCGGCAAGAACCCCTGACCCACCGACCCGTCCGGCATTCTGTCCCTGGGGAGGTATCGATATGAAGATCCTGGTTACCGGCGCCACCACCAACATCGGGCGGATGGTCGTCGACGAACTGCTCGCGCTGGGCGCGGACGACGTGCGTGCGCTGACCGTCGATCCGGCGCGGGCCGTGCTGCCGGACGGGGTCGAGGTCGCGCGCGGGTTTCTCGGTCGCCCGGCGACGCTGCCCGCCGCGTACGCCGGGGTGGATGTGCTCTACCTCGCGCCCTATCTGCCCACCGCGACCGAGGCGTGCCGGCTGGCCGCCGAGGCCGGCATCGGCCGGATCGTCGACCTGGCCGGGCCTAAGGGCGCGCACTGGCAGGGTGTCGAGGACGCGGTCGAGGCGTCCGGGCTGGCGTTCACCCACCTCGAGCCGGGCGAGTTCATGGCCAACGCGGCGATCTGGAGCCGGCAGATCCGGGCCGGCGACGAGGTGCGCGACACGTGCGGCGAAGCGGCCAACGCCCCGATCGCCCAGGAGGACATCGCGGTCGTCGCGGCCCGCGCGCTGGTCGACGACTCGCTCGTCGGCCGGTCGCTGGAGCTGACCGGGCCGGAGACGCTGTCGCGGCGGCGGAAGGTGGAGTTGATCGGGCAGGCGCTCGGCCGTGAGCTTCGTTACGTCGAGTTACCGCGCGACGAGGGCATCGCCGAGCTGGCGAAGGACATGGGCGAGCATGCGGCCTGGTATGTCGACGGTCAGGCGATGCTCGTCGACCACCCCCAGCAGGCGAGCCCGACGGCTGCCGGAATAGCGGGCCGACCTGCGACGACGTTCCTGGAGTGGGCCCGCCGGCACGCGGATCTGTTCCAAGAGCCATAACCCGATTTGGTGGGCCCGGGGCGGTCGGGTAGAGTCGTTTCACGGCGCGGGAAACCGGGCCAATGGGGTATGGGGTAATTGGCAGCCCGACTGGTTCTGGTCCAGTTAGTCTAGGTTCGAGTCCTGGTACCCCAGCGCTACCACTCCTGCAGAGGATGGTGGAGCTGGATTCTGATAGAGTTCGGCCTCGCCGCTGAAGCGAGAGCGAAGCGCAGCGAAGTAAAAGCAAGTCCTGGCCCCGTCGTCTAGCGGCCTAGGACGCCGCCCTCTCAAGGCGGTAGCGAGGGTTCGAATCCCTTCGGGGCTACATTCGCGGTTGAGGCCTGTCAGCAGAAAGCGCTGACAGGCCTCATTTCGTATATCTGCCCGGGGGCCGAGCCCCCGGACTCGCACGATGAGTGGTCGCTCGCACGATGAGTGGTCGCTCGCACGATGAGTGGTCGCTCGTGGGGCAGGTGTCGCCCCAAATTGCGCGGTTCGGCATCGATGGACTTCGGCATACTTACTCGATGGCAGACACCGTGGTCCGTCGAGTCGATCTCGGCTATTTCATCCGCCCCGCCGAGGAGACCGGCACGGGTCATCCCCGCGTCGAGCCCACCCTCGGTTACCTGATCGAGCACGCGCAGGGCAGCATCCTGGTCGACACCGGCATGGGCAGCCATCCCGAGGTCGACGCGTGGTACCGCCCGCGGCGCATCCCGCTGCCGACGGCGCTGGCCGCCGCCGGGGCGAAGATCGACGACGTCGGGTACGTGGTGAACTGCCATCTCCACTTCGACCACTGCGGCGGCAACCCGATCCTGGCCGGCCGCCCGGTCTTCACCCAGCGCACCGAGCTCGCCCTGGCCCGCACGACCGAGGACCACACGCTGCCGGAGCTGATCGACCACACCGGCGCCCACTACGAGGAGCTGGACGGCGAGGCGGAGATCCTGCCCGGCGTGATCATCCTGCCGACTCCCGGGCACACCGCGGGCCACCAGTCGGTGGTGGTGACCCGCCGCGACGGCACGGTCATCGTGGCCGGCCAGAGCCACGACAACGCTTCGCTCTACACCGGCGACGTGCTGTCGCAGCGGGCCGGCGTCGGCCACCACCCGGTCTGGCTGGACCGGCTGCTGGCCTACGACCCGAAGCAGGTCGTCTTCGCTCACGACAACGCGGTCTGGACTCCCTGCTCCAGTCAGGTGAGCTGACCCGCCGGGAACGCGGCCGCGATCTCGGCGCGCCCTTCGTGGAAGTGCGACCAGCCCTCGTAGTGCACCGGCACGATCTGCCGCGGCTTCAGGTGGGAGCACAGCCGCACCGCGTCCCGCCCGGTCATCGTGAACCGGGCGGGGCCGGTGAGCCCGAACTGCACCTTGCCCAGGTGCAGGACGGCGGTGTCCACATCGAAGCGGGACGCCACCTCCAGCAGGCCGGGGAAGACCACGGTGTCGCCGGAGATCCACACCACGGTGGACGATCCGGCCGGCCGCAGGGCGAAGCCGATGCTCGGGCCGATGATCGGGATCAGCGCGGCCGGGCCGTGCCGGGACGGCGTCGCGGTGATCTCGACACCCTTGATTTCCATGGTCTCCCACGGCCGGAGACCGTGCGCGTTGCCGCCCAGCCGCCGGGCCCCGGTCGCGGTGGTGACCACGATCGGGACCGACGGCAGGAGCTTGCGGCCCGCGTCGTCGAGATTGTCGGCGTGCTGGTCGTGGGTCAGGAGCACCGCGTCCAGCTCGCCGAGTTCGGCAACGCCGACGGAGGGGCCGGTGAGCTTGCGCGACGACGTGCCCCAGCCGAACGAATATCGCCGGCCCGGGGCGTCGAACGTCGGGTCCACCAGCAGCCGCAGCCCGTCGAGCTCCAGCAGCGCGGTCGGCCCGCCGATGTGGGTGATGTTCATTTCGCGTGCGCCAGCGCCCATTCGAGGACCTCGTCGGCGATCTGCTCCCAGCCCTTCTGAGCCGGCAGGAGGTGGGCGTATCCCTCGTACTCACGCCTCTCGGTGGTCGTTTTTGACTTGTAGTGCTTGCAGTTCGACTCCTGGATCGCCGGCGGCATGATGTGGTCCTCGGAGCCGGAGACGAACAGCAGCGGCGCCCGGTCGTCGTTGTGGTAATCGACCCAGGTGTCCTGGTGGCCGGGCTGGAAGTTGGCCAGCACCCCGCCCCAGAGAATGCCGCCGCTGGCCGGGATGTGATAGCGCTCGTAGAGCGCGCGGGCCTCGTCCTCGGTGAAGGTGTTGGTGAAGGCGTACTGCCATTCCTCGAAGCTCAGCCCGATCGCCTGGTGCCGGTTGGCCGGGCTCTTCAGGACCGGGAACGTCGACTTCAGCTGGGACAGCGGCACCGTCCGGACGCCCTCGGTGGGCGCCGAGTTCAGGGCCACGCCGGCCGCCCCGAAGCCGTGGTCGAGCAGCACCTGGGTGAAGGCGCCCCCGGCCGAGTGCCCGATGATGATCGGCGGCTCCGGCAGCGCCCGGATGGCTTCCTCGAAGTGCGCGATGATCTGTGGCACGGTGACGTTGACGATCGGCGTCGGGTCGGCGTTCAGCGCCTCCACCTCGACCTCGAAACCCGGGTAGGCCGGCGCGATCACCTGGTGACCCTTGGCCTCGAAGTGTGCTTTCCAGTGCTCCCAGCTGCGCGGAGTCACCCAGAATCCATGTACCAGAACGATCGGCTTCATGGCTCCGATCGTGGTGGGAGCGCGTCCATCCGCGCATCACGTGCGGCGCGTAGTCAGTCGTGCAAACTCGCGCGTAACTGCCGCCGCGACCGCACGCCGAGCTTCCGGTAGACCTTCCGCAGGTGGTAATCGACGGTGCTGGCGCTCAGATAGAGATGGGCCGCGATCTCGGCGTTGGTGCCGCCATCCCGGGCCAGGCGCGCCACGGCGGCCTCCTGCGGGGTCAAGGCCGTTTCGTCAGCCTTCGGTACGGGGGTCAGCACGCTCCCGCCCAGCGCGCGCAACTCCTTGCGGGTGCGTTCGGCGAACGCCTCGGCGCGTACCTCCTCGAACATCGCCAATGCCGTAGCGAGCTGCTCGCGGGCGTCCCGGCGGCGGCGCTGGCGGCGCAGCCACTCGCCGTAGAGCAGTCGCGCCCGGGCCAGATCGCCGTGCCCTAGCCCGCCGGCCAGGTGCTCGATCGCCCGCTGGTAATGCGTCTCCGCCTCGTCCGGGCCGGCCAGCAGCGCCCGGGAACGTTCCAGCAGGCCGGTGGCGCGCGTCGAGTCACAGACGCCGGCGGCCAGGGTCAGGTCGGCGAGCGCGAGCCGGGCGGTGGGCCGGTCGCCGCAGCGCAACGCGGCCTCGACCAGGTCGGGCAGCGCGCCGGCGTACCGCCGCGGACGACCGAGCTCGACCAGGTCGCACAGGGTGTCCCGGGCGGCCGAGTAACGGCTCTCGGCGTTGTCCAGGATCGCCAGGCTGAACCGGGTCCACCCGTGCAGGGCACCGAGGGTGAGCGTCTCGAAGACGGCGAGCGCGGCCGTCACCGACTCCCGGACGCCCGGCCCGGACCGCCAGGCGACCAGTTCCGGGTGGCGCCAGACCAGCTCCTGCTCGGCGGTCATCCCGATCGCCTGCCGCAGCCGTTGCCCGGCCAGCGCCCGGTGCGCGGCCTGGCGTTCGGCGAGCGTCGCGCCGCCGTAGACGGCCGATCGCACGAGCGGGTGCCGGAACGTTGCCGCGGGCAGCCCGGTGATCAGCCGGTCGGCCACCGCCGGGGTGGCGTCGGCCGGAACGGCGCCGAGCACCCGGCCCGCCGCCACGAGCTGGTCGGCGGTGCCGCCGGTGTTCGCCGCCGCGAGCAACAGCCAGGTGCGGGTGGCCGGGGGATAGGCGGCGACCCGGGCCGCGTAGTGCGCCTCGAGCCGGCTGCCGACCGGCACCGGGTCGGGCAGCGCGGCGCCCCCGCGCAGCTGCTCGGGGGTGAGCTCCTGGGCCAGATCGGTGAGTGCCAGCGGATTGCCGCCGGTGGCCCGGGCGATGCGCGCGGCCAGAGCCGGATCGACCGGGGTGGCCACCACGTCGGTCAGCAGCGCGGCGGCGGCCGGCGGCGCCAGGCCGGTGATCTGCCGCGACTCGACGCCGGCGAGCAGGCCCGGATCGTCGCCGTCGGCGCGCAGGCCGAACAACAGCACCACGCCCTCGGCGTGCAGGCGCCGGGCCACGAAGGCCAGCGCCCGCAACGATTCCCGGTCGAGCCACTGACAGTCGTCCACGAGGCAGACCTGAGGAGCCTGGCCGGGCAAACCCTGGGCCAGCAGGGTCAGCGTGGCCAGGCTCACCAGGTATAGGTCGGGTGGCGGGCCGTCGGCGAGGCCACAGGCGACTTCCAGGGCGGCGCGCTGGCCGGCCGGCAGCCGCTCCCGGCCGGGCAGCAGCGGGATCAGCAGGCGGTGCAGGGCCGCGTACGGGAAGTCGGCTTCGGACTCGACCCCACCGATACGCAATGCGCCTGGCACGGTGCCCGCGGCGTACGCAAGCAGCTCGGTCTTGCCGACGCCGGCCTCGCCGCGCAGCACCAAGCTTGCGCTGCGCCCAGCTCGCGCCTGCTCGAGGAGCGCATCGATGGACGCGCACTCCGCCTCGCGCCCGAAGAGTCGCACGCGGGCACTTTATCGGCCGGTTGTTACGTGGTCACAGCCCGGAAAGTCGTTGTCCGGCGCGGACGACGGCCATCGCGTGCCGCTCTCCGGGGCGGCGGCCGAGGCGTTCGATCGGACCGCTTATTGAAATTGAGGCGATCACCCGCCCGGTGCGGTCGCGGATCGGCGCGGAGACGCTGGCCACACCGGGCTCGCGCTCGGCGACGCTCTGCGCCCAGCCGCGGCGGCGCACCTCGGCGAGCGTGCGGCCGGTGAACTTGCAGCGGGGCAGCAGCGGCATGACCGCCTCGGGCGGTTCCCAGGCGAGCAGGATCTGGGCGGCGGAGCCGGCGGTCATCGGCAGCACCGAACCGACCGGCACGGTGTCACGAAGGCCACTCGCTCGTTCCGCGGCGGCAACACAGATACGCTCGTCGGCACGGCGCAGGTAAAGCTGCGCGCTCTCCCCGGTCGCGTCCCGCAATGCGGAAAGCAGGGGCTCGGCGGCGGTCAGCAGAACGTCCGGCGCGGCGTTCGCCAGCTCGCCCAGACGGGGGCCCGGACGCCAGCGCCCCTGGGTGTCCCGGACCAGCATCCGGTGGATCTCCAGGGCCTGGGCCAGGCGATGTGCAGTCGCCCGGGGAAGCTTCGTTCGGTCGACGAGTTCGGCCAGACTGGCGCCGTCGACACACGCCGCCAGGATGACTACCGCCTTGTCGAGAACGCCGACACCGCTCATACTGTGTCCCACAAGCCGAAACATACCTCCCAGAATTTAGGATGTCCAGATGGTGGGAGTCACTCCGAAGCCGAGGGTCTTGGCGGAAAAAGTGTGGGACGACCACGTCGTCCGCTCCGCCGACGGTGAGCCCGATCTGCTCTTCATCGACCTGCACCTGCTGCACGAGGTGACGAGCCCGCAGGCCTTCGACGGCCTCCGGCTGGCCGGGCGCCCGGTTCGACGCACCGATTTGACGCTGGCGACCGAGGATCACAACACCCCGACCGGGTATGACGATCCCTCGTTCAACGCCAAGCGCGGCGAGCTCTTCACGATCGTCGACACGGTGTCCCGCACGCAGATCGAGACGCTGCGCAAGAACTGCGCCGAGTTCGGCGTGGAGATCCGCCCGCTCGGCGACGTCAACCAGGGCATCGTGCACGTGATCGGCCCGCAGCTCGGCCTGACCCAGCCCGGCCTCACGATCGTCTGTGGTGACTCGCACACCGCCACCCACGGCGCGTTCGGCGCGCTGGCCTTCGGCATCGGCACCAGCGAGGTCGAGCACGTGCTCGCCACCCAGACGCTGCCGCAGGCCAAGCCCAAGACGATGGCCGTGACCGTGGTCGGCGAGCTGCAGCCCGGCGTCTCCGCGAAAGACCTGATCCTCGCGCTCATCACGCAGACCGGCACCGGCGGCGGCAACGGCCACATCGTCGAATACCGCGGCGAGGCCATCCGCAAGCTCTCCATGGAGGGCCGGATGACCATCTGCAACATGAGCATCGAGTGGGGCGCCAAGGCCGGCATGATCGCGCCGGACGAGACCACTTTCGCCTACCTGAAGGGCCGCGAGCGTGCGCCCCAGGGCCAGGCGTGGGACGACGCCGTGGCGTACTGGCAGACCCTCGCCACCGATGAGGACGCCGAGTTCGACACCGAGATCATCCTGGATGCCTCCGCGGTCAGCCCGTTCATCACCTGGGGCACGAACCCGGGCCAGGGCGCGGCGCTGGACAGCGTGGTGCCCGACCCCGACGAGTTCATCGAGGAGACCGACCGCAACGCCGCCCGCCGGGCCCTGGCATACATGGACCTGGCGCCCGGCACCCCGTTCCGGGAGGTCCCGGTCGACGTGGTCTTCGTCGGCTCCTGCACCAACGGCCGGCTCGAGGACCTGCGCGCCGCGGCCGACGTGCTGCGCGGCCACAAGGTGCACGACGACGTCCGGATGATGATCGTCCCGGGCTCCTACCAGGTGCGTGAGGCGGCCGAGGCCGAGGGCCTCGACAAGGTCTTCACCGAGGCTGGGGCCGAGTGGCGCTTCGCCGGCTGTTCGATGTGTCTCGGCATGAACCCCGACACGCTCAGCCCCGGCCAGCGCGCCGCCTCGACGTCCAACCGCAACTTCGAGGGCCGGCAGGGCAAGGGCGGGCGTACGCACCTGGTCTCCCCGCAGGTCGCCGCCGCTACCGCCGTGGTGGGCCGCCTGGCCGCCCCCGCCGACCTGTCCTCCGCCGGCCTGTGACTGGAGTTTCACGATGGACAAATTTGTGACCCACAGCGGCAAGGTCATGCCGCTGCGCCGTTCTGATGTGGACACCGACCAGATCATCCCCGCCGTCTACCTGAAGCGGGTCACCCGGACCGGCTTCGAGGACGGCCTGTTCAGCGCCTGGCGCGAGGACCCGACGTTCGTGCTGCACAATCCGGCCCACGCCGGGGCCACGATCCTGGTGGCCGGCCCCAACTTCGGCACCGGCTCGTCCCGCCAGCACGCGGTCTGGGCGCTGCGGGACTGGGGCTTCAAGGTGGTCATCGCCTCCCGGTTCGGCGACATCTTCCGTGGCAACGCCCTCAAGGAGGGCCTGCTGCCGGTCCAGCTCGACCAGAAGGCCATCGAGGCCATCTGGGACCTGGCCGACAGCGAGCCGGATAAAGAGATCACGGTGGACCTGGGCTCTCGTCAGGTGCGCGTGGACGACGCTTCCTGGTCCTTCCCGATCGACGATTTCAGTCGCTGGCGCCTCATGGAAGGCCTCGACGACATCGGACTGACGCTGCGCCACGAGGAATCGATCACGGCGTACGAGAAGCAACGACCCAACTTCAAACCGGTCGTTGCCTAGGCGCAATTCGCTGTCTCCTCACGGAATTTCGCCCTCACCGGGTCCCCGGTGAGGGCGAATTCGTTGCAACACAAGGGTTTTTTTGCCACGAATGTTTGTGTCTGCTGGTCAGAGGGCATACGGTGCGCGCAGAATGGCTCGCATTGGGCCAGTTGTTTCGCTTGGGAGGAAAACCGTGAACAAGGCCGAGCTCATCGAGGCGCTCGCCGCCCGACTCGGAGACCGGAAGACGGCGACGGCCGCACTGGACGCGGTCATCAGCGAAGTCGAGAACGCCGTCACCAAGGGCGACAAGGTCGCGATCACCGGGTTCGGGTCTTTCGAGAAGCGGGTTCGTAATGCGCGTACCGCGCGCAATCCGAGGACCGGCGAAGCGGTGAAAGTGAAGAAGACATCGGTGCCCGCGTTCCGGCCCGGCACCGCTTTCCGGGACATGGTCGCCAGCGGAAAGGCCGCCAAGGCGGCCGCCCCCGCGAAGAAGGCCACGGCGACAGCGGCCAAGGCGGCGCCGGCTTCTAAGGCGGCGCCCGCTTCGAAGGCGGCACCCGCTTCGAAGGCGGCACCGGCCAAGAAGGCGGCCACCACCACCAAGGCCACCGCCACCAAGGCGACGGCTACGAAGGCGACCGCCACCAAGGCCGCCGCCACCAAGGCGGCGCCGGCCACCAAGGCGACCACCGCGACCAAGGCCACCGCGGCCAAGAAGACCGCGGCGACCAAGGTGGCACCGGCCAAGAAGACGGCCACCGCCACCAAGACCGCGCCCGCCAAGAAGGCCGCCACCAAGACGGCGCCGGCCACCAAGGCAACCACCGCCACCGCGGCCAAGAAGACCGCGGCGACCAAGGCCGCGCCGGCCAAGAAGACGGCCACCGCGACCAAGACGACGGCGGCGGCCAAGAAGACCACCGCCCGCAAGACCACGTCGGCAGCAGCCAGCACGCCGGCCCGTTCGCGGGCCACGGCCACTACGCGCAAGACCCGCTGACCGGCACCTAGAACGCAGCGAAAGGCGTCCACCCGATCGGTGGACGCCTTTCGTGTGTCCGAGCGCGGGACGGCCCCGACGCCTACGGTCCGGGCATGGAGCACCGAGCGATGCCACGGGGGCTGGTCAGCCGGTCGCTGATCGCCGCCCTGCTGTTCGCGGTCGCCGTCGTGCCGGGATGGACGCTCGGCAACCTCGCCGAGGACTGGACCGGCAACGGATTGCTCGACTGGCTGGTCACCTGCGCCTGGTGCGGCCTCGCCGTGCGGGTGCTGGCGCCGGCGGTGTCCTACCGGGCACGGGACGGCTGGCTGGGCGCGATCCCGCTGTACGGCATCTACCTCACCTGCGTGCTCAGTTGGCGGGTGGCGTACCTGCCGTTCCGGGACTGGGAGCCCCGCCCGGACGAACTGACCCGGGCCCGCTGGCTCACCGGCGACCACCTCGGCCTGTGGCGGGCCGACACCGTGCCCGCCCGCCGCGCGGTCACAGCCGAGACGCGTCCAGCAGCCGGTCCCCGGACCAGGTGAGCAGCCAGGCTTCACCCTTGGCCGTCTTGTAGGGCGCCGGGTCGGCCTCGTCGTGCAGGGTGGCCAGCATCGTCGGCATCACCTTGCCCTGGCTGCAGATTACCGGCACGCTGCCCGGGCGCAGCTCGAGCAGGCGCTGGGCGCCCAGTTTCGCCTTGGCCGGCGCCTCGTCCGGGTCGGCCGGCTCGGCGAACGCGCCGTCCTGCACGATCGGCACGCCGCCCAGCAGCGCGGCGAGCGGCTCGAGGGTCTGCTTGCAGCGCAACGGGGTGGCCGCGATGAGCCGTTCCGGCTTGAGCAGCGCCAGCACGGCGCCGATCCGCTCGGCGTCGGCGCGGCCCTGCTCGTCGATCGGCCGCAGCGCGTCGTTGCCCTTCCACGCCTTGCGCTCACCGGCGTGCGCGTGCCGCACCAGCCCGGCCACCGCGGTCACCGGCGGCAGCTTCGCGACGTGGTCGAGCACCTCGCGCTCGTCGGCGTAACTGACTCGTTCGCGGGCCTCGGCCAGGGGCAGCCAGACCAGTTCGTCGACCTCGGCCGTGTCCTGCACCGGGCCGTCGCCGGCCGCCCGCATCAGCCAGTAGTCGACCGTCTTGGGCTTTCCGCTGGGCAGGTCGTAGGAGACGGTCGGCAACCGCAGCTGCGGCACACCGGCGCAGCCGGTCTCCTCGGTCACCTCGCGGACCGCGGCGGCCAGCGGGTGCTCGCCGTCGTCCAGCTTGCCCTTGGGCAGCGCCCAGTCGTCGTAGCGGGGCCGGTGGACGAGACAGATCTCGCCGCTCTCCCGGTAGAGAACACCGCCCGCGGCCAGTTCCAGATCGGGCATCAGGCGGTCTTGCCGATGATCCGGCGCAGGAGGGCTTCCTGCAGGTGCAGGTGCGGCTCCGAGGCGCTGAGCGGGCGGCGGTGCCAGGTGCCGTCGCCGGCCAGGTCCCAGCCCTCGCTCTGGTCGCTCATCGACAGCTCGAGGACCCGGCACAGGTCGCGCTGGGCCGACGGCAGCGTCACCCGGACCAGAGCCTCGACCCGGCGGTCCAGGTTGCGGTGCATCAGGTCGGCCGAGCCGATCCAATATTCGGCGTCCTCGCCGGGGCCGAACCGGAACACCCGGGAGTGCTCCAGGAACCGGCCGACGATCGAGCGAACGCGGATGTTGTCGGAGAGGCCGGGAACGCCGGGGCGCAGCGCGCACATCCCCCGGATGATCAGGTCGACCTTCACGCCGACCTGCGAGGCGCGGTAGAGCGCGTCGATCGTCTCCTCGTCGACCAGCGAGTTCACCTTGAACTGGACCAGCGACTCGCCGCCCGCCCGCGCGATCTCGGCCTGCTGCTCGATCCGCTCGATCAGGCCGGAGCGCACGCCGTGCGGCGCCACCAGCAGACGGCGGAACGACCGCTGCCGGCTGTACCCGGTGAGCACGTTGAACAGGTCGGTGACGTCCGCGCCCACCTCGGGATCGGCGGTCAGCATGCCGAAATCCTCATACAGCCGGGCGGTTTTGGGGTGGTAGTTGCCCGTGCCGATGTGGCAGTACCGCCGGATCTGGTTGCCCTCCTGGCGTACCACCAAAGCCGTTTTGCAGTGGGTTTTCAGGCCGACCAGGCCGTAGACGACATGGCAGCCGGCCCGTTCCAGGGTGCGCGCCCAGGCGATGTTGGCCACCTCGTCGAAGCGCGCCTTCACCTCGACCAGCACGACCACCTGCTTGCCGGCGGCGGCCGCGTCGACCAGCGCGTCCACTATCGGGGAGTCGCCGCTGGTGCGGTACAGCGTCTGCTTGATAGCCAGCACGTTCGGGTCGGCGGCGGCCTGCTCGATGAAGCGCTGCACGCTCGTCGAGAACGAGTGGTACGGGTGGTGGACCAGGATGTCGCTCTCCCGCAGCCGGTTGAACACGCTGCGCGGCACCTCGCCGTCGGCCAGCTGCGGGTGGGTGGCCGGCACGAACGGGCGGTCCTTCAGGTCGTCGCGATCGCACTCGCCGAACACCTGCCACAGCGACGACAGGTCGAGCAGGCCGGGCACCCGGAGCACGCCCTGGCTGTCCATGTCGAGCTCGCGGACCAGGGTGTCGAGCACGTGGTCGCTGATCGAGGCGGCCACCTCGAGGCGCACCGGCGGGCCGAGCCGGCGCTGCGCGAGCTCGCGCTCGAGCGCCTGCAGCAGGTCTTCGTCGCGGTCCTCGTCGACTTCCAGCTCGGCGTTGCGGGTCACCCGGAACAGATGCCACTCCTGGATCTGCATGCCGGAGAACAGCTGGTCGAGGTGGACCGCGATGAGCTCCTCGACCGGCAGGAAACGCACGCCGCGGCTGTCGTTCTGCACCGTCACGAAGCGCGGCACGTTGTTCGGCACCTTGATCCGGGCGAACAGCTCGGACGCGCCGCCGTCCGGCTCACGCAGAACCACGGCCAAATTCAAGGACCGGCTGGAGATGTACGGGAACGGGTGCGCCGGGTCGACCGCGAGTGGAGTCAGCACCGGGAAGACCTGCTCCCGGAAGTACGTGCGCAGGCGCTCCCGTTCGGCCGGGCCGAGCTCGCCCCAGCTGACCAGCTCGATCCCCTCGGCGGAGAGCTTGGCCCGCACCTCGTCGGCGAAGCAGGCGGCGTGCCGGGTGACCAGGTCGGTGGCCCGCTGGCTGATCATCTCGAGCTGGTTGCGCAGCGAGCTGCGGTCGCCGCCGCGCATCGGCAGGCCGGCGCTCAGCCGTCGCTTCAGCCCGGCGACCCGGACCATGTAGAACTCGTCCAGGTTGCTGGCGAAGATGGCCAGGAACTTGGCCCGCTCCAGCAGCGGGGTGCCCGGGTCCTCGGCGAGCGCCAGCACCCGCGCGTTGAAGTCGAGCCAGGACAGCTCGCGGTTGAGGAATCGGTCCTCGGGCAGCTCGGGAGCGCCGTCCGTCTCGAATGCCTCGTCGCCTGCCGGCTCCGTCACGTTGGGCTCCAAGTCGTCGGGGCTGGGCAGTTGCTCATCGCCTCGGGGCAGTTGTTCATCGCCTCGGGCAAGGTGTTCATCGCTTCCGAGAAGTTCATCGCCTCGGGGAAGGAAGCGGCCGTTCGGGCCACGCCGACGGGTTTCGGGGATCCGGGGCGAGGTTTGCATCGCCCCATCATTGCGGGTTCTGGTGAAACGTGAAACGAACTACCGCTTGATCAACTCAGCCGATTCCGGGAATGGTGACCCGGGACACAGCGCCGGTAGGCTCGGTGTCGATGTTGACTCGCTGCCCCAGACGCAGCAGCCGCAAACCTGACCGGTCGAAGGCAGCCGAATCAAAGGCCAGCTCATCACCGGTGTCGAGGAGAAGGGTGCCGCTGCGGGTCGCGGGGTCGAAGGTCGCGATGGTGCCCTGCATGCCCTGAACGCTACCGGGTTCAGGCGGCGGGGACGCAGCTCACCGTGAGTCCGAGATCACGCAACAGCTCACAGGTGTGCCGACCGGCCCCCAGAGCGAGCACCTGGCGCAGGTCAGCCGGGGTGTCGACGTCTTGCCGCAGGCCCGGCCACGCACCGGCCAGCGCGGTCGCCCCGGAGGCCGCGTGCGCCGCCGCCGAGCCCGGGCCGAAGCGCGGATCGAGCGGCTCGCCCGGCCCGGCCGCCAGCAGGACGGTGCCGGTGCCGGCGGCGTCGGCCACGAAACTTCTCTTCGTCACCAGGCTCAGCGCCTCGTCGAGCTGCTCGGGCCGCAGCGCCGGCAGGTCCCCGGCGAGCACCGCACGGAACCGGCTGAGCCCGGCGATCTCGTCGGCGCCGTGCCGCATCGCCGCGTTCAGCTCGGCGGCCGGTGTGTCCGGCACCACCTTCGCCCCGAGCTCGCCCACCGCGGCCGCCACCACGGTGTCGTCGGTCACCACGATCAGCTCGGCCACCGCCGTGCCGGCCAGCACCGCCGACACCGTGTCGCGGACCATCGCCAGCGCCAGCTCACCGTGCCGGGGGGCGGGCACCGCGCCACGCAGCCGGCTCTTCGCCGCACTCAGCCGCTTGACGGGGATCACCGCCGTCCAGTCGCGCACCATGGTCCAAGTCTGCCAGCGGCCCCGCTGCCGACCCCTGCCTGGTCCCGCGGCCCGCGAGCAGGCATGATTCGTCCGAGGTATGGGGAACCGCGGTGGGGACACGCCGCGGATAAGGCAGGAGGGGCCGTGGCTCGGCGCAAGCTGGGATTCTGGCGGCGGTTCGCGGCTGGGTTGTGCATCCCGGTGCTGAAGGTCTGGACCAAGCGGGCCTGGACCGGGATGGAGAACATCCCGCGGACCGGCGGCGTCATCATCGTGCCCAACCATGTGTCGCACTTCGACCCACTGGTGGTGGGTTACTACATTTTCGGCGCCGGTCGCTGGCCACGCTTCCTCGGCAAGGCGAGCCTGTGGCGGGTGCCGGTGATGGGCCCGTTCCTGCGCAAGGTCCAGCAGATCCCGGTCGAACGCGGCAGTGTGGAAGCGGTGAAGTCGCTCGACGTCCTGATCGACGCCCTGCACCAGGGCGGCGTGGTGGTGATCTATCCGGAGGGCACCACCACGAAAGACCCGAACCTGTGGCCGATGCGGGGCAAGACCGGCGCGGCCCGGCTGGCGCTGGTCACCGGCGCGCCCGTGGTGCCGGTGGCGAACTGGGGAGCTGAGCGGATCTTCGACCCGCGTACCAACCGGTTGAGCCTGCGACCGCGCACCCCGGTGACCGTCACCGCCGGCAAGCCGATCGACCTCTCCGCGTGGATGGGCGCGGCGCCCAGCCGGAGCATCCTCGACCAGATGACCGAGCACATCATGCTCGAGATCCAGCACCTGGTGGCCGGTCTGCGCGACGAGCCGGAGCCGGCCGGCCTCTATGAGCGCCCGAGCAAGCGAGCTGGTGCCTGATGGGCCGCGCCACTGTTCTCGGTTCCGGCGCCTGGGGCACCGCCTTCGCCAAGATGCTGGCCGAGGCGGGCAGCGACGTGACCATCTGGGCCCGGCGCGAGTCGGTCGCCGCCGAGATCCGGGAGGGGCACGTCAACGAGGGCGCACTGCCCTCGATCAAGCTGCCCAAGGAGATCGACGCCACCAGCGACCTCGCCGAGGCGCTCGACGGCTCGTCGCTGATCGCCATCGCGGTGCCGTCCCAGACGTTGCGCGGCAACCTCGCCGAGTGGGCCGGCCACTTCGCGCCCGACGCGACCCTGGTCTCGCTGATGAAGGGCATCGAGCTCGGCACCACCAAGCGGATGAGCCAGGTCATCGTGGAGACCGCGCGCGTCGACGCCGACCGGGTCGTGGTCGTCTCCGGCCCCAACCTGGCCCCGGAGATCGCCGCCGAGCAGCCCGCGGCGACCGTGGTGGCCGGCACCGACCCGGCCCGTTGCCGGGCCGTCCAGCAGGCCATCGCGCTGCCCTACATTCGGCCCTACACGAGCGAGGATGTGATCGGCTGCGAGATGGGTGGCGCCGTGAAGAACGTCATCGCGCTCGCCTACGGCATGACCATCGCGATGGGCCTGGGCGACAACACCCGGGCCTCGCTGATCACCCGGGGGCTCGCCGAGACCGCCCGGCTCGGCGTGGCGCTCGGCGCCGACCCGCTCACCTTCGCCGGCCTGGCCGGTCTGGGCGACCTCGTCGCCACCTGTTCGTCGCCGCTGTCCCGCAACCGCACGTTCGGCGAGCAGCTGGGCCGGGGCAAGACGCTCGAAGAGGCGCAGAAGGCCGCCCGGCAGACCGCCGAGGGCGTGAAGAGCTGCCTGGCGATCCGCGACCTGGCCCGGTCGGCCGGCGTCGAGATGCCGATCACCGAACAGGTCGAGCGGGTCTGCCACGAGGGCGCCGACCCGCGCGTCGCGGTCCGCATGTTGATGGGACGGGAGATCAAGCCGGAATGAGCCACTCCGACGGAACCAGGTCCGTGCACGCGGGACTGCCCGAGAAGCCTTCCGTCGGCGAGCCGTTCCTGCCCGGACCGGTCTTCGCCGCGCCGTTCCACCTCGACCCGGCCGCCGGCCCCGGCGAGAACGACTATGCCCGTACCCAGCACCCCACCCGGCGCGCGCTGGAGTCGGCGATCGGGCAGCTGGAGGGCGGCCCGACGCTGGTCTTCGCGAGCGGGCAGGCGGCGATCACCGCGCTGCTGCTCTCGGTGCTGCGCCCCGGCGACACGGTGGCGCTGCCCGCCGACGGATACTTCACGGTCCGCGCCTTCGCCGAGGGAACCCTTCGCGAGCTGGGCGTTTTTGTAATTTTGGTGCCGACCGTCGGTCCATATCCAAACTTTTCGGGTGTACGGCTTGTGCTGCTCGAGTCGCCCGCCAACCCCGGCCTGGACGTCTGCGACATCAAGGCCCTGGCCGCTCTCGCCCACGAGGCGGGGGCCATCGTGGCCGTCGACAACACCACCGCCACGCCGCTCGGGCAGAACCCGCTCGCCCTCGGCGCCGACGTCGTGGTCGCCTCCGGCACCAAGGCGCTGACCGGCCACTCCGACGTCCTGCTGGGTTACGTGTCCAGCAACGACGACGCGCTGCTCGGCAAGGTGGAGACCTGGCGCAAGCAGACCGGCGCGGTGCCGGGCGCGTTCGACTGCTGGCTGGCGCACCGCTCGATCGCCACCCTCGACCTGCGACTGGGCCGGCAGACCGCCAACGCGGCCGCGATCGCCGCGCTGCTCGCCGCCCGGCCCGACGTGACCGGGGTGCGCTGGCCGGGGCTCGAGTCCGACCCGTCCTACGCGGTGGCGCGGGCCCAGATGCGGCGCATTCCCGGCGTCGTCTCGTTCGACCTGGGCTCGGCCGAGCGGGTGGCGCGCTTCCTGACCGCGGCGTCCCTGGTCTTCGCGGCGACCTCGTTCGGCGGGGTGCACACCTCGGCCGACCGGCGGGCGCAGTGGGGCGACGACACCGCGCCCGGGTTCGTGCGGCTGTCCTGCGGCATCGAGGACACCGCGGATCTTCTGGCGGACCTCACGGCGGCGCTCCACGAGGCCTGACGCCCCTCTTCGGTAGCGTGCCCGGCATGGACAGCTTCTCCTTCTCCGGCGACGAGGTCGCGGCGCTGACGCAGGGCGAGAGCTTCTTCGTGGCGCCGGGGGAGCGGGTCTGTCCCGCGTGCGGCGAGCGCCGGCTCCGGGCGTACGTGAACAGCCCGGTGAATGCCCGCCGCCCGACGCTGGTCAGTTACGTCTGGTGCGCCGCCTGCCGCAAGTTCGTCGGGACCCGGGCCAAGCACCCGGCCGGCCTGATCTTCTCCGACCCGCTGGCTCTGCTGAGCACCGCCGAGCGGCGCGAGCTGGAGCGCAGCCTGGTCGGCTTCCTCGCGCACCTCGATCAGTTGTGGGACTCCGGGGTGCTGCCGCAGTCCTTCGCCGCCTGACGTGTTTCTGGCCTTGCGTCTTCTTGCGCGTTGGTTCTATGGTTCGTTGCATGAGTAATGAACCGCAGAACTAGGGAGGCTCCGGTGTTCGACGACCGCAGCCCGATCTATCTGCAGATCGCCGACGGCATCAAGAACGACGTCTTGAGCGGCACCCTCAAGGAGGACGAGCAGGTCATGTCCACCAACCAATACGCGGCGTTCTACCGGATCAATCCGGCCACCGCGGCCAAGGGCTTCGCCCAACTGGTCGAGGAGGGTGTGCTCTACAAGAGGCGCGGGATCGGCATGTTCGTCAGCCCCGACGCGCGGGAAAAACTGCGGGCCGGCCGGCGCGAGCGGTTCTTCACCGAGGTGGTCGACCCGATGCTGGCCGAGGCGAAACGCGTCGGCATCGGCGTCGACGAGATCATCAGGCATCTGGGCGGCGCGCGATGATCGAGTTGCGCGACGTGACGGTGCGGTACGGCTCGACGGTCGCCGTCGACAACGTGAGCCTCGATCTGCCGACCGGCAAGATCTACGGCCTGCTCGGGCGCAACGGCTCGGGCAAGACCAGCCTGCTCAGCGTCCTCGCGTCCTACCGTCGCCCGAGTGCCGGCACGGTCCGGTTCGACGGCGCCGACGCCTTCGAGAACCCGGCCGTGATGCGGCAGACCTGCTTCATCCGCGACACCATCGACGCCAACGACTCCGACCGGACCCGCGCGGTGCTCCGCTTCGCCGGCTGGATGCGCCCGGGCTGGGACGCCGACTACGCGGCCCGCCTGACCGATCTGTTCGAGCTCGACCCGCGCAAGCGCATCTCGGCGCTTTCCCGGGGTCAGCGGTCCGCGCTCGGCGTGGTGCTCGGCCTCGCCGCCCGGGCGCCGCTGACCATTCTCGACGAGACATACCTGGGCATGGACGCGGTCGCCCGCGGCAACTTCTACCGCGAGCTGCTCGCCGACTACCTCGCCCACCCGCGCACGGTCATCCTGTCCACCCACCTCATCGAGGAGGTCGCCGACCTGTTCGAGCGGGTCGTCATCCTCGACCGGGGGCGGGTGCTGCTGCACGAGGAGACCGACGAGTTGCGCGGCCGCGGCATCACCGTGACCGGTCCGGTTGCGGCGGTTGACGCCTTCGCCGGCGGGCGCACCGTGCTCGGCGAGCAGAGCCTCGGTGGCGTGCGCGCGGTGACGCTCGACTGGCGGCCCGAGCCGGCCGACGTGGCTCGCGGCGAGGCGGCCGGGCTCACCTTCGGCCCGGTCGGCATCCAGGACCTCTTCGTCCATCTCACGTCACCGTCGCAGCGGCTGGAGGCCGTCCGATGAGCGTCTACCGCGCTCTGTTCCGGGTCTACCGGCCGATCATCATCCCGTTCGCGGCGATCCTCGTCACCTTCGACCTGATCGTGACCGCCCTGATCGTCTACGGCGCCGGCCACCTCGGTTTCAGCATGTGGCTGGTGCTGGCCGGCAACGCCGCAAAATATTGGCTGCTGGTCGTCGGCATCATGCTCGTCGTCATGCAGCTGCGCCAGTTCGTGGCGAACGGCGCCACCCGCCACGAGTTCCTCGCCGGGTTCGCGGTCTTCGGCCTGATCGTCGCGGCCGGCTTCGCCGCGGTCGTGGTGCTCGGCCACGGCCTGGAGAGCCTGGTGCTCGGCGCGGCCGGCCGGCGCGGCGTCGGTTATCCGACTCTGTCGGCGACCGGTCTGCTCGGCGAGTTCGGTCAGGTGTTGCCCGAGGCGCTGGGATACCTGATCTCCGGCGCCCTGATCGCAGCCGGCTTCTACCGCTGGCGGCCGTGGATCGGCCTGGTCGTGATGCTCGGCGGCGCGGTGCCGCTGGCGGTGGCCGACAGCCTGCTCGGCGTCGACGAGTTCGGCAACGCGAGGGCCCACCTGCCCTTTCTCGCGGCGCTGGCGCTCTCCCTGCTGGCCACGGCGCTCGCCGGATGGGCGTTCCACCGGGTGATCAGCGACGTCCCGATAAGACGCACGAGCGGGTAACCCGAGCCCGGCTCGCCTCGGCTGAATGGCCGGGTCGTGCGCCCACATCCCTGACCAAGGGCGGATGGTCCGCGGCGTCACCACCGCGCAGGATCGCCTTGGCCGTGTCTTGCATCGGCAAGCCATGCTGCTTCACAGGGAACCGAAAGGAAACGCACAGAGATGTCGACGGGGCAGCTGTCAAGGTCGGTGGTGAACGTGTCCGGGGAAAGCCGCGACGAGGAGACGGAAGGGCTCGCCCGGTGGGTGCGGCCACCATCGTCGCGGCGCACGGTGGCGCGGCTGGTCCAGTTCGTGGGTCTGATCGACGCCGTGTTCTGCGTCCTGGCGCCGCGCCACCACCAGTTCGCGTTGCTCGCCGACATGGTGCCGACCGCCGGAATGCTCACCGCCCGGGTCGCCACCGGCGTGGTCGGTGTCCTCCTGATCTACCTGGGCGCCGGCCTGCGCCGCGGCAAGCGCCGGGCCTGGCAGCTCGCGCTCGTGCTGTCTCTCGTCGGCATCGCGCTGCACCTGGTCAAAGGCGGCCTGGCGCCGACCGTCTTCGCCGGCGTGATCGCCGCGCTGCTGGTGGCCAAACGCGACGAGTTCACCGCCGACGGCGACCCGCGCAACCGCTGGCGGGCGGCCCGGGCCTGCGCGACGTTCCTCGGCGCCGGCTTCGTGCTCGGCTTCGCCGAGATCGCCGTGCGGGTCAATCGGCTCGACGGCCGTCCCGGCGTGCTGAGCTGGGCCGCGCACGCCGCCCTCGGCCTCATCGGGGTCACCGGCCCGGTCCGCTTCCAATACCCACTCGGCTCGCTGACCGTGACGGTCACCACCGGCGCGTTCGGACTGCTGGGCTGCGGTCTCGGCGGGCTCCTGCTGCTGCGCCCGAGCAGCGGCCGGCGCCGGGCCGACGAGGACGACGACCACGCCCGGTTGCGCGAGATGCTCGACCGCGGCGGTGACGCCGACTCGCTCGGATACTTCGCGTTGCGCAGCGACAAGCAGCTCGTCTGGGCGCCGTCCGGCCGGGCCGCGGTGGCCTACCGCGTGGTCAACGGCGTCAGCCTGGCCTCGGGCGACCCGCTCGGCCTGCCCTCCGAGTGGCCCCGCGCCATCGGCCGATGGCTGGCCGACTGCGCCCGGCACGGGTGGACGCCGGCCGTGCTGGCCTGCGGCACCGCCGGCGGCCGTGCCTACCAGAAATTCGGCCTCGACGTCATCGAGCTGGGTGACGAGGCGATCGTCGACGTCGCCGAGTTCTCGCTGCAGGGCCGGTCGATGCGCGGGGTCCGGCAGGCGGTCGGCCGGATGCGCCGCTCCGGTTACTCGTGCCAGGTCGTCCGGCAGCGCGATCTCGCTCCGGAGGCGCTCGCCGAGGCGGTGGCCTGCGCCGACACGTTGCGCGACGGCAAGGTCGAGCGTGGCTTCTCGATGGCGTTGTCCCGCATCGGCGACCCGGACGACGGCGAGTGCCTGCTCGTGCTCTGCCGCGACGAGGAGGGCGCCCTGCGCGGTCTGCTGCAGTTCGTGCCGTGGGGCCGGCGTGGACTGTCGCTCGACCTCATGCGCGGCGACCGCACCGCCCCGAACGGCCTCACCGAACTGATGATCGTCTCGGCGATCGAGGCGGCGGCCGAGGCCGGTGTCGAGCGCATCTCGCTGAACTTCGCGGTGCTGCGGTCGGTGTTCGCCCGCGCCGAGGAACTGGGCGCCGGGCCGGTCACCCGGCTCTGGTGCGGCGTCCTGCGGTCGGCCTCGCGGATGTGGCAGATCGAGTCGCTCTACCGGGCCAACGCGAAATACCAGCCCGCCTGGCAGCCGCGCTTCCTGTGCTTCCCGTCGGCCCGCGACCTGCCACGCATCGCGGTCGCCGCGCTCAGCGCCGAGTCGTTCCTGCCGCTGGGCGCCCGGCCCGCGCCACCCGCGCCACCCGCGCCGCCGGCGCCACCCGCGCCGCCGGCGCCACCCGCGCCACCCGCAGCTGTTGCCGGGCCGGCCGCGTGAGTCTGACCGGCCTGCCACTGATCCTTCTCACCTGGGCCCTGGCGATCGCCGCGGTGGTCGCCACCGTGCGCTGGTGGCGGCCCGCCGGCCGGTCCCGGGTGCTGGTGCGCGTCGCCGGGCTGGTCGCGATCGAGGTGCTGGTGGTGGCGGGCGTCGGACTGATCGTCAACCGCGAGGACAGCTTCTACCCGTCCTGGCAGGCGCTGGGCGGCGGGCCGAATGTCGTCGAGGTCGCCTCCGCGCGGGCCGGCCGGCTCGATGACACGCTCGACTCGCACGGCGCGGTCGCCTGGTCGCCGCCGGCTGCCGAGGCCTGGCATCTCGCCGGCGCGCCGCGCCTGATCGTGCCGGCGGAATACGCGTCGCAGGCCGACCGAACCTTCCCGATCGTCGTGGTGCTGACCGCGGCGACTGATGTGCCAGCCGCCGCCGGAGCGGTCACCGTCGTCGTGCATCCGTCCGTCGAGACGGCCGCAAGCGCCCTGTCGACTCTGCCCGAAAGCCTCGGCGAGGATGCCCGAGTCACCGGCCGGATGGCGATCCTGGCCGACCCGGAGTGGATGGGGCTGGCGCACGGGTGGCCGGGGCATCCGCCGGTCATCGCCGGACACGCCCCGGCCGCGTTTGCCCAAGCCGACCGCGACCTGCCCGCGCCCCTCGCCGCCCCGGAGAACCTGCCGTCGCTCGCTGCCCCGCTGAGGCCTTCGTCGCCGGGGTCTCCGTCACTCGGGTCTCCGTCGCCGGGGTCCCGGTCGCTCGGTTCTCCGTCGCTCGGGTCTCCGTCGCTCGGTTCTTCGGCGTTCGGTTCTTCCTCGCTCGGGTCTTCGTGGTGAGCATCGACGGAACGTGGACGCTGGTCCTGGGGCTGCTCGTCGTGCTGGCGTTCACCGTCGGGACGGCGTTGTTCTGGGATCGCACCCGGGTGCTCGGCCGGACCGGTCTGATCGTCCTGGTAGTCGTCGGCGTCGCGTCGACGGCGGCGATCGAGGTCAACCGTCTCACCGAGACGTACCCCAGCTGGAGTGCGCTCACCGGCGACGAGGACCGGCCCCCGCCGCCGACCGGCCTGCTGGCTGGCGCCTCCCCGGCGTTGCCGGGCAAAGGCCGCCTCGTGACCTATCAGGTGCCCGGCCCGGCCAGCGGCATGGACATGCCGATGAGCGTCTACCTGCCCGCGGCTTATTTCGCGCCGGACGGCAGGGGGCTCGACTTCCCGGTGATCGAGGCGCTGCACGGCTACCCGGGCACGCCGCAGTCCTGGATCAAGCGGCTCGACATCGTCGGCCGGCTCGACCAGGAGATCGCGGCCGGGCGGATGGCGCCGACCGTGGTGCTGCTGCCGTTCCAGACGCCGAACCGGCTGCTCGACACCGAGTGCACCGACATGGCCGGTGGGCCGCGGTCCGAGACGTACCTGACCCGGGATGTTCCGGACTGGGCCCGCGCTCACCTGCGGGTGCGCCGCGACCGCGCGGCCTGGGCGTTGACCGGCTATTCGGCAGGCGCGTTCTGCGCGATGAACCTGCTGCTCAGGCACCCGGACCAATACACCGCGGCGGCGAGCCTGTCCGGTTACGCCGACCCGGGCATCAAGGTCGGCGACCACAGTGAGAAGACCACCAACAACATCGCCTGGCGGCTGACCCACCTGCCGATCCCGGCGGCGGCGCTGTGGATCGGCTGGGCCGACGACGACGTCGACGCCCGCGACGGCTCCCGCCGTGTTGCCGAGCTGGCGAAGCCCCCGCTGACGGTGGTCACCGCGGTCGTCCCGCGGGGCGGCCACAGCCACGCGGTCTGGCGGCAGATGGAGGGCCCGGCCTTCGACTGGCTGTCGGCCCAGTTGGCGCGGCCGGCGCCGCAGGTCTAGTGCTGGAGATGGGCAGTGCGGTGGACGCTCAGCTCGTACAGCCAATCTCGGGTGACCGGCATCTCCGAGCCGCCGGCGACCCGGCGCAGGGCCTCGCCCGGCGCGATGCCGAGAAGCACCAGCGTCGTGCAGGCCAGTAGCGTGGACCGGCCGACCCCGCCGAAGCACTGCGTCGCCACGAACCGGCCGGACTGCACATGGGCGGCCAGCCGGCTGGCCAGGACCACGACCCGAGCCGCCTCCTCGCGCAGGGCGCCCGCGTCGGCGGCGGGGAATGCGACGAAGTCCACACCGAGCGCGGCGGCGGTCGACGCGGTGCCGGCCAGGCCCATCCGCTGCTGCTCGATCGCGGTCAGCGCGGACACGAGCACGGTGACGCCGGTGTCGGCGAGAGCGCTCAGCTCGTCGGCCTCCCAGCCGTCCGCGCGGGGGTGCGCAATCGTCGCCAGCTGGCCGGAACCCCGTCCGGCGATCACATGGAGTGATGCTTTCATTGACCCGCAGTTCCCTCGTCCCGTGGCGGCGGCCGGGTGATCCCGTGAGTGGCTTACGCAGAGTAGGGTCACCCCCGGCATGCCCGCTAGCAGGAAGCAGCGAGAAAAGTGACGACTCCTCGGAAAACCCGCGTCGCGATCGTGTTCGGTGGTCGTAGCACCGAGCACGGCATCTCGTGCGTGAGCGCCGGGAGCATCCTCGGCGCGCTCGACCCCGACCAGTACGAGGCGGTCCCGGTCGGCATCACCCGCGACGGTGCCTGGGTCCTGCCCGCCGGCGACCCGGCCGATCTGGCCATCACCGACCGGCGGCTGCCCGAGATCACCGCCGCCAGCGGCAACGCCGTGGTGCTCGCCGCCGACCCGACCGCCACCGAGCTGATCGTGCGCGAGCCGGGCGAGGGTCTCTCCTCGCTGGCCGGCGTCGACGTGGTCTTCCCGGTGCTGCACGGCGCCTACGGCGAGGACGGCACCATCCAGGGCATGCTCGAGATGGCCGGAATTCCGTACGTGGGCGCGAACGTGTTCGCCAGCGCCGCGGCCATGGACAAGGAATTCACCAAGAAGCTGGCGATCGTCGAGGGCATCCCGGTCGGGCCCTACGCGGTGCTCCGGGCCGGGGCCGAGCTGTCCGAGGCGGACAAGGAGCGGTTGGGCCTGCCGGTCTTCGTGAAGCCGTCGCGGGCCGGCTCGTCGCACGGCATCACCAAGGTGACCGACTGGGCCGACCTCGACACGGCCGTCGCCACCGCCCGGCAGATCGACCCGAAGGTGCTGGTCGAGGCCGCGATCGTGGGCCGCGAGATCGAGTGCGGGGTGCTCGAGGGCGAGGCCGGTGGTGCGCCCGAGTCGTCGCTGCTCGCCGAGATCCACGTCGGTGACAGCGACTGGTACGACTTCGAGACGAAATACCTCGAGGGCAGCCGTTACGACATCCCGGCCGAGCTGCCGCCCGTCGTGACCGCGCAGGTTCAGGAGTACGCCCGGCGCACGTTCACCGCGCTCGACTGCGCCGGCCTGGCCCGGGTCGACTTCTTCGTCACGGCCGACCACCAGATCTACCTCAACGAGATCAACACGATGCCCGGCATGACGCCGACCTCGATGTTCCCGCTGATGTGGGCGGCCACCGGCCTGGAATACCCCAAGGTCGTCGACCGGCTGATCCGCACGGCGCTACGCCGGGGGACCGGGCTGCACTAAAGCCGGCTCAGCTACTGAGTGCAGCCCGACGGGACACCCTTCGTGGTCGACTTCACGGTCTTGACCACGGCGTCGGAGAACTCGTTCGCCCACTGCGCCGTCTGCTGATAGCTGCCCGGCACCGTCACCTGCACCGCGACCGCACGGTCCATGGTGGTGAACACGTCGGCCGCCGGGCCGTCGGCGCCCCACCAGCAGACGCCGTTCATCTTGTACATCGTGGCGTCCAGCGGAACGCAGCCGGCGTGCCCGCCGTCCACCCGCTCGCACATCGTCGGCTGGGTGATCCCGCAGGCCACCGTGATCGGCGGCTCGCCGTAGGCGGCGTTCTGCTCCGGGCCGGCACTGACCTTACGGGCCGGCAGGTCGCGCACCGCCACCGGCAGTTGTGACGTCACCGCGAGGCAGACCTGGGTCGTCGCGGCGTCCAGCCGGGGCGCGACCATCTGCACCGGCGTCGACGGCGCCGACGCCTGCACGGTCGCCGACGGGGCCGCCTTGACCTCCGCGTCGTGCGGCGCGACCTTCCAGAACGCGACGAGACCCGCCAGCAGCGCGACCGGCACGGCGATCGCGGTCGCCCAGATGGCGGCATTCCGCGTCGTCGCGTCCGGCGTCTTCCGCTCGGGCGGTGTCTCTACGTCGACCATGCTCAGAGGTTTACCACGGAGCAGGTGAGGGTCCGCATGATGCCCGAGACGTTCTGGACCTGGCTCACAATCAGCCCGCCCAGGTCGTCGACCGTGTGTGCCTCGGCCAGAACGACCACGTCATACGGCCCCGTGACGGCATCCACCCGAATGACTCCGGGGATTTTGCCGATCGCGGCGGCCACGTCATGGGCCTTTCCGACCTCTGTTTGGATCAGGATGTATGCCTGGACCACGATCCGCTCCCATCCGCCGCCAGCCGTAACTCGAACGTGAAACTACCGTAAGAATCCACGCGGCTGCGCGGCGCCACCGGCACGGAAAGGCTGCTTACGTGAGCATTGCCGACATCGGCGAGTTCGGGTTGATCTCCCGGGTCGTCGCACGGCTCGAAACTGGGCCCCAGGTTTTGCTCGGACCGGGCGACGACGGAGCTGTCGTCGCCGCCCCCGACGGCCGGGTGGTGGCCTCCACCGACGTGCTCGTCGAGGGTCGCCACTTCCGCCGCGACTGGTGCACCGCCACCGACATCGGCCATCGCGCCGCCGCCGCCAACCTGGCCGACATCGCCGCGATGGGGGCCACGCCGACCGCGCTGCTGGTGGCGTTCTGCGCGCCTCCTGACCTGGACGCCTCCTGGGCCGAGGAGCTCGCCTCCGGCCTGTCGGCCGAGGCCGCGCTGATCGGGGCGAGCGTCGTGGGCGGGGACATGTCGTCGAGCCCGACCCTCACCATCGCGGTCACGGCGCTGGGCGACCTGGGCGGTCGGCCTCCGGTGGTGCGTGGCGGGGCGCAGCCGGGCGACATCGTCGCTCTGGCCGGGCGTACGGGGCACGCCGCGGCCGGCTACACCATTCTTTCCCGAGGATTCCGTACGCCGAAAGCGCTGGTCGAGGCGTACCGCCGGCCCGAGGTGCCGTATGCCGCCGGACCGCTCGCGGCCCAGCACGGCGCCACCGCGATGATCGACGTCTCGGACGGCCTCCTGCAGGACCTCGGTCACATCGCCACCGCGAGTCTCGCCGCCATCGACGTGCGCACCGACGCGTTCACGGTGCCCGACCAGATGCGCGACGCGGCGGCGGCACTCGGCGTCGACCCGTTCCACTGGCTGCTCGCCGGGGGCGAGGACCACGCGCTCACCGCGACGTTCCCACCCGGCGTGCCCCTGCCCGAGGGCTGGCGCGAGATCGGCCGGGTGTACGACGGCTCCGGTATCACGGTCGACAGCAAGCCCTGGTCCGGGGCCATGGGCTGGGACCACTTCCGCTGATTAGTCTTTTGGGCGTGCGCGAGATCAAGATCAAGAAGGCGGATTTCGGCGAGCCGGCGGTCCGCGCCCTGCTCGTCGACGTCCTCGACGAGCTGTCCGAACGGTATGGCGGCAGTGGCGACGACACCCCGATCGCCGACGACGACTTCACCGCGCCGAAGGGCGCGTTCTTCGTGGCCGAGGACGGCTCCGGTCTGGTGGGCTGCGCCGGGTGGCGGCGGCACGGCGACGACGCCGAGCTGAAGCGGATGTTCACCGCGAAGTCGACCCGTGGCCAGGGGCTGGGCCGGCGGATGCTCGCCACGATCGAGGACTCGGCCCGGCAGGCCGGCTGCGCCCGGTTGATCCTGGAGACCGGCGACCGGCAGCCCGAGGCGATCAGCCTGTACGAGTCGGCCGGCTACCTGCGGATCGCCGACTTCGGCTACTACGCGGGCGAGAGCGGCGTCCTGTCGTACGCCAAAAAGCTCTGACCGCACACACAAAGAGCCGCCGGGCCAATGGCCCGGCGGCTGATGTGTCTTTGAGCGCCTAAATCAGGCGCGCACGACCTTGCCGGCCTTGATGCACGAGGTGCAGACCTTGAGCTTCTTGGTCGTGCCGCCACCAGCGGGAGTGCGCACCGACTGGATGTTCGGGTTCCAGCGGCGGTTGGTCCGCCGGTGCGAGTGGGACACGTTGTGGCCGAAGCCCGGCCCCTTGCCACAGACGTCGCAAACGCTAGCCACGGGATACTCCTGGGTTGATACGAGAGACTTGAAGGCACCCAGCGAGACTCGCCCGGGCAACCCGGCAAGGTTACCCGATGGGTCCCCCCTACAGCCAATCGCCCCGGCTCAGGGTGCGGTCTCCCAAGAATGTCAGGGGACGTTAGTACGATTTTCGCGTGCTGGAGACCCTCGACGCCGCCGCGGTCCACCGCTGGTGCGGTGGTGGGCTGGAAGCGCTCCGCGCGCACCAACACGAAATCGACGAGCTGAACGTCTATCCCGTCCCCGACGGAGACACCGGCACCAACCTGGTCCTCACCTTGACGTCGGCCCAGCAGGCGCTTGACGAGGTCCTGACCGGCGAGGTCCTCCAAGCGCGCCCGGCCGACCGCGAGCTGGGCCGGGCACTGCGCCGGATGGCCCGGGGAGCGCTGCTGGGCGCCCGGGGCAACTCCGGCGTGATCGTCTCGCAGATTCTTCGCGGCATGGCCGACAGCATGTCCACCGCGGTGGCCGTGCGCGGCGGCGAGCTGGCCCGGGCGCTGCGCTCGGCCTCCGAGGCGGCCTATGCGGCGGTGGCCCGCCCGGTCGAGGGCACGGTCCTGTCGGTGGTGGCTGCCGCCGCCGAGGGCGCCGGCCGCATCAAGTCCGACGACCTGCTGGCGGTGGCCCGAGCGGCCGCGATGGCCGCCTCCGAGGCCCTGGCCCGCACCCCGCAGCAACTTCCCATCCTCGCCCGAGCGGGCGTGGTCGACGCCGGCGGCCGAGGCCTGTGCCTGCTGCTGGACGCCTTGGTCGAGGCCCTGACCCCGGCCGACGCCGGGGCCGACCCGGTGGGCTTGAGCAGCCCGGCCGTCCTGGTCGCCCCGCCTGCCGACGAGGGAGAGAGCGTGCGCGACCTGACGGCGAAGGCCGACGCGGGCCTCGGTTTCGAGGTGCAATACCTGCTCGACGCGCCGGAGGCGGCGGTCGGGGAGTTGCGCCGGGCGCTCGACCGGCTGGGAGATTCACTCGTCGTGGTCGGGTCGGGCGACGGCACCTGGAACGTGCACGTCCACGTGCCGGCTGAGTCGATCGGCGCGGCCGTCGAGGCCGGTGTGGCAGCGGGGCGGCCGCACCGGATCAGCGTCACACCGCTGACGGCCGGGCTGGTGGAGCCGGGGCCGGCGAAAACGGGGCCGGTGGAGACGGGGGGCACGCACGAGCCCGCCGCCGAGGAGCGGCCGGTGCCCCGGCGGCGCGGCGCGGTCGTGGTCGCGGCGGGCGACGGCCTGACCGCGCTGTTCGAGCACGAGGGCGCCACCGTGGTCGACCGGAACCCGTCGACCCGGGAGATGGTCAAGGCGATCGCGGCGACCCGGGCCGGCTGTGTGGTGCTGCTGCCCAACGACGCCAGCACCCACGCGGTGGCCATCGCCGCCGCCCGGGAGGCGGAGGGCTCGGGGGTGCGGGTGAGCGTGGTGCCGACCCGCTCGCCGGTGCAGGCGCTGGCGGCGCTGGCGGTGCGAGACGCCGGGCGGCCGTTCAGCGACGACGTCATCGCGATGGCCGAGGCGGCCGGCGCCTGCCGCTACGGCGAGGTCTGCACCGCCCAGCGCGATTCGCTCACGGTGGCCGGGCCGTGCCGGGCCGGCGACCTGCTCGGCCTGGTCGACGGCGAGGTACACGTGATCGGCGCCGATCTGGAAGATGTGAGCCGCCGCCTGCTCGACCGGATGCTCGGCGGCGGCGGCGAGCTGACGACCCTGGTGCTCGGCGCCGACGCCCCGCTCGCCCTGGAGGAGACGCTGCGCGGCCACGTCACGCAGACCTGGCCGTTCGTCGAGCTGCAGTGTTATGCCGGCGGCCAGCCCCGCTACCACCTGCTAGTAGGAGTGGAATGAGCGAGCCGACCGAGACAGTCGCACCGACGACGACCACCACGCCGCTGGGCAAGGTGCTCGGCGAGAAGACCGCGAAAGCGCTTGCCGACCACCTCGAGCTGCACACCGCCGGCGACCTGATCTACCACTTCCCGCGCCGCTACGACGAGCGCGGCGAACACACCGACCTGCGCGACCTGCAGATCGGCGAGCAGGTCACGCTGCTGGCCCAGGTGCAGTCGGTGAGCGTGAAACCGATGCGCGCCCGCAAGGGCAACATGCTCGAGATCACCATCGGGGACGGCTCGGGCGCGACGCTGACCTGCACGTTCTTCAACCAGGCGTGGCGTGAGCGCGACCTCAAGCGCGGCCGGTGGGGGCTGTTCGCCGGCAAGGTCACCGATTTCCGGGGCAAGCGGCAGCTCAACGGCCCGGCCTACCAATTGTTGCGGGCCGACGCCACCCAGGACGAGGCGGCCGAGGAGATCGAGGAGTTCGCGGGCGCGCTGATCCCGGTCTATCCGGCCGCCCAGGCCGTGCCGACCTGGGTGATCGCCAAGTGTGTGCGCACGGTCCTCGACACGTTCGAGCCGCCCGCCGACCCACTGCCGGGCGCGGTCCGCGCCAACCGCAACCTGGTCGGCATCGGCATGGCCCTGCACGAGATCCACCGGCCCACCTCGAAAGAGGCGCTGTTCACCGCGAAATACCGGCTGAAGTGGGACGAGGCTTTCGCCGTCCAGCTCACGCTCGCGCAGCGCCGGGCCCGCTCGGCCGGCACGCCGGGCCACGCCCGGCCGCGCGTCGAGGGTGGCATCCTGGCGAAGTTCGACGCCGGCCTGCCCTACGAGTTGACCGAGGGTCAGCGGGAGGTCGGCGAAGAGATCGCGGCCGACCTGGCGAAACCGCACCCGATGCACCGGCTGCTGCAGGGCGAGGTCGGCTCGGGCAAGACGCTGGTCTCGGTGCGCGCGATGCTCCAGGTGGTCGACTCGGGCGGCCAGGCGGCGTTGCTCGCGCCGACCGAGGTGCTCGCCACCCAGCACTTCCGGGGCATCAGCGACCAGTTGGGCGCGCTCGGCCGGGCCGGTGAGATCGACGGCGACCCGAACGGCACCCAGCTCACCCTGGTCACCGGTTCACTCGGCGCGGCGGCCCGGCGGGCGGCGGTGGCCAAGGCGGCGGACGGCACGGCCGGCATCGTGATCGGCACCCATGCGTTGCTTTACGAAGGGGTCGACTTCCACGATCTCGGCCTGGTGGTGGTCGACGAGCAGCACCGGTTCGGCGTGGAGCAGCGGGACGCGCTGCGCGCCAAGGCGTCGGTCCCGCCGCACGTCCTGGTGATGACGGCGACGCCGATCCCGCGCACGGTCGCGATGACGGTCTACGGCGATCTCGAGACGTCCACCCTGTCGCAGCTGCCGCGGGGCCGCTCGCCGATCGCGTCGCACGTGGTGCCGCCGGAGCGGCCGGCCTTCCTCGACCGGGCCTGGCAGCGGCTGCGCGAGGAGGTCAAGGCCGGCCACCAGGCGTACGTCGTCTGCCCGCGCATCGGCGCCGCCGACGGAGCCGAGGAGGAGGAACCGCCGGGCGACAACGAACCGGCCCGGCGCCCGCCGCTGGCGGTGACCGAGGTGGCCCCGCTGCTCGCCGAGGGCCCGCTGCGTGGCCTGCGGATCGGGGTGCTGCACGGCAAGCTGCCGGCCGACGAGAAGGACTCGGTGATGCGCTCCTTCGCGAAGGGCGACCTGGACGTGCTGGTCGCCACCACGGTGATCGAGGTCGGAGTCGATGTGCCCAACTCCACCGTCATGATCATTATGGACGCGGACCGGTTCGGCGTTTCCCAGCTGCACCAGCTGCGGGGGCGGGTCGGCCGGGGTTCGGCGCCGGGCATCTGTCTGCTGGTCACCGAGTCGGTGGAGGGCACGGCCGCCCGCGAGCGGCTGGACGCGGTGGCCTCCACGACGGACGGTTTCCGGCTTTCCGAGATCGACCTGGAGCAGCGCCGGGAGGGCGACGTGCTGGGCGCCTCGCAGTCTGGCCGGCACTCGCACCTGCGCCTGCTGTCGCTGTTGCAGGACAGCAAGCTGATCACCGCGGCGCGGGCCGAGGCCACCGAGCTGATCGGTGACGATCCCGATCTGACGAAATACCCGGCGCTGGCCGCTTCGGTGGCGGCGCTGGTCGACGAGGAACGCGCCGAATATTTGGAGAAGGGTTGATTCTGCACATCTGCCCGCGGGCCGCGTGGGACGAAGCGGTCGCGGCGGGCGTCTACGAAGGCGACACGCTCGCCACCCAAGGCTTCATTCACTGCTCCACGGCCGAACAGGTGCACCTGCCGGCGACGGCGCTCTTCCGCGGCCGCACCGACCTGATCCTGCTGCACATCGACGAGTCCCGCCTGCCGGTCCCGTTGATCTGGGAGGAGGGCGATCCGCCGCACCCCGACGGCAAGCTCTTCCCGCACCTGTACGCCACGCTGCCGCCCGATGCGGTGGTGGCGGTGACCGAGTACCTCCCGAACGCGGACGGCACGTTCAGCCAGCCGCAGGGCCTTTAACGCGCAAACAGAAAGGCGCGCCGACCCCTGCGGGTCGGCGCGCCTCTTCAGTTGGTGCGTCAGGCGGTGAACTTCACCTTGCGGCGACGGGCCATGAAGAACATGCCGGCGCCCAGGGCCAGCAGGACCGCGGCACCGCCGGCGATGCCACCCGCGGCAGCGCCGGTGACGGGCAGGCCGCCACCCCCGCCGTCCGAGTCACAGTCGGCCGGGGTCTCGTACGCGATGGTCGCGGCCTCGTCCTCGTACCCCTTCGGGGTGGCCGTGACCTTGAGGCCCTCGGAGGCCGGGAAATCGACGGTGCCGGTCGCGCCGGGCTTGACCGTGATGGTCTTCGAGTCGCCGGTGGACGGCTTGAAGGTCACGGTGATCGACTCGGGCCAGTCCTTCGGGACCTCGAGGCCGACCGTGAACGTGTCACACGTGGTGTCGTAGACGAACTGAGGCTCGGTCGCCGGCGTCGGGGTGTTGGTGCTGCCCGACGGATGCGGGGTCGGCTCGGACGAATCCGAGGGCCCCGGCGTCGGGAAGGAGCCCGACGGGTTCGGGAACGAGTTGCCCGGGTTGGGGAACGAGTTGCCCGGGTTCGGGAAGGAGTTACCCGGGTTGGGGAACGAGTTGCCGGGGTTCGGGAAGGAGTTGCCCGGGTTCGGGTTGTCCGGCGGCGTGGTCGGCTTGCAGTGGTCCAGGTGCTTCGGCTTGTGGATCTCGCGGCTCTTGCTGGTGCTGACGTAGCCGCCGCCGTTCCACTTCCATTCGCTCTGCACGCTGATCTGGGCCGTGTTCTCGCCGGCGGGCAGCGTCTGGGTGCCCTTCAGCACGCCATCGCGCTCGGCCGGGAGGACCGCGCCGGTGTCGAGGCCGGTGAGCGTCGACTTGGAGATCGTGGGGAGGGCCACGGCCTTGACGACCTTGCCCTCGATCTCCCACTCGCTGTTGGTGACCTTCCACTCGACGACCCACGAGCCGTCGGCGTTGGCGCACTTGCTGATGGGAGTGATCTCGGTTTCGCAGGCCAGAGCGGGGGCGGCGAAGGCCGCGACGCCGGCGAGACCGAGGAACGCGCCGCCGACAACCGTCGCGGAACGCCGAAGCTTGGACTTAAGCAGGTTCACGCCTACTCCTGTGTTGGGAATCAGGGGGCGGCAAGGAAGCGAAGGGCCGACGCCAGGACGGGGGCGAGGCCGCCGACGACGCCTCCCCACGTCGTCGTCGACACGGGGCCGTAACCACGTGCAACGACGCATGACGATATCCACTAAGCCGAAGCTGGGAAATCCCTCAGAGGGCGTTAAGTTTGTTGATGCAGATCCGTGATCTTCCATATACCGACGGGCATATCGCAACTGCTCAGAGTGGTCGTCACATTGGATGTGTTCACTCGGTCATTGCCCTGTGTGAGTGGTGCAGTAGCTTCGAGTGGTGCTACCCAACGACCCCGGTGAGGCCGTATGACCAGGATCATTGCCGGCGCCCACGGCGGCCGCCGGCTGGCCGTTCCGCCCGGTTCCGGCACCCGGCCCACTTCGGATCGTGTTCGGGAAGCGCTCTTCAGCGCCCTCGACTCGATGGTTGACCTGGAGGGGGCGCGTTTCGCGGATCTTTATGCCGGTTCGGGGGCGGCCGGACTCGAGGCTCTGTCCCGGGGAGCTTCCCACGCACTACTGGTCGAATCGGACGCTCGCGCGGCCCGCACGATTCGCGACAACATCGTGGCGTTGCGGGTGGGCCCGGCGGCCCGGCTCGTCACCGGCAAAGTGGCTCAGGTCCTCGCCGGTCCACCGGACGGCGGCCCGTACGACGTGATCTTCGCCGACCCGCCCTATGCCGTGACCGCCGACGAACTCGTCGAGCTGCAGCAGGATCTGGTGGTCAACGAATGGCTCACGAAGGACGCCGTGATCGTCCTCGAGCGGGCGCGACGGGGCGACCCGATCAACTGGGTGGAAGGCGTCACTGCCGACCGCAGCAAACGTTACGGGGACACTACTCTTTGGTACGGTCGCCGATCATGAGACGAGCTGTCTGTCCCGGCTCCTTCGACCCGGTCACCAACGGCCACCTCGACATCGTCGGGCGGGCCAGCCGGTTGTTCGACGAAGTGATCATCGGCGTTCTGATCAACCAGTCGAAGAGCGGCTTGTTCACGATCGAGGAACGTCTCGAGATGCTGCGCGAGGCGACCGAGCAGTACGCCAACGTCCGGGTCGCGTCGTTCCACGGCCTGCTCGTGGACTTCTGCAAGGCGCAGGGCGCAGCCGTGGTGATCAAGGGACTTCGCGCGGTCAGCGACTTCGACTACGAGTTGCAGATGGCGCAGATGAACATCGGGCTGTCCGGCGTGGAGACGCTGTTCATGCCGACGAATCCGCTCTATTCCTTCCTGTCTTCCAGTCTTGTCAAAGACGTGGTCAAGTGGGGAGGCGACGCATCGGCGTACGTTCCGGATTTCGTCGGCGAGCGACTCGTGTCACGCCTCGCCCAGAACTGACTGCGCAGAACTGACTCCCGGCGCGCCGGAATCCGGCGCGGTGGTGACGCAGTAACGTGATCGCACCACGCTGCGTGGATGAGAGATGCCGCGTGGGTGAGAGATGACGGGAGTGAGAGACCGGTGGATCCGCTCGACAGCATCGACGAGATCATCGAACGCGTCCAGGATGCGCGATCCGTCCCGATGTCGCGGACGAACTTCATGTACGACCGGGCCGAGATGATCGACCTTCTCGACGCTCTCCGGTCGGCGCTGCCGTCCGAGATCCGGAAGGCCGCCGCCGTTCTTGACGAGCGCGACCGCATCATCGAGGCCGGCCGTCGCGAGGCCGACCGGATCATCAGCGAGGGTGAAACCGAACACGCCCGGCTGGTCTCGGTCAACGAGATCACGGTGTCCGCCGAGCACGAGGGCGCCCGCATCATCGCCGAGGCACGCGGGGAGGCCCAGCGGCTGCGCGAGGAGGTCGACGACTACGTCGACACCGCCCTGGCCAACTTCGAGCAGTTCCTGACCCGGGCGCTGGCCTCGATCGAGCGCGGCCGCGACAAGATGCACGCGCTGCGCGAGATCGGCACCTTCCAGGGCGAGGACAGCGAACGACCCCTGCCCTTCTGAGCTCTCCCGCCGCGGTGAGCTACCGTTCTGAGCTGTAACCGGCCCCGGATTCGACGCTGGGCCTCCAGCTCAGGTAACCTTTTTCGTCGGCCTCCCTACAGGCTGAGAGTTCATGATGCCCAAGTCACCGAAGAGTCACCTGGATCCCAGGCAGCCACTTGTCGTCGACACGACGAAGCTTCCCCGGCAGCCTGGTGCGACGCGTGCCCTCAAACGGGTGATCCCGGCACCGGCAGACCTCAGCCTGGAGCTGATCAGCGTCCCCGCGGGGTCGGACGTCGAGCTCGATGTCGTGCTCACGTCGGTCTCCGAGGGGGTCTACATCAGCGGCAGTGTCCGTGGCTCGCTCTCCGGCGAGTGCGGCCGCTGCCTCAACGAGATCAGCCAGCCTTTCGACGTCTCGATCGCGGAGCTGTTCGCCTACGCGGACAGCACCACCGAGGAGACGACCGACGAGGACGAGGTGGGCCGGATGCAGGGCGACCTGATCGACCTGGAACCGGCGGTCCGGGACGCGGTGGTGCTCGCACTGCCGACCAACCCGCTCTGCCGGGCGGACTGCCCAGGCTTGTGCCCCGAGTGCGGGGTGCATTTCGACGACCTTCCGGCCGATCACAGCCATGCGGACGTCGACCCCCGCTGGGCCGCTTTGCACAACCTGACAAGAACTGAGGAGTAGGAACCGTGGCCGTCCCGAAGCGCAAGATGTCGCGCAGCAACACCCGGTCCCGCCGGGCGAACTGGAAGGCGACCGCGGTTGCGACCGTGGCCTGCCCCCAGTGCAAGTCGCCGAAGCTGCCGCACACCGCTTGCTCGGTCTGCGGCACCTACAACGGCCGCCAGGTCCTCGAGGTTTGAGCCTCGAGGAGTGACGCGCCCCATCATCGGGCGGGTCGCACCTGGGCCACGGCGAACCACCGGTACGCCGGCTCCCGATCCGGAGCCGGCGACCGCGCGGATCGCCGTCGACCTCCTCGGCGGGGACCACGCTCCCGCCGTCGTGGTTGACGGCGCTCTGCACGCCTTCCAGGACGATCCGTCCCTTCACCTGTTGCTGGTCGGCCCGCACGATGCAGCCGACGCGATGGTTGCTGCCATCGACCCGGCACAGCGCGGCCGAGTGACCCACGGGGCCGCAATCACCCAAGATCAACCCGACGATGGTGTACGCGCTGCCGTCCGTGCCGTGGCACACGGCGAGGCCGACGCCGTCGTCTCGGCCGGTAACACCGCCGCGATCGTGGTCTCGGCCGCTCGCGCGCTCGGCCGCTGGCCCGGCGTGCGCCGCCCGCCACTGGCCGCCGTGCTGCCCACCGTCGCCGGCCGTCTCGTGCTCCTCGACGTCGGTTCCGCCGTCGATCCGGACGAGCACTTCCTTCTCATGCACGCCCGCCTGGGCGCCGCCTACGCGGCCGTGGTTCACGAGGTCGCCCGTCCCCGGGTCGGCCTGCTCACCATCGGCATCGAGCGGGGCAAGGGCGACCGCCTGCGCCGCGCCGCGCCGCCGCTGTTCGAGGCCGCCGACCTGCCGGCCGGCGCCCGCTACGTGGGCCTGGTCGAGGGCAACGACGTCGTGACCGGCGCGGCCGCCGATGTCGTGGTGACCGACGGCTTCACCGGAAACATCCTGCTCAAAGGCCTGGAGACGGCGTACGCCCAACTCGGCCCACCGGGCGCCCCACTCAACGATGGCCCAGCCGGCGTGCCCCGCGCCGCCCTGCTCCTCGGCGTCGGCGGCACCGTCGTCGTCTGTCACGGTGCCGCGTCCAGCTCCGATCTGGCCGCCGGCATCGCGCTCGCCGCTAACCTGCACCGTCGTGCCGCGATGGTGGCGATGGTCGATCACGTCGTCAATGAAGAGCACAGCCCGCACAACGAGGTGTCCCATGATGGATAAGCGCCGCCGGCCGTCCACCCTGCCGCTCGAGGAGGCGTTCGGCGTGCCGATCGAGCCCGGCTTGCTGGAACGTGCCCTGACCCACCGTTCATACGCCTACGAGAACGGGGGCCTGCCGACCAACGAGCGGCTCGAGTTCCTCGGTGACTCGGTGCTCGGCGTGGTGATCACGTCGGCGCTCTACCACAACCACCCGGACCTGCCCGAGGGCCAGTTGGCCAAGCTGCGGGCCAGCGTGGTCAACATGCACGCGCTCGCCGACGTGGCCCGCACCCTGGGCCCGGCGGGTCTCGGCCCGCACCTGCTGCTCGGCAAGGGCGAGGAGACCACCGGCGGCCGGGACAAGGCGAGCATCCTCGCCGACACCCTGGAAGCGCTGCTCGGCGCGATCTACCTGGAACACGGGCTGGACGTGGCGGGCGAGGTGATCCACCGGCTGTTCGACCCGCTGATGGCCGAGTCGGCCGGCCGCGGCGCGGCCCTGGACTGGAAGACCAGCCTGCAGGAGCTGACCGCCGCGCTCGGCCTGGGCGTGCCGGACTACGTGATCGAGGACTCCGGCCCCGACCACGCCAAGACCTTCACCGCCTGGGTGGTGGTGGCCGGCGAGCGCTACGGCGGTTCCGAGGGCCGGAGCAAGAAGCAGGCCGAGCAGCGCGCGGCCGCGGCCGCCTGGCGAACACTGAACGACCGCGGCAACGAGGCCCCGGAAGAGGCCGCGGACGAGGCCGAGAAGCTGGTCGACGAGAAGCTGGTCGACGAGAAGCTGCCCGACGAGAAGCTGGGCGACGACGAGAAGTGAGCGTCGCGGTGACGGAGCAACCGGGAGGCGGGCAACCGGGCGCCGAACAGGCGGAGGAGCGCCCGCCCCGCCTGTGGGAGGCGGCCGGCGCCTGGCGTGGCGTGCTCACCGCCGTCGGGATCTTCGCGCTGACCAGGGTCGCCCAACTGCTGATCCTGGCCTGGCTGGGCGGCGCGACGCACGACGACAACACGCTGCGCGGGCGACTGCTGGTCTGGGACGCGGGCTGGTTTCTCCGGGTCGCGGTGGACGGCTATCCACACGCGTACACCTATGACACGAACCATGTGTTGCAGGGCAATGAGCTGGCCTTCTTCCCGCTGTACCCGATGCTCATCCGCGGCTTCGACGCGGTCGGCTTCAGCGCGCAGACCGCTGCCCTGGTGGTCAGCTGGACCGCGTCGATCGCCGCGGCGGTGGCGTTGCATCTGCTCGGCACCACGCTGTACGGCAAACGGACCGGGTGGACACTGGTCGCGATCTGCTGCAGCGCGCCGGTCTCGGTGGTGCTGTCCATGGCGTACTCCGAAGCGCTTTTCCTGGCTTTGGTGGCCGGCATGTTCGTCGCCGCGCACCGGCAGGTCTGGTGGGCGGCCGGCCTGCTCGGGCTCGGCGCCGCGCTGACCAGGCCGACCGGTGCCGCGGCCGCGCTCGCCCTCGCCGTGGCCGCGATCATGGCGGCCCGCCGGAACCGGAAGACGGCCTGGCAGCCGCTGCTGGCCGCCGCGGTGGCACTGGCCGGCGTGCCGCTGTTCCTGGCCTGGGTGGGTCTGCGGGTCGGCGACTGGAGCGCCTGGTTCCGCATCCAGACCGCCGGCTGGGGCACGTCCTTCGACTACGGGGCGAGCACCTTCTCGTTCCTGAACGAAACGCTGCGCACCGGCGACGGCTGGATCCCGATGAGCGTGGCGCTGATCCTGCTGGTCGCGCTGGCCGCGGCCGGGGTGGCGCTGGCCGGACGACCGTGGCCGCCGCTGGCCGTCTACGGGGTGGTGGCCATGGTGCTGGTGTACGGGCAGGCCGGTTTCTACCACTCGAAGCCGCGACTGCTGCTGCCCGTACTGTTGACGCTGCTGCCGGCGGCCGTCGCGGCCGCCCGCGCCCGCCCCCGGGTGGCGGTGCTGTCGATCGTGGCGTGGGCAGCGTTCGGACTCTGGTACGGCGCCTACCTGATCACGGTCTGGCCGTACACGTTGTAGCCGTAAACGTTGTAGAGGGGGCGTTGTGCCTGAGCTGCCCGAGGTCGAGACCGTCCGGCAGGGCCTGGCGAAGTGGGTGGCCGGCCGGACGATCGCTACCGTCGAGGTGCACCACCCGCGCGCGATCCGGCGCCACCTGCCCGGCGACGCGCACTTCATCGCGATGCTGACCGGCCGCACCGTCATCGACGTGTCCCGGCGCGGCAAGTACCTGTGGCTTCCGCTCGACTCCGGTGACGCGATCGTCGGCCACCTCGGGATGAGCGGCCAGTTGCTGATGCAGCCGGCCGACGCCGAGGACGAGAAGCACCTGCGGATCCGGTTCACGTTCACCGACGGCGGGCCACAGCTGCGCTTCGTCGACCAGCGCACGTTCGGCGGTCTCGCGGTGAGTGAGAGCGGCGCGGAACTGCCCGACGAGATCGCGCACATCGCCCGCGACCCGATGGACCCGCTCTTCGACGACGAGGCGTTCGTGACCCGGCTGCGCGGCAAGCACACCGAGGTGAAGCGGGCCCTGCTCGACCAGACGTTGATCAGTGGGGTCGGCAACATCTATGCCGACGAAGCGCTGTGGCGGGCGCGGCTGCACGGCGCCCGACCGACCGACGCGCTGTCCCGGCCGGCCGCGCGCCGGCTGCTCGCCCACGTTCGGGACGTACTGGGCGAAGCCATCGTGGCCGGCGGGACCAGCTTCGACGAGCTCTATGTGAACGTGAACGGGGAGAGCGGCTACTTCGACCGGTCGCTCAACGCGTACGGCCGGGAGGGCGAGCCGTGCCATCGGTGCGGCACCCTGATGCGCCGGGAGCAGTTCATGAACCGCTCGTCGTTCAGTTGTCCGCGCTGCCAGCCCCGCCCACGTATGCGCTGACACAGGGACTGGCATCGGTCGCCAGGCCGAACCCGGCGCCGCGCCGCCCCATCAGCCGCCGGGCCGCGGTGAGCAGCGCCGGCGGGACCCCGTGCACGATGTGCCCGTCACCCGGCCGAACCCCGTCCCCGTCCCAGCTCTGGTAGGCCGTCCACGGACCCTCGAACGTGCAGATCCGCACGCCCAGGTCCCGGTAGAGCGGATTGGTCGGCACCCCCGGATTGAGCACGACCCGGTGCAGCCCACGTCGCGCTGCCAGCCGGATGGTCAGCGCCACCGGCCCGACCCCGCCCGACCCGGCCGGCGCCCGGTCGAGGAACAGCCCCTCGACGCCGTCCGCACGCCAGGCGTCCACATCGGCCAGCACGTCGGCGAGCGACCGGCTGCCCCAGTCCAGGTCGATCCGGCCCAGCGACTGATGAAGACTGCGTCGTTCGCCGGGAAGTTCCCGGATGATCCAGGTCTCGGCGTCCAGGGCGAGCTCGGGCGACGGGTGGGCGTACGGCGGGAAAAGGGTCTTCATGATGCTCTCCGGTGGTCGGCAGCGGTCAGGGCGACGACGAGCAGGCCGGCCGCATGGGTCACGGCGAGCGCGCCGACGGCGTTCGGCAGGGGGCCGGCGGCCGGTATGGGCAGAAGCTTCAGAACGAGCACGGCAAGCGGGGGAGCAGCCGCCATGGTGGCGGCGATACCGGTGCGACCGCGGGCGGCGAGCAGGAACGTGATGGCGAAGACGCCGCCGAGCAGGGTGCCGCCGGCCAGCGCCTGCACACCGGACTGGGCATGGATACCGGCTATGACGGCCGGGCCGGCGTCGAAGCCGATCACCGCCAGCCAGCAGCCGAGTGCCAGCGGCGGCACCAGACCGGCCACCGTGACCAGCGTGACCTTCCGCGGCGAGGCGTCGCTCTGGCCGATGTTCCAGGCGATCAGCGCCTCGAGGATCGGCACCGCCACCAGCAGCGGCAGCCAGAACGGCACGGTCGAGCCGGACGGCCCGCCCCGCCACAGCACGACCACGCAGATCGCCTGGGACGCGCCGATCACCAGGTAGCCGGCCGAGCGGCGCAGCTCGGACCGGGTCAGCGCGAACCTGCGGCGCGGCGCACCGGGCAGCATCGCCGGCCGGAACGCCCGAACCAGCGGCAGCACGATCGCCGCCGGCAGCAGCGTGTCCACCGCCAGCCACGGGACCGGGCTGCCGATCAGGGCGGCGAGCGTCGCGCCGGCAAGAACCCAGCACGGCAGGCTCCACCGCACCACGTCCGCCTCGGACCTGGTGACCAGCGCCGCGGTCACCGTCGCCATGGTGGCCAGCCCGCCCAGCCCGACCACCAGGGCCAGCCCGCGTTCAGGTCCGACCAGCGAGTCCGGCGCGATCCAGACCAGCGCGCACCACAGCCCGGTCACGACCCCGAACCCGGCACCCACCAGGCGACAGGCGGCGGTCGGTCCGGCCCGGCGGGCCACCGCCACACCGGCGCAGGTCAGAGCCTGCGCGGCGGTCCAGCCGAGCAGCAAGGTGACCAGCGGGATCGGCCAGGCGACGTGTCGCAGCGCCGCGCTTCCGGCCACCCCGACGCTGATCGGCGCGAGGTAGAGGGCGCAGCGCAGCAGGGTGGCGCCGAGATAGGCGCGACGTTCGCCAGGCCGCCGATGGGTCCGGGGAATCGCCGGCAGGGTGGATACCCGCGGCGGCGAAGCGAGGTCCGGCCCGGCGGCATGCCTCGGCCGTACGGCGGTGCCGTGACCGCTCAGCGTGGTCGACCCGACCCGACTCTCAACAGCCCGGTTGTCGGCAGCCCGGTTGTCGGCAGCCCGGTTCTCGACGGCACGGTTCTCGACGGCACGGTTCTCCGGGCGGCGGCGGGTGCGGCCCTTCGGCGTACGCGTCGGGGTCGTCCCTCGCCTGGGCGTGATCGTCATCGGTCCTCCCGGATCAGCCAGCGCAGCGTCGCGGGCGGCGAGGTCCGCGGTGCGGGAATGGTCAGCGCCAACTCGAAGGCCGGCGCGGGTGACGGCGGCGGCCCGGTCAGGTCGGCGTAGAGCGCGCCGTAGACCCGGACCACCCGGTCGTTGGTGAAGTGGGTGAGCGCCCGCCGCCGGGCCGCGTCGCCGAGCTGCCGCCGGCGGGTCGTCGCGCGCAGCAGGTTCACGATCGCGATGGCCAACTCGGCCGGGTCGTCCGGCTGGACCAGCACACCGGCGTCGCCCAGCGTCTCGGCGGCCGGCCCGACGTCGACCCCGACCACCGCCCGGCCGGACATCATCGCCTCGATCAGCCGGTACGGCGGGTCGGCCGGCCCGGGCACATGCGCGACGACGTGCCCGGCGGTGTACCGGTCGCGCGGGTCGGCCGGGAGCGGATGCAGCCGTACGGCCCGGCCCAGCCCGGTGCGCTCGATCTGCTCGGCGCAGTGATCCTCGTGCACCGCGGTGACCCCGACCAGGTGCAGCACCGTCCCCGGGACGGCCGCCGCCACCTGCTCGAACGCGGCCAGCAGCGGCGCGAGCCCGCTGTCCGGCCCACCACTGCCGGCCCACACCACGGCCGGCTGTTCGGTGGCCGGTTCCGCGATGATCGGGTATTCCGACGGGTCCACCCCGGCAGGCACCTGGACCAGCCGGGCCGCCTCGGCGCCGTGCCGCAGCGCCCAGCCGTGGTGGTAAGCGCTCAACGGGGCGATCAGGCCGGCCTCGGCGTACCCGGTACGGGCCACCGCGGCCCGGAACCGGCGCAGCACCGCGCGCACCGCCGGGGCCAGCCGCTCCTCGGCCGGCCGGTACCGGGCGACCGGCGCCCGCGCCTCGGTGAGCAGCAGCGGGATGCCGGCCCGCCACCGTCCGGCCAGCGCGGTGAGCAGCGGCGTGGTTCCGCCGACGCAGTGCACCAGGTCGGTCCTCGGCAGCGGCACCGCCAGCGCGCCGAGGGCATGCTTGAGGAGCGTGGCCGCGGTCCGGGCGTCGCGCGTGGTGAGCCGGGGCAGCGGCGTCTCGTCGCCCGCCGCGGGTGCGCCGCGCCAGGCGTCCATCAGCAGGTCGGCGAGGGGAACGTTGGTCAGCGGGTCGGGCCGTTCCGCGGCCAGCTCGGCGAGCCCGCGCAGCCCGCCGGCAAACCGGCTCTCCTCCACCAGCCCTCGGCAGAGCAGGTGGGCGGCGCCACGGCCGGTCTCGTTGTTGTCGCCGCGCCGCCGTTCCCGGCCGAGGTTCCGACCGATCTGGACGGCCTCGGCGGAGCGGACGTTGAGGGGCAGCGGGTACGCCGGGACGGACGGCGGTTCGCGGTCCGTGACGGTCAGCAGATCGAAACGGAATCGGCGCAGGCCCTCCACGAGGGTGCGGCACCAACCGCTCAGCGCGTCCCGCCGGAACGGGTACCCGCCGCCGGTAAGCAGGCACACGCGCTCGGGCGACGGGGTCGATTTCACGAAGGAGGCAACGACACAACCCAGAAAAGTTACGAGATCCTGTCGGGTAGGCGACAAAATTACGCGACTTTTATCCGATTTGCCGCCCGACTTGTCCGAAATGTCAGGATATTGAGGTCAACTTCGGGGTATGCGAGTGGTGGCGTTTGGCGCCGGGTGCCCCGCCACCGGCACCCGGCGTCCTCGACTCGCCCCGACAGTCGCCGGCGCTTGATCGCCGTACGGAAGAACCGTTTTATCGCCGTACATACGACGGCATTGCGGTCGCCGCCGACCGTAAGCAGTGGAAGAAGTCGTGGGCAAACCGGCAAAGGAAAACATAAGCCCTGGTAAAGAACTCCAGGGTGGCATGATTCACTAGTCTCGAGGGCCGGTCCGCGGTCGCACCGCTTGACGGAGCGTGGGTATCGGCGGACTATGGAGGTGTCGCCAGTCGCGCCCACTCATGCCCGGTTTCACCTCAGGCATGGGACATCTGCACCTAAGACATTCGTGGGTGCACGACTCTGCGCTCACGCGTGCCCGTGTGTGCAGACGCCGTGCGTGCAGATAGCCGTGCTCGCTGATAACTGTGGCGCAAGTTGGGCGCGCGCTGCAAGCGCATAGTTCAAAACACGCAGTCCAAAACGCTGCGCGTCGTTCAAACACCAAGAAGAAGCAATGCTTCTCAAGGAGTCACCATGGCGAAGGCCCTGTTCGGCCACGTAGGTGCGGCGCCCGATCGGCGCCTGCTCGACGAGGTCACCCGACTGCGTTCCAGGGTGCAGGCTCTGGAGTTCGAGGTCACCCGCCTCCGGGCGGAGAATGATCGTCTCGCGGCTGCTGCCGCGGAGGCAGACGACATCCTGCGGCTCACCGAGCCGGCGCTGACCTGAGTTCCACCCGCCGCCTCGGTGCGGCGGTCGATCCCCCCAGCACCAGGACGTTCTGCACCTAGCGGTGCGGCACCAGGACGTACAGCACAGCTCCAAAGACGAAACGGCACACAGCGCGCCTCCACCCAGTGGCGGCGCGCATCTTTTTGTCCGAGCTTTAGTGGCCGGGCTCAGGTGGCCCAGACTTCCGGCTTTTCAGGCAGCTCAGACTTCCGGGCCTATTTGTCCGATTTTCCGGGATCGGTGGCCGCCGTGCGCGGCGTGCCGGGCCGCCGGACCCCGGTGCGGGTAGCCTGCTTGCCAGCAATTCCCCCTGCTTGCCAGCAATTTCGTCGCCGACCCTCGGAGATCCGTGCACCTCAAGAGCCTGACGGTCAAGGGCTTCAAGTCCTTCGCCTCCGCTACGACGCTGCGCCTCGAGCCGGGCATCACCTGTGTGGTGGGCCCGAACGGCTCCGGCAAGTCCAACGTCGTCGACGCCATCGCCTGGGTGCTCGGCGAGCAGGGCGCCAAGGCACTGCGCGGCGGCAAGATGGAAGACGTCATCTTCGCCGGCACCTCCGGCCGCGCGCCGCTCGGCCGGGCCGAGGTGACGCTCACGATCGACAACAACGACGGTGCTCTGCCGATCGAGTACACCGAGGTCTCGATCACCCGCCGCATGTTCCGCGACGGCGCCAGCGAGTACGAGATCAACGGCAACGCGTGCCGGCTGCTCGACATCCAGGAACTGCTGAGCGACTCCGGCATCGGCAGGGAGATGCACATCATCGTCGGCCAGGGCCGGCTCGACGCGATGCTGCACGCCAAACCCGAGGACCGCCGCTCCTTCATCGAGGAGGCCGCCGGCGTACTCAAGCATCGCAAGCGCAAGGAAAAGGCGATCCGCAAGCTCGACGCGATGCAGGTCAACCTCAATCGCTTGACCGACCTCACCGCCGAGCTCCGCCGCCAGCTCAAGCCGCTCGGCAAGCAGGCCGAGGTGGCCCGCCGCGCCGCCGGCATCCAGGCCGACCTGCGCGATGCCCGGCTCCGGCTGCTCGCCGACGACCTGCACACGCTGCGCACCACTCTGGACAAGGAGATCGCCGACGAGTCGGCGATGCGCGACCGCCGGCACGAGGTCGAGGCGGAGAACCGCGAGATCCAGCGGATGCTCGCCGACCTCGAGCACGCGCACGCCGAAGACGCTCCGCTGCTGCAGGCCGCCCAGGACACCTGGTACAAGCTGGCCGCGCTGCAGGAGCGGTTCCGCTCGATGGAGCAGCTCGCCAACGAACGGCTGCGCCACCTGGCCGCGACCCCTGACGAGGAACGGCCCGGTCGCGACCCCGACCAGTTGGTCGCCGAGGCCGAGCGGGTGCGCGAGCAGGAAGAGGAACTCCGCGAGGCGCTCACCGACGACCAGATGCGGCTGGCCGAGGCGGTCGAGCGCCGACAGGACCTGGAACGGCAACTGGCCGCGGCTGAGGGCGCGCTGCGCAACGCGGCCAAGGCGATCGCCGACCGCCGCGAGGGCCTGGCCAAGCTGACCGGCAACGTCAACGCCGCCCGCGCACGTACCGGGAGCGCGGCCGAGGAGATCGAGCGGCTTGCCGCCGCGCACACCGACGCCCTCACCCGCGCCGAGGCCGCACAGGGCGAGGTGGACGCGGTTGCCGCCGAATCCACCGAGGCCGACCGGGACAACGTCGAACTGGACGAGCGGCACGCCGAGGCGCAGGCCGCCCACGACCGGGCCGCGGCCGTGGTGCGGGAGCTGTCCGACGCCGAGCGCGCGGCCGAGAAGGACGCGGCCAGCTGGAAGGCACGCGAGGAAGCCCTCGCCCTCGGCCTGCAGCGCAAGGACGGGGCCGGCGCCCTGCTGGCCAAGCGGGACCAGGTACCCGGCCTGCTCGGCAGTCTCGCCTCGATGCTCACCGTTCGCGCCGGCTACGAGGCGGCGATCGCTGCCTCGCTGGGCTCGCTCGCGGACTCGGTCGCCCTCTCCGGTGTGGACGAGGCGATCGAGGCGATGCGTACGCTCAAGATCGCCGATGCCGGGCGGGCCGCGCTCGTCGTCGCCTCGTCGGCGGCGCCCGGCATGCGCGGCTCCCTGGAGTCGCTTCGCCCGACCATTCCCGAGGGCACCGTCTGGGCGCCCGAAGTCGTCGACTGCCCCGAGCAGATCCGGCCCGCCGTCAACCGTGCCCTGCGCGACGTCGTCCTCGTGGCCGACCTCGGCACGGCCGCCGAGGTTGTGGCGAGCAACGCCGAACTGCGTGCGGTCACCCCCGACGGTGACGTGCTCGGCACGTTCGCCGCGGCCGGCGGCTCCGGCAAGGCCACCAGCTACATCGAGGTGCAGGCCGCGGTCGACGAGGCCAAGGCCAAGCGCTCCGCGTCCGAGGAGGCGATCGGCGAGCTCAAGGGTCAGCTGGTCGACGCCCGTGCCGAAGTCGCGGAGCGCAAGGAGGCGGTCAACGTGGCCGCCGCCGCCAAGCGCGCGGCCGAGGGCGAACGCAACGCTGCCGCCCGCCGTCTCGCCGAGCTGGGCGCAGCCGCCCGGTCGGCCAAGGCCGAGAGTGAGCGCCTCGGCGCGGCCCGGCAGAAGGCCGAGGCGGCGCGCGAGAGCGACCTGATGCGCCTGGCCGAGCTGGAGGAACGACTCGACCTGGCCGAGTCCACCCCGATCGACGAGGAACCGTCCACCGAGGAACGCGACACGCTCGCCGCCCTGGTGCCGCAGGCCCGGCAGAACGAGATGGAAGTACGTCTCGCGGTGCGTACCGCCGAGGAGCGGGTCTCCTCCATCGCCGGCCGAGCCGACTCCCTGATGCGCCAGGCCAACGCGGAGCGGCAGGCCCGTGAGCGGGCTGCGGCCCGCCGGGCCGCCCGGGCCCGCGGCGCCGAAATCGCCAAGGCGGTCGCGCTCGGCGCGGCCACCGCCCTGGCCCGGGTCGGGCTGTCGCTGAGCGCGGCGGTCGAGGCGCGCGACGCGCTCGCGCAGGCCCGCACCGCACGCGAGGCCGAGCTGCAGGAGGTCCGCGCCAGCGCCAAGCGTCTGGTCGCCGAGCTGGAGCGGCTCACCAGCGAGGTGCACCGCGACGAGATGGCCCGCGCCGAGCAGCGACTGCGCATCGAGCAGCTCGAGGCCAAGGCAGCCGAGGACTTCTCGCTCGACGTGGACACGCTGATCACCGAGTACGGCCCGGAGCAGTTGGTGCCGCCGAGCGCGGCCGAGACGGCCCAGGCCGAGAAGGACAGCAAGCCGGTGCCGGAGCCAGCGCCGTTCCACCGGCCGACTCAGGAGAAGCGGGCCAATAAGGCGGAGCGTGACCTGCAGCTGCTCGGCAAGGTCAACCCGCTGGCGCTGGAGGAGTTCGCGGCGCTCGAGGAGAGGTTCAAGTTCCTCTCCGACCAGCTGGAAGACCTCAAGGCCACCCGCAAGGACCTCCTCACCGTGGTCAAGGACGTCGACGAGCGCATCCTCGAGGTGTTCACGTCGGCGTTCGAGGACACCGCGCGCGAGTTCCAGATCGTCTTCCAGGTGCTGTTCCCGGGCGGCGAGGGCCGGCTCGTGCTCACCGACCCGGAGGACATGCTGGCCACCGGCGTCGAGGTGGAGGCCCGTCCGCCCGGCAAGAAGATCAAGCGACTGTCGCTGCTCTCCGGTGGCGAGCGTTCGCTCACCGCGGTGGCGATGCTGTGCGCGATCTTCCGAGCCCGCCCTTCGCCCTTCTACATCATGGACGAGGTCGAGGCCGCCCTCGACGACGTCAACCTCGGCCGGCTGATTACTCTCTTCGAGCAGTTGCGGGAGAAGAGCCAGCTGCTGATCATCACGCACCAGAAGCGCACCATGGAGGTCGCCGACGCCCTGTACGGCGTCACCATGCGCGCCGGTGTGACCCAGGTGATCAGTCAGCGACTCAAGAAGGAAGAGGAATAGCCAGCATGTCGCCGCGCGAGCGCGCCCAGGCCCTGCTCATCGACCTGGACGGCGTTTTGCGCCGCTGGGATCCGGCCCCGATGATCGCCGTCGAGGTCGACTACGGCCTCAAACCGGCCGCCCTGCTCGAGACATCGATGTCGTGGGACATCTACCGTCCCGCGGTGGCCGGTGAGATCACCGACGCGGATTGGATGCGCCTGGTCGCCGAGCGCTTGCCGATCGAGCCCGATCGCGCGGCAGCCGCGGTGGCGCAGTGGCAGTCCTACCGTGGCGAGCCCGACCCGGACGCGCTGGCCTTCGTCCGCGAGGTGCGGGCCGGCGGGCGCAAGGTCGGCCTGGCGACGAACGCCACCGACCGGCTGCGCCCCGACCTGGACGCGCTCGGCTTGGCCGACGAGGTCGACCTGGTGATCAGCTCGTGGGAGCAGAAGCTGCACAAGCCGGCCCGTGAGTTCTTCCATCGGGCCTGCGAGCTGATCGGCCACCAGCCGAAGCATGTGCTCTTCGTCGACGACGACGACCGCGCGGTGCTTGGCGCCCGTGCTGCCGGCCTGCCCGCCTACCGATGGACCGGCCCGGAACACGTCGCCTACCTACGCAAGGCCCTCGACCTGTCATAGCCGCAGGTGGTAGGCGTTCCGGCGGGGTCGGCGTTGTGGATCGATGGTTGCCGGTGGGAGGAATTCGGGGCGGCCGTCGGGACTGATGCGAACCTGCCAGCCGGTCTGGTGGATGACGCGGTGGTGATGCCGGCAGAGCAGGCACGCATTCGTGAGTGCGGTCGGTCCACCGTCAGCCCAGGGGATGACGTGGTGGCCCTCTGACCAGTTGGGTGGTCGGTCACAACCGGGAAAGCTGCATCCGCGGTCGCGGAGGATCAGCGCGCGCCGGATCGGACCGGAGATCAACCGCCGGGCGCGCCCGACATCGAGGACCTGCCCGGCGGTGCCGAGGACGGCCGGAATGATCCGAGCGTCGCAGGCCAGCACGCGCGCCTCGGCGGGGCTGATCAGGGCGCCGTTGTCCAGCACGCCATGGCTGCTGTCGCGTTGCACCACGCCGCCGGAACCGGCGGCGCCGTCCACCGGCGCCGGCCGCACAGGGCTCGCCACCGCACTGACGGGCGTGACACTGGCAGGCGTCGCACCCGCAGGCGTCGCACCCGCAGGCGTCGCACCCGCAGGCGTCGCACCCGCAGGCGTTGTGCCGCCAGATGCCATGCTGGCGGATATCGCGCTGGCAGCTGTCGTGTCGGTGGGTATCGAGTCGTCGGACGCAGCGATGGCAGCCTTGGCGCCGCCGGGCGAGACATTCGGCGGCCCGGTCGGGCTCTTGCCGCGGCGACGATGGCCGTCCGTCCGTTGGCTGGTCGGTGCACTGTGGCCGGCGGGCCGGTGACCGTTTCGCGGAGTGCAGGTGGGCGATGGATCACCGGTTTGAAGCGCCGTACCGGGAACGGTTTGCAGGGTGGCGATCGGGATCGTGACGACCACCTGGGCCGCGTCGCCGCCCGTGGTCGGCAGGCCGCCGTCACGCAGGACGCGGGCGCACACCTCGACGAGGGCGTCCGCTCGCCGCTGCGTCGGGGTCCGAGCCAGATCGGTGTCGCCGGCGGTGGCGTGGTCGGGGCGGCACAGCGGGGCCAGCGCCGCGCTGACCGTGGCCGCGGCGGCACGCTCGAGCCAGCCGGACAGGCGCACGCGGCCGTCGCCGAACGGGCTCAACGTGAACCCGCGGCTGTGACGCGCGCGTTCCTCCTGGCGTCGCAGCACGGCCTCGTCGTATCGGTCACCTGCCTCCGGGTCGACATGCGCGAGGATCCGCGTGCCGAGCTGGGAGAGCGTCATCGGATCGAACTGCGACGCGTAGGCGATCAATGACTTCTCGGCCTTCGCGAGGGTCTCGATTCCCGCTTCCTCGGGCAGGTCGGCGATTGCGGTGCCGATCGCGCGCGCCTGCTCGGTCGAGACGGCCCCGGCGGAGACCGCGGCGTCGAGCGCCGGTGAGGCGTCGAGCAGCTCACCGAGCCGCACCAGCCGCTGCGCATCGGCCGGACTCGCGTGCAGCCGCTGCCGGAGCCAGACCACCGTGCTCGACGCGGCCTCGGCTGCCGGGAGACCGCGGACCTCGGCCTGCCGGACGAGGCGCGCGGCGACCGCGGTCAGCTGTTGCACACCGGTCCACGCCTCTTCCAAAGAGGCAAGCAGGTCCGCGTCAGGTAAAGCCCACACGGCCGCGCCAGCGCACTCGGCGAGTGCGGCGCGGGTCCGGGTCAGTTCCTCCAACACCCCCACAGATTAGAACACCCGTGCCATTTAGCGGGTTGGTGTGGGTAGCTCTAACGGGTTGATGGCGCACAAAAAGGGCGGCACGCAAGGGGTCGGTGCTCGTTCGACGGTTGCT